>DASXKW010000061.1:0-13112 GCA_036496625.1 Solirubrobacterales bacterium | reverse complement strand
GTCGGAGGCAACTACCCGGTCCATGGAAACAGCGGCCAGGTTCAGATCGAAGTTCCATTCGAAGGCGGTCAGCTAGTTGCGCTGGCGCGGACTCTTGACCGTGAAGGACACAGTGAAGTGGTCGAAGCGCCGGTTAGGTGATCCGAGCGCGCCGAGATTCAGAGACCCGGCTGGTCTAGACGCTCATGGCGGAAGGAGCTCGTGGCGATTCCTAACAATGCGCAGCTTTTGATTGCCATTCGTCTTGGCTCGTCGTCGCTCGAAGCCGATCGAAACATCTGATGGTCCGGGATGCAGTGGCCACCCCGACCTCCCGCTCGATCGGCTTTCGGTCATCGAGTGCAGGGACCGGCTCGTTCATCCAGATCCGGACGCGGCACTAGCTCGACGATTCAGGTCCTGCGATGCTTGGCACGGCACCGGTGGCAACGGAGCTGAGATGGCCCCGTCGTGGCCTTGACAGCCTCCATGGCGAATGCAGGTGATGACACGAGCGCATTTGCGCAAACCCCTCGGAAAAAAAGCGCGCTACCGTGCCAGGGAGACCGGCTCGCCTTCGATCCGCGCAATCCGGTTCGCATTGTGTTCTATTGGGGGCACTTGCGACGTTGGGATCCGTATGACCGGCCCTACGTTGGGTCCCCGATTGCGGGACCAACGCGTTGCCCTGCGGTCAGTGCCGGAAGTGGCGGTGCTTGGTGAAGACCATCGTCACGCCGGCGGCGTCGCAGGCATCGATCACCTCGCCGTCGCGCTTGGAGCCGCCCGGCTGGATCACCGCGGTGGAGCCGGCTTCGATCGCCAGCTGGGGCCCGTCGGCGAAGGGGAAGAAGGCGTCGGAGGCGGCGGCTGAGCCGGCCAGCAGGCCGCCGGCGTCCTCGCCGCGGGCGTCGCGGCACTTCTCGACCGCGAGGCGGACCGAGTCGACCCGGCTCATCTGCCCAGCGCCGATGCCGAGGGTGGCGCCGTCCTTGGCGATCACGATCGCGTTGGAGCGGACGTGGCGAACGACGGTCCAGGCGAAGCACATGTCGCGCCACTGCTCCTCGTCGGCGGTGGCCTTGGTCACCACCTCCATCAGCTCGCGCGGCTCGGGATCGCCGTCGCGATCTTGGATCAGCAGGCCGCCGAGGACCCGTTTGACGTCGCGTTCGCCCGGGTCGCGCTGGCGGCGCTCCTCCTCGCAGAGGATGCGGATCGCCTCCTTCTGCTGGAGGACGCCGAGCGCGCCGTGCTCGTAGTCGGGTGCGATCAGCACCTCGACGAAGTTCTCGTGCAGGGCCTCGGCAAGCTCCTCGCTGACCGGCCGGTTGAAGGCGATCACGCCGCCGAAGGCCGACATCGGGTCGCAGGCCAACGCCTTCGCATAGGCCTCGGCCGCGCTGCCGCCGATCGCCACCCCGCAGGGGTTGTTGTGCTTGACGATCGTGCAGGCCGGCTCGTCGAAGTCCTCGACCAGGCGCCGCGCCGAGTCGAGGTCGAGCACGTTGTTGAAGGAGAGCGCCCGGCCGTGCAGCTTGGAGACGCGCGAGAGGACGTGGCTGCGGACGCCCGCTTCGGAGTAGAGGGCCGCTCGCTGATGGGGGTTCTCGCCGTAGGCGAGGTCGAGCACCTTCTCGTAGGCGACCGCCAGGTGTTCCGGGAAGTCCTCGTACTCGGTCGAGAACCAGCGGCTGATCGCGGCGTCGTAGCGGGCGGTTTGGGCGAAGGCCTCGTTGGCCAGCCAGTGGCGGGTCGAGGCGGATATCTGGGCGCCGCCGGACTCGTCCATCTCCGCCAACACGGCGTCGTAGGACTCCGGCTTGACCACGACGGCAACGCCGTCGTGGTTCTTGGCGGCGGCGCGGATCATCGTCGGGCCGCCGATGTCGATGTTCTCGACCGCGACCTCGGGCTCCACCTCGGGCCCGGCGACGGTCTCCTCGAAGGGGTAGAGGTTGACGCAGACCAGGTCGATCGGCTCGATCCCTTCGCGCTCCAGCGTCGCCAGGTGGTCGGGGTCGTCGCGCCGTGCCAGCAATGCCGTGTGCAGTCGCGGGTGCAGCGTCTTCACCCGGCCGCCGAGGATCTCCTCTTGGCCGGTGAATTCGGCGACGTCGGTCACCTCGATCCCCGCCTCACGCAGCGCCGAAGCGGTGCCGCCGGTGGAGAGGATCTTCACCCCGAGGCCGGTGAGCCCGCGGGCGAAGTCCGCGACCCCGGTCTTGTCGGAGACCGAGATCAGGGCCCGGCGCACCTTGATCGCGCCGTTGCTCACGGTCTCGGCTCGGGTGTCCGCGGGGGCCTCACTCATCGACGACGACCATCCGGGGGTCATTCGCGTCGATCCTAACCCTGCCCGCCGCGATCATGCGGATCGCCTCCGGGTAGAGCTCGTGCTCGGTGGCGTGGATCGCCGCTTCGAGCGCATCGCGGTCGCGATCGGCAGGCACCCGGACCTCGCGTCGCAGGAGCACCGGCCCGGTGTCGACGCCCTCGTCGACGAAATGGACGGTGACGCCGGTCGTCTCGACGCCCGCCGCCAGCGCCTGCCCGATCGCGTCGAGGCCGGGGAAGGCGGGAAGCAAGGCTGGGTGGATGTTGACGACGCGATTGCGGAAGCGGGCGACGAAGGGCCCGCTGAGCAGCTGCATGTAGCCGGCGAGGACGATCAGGTCGGCGCGGCGCCATTCGATCCACTTGCCCATCGCGGCATCGCGCGTCGCGCGGTCGGCATACCCCTCGCGCGGGAAGGACGCGGTCTCGACTCCGGCGGCGCGTGCCCGTTCCAGAGCCGGAACCCCGATGTGGTCAGAGCCGACGCCAACCACCCGGATCCCTCCCCGCCCATGCAGCTGGTCGAGGATCGCCTGCAGGTTGCTGCCGGTTCCGGAAGCCAGCACCACCAGCTTGAAGGCGTCGCTTGCCACCGGCGGGAAAGCTACCGGGAAGCCGGGACCACGGCGACCTCCTCGAGCGCGAACTTGCCGTTCGCGTCCTCGGGGTCGCCGAGCGGGTAGCGGCCGCTGAAGCAGGCGTCGCAGTGGTCCTCGGGCGCGGTGCCGATCGCCTCATAGACGCCGTCGAGCGAGAGGTAGGCGAGCGAGTCGCAGTCGAGCTCGTCGGCGATCTCCTGCACGGTGCGCTTGTGGGCGATCATCTCCTCGCGGGTCGACATGTCGACCCCGTAGTGGCAGGGGTTGCGGATCGGCGGCGCCGAGATCCGCAGGTGGACCTCGCTCGCCCCGGCGTCGCGCAGCATGCCGACGATCTGGCGGGTCGTGTTTCCGCGCACGATCGAGTCGTCGACGACGACGATGCGCTTGCCGGCGACGATCTCGGGCAGCGGGTTGAACTTGAGCCGCAGGCCGTGCTTGCGCAGCTCCTGGCCGGGCTGGATGAAGGTTCGCGCCACGTAGCGGTTCTTGATCAGGCCGTCGTCGCGCGGCAGCCCCGAGGCGCGGGCGAAGCCGGCGGCGGCGGGGTTGCCGGAGTCAGGCACCGAGATCACCAGGTCGGCCTCGACCGGCGACTCGCGCCAGAGGATCTCGCCCATCCGCCCGCGCACCTGCTGCAGCACTTTGCCCTCCAGGCGGCTGTCGGGGCGGGAGAAGTAGATGTGCTCGAAGACGCACATCGCCGGCCGCTCGGCCTTGACCACCTGGCGCGTCTCCAACCCGCGCTCGGTCAGCGAGACCATCTCGCCGGGGTGCACTTCCCGCATCAGCTTCGCCCCGATGATGTCGAAGGCGCAGCTCTCCGAGGCGACGACGAAGCGATCGTCGAGCCGACCGAGCGAGAGCGGCCGCACCCCGTGCGGATCGCGGAAGGCGACGATCGCCCGCTTGGTCATCACCACGGTCGAGTAGGCGCCCTCCATCCGCGGCATCACGTCGGTCACCGCGTCCTCGATCAGCTTGCCGTCGTGGGAGGAGAGCAGGGCGGCGATGATCTCGGAGTCCGAGGTGCCGCGGAAGGCGATCCCCTTCTCCTTCAGCTCGCCCCAGAGCTCGACAGCGTTGGTCAGGTTGCCGTTGTGGGCCAGCGCCAGCTCGCGACCGTCGTCGCGCCAGACCGGCTGGGCGTTCTCCCAGGAGCCGCCGCCGGTGGTCGAGTAGCGCACGTGGCCAATCGCCATGTCGCCCTCCAGCGCCCGCAGCTTCTCCTCGTCGAAGACCTGGGAGACGAGGCCGGAGTCGCGCAGCGTGGTGATGTGGCCGCCCTCGCAGGTGGCGATCCCGGCCGACTCCTGGCCGCGGTGCTGCAGCGCATAGAGGCTGAAGTAGGCGAGCCGGGCGACATCGTGGCCGGGCGCGTATACGCCGAACACCCCGCATTCCTCGCGCGGGCCCTCGCGGTCGCTGGTCACCCGCTCGGTCAAGAGAATGGCGCGCTTTCCTCGCGTTTGGAAGGACGTGACGCGCAGGCGGACTGCCTACCCGCGGAGGGTACCAGCGCAGGTGGATCGGCTCCCGACAGCGCGGCTGCGGCTGGAGAAGATGCGGGGGTTGGCTGGCATGGGCTATGGCGCAGCCTCTTCCTGCGAGCCTCATTTTTGCTGCGTGGATTTGGGCGGGGACGCTTTGAGCGCTCGGTTCACGTGTTCGGAGACTTCGCCCGAGACTTCGCTTGCCGCGACGGTGCCCGCATTTTCTGCCGCCTTTTCCGCCGTTTCGGCATTCTTGCTGGCGAAAAGCGTTCCCAGCCCTCCGGCCGCGAGCAACCCGAAGAGAACGCCGACGACCGCGAATACCTGTTTCGCTACCTCGGGTTTGTCGCTGCGGAGCGCCATGCCCGTCAATACCGTGCCGGCGAGGAGCACGGCTGCTGAGAGGAGAAGCGTGGCAAGCACGGGATCCATCGACGCGAGGGGGAGAAAGTTCATTGATCCTCCAAGGAAGCTGATCGAACTTGGGTACGTGACACGTCCGCGACTGCTGCGGAGATGTTACGTCGAAAAAACACAATTAATAAATTAAATTGTGTACAACGCCGCGGACGGCGCGCAGCCACGACGTGACGGGCGATGGGCGGCTTAGAGACGAGCTGCGAGCGAGCGCCAGGCGCTCTCGGCGTCGCCTACGCCGATGCCGAAACTGCAATCGTCGGCGACAACTTCCATCGTGGCGCCGCCAACCTCGCCGAGCGCGGTTGCCCCCAGGGAGTCGAGCTTGTCGCGGGCGCCGCTGACGAGGAAGCCGCCGATTCCTTCGCCGAAGAGCGCCTCCTCTGCCGAGCAGCCGCGCTCGCACAGCGGACTCACGTCGACGCGGCAGCCGATCCCGGCCGCGATCGCGCACTCTGCGATCGCGCAGGCGAGGCCGCCGTCGCTTATATCGTGGGCGGAGGAGAGCTTGCCGGCACGGACTGCACCGCGGACGGTTGCGCAGGCCTCGGCCACCGCGGCGATGTCGGGCCGAGGGAGGCCCATGCCGAGCTTGCCGCGCAGCTTGGCCAGCTCGGAGCCGGCCAGGGAGGGGGCGAAGGGGCCGAGCAGGGCGATCGCGTCGCCCTCTTTGAGGAAGGCGCTGCCGCAGGCCTTGGCCGGGTCGGGCAGCTCTCCGACCATGCCGACGACGGGGGTCGGGTAGATCGGGCCTTCGGGACCCTCGTTGTAGAGGGAGACGTTGCCGCCGACGACTGGGACGCGGAGGGCGGTGCAGGCGTCGGCGAGGGCCGAGACGGCGCGATCGAGCTGCCATGCCGGCGCAGGTTTCTCGGGGTTGCCGAAGTTGAGGCAGTTGGTCAGGCCGAGCGGCTCGGCGCCGACGCAGGCGAGGTTCTGCGCGCACTCGAGCACTGCCTCAACCGTGCCCGCATAGGGGTCGCAGGCGACGCGGCGGCCGTTGCCGTCGATCGAGACGGCGATCGCGTTGCCGGCCTCGGGGATCTGCAGGACGGCGGCGTCAGCCGACTCGGGCCGCCGCACCGTGCGCGAGCCGACCACTGAGTCGTACTGCTCGAAGGCCCAGCGCTTCGAGGCGACGCTGGGCGAGGCGAGCAGAGCGAGCAGCGTCTCCTCGGTCGAGGCGCCCGGGCCAAGCGTGGCCCGGTTGCCGTAGATCCACCGGTCGGGCGCGGCGGGCTCGAGGTCGTACAGCGGGCAGCCGTCGACAAGCGCCTCGACGGGCATCTCGCCGACGACCTCCTCGCCGCGCAGCACCCGCACTTGGCCTGTGTCGGTGACGGCGCCGATCTCGGCCGCGCCGGTCTGCCATTTCTCGCAGACCGCCAGCACGTCGGCGACCTTGGCCGGCTCGACCACGCCGAGCATCCGCTCCTGGGACTCGGAGACCATGATCTCGAAGGGCGCCATGTCGGCCTCGCGCAGCGGCACCTTGCCGACATCGAGATCGATGCCGACGCCGCCGGCCGAGGCCATCTCCCCGGCTGAGGAGGTGAGACCCGCGGCGCCGAGGTCCTGCAGCGAGACCAGCAGCCCCTTCTCGAGCAGCTCCAGGCAGCACTCGAGCACCTTGGACTCCTCGAAGGGGTCGCCGATCTGCACCGTCGGCCGCTTCGCTTCGTCGCCCTCGCCGAGCTCGGCGGAGGCGAGCACCGAGGCGCCGCCGATCCCGTCGCGGCCCGTCGAGGCGCCCATCAGCACGACCGCGTTGCCGACTCCGGCGGCGGCGGCGCGGACCATGTCCTTGGTCTGGGCGATCCCGAGGCACATCGCGTTGACCAGGCAGTTGTGCTCGTAGGGGGCCTCGAAGTAGATCTCACCGCCGACGTTCGGCACTCCGATCGAGTTGCCGTAGTGACCGATGCCGCGCACGGCGCCGTCGAGCAGGTGGCGCGAGCGCAGCGAGTCGAGCTCGCCGAAGCGCAGCGAGTCGAGGATCGCAATCGGTCGCGCGCCGATCGCGAAGACGTCGCGGAGGATGCCGCCCACCCCGGTCGCCGCGCCCTGGAAGGGTTCGACCGCGCTCGGGTGGTTGTGCGACTCGACCTTGAAGGCGATCGCGTAGCCGTTGCCGATGTCGACCGCGCCGGCGTTCTCGCCCGGCCCCATCACGACCCGCTCCCCCTCGGTCGGCAGCCGCCCCAGCAGCTTGCGCGAGTGCTTGTAGGCGCAGTGCTCGGACCAGAGCAGGCTGAACATCGCCAGCTCGACGTCGTTGGGCTCGCGCTCCAGCTTTTCGACGATCAGCTCGAGCTCGGAGTCGGTCAGCCCCAGCTCGCGGTGCTTGGCGACCTCGACTGTCACGCCGGCGCTCCCGTTGCGGCGACGGCTTCGAACACCCGCAATCCGTCGGTCGATCCGGTTAGCGGATCGACCGCATGCTCCGGGTGCGGCATCAGCCCGACCACGTTGCCGGCCTCGTTGCGCACCCCGGCAATGTCCCGAGCCGATCCGTTCGGATTCTGCCCCGGCGCGTAGCGATAAGCAACCTGCCCATTGGCCTCAAGCGCATCGAGCGCCCCAGCCGGCGCGAAGTACCGCCCTTCCCCATGCTTAGCGGGAATCGACAACGTGGGCCGACGGGACGAAAACTCTACTCCGGCTCCGGTTTCAGGCCCGTCGGCCAGTAGGTCGACCTGGCGGCAGCTGAAGCGCATGCTCTCGTTGAGGAGGAGGGCGCCGGGTAGGAGGCCGGCCTCGCAGAGGACCTGGAAGCCGTTGCAGATCCCCAGCACCGGTCCGCCCGCCGCGGCGAACTCGGCGACGGCCTCCATCGCCGGCGAGAAGCGGGCGATCGCGCCGGCGCGCAGGTAGTCGCCGTAGGAGAAGCCGCCCGGGACGACGATGGCTTCGATGTCGTCGAGACCGCGCTCTTCGTGCCAGACGAGGCGTGCCTCGCCGATCAGCGAGCAGGCGTGCAGGGCGTCCCGCTCGTCGCAGGAGCCCGGGAACTGGAGCACTCCCCAGCGCATCAGCCGGCGCCGTCGAGGCGCTCGATCTCGTAGTCCTCGATCAGCGGGTTGGCGAGCAGCTTCTCGCAGAGCTCTGCGAGAAGCGCCGGATCGTCTGCCTCCAGCTCGACCATGCGACCGACCCGCACATGCTCGATCCCCTCGAAGCCGAGCGCCGGCAGTGCCCGCTCCACCGCCTTGCCCTGCGGGTCGAGGATGCCCTCCTTCGGCCGGATCAGGACCCGGGCCCTAGCGGCCATTCGAAACCCCCCCGCGCACGCCTGGCGGCGGCGGACCGGCGCGGCGCGGCGTCCTCAGTCGGCCAAATAGCGCTGCTATTCGGCCTCCCTGCGTCCTTGCCCCGCTTGGTCCGGCGCTCGCCAGCCGCACACGCGGGAGTTCCGAAGGGCCGTACGCCACTAGAAGCTGCGCTCCGCGAGCCGCTCGTAGGCCTCGACGTACTTGGCCCGGGTCTGCTCGATCACGTCGGGAGGCAGCTCCGGCGCCGGCGGCCGGTGGTCCCAGCCCGCCTCGTCGGCCCAATCGCGCACGTACTGCTTGTCGAAGGAGGGCTGGCCGCGGCCGGGCTGGTAGCGGTCGGCGGGCCAGAAGCGCGAGGAGTCCGGGGTCAAAACCTCGTCGGCGAGGACGATCTCGGCGCCAGCGTGGCGGCCGAACTCGAACTTGGTGTCGGCGAGGACGATGCCGCGCTCCGCCGCGTGCTCGGCGCCGCGGGCGTAGACCTCGATCGAGATCCGCCTCAGGTCTTCCATCAGCGCCCGGTCGCCGACGATCTCGGCGGCGCGCCCGAAATCGACGTTCTCGTCGTGGTCGCCGATCTCGGCCTTGGTCGCCGGGGTGAAGATCGGCTCCGGCAGCTTGTCGGACTCGAGCATCCCGGCGGGCAGCTCGATCCCGCAGACGGCGCCGCCGTTCTTGTATTCCTTCCAGCCCGACCCCGAGAGGTAGCCGCGCACGACGCACTCGACCGGGTACATCTCCAGCCGCCGCACCCGCATCGCCCGCTCCGCCACCTCTTCCGGCACGTCGGCGGAGATGAAGTGGTTGGGGACGATGTCGCCGGTCAGCTCGAACCAGAATTCCGATACCCGGTTCAGCACCTTGCCCTTGTCGGGAACCGGCGTCGGCATCACCACGTCGTAGATCGAGATCCGGTCCGAGGCGACCATCAGCAGGTCGTCTTCCCACTCGTAGATCTCACGGACCTTTCCCGAGGAATGGAGCTTCAGATCCTGGATGGGCAACATCGGCTCGATGCTAACTGCCCGGGCAAGCGGAGCACCGGCTCGCCCGGCGTCTGCGATCCTGTCCCGAGTGACCCTGCCGCCCGAATCGAAGAGCTCTCCCCTGGTGCAGACGCTTCGCTGGTCGTTCCGGCCGCTGCCCTTCATGCAGGAGTGCCGGGAAAAGCACGGCGACAACTTCAGCGTCAAATTCATCAGCTTCGAGCGGCCGATGGTGATGATCTCGGACCCAGCCGCGATCAAGGCCCTCTACACGGAGCGCGAGCACGGGCTGCCGCCCGGCCGGGAGATCATCCTCACCCCGATCGTCGGCGCCCGCTCGCTGCTTGTGCTCGAGGGCGCCGATCACCTCGCTCACCGCAGGGTGATGCTGCCGCCATTTCACGGCGAGCGGATGCGGTCCTACGAGCCTATCGTCGAGGAGATCGTCGATGCAGAGATCGACTCCTGGCCGCTCGGCGAGGCGTTCGCGATCCACCCGCGGATGCAGGCGATCACGCTGGAGGTGATCCTGCGGGTTGTCTTCGGCGTCGCCGACGGTCCCCGGCTGGAGCGGCTTCGCGTAATGCTCACCAAGGTGCTGGAGGAGACCGCTTCGCCCTTCAACCAGCTGATCGGCCTGGCGACGCGGCGCTTCGGCGGCGGGCCCTGGGCCAAATTCGAGGCCCAGCTCAAGGCAGTCGACGAGCTGCTCTACGCCGAGATCGCCGAGCGCCGGGCCGAGGGCGACCTCGAGCAGCGCGACGACATCCTCTCAATGCTGATCCAGGCGCGCTTCGAGGACGGCGGTGAGATGACCGACGCCGACCTGCGCGACCAGCTGATGACGCTGCTGCTGGCCGGCCACGAGACCACGGCGACGGCGCTGGCCTGGACCTTCGACCTGCTTCTCCGCCATCCCCGCGAGCTGGCCCGCCTGCGCGACTCGCTCGAGCAGGGCGAGGACGACTACCTGCGGGCGACTATCAGCGAGTCGCTGCGGCTGCGCCCGGTGGTTCCGCTCGCGGGCCGCCGCCTCGCCAAGGACCTCGTCGCCGACGGAATCGACCTGCCCGCCGGGACCGACGTCACCCCGGCGATCTGGCTCGCCCACACCCGCGCCGACTCCTTCCCCGAGCCATTCGCCTTCAAGCCCGAGCGCTTCCTCGAGGGCTCGCCGGACACCTACGCCTGGATCCCCTTCGGCGGCGGCATCCGCCGCTGCATCGGGGCCGCCTTCGCGGAGTTCGAGATGCGGATCGCCCTGCGCGAGGTGCTGACCCGCTGCGAGCTGCACAAGGCCAGCCGCGCCCCCGAGAAGGTCGGTCGCCGCAACATCACCCTCTCGCCAAAAGCCGGCACGCCTGTCGTCGTCACCGCCCGCCACCCGACGCGCGAGCGGGACCTCGTAGCCGCTTAGCGCTACCCGAATTTCCCCACGGCTCGGCGGGGCGGCCCTACGATGGAGGCATGGCGGAAGACGCCCGCGAGGATCGGCTGACGCTCTGGCAGCGATCCGTCCTGCGCCGCATTCGCCGCTCCGCCCGCAAGGGCGACGACGAGCCGCTGACCCCCGATGACTGGGAGCTGTACTTCAAGCTGATGTCGGGACGAACCGGCCGCATCTGGGGCCGCTTCCTGCGTGCCCTCCCGGCCAGCCCCCGCTGCGGCATCTGCGGTGCGCCCTTCTCGGGCTTCGGCAGCCGCCTGGTCCGCCCGCTCGGCTACCGGCCCTCGCGCAAGAACCCGACCCTCTGCGCAACCTGCGTCGAGGCTTCGCCGCCGGGCGGGACGACGACCGAGGTCGGGGTCCTCTTCGCCGACCTGCGCGGCTTCACCCGTCTCTCGGAGCAGTCCGACCCCGAAGCGGTCAGCGTCCTCCTGCGCCGTTTCTACTCCTGCGCCGAGGACGTTCTCTTCCCCGAGGCGGTGATCGACAAGCTGATCGGCGACGAGGTGATGGCCCTCTACCTGCCGATGTACGGAGGGCTGGACGATCCCGCCACGACGATGCTCGAACAGGCTCGCGAACTGCTTGGCCGTGTCGGCTATGGCAGCGTCGACGGTCCCTTCGTCGAGGTCGGGGTCGGCCTCGACTACGGCGAGGCCTTCGTCGGCAACGTCGGCAAGCGCTCGCTTTACGACTTCACCGCGGTCGGCGACGTGGTCAACGTCGCGGCGCGCCTCCAAGGGCAGGCGAAGGGCGGTGAGATCGTCGCCTCCGAGCGCCTGGTCGGGCGGTTGGCCGAGCCGGTGGGCGAGCGGGTCGAGGTCGACCTGAAGGGAAAGGCGGAGCCGGTCGTCGCCTATCGCAGTACCGCGGGGCTCTGAGGCCGACCTGGTCGCGTCAGCCCTTGGCGGCGGCCTTGGCCGCGGGGTGCTCCTGCGCCCAACGCGCGATCGTGCTCGAGCCGGAGATCACCTCGCCGTCGTCGAGAACCAGGATCGGCACCTCGTTGGTGCCGCTCAGCTTCTTCACCTCGCCCCGGTCCTCGTCGCGGCTGCCCCAGGTCCAGGGCATCAGCCGGTAGCCGCCGACGGTCTTCAGCTCGTACTTGTAGCCAGCCTTGTCGAGAGCTTTCCCGGCCTTGCCACAGGGATGGGCAAAGGCTGGCCCATGAGTTTTCTGCCCGCAGGTGTAGAGGACCATCGGCGGAAACCCTACTTCAGCCGCGCAGAGCTTCGAGGCGCTCGAAGATCTCCGGGATGTGGGTCAGGTAGGCGCCGTAGTCGAAGACAGCGGCGAGGTCTAGCTCTGGGGCCGCCTTCCCGAGCAGGTCGCGGAAGGGGGTTGCCGTGTCCCAGGCCTGCTGGGCGTTCTCCTGGACGACGCGGTAGGCCTCGTCTCGGGTCAGGCCGGACTCGACCAGCGCGGTCAGGGCGCGCTGGCTGAAGAGGGCGCCGTGGGTCAGGTCGAGGTTCTCGCTCATCCGCTCAGTGCGCACGGTCATGCCTGAGGCGACCTTGGTCGCCAGGTCCTGCATGTAGTCGAGGCCGATCGTCGCGTCGGGGAGGATCACGCGCTCGGCGCCGGAGTGGGAGATGTCGCGCTCGTGCCAGAGGGCGACGTTCTCGAGGCCCGTCTGGGCGTAGCCGCGCAGGACGCGGGCGAGGCCGGTGATCCGCTCGGCGCGGATCGGGTTGCGCTTGTGCGGCATCGCCGAGGAGCCCTTCTGCTGTCCGGACGCAAAGGGCTCTTCGACCTCGCGCACCTCCGTGCGCTGCAGGTTGCGGATCTCGGTGGCGAAACGCTCGAGCCCCGCGCCGGCAACCGCGACCTCTGAGAGCAGGACGGCATGGCGGTCACGCGGGATCACCTGAGTCGCAACGTCCTCGCGCTTCAGCCCAAGCCGCTCCATCACCCGCGCCTCCACCGCGGGAGGCACCGAAGCGTAGGTGCCGACCGCGCCGGAGAGCTTGCCGAAGCGGAGCTGCTCGAAGGCATCGGCGAGCCGGTTGAGGTTGCGATCGGCCTCAAATGCGAAGCCGGCGAGGCGCAGGCCGAAGCTGGTCGGCTCGGCGTGAACGCCGTGGGTGCGGCCGACGCAGAGCGTGTCGCGATGCTCCAGCGCCCGCTCTATCAGCGCGTCGCGGTAGGCCCGCGCGCTCTCCAGGACGACCTCGCCCGCCTCGCCCAGCTGCAGCGCCAAGGCGGTGTCAAGCACATCAGACGAAGTCAGCCCGTAATGAATCCAGCGCCCGTGCTCCCCCACCGACGCGGCAACCACATCGACGAAGGCAGCGACATCATGATCGGTCACCTTCTCCCGCTCATTGACCGCCTCGACCGTGAAGGCCGCATTGGCCCGGCACGCTTCCGCAGCTTCCTTCGGAACGACGCCCTCCTCGACCCACGCTTCCGTAGCGGCCAGCTCAACCTCCAGCCAACGCTCGAGCTTACGCTGGGGAGACCAAGCTCTTCCAATCTCGGGCCGCGTGTAACGAGGAATCAACTGAGCACCTCCATCGGGGGGGTGGCGTGTGGGGAGGGGGGCCGAGAACGGAGGCGAAGCCCCCGCCCGCAGGCCCCCC
>DASXKW010000060.1:0-3623 GCA_036496625.1 Solirubrobacterales bacterium | reverse complement strand
TTGGCCGAGAGGGCGAGGGGGAGCGGGCCGGAGAGGGATTGCTCGCCGTCCTCTCCCCCCTGCTCGCCCTCGCCGGGGATCGGCTCGGGGGCGAGCTGCTCGGGCGCCTCCTCCAAGATCAGGTGGGCGTTGGTGCCGCTGATGCCGAAGGAGGAGACGCCGGCACGCCTTGGCCGGCCGTTTGGCTGCCACTCGACCGGCTCGGTGAGCAGCTCGATCTCGCCCATCTCCCAGTCGACTTTCGTAGAGGGCTCATCGACGTGAAGGGTCTTGGGCAAGAGGCCTTCGCGCATCGCCATCACCGTCTTGATCACGCCGCCCACACCTGCCGCGGCCTGGGCGTGGCCGATATTGGACTTCAGCGAGCCGAGCTTCAGCGGCGCCTCGCGGTCTTGGCCGTAGGTGGCAAGCAGCGCCCCGGCCTCGATCGGGTCTCCCAAGGTCGTGCCGGTGCCGTGGGCCTCGACCGCGTCGATGTCTTGCGGGGTCAATCGCGCGTTGGCGAGCGCCTGGCGGATCACCCGCTCCTGGGAGGGGCCGTTGGGGGCAGTGAGCCCGTTGGAGGCGCCGTCCTGGTTGACGGCGGAGCCGCGGATCGTGGCCAGTACCGGGTGGCCGTTGGCCTCTGCGTCGGAGAGGCGCTCGAGGGCGAGCACCCCGACGCCCTCCGAGAAGCCCGTCCCATTGGCTGCCTCGGCAAACGCCTTGCAACGGCCGTCGGGGGCGAGACCCCCTTGAGTGCCGAAGTCCATCAGGGCGAGCGGAGTAGCGAGAATGGCGGCTCCGCCGGCCAGCGCCATCGTGCACTCCCCCCCGCGCAGCGCCTGGGAGGCGAGGTGCAGGGCGACCAGCGAGGAGGAGCAGGCGGTGTCGATCGTCATCGCCGGGCCCTCCAGGCCGAGCGAGTAGGCGAGGCGGCCGGAGACGATGCTGCTGGAAGCCCCGACTATCACCGAGCCCGAGAACGTGGCGCCGATTGCGTACCCGTAGTCCCCGGTGGTGGCTCCCATGAAGACGCCGGCTTCGGTCCCACGCAGCAAGTCGGGGTCGATGCCGGCGTCCTCGAGCGCCTCCCAGGCCGTTTCGAGCAGCAGCCGCTGTTGAGGGTCGATTGCCAGCGCCTCACGGGGGCTGATCCCGAAGAAGCCGGGATCGAAATGTCCCGCTTCGTCCAGGAAGCCACCCTTGGGGGCAAATTCGCTGTCCTGGGCGAGCTGGAGCTGGCTGCCAAGGCCCCAGCCGCGGTCGGCGGGGAACTCGGCGATCGCATCGCCGCCTTCAGACACCAGAGCCCAGAGCCCGTCGGGAGAGCCGACCCCGCCGGGGTAGCGGCAGCCCATGCCGACGATCGCGATCGGCTCCTCTGTAGATACAGCGGGTCGGGCCGCAACCGCGGCGCTGCGGTGCTCCCCTTCGGCCCGGAAGCGCAGGAACTTGGCCAACGCCCGAACCGAGGGATAGTCGAAGATGACCGTTGCGGGAAGGCGCAGGTCGGTTGCCGCAGCGAGGCGATTGCGCAGCTCCACCGCACCTAGCGAGTCGAAGCCAAGCTCCTGGAAGGCGCGGTCCGGGTCAATCGCCTCAGGGGATGAGTGGCCGAGCACGGCGGCCGCATGGGTGCGGACGAGATCCAGCACGGCGCCGTCGCGAGCGCCGTCGGGAAGGTCGAGAAGCAGTCGCGCCAGCGAATCCGCCTGCGCAGCCCGTCGAGCGGACTCGCCCACCAAGCCGCTCAAAATCGGCGGCAAGGTGCCGGCTTTGGCCTTTGCACGGAGGCCGTCTCCGTCAAACGCCACAGGCGCCAGCTGCGACTCGCCGCTGACGCGGGAGGCATCGAAGAGCTCGAGGATCTGCTCGGATCCCATCGGAGCAAGCCCCAGGCGTCCGAGCCTGGCACGGTCGGCGCCGGTCGAGAGGGCCTCCTCGCCAGCCCCGGCCCAAGCGCCCCACGCCAGCGAGACCGCCGGAAGGCCCTCGGCGCGACGGCGCTGCGCCAGAGCGTCGACAAACGCGCTTGCGGCTGCGTAGTTGGCCTGAGCGGGACTGCCGAGAACTCCGGCCACCGAAGAGAACATGACGAACTCGGAGAGCTCCAAGCCCTTGGTCAGCTCGTGCAGGTTCCACGCCGCATCGACCTTCGGCCGCATGGCCCGCTCGAGGCGCTCCGGATCAAGCGAGTCGAGCACACCGTCGTCGAGCACGCGGGCAGCGTGAATCACCGCCCCCAGCGGGCGCTCGGCCGGGATCGAGCTCAACAGCGCCTCCAGTTGCGCGCGATCGGCGACGTCGCAGACAACCACCGATACCACAGCGCCGATCTCTTCAAGCTCGGTCTTCAGCGCCCCGACCCGCTCGTCTTCGCCGCTGCGGGCGGCGAGCACAAGGTGACGGGCACCGTGTACGCCGACCAGGTGGCGGGCGACGAGAGCGCCGATACCGCGGGTGCCGCCGGAGATCAGCGTCGTCGTCTCGGAGTCGATCGGTGGTGTTTTGTCCGGCTCGTTGTCGTCGACCCTGACCCGTGCCAACCGGGGCGTCAGGGCAACGCCTTCGCGCAGCGCGATCTGCGGCTCGTCGGTCTGCCACAGAACTTCCGGCAGTGCTTGCCGCGACGCATCTGTCCCGTCGCTATCGACCAGGCCGAAACGGCCAGGGTGCTCGGACTGAGCCGAGCGCACAAGGCCCCAGACCGCCGCCGCGGCGGGGTTGGGGAGGGTGCCCTCGGCATTGACCATTGCCCGCTCGGTGAGGAAGACGAGGCGAGAGCCGGCAAGGCGCTCGTCGGCAACCCAAGCCTGCATCAAGCCGAGCGCATTCTCGGTCGCGGCGCGAGACGCCTGCGCCATGAAAGCCCCCTCGTCCGGAATAACTTCCGCGAGAACCGCAGCCGGTGGATCGGCGTCGGCGAGCCCCTCGAGGAACGTCGACAGGTCGGCATAAGGCTCTGCGTGCAGACCGGGAACCTCGAGGCCGCCGAGAATCGCCACGACGGGCTCAGGGCCGTCGGCGGGACGCAGCCGGGCCTCCGACCACTCGACGCTGAAGAGAGAACGGCGCCGGCGCGCAATCTGCCGCTGGACCGGGTCCACCGGGCTCGTAACGACCGACTCGGCGAACACCACCGGGGCGCCTGCGTCGTCGTGAGCAGCGAGTGAGTAGCCGTCTTCGGCCGCCGTCGGAGCCAGACGAACGCGCAGCGAGCCAGCGGTGCCGATCGCCCTGACGCCCCGCCATTCGCGGGACAGGCGAGCCTCGACCGGGCTCGCAATCGGCAAGGCGCTGTGCAGCGCCGCATCGAGCAGCGCCGGGTGCAGGCCGAAGCGCTGCGCTTCGCGGGCCTGCTCCTCGGCGAGAGAGACCTCGGCAAAGACCTGCTCGCCCAGCTTCCAAGCCGCGGTCAGTCCCTGGAAGGCGGGGCCGTACTCGAGCCCCGCCTCGGCGAGGCGGTCATAGAGGAACTCGGTGTCGAGCGGCTCGGCTCCCTCGGGGGGCCAGGCGTCGAGCGGCTCTTGCGGCTCTGGGGCCTCTTCGCAGAGCAGGCCGGAGGCGTTTTGGGTCCACTGGGCGGGCTCTTCGTCTGAGGATGTCTCGAGTCGGGAGTGGATCGCCAGCTCCCGCTCGCC
>DASXKW010000059.1:0-36324 GCA_036496625.1 Solirubrobacterales bacterium | reverse complement strand
AAACGCGCGGCAGGAGCCGCGCTTAAGTGTTTTGGGAGGGGGCGCCCGGCCCTCGCAGCTACCCTTATCCCTCATGGCTGTCATGACCAGAACGGTGGGGGAGATTTGCTTGGCCTCTCGCCGGGTTGCCCGAGAGCTTGCGAGGGCCTCCACCACCGCCAAGGATGCGGCGCTGGAGGCGACTGCACAGCTCTTGGGCGAGCGGAGCGCGGAGATACTCGAGGCAAATGCTGCTGATCTGGCCGATGAGCGGGCCTCGGGGCTGACTCAGGCGCTGCGTGATCGACTTTCGCTGACCGAGGACCGGCTGGCTGCGATGGCTGACGGTGTTCGAGCTGTTGCCGCGCTCGAGGATCCGATTGGCGAGGAGCTTGAATCTAAATCCCTGCAGAGCGGGCTGGGCCTGCGGAAGTTGAGGGTGCCACTGGGCGTCGTTGCTGTCGTCTACGAGGCGCGGCCCAACGTGACGATCGATTGCGCGGCGCTGACGATCAAGAGCGGCAACGCGATTGTGTTGCGGGGATCGCACTATGCCGAGCGCTCGAATGCGGCCCTGGCGGGCGTTGCCCGTGAGGCGCTGGCTGAGGCCGGGTTGCCGGGGGACGCCGTGCTGCTGCTGCCGGTCGGCGAGGGGCATGGCGACCTGGCGGAGCTGGCGACGCAGGACGGGGTGGTCGATCTGCTGATCCCGCGGGGTGGGGCGGGGCTGAAGAAGGCTTTGAAGGACGTCGCGACGGTGCCGGTGATCTACGCCGCCGCGGGCAACTGCCACGTCTACGTGCACTCGGATGCGGACCTGGAGATGGCGCGTCGGATCGTCCTCAACGCCAAGACGCAGCGCTCGGGCGTCTGCAATGCGGCGGAGACGTTGCTGGTCGACGCGGCGATAGCGCGAGATTTTCTCCCTTCAGCGCTTGCCGAGCTGCGCGACGCCAGAGTCGAGCTCGTCGGCGACGATCGCGTCCGTGAGTTGGCTGCCGGCATCGAGGTCGGGACGGCGTCCGAGGCGGACTGGGACGCCGAGTACCTCGACCTGAAGCTCGCGGTCGCCGTCGTCGACTCGCTGGAGGAGGCGGTCGAGCACGTCAACGCGCACGGCACCGGGCACTCGGAGGCGATCGTCACCTCGTCCCAGGACGCCTCCGAGCTCTTCACCGCCGCCGTCGACGCGGCCGTCGTCTACGCCAACGCCTCGACCCGCTTTACCGATGGCTTCGAGTTCGGCTTGGGGGCCGAGATCGGCAACTCGACCCAGAAGCTGCACGCCCGCGGCCCGATCGGCCTGCGCGAGCTGACGACCTACAAGTACGTCGTCCACGGCGACGGTCAAGTGCGTGAGTAGCTCGCCCGCGTCCGGCATCGGCGTCCTCGGCTCGGCCTTCAACCCGCCGCACCTCGGCCACCTGGCCCTCGCCCAGGAGGCGCTCTGGCAGCTTGGGCTCGAGGAGGTGATCCTCGTCCCCACGGGCGAGGCTCCCCACAAGCGGATTGCCGACGACCCCGGTCCCGAGCTGCGCTTGGCGATGACCCGGCTTGCCGCAGCCGACGATTCGCGCTTTTCGGTCTCGACCCTGGAGGTCGAGCGCGAAGGGCCGTCCTACACGTATGAGACCTTGGCCCTGCTTGCACGAGAACGGGGCGACAGGGAGCTGGTGTTCGTGATGGGTGCGGACGCTGCCGTGGGCCTCGAGAGTTGGCGCGAGCCGGGAAGGGTGGCCGAGCTGGCACGTCTTGCGGTCGCGCGACGGTCCGGCATCTCCGACGCCGAGGTCGCCGCCGTGATGCGCAGCCTCGGCGCCGAGGGCCGGGCGACGATGCTGGAGATGCCGCAGTTCGGCGTCTCCTCCTCCGCGGTGCGCGAGCGGGCGGCGGCAGGCCGGCCGCTGCGCTATCTGGTGCCCGAGTCGGTGGCGCGCTTCATCGAAGAGAAGGGGATCTACTGATGAGCGCTGAGGCGCGAGGGGAGCGCTCGGAGGCGCTGGCTCGCCGCCTGGCGGAGCTGGCCGACGCCAAAGCGGCGAGTGAGATCGTCGTCCTCGATATGCGCGAGCTCGTCGCCTACACCGACTTCCTGATCGTCTGCACGGCTCGCAACGAGCGCCAGGCGCGGGCGATCGCCGACGAGGCGAAGCTGCGCCTCAAGCAGGAGCAGCAGCTGCTGCCCGGCGGCTCCGAGGCAGCCGAAGCTGCCGGCTGGATCGTCCTCGACTACCTCGATTGCGTCCTGCACGTCTTCACCGACGAGGCGCGCAAGCGCTACCAGCTCGAGGACCTCTGGCGCGAGGCGCCGCGGCTCGAGCTGCAGACGTCACAGGATGGCGTCCGAGGGCACCTCTACGGTGCCGCGCATGGGTAGCTTCAAGAGGTCGTTTCTCGGCTACCGCCGCTCTGATGTGGATGCGGCGCTTGCATCGCGGGACGCGCGGAACTGGGCATTGCAGCGCGACGCGGAAGAGGCGCTCGGGCGCTGCCGGGAAGCCGCCAATGCCGCCGCCGGCGCGGAGCAGGAGCTTGGCTCGCTTTCGTCGATGGTGATCGAGCGCGAGCGCGAGATCCGCGGCCTGCTCGAGCGGCTGAGCGAGGCCAACGATCGCCACGACCGCAACGTCGCCTCCTTGGAGGCGGTTTCGGCGCGGCTGGAGGAGATACAGGAACAGGCGCGAGGCCAGGCGACCCGGATCCGCATGAAGGCCCTGCACGAGGCGGTCGAGGTGGGCCGCCGCGCTCAGGAGCTGAGCGAAGCCCAGGCGGGCACCGCCGCGCCGAGCGCCCCGAGCGCCAATGGCCACGATCACGTCGAGGCCACCACCCGAGACATCTTCGAAGGCCTTGTCAAAGTCGAGATCGGCCCGCTCGACGACTTCTCCCAGCTGGTCGGCTTCGAGGACGCGGCAGGCCAGATCGGCGCCACCTCCGAGATCTCCGTTGAGCGCTTCTCCGAGGGCCGCGCGACGCTTTCGATGCGACTCGACGAACCGGTCGACCTCCTCCGCGAGCTGGAGCAGCGCTCCCCGCTCGATTTCCGCGTCCGCCGCACCGCCGACGACAACGTCGTCCTCGACATCGACGACGACTCCGGTCCCGAGCAGCGCGCTGCATAACGTCGCTACCCTTGATCCGCCCGGCGCCCTGGCGGAGTGGTTACGCAGCGGCCTGCAAAGCCGTTTACACCGGTTCGATTCCGGTGGGCGCCTTCTTGCTTGCACTGGCCAGATGATCGAGGCGTGTCGTTGCTCATGAGAAGTAGACTGTTCGCGATGAGTGCATGTGGGCGGGGGACGCATCGGGCGTTCGCGAGGCGGCCATTCTCAGGCGCGGGCGCGGTCTTGGTCGTCCTGCTGCTCGCCGTCGCGGTGCCGACAGCGATGGGCGCTCCGGCCGGGAGCGGCGTCGCCTTGCCCCCGTCGCAGGCACAGCGCGCTATGCGGTTCTGGACGCCGGCTCGGATGAAACGAGCGAGGCCGCTTGCCGGGCACGGGTTCGGTGGATCCCGGGCCGCTTCCGGCGGGCCGGCCGACCTATCGGGGGAAACGCCGCATCGGCATCCGGCGGGCGCTCCGAGCGGGGAGGCGTCCTCGAGCTCGGCATTCGAAACGGTGCCCGACCCGACCGAACTGGCAACCCGCCAGAACGGAGCGATATTCATCGAACTTCCCTTCGGGCTTGCCCGCTGCTCTGGCACCTCGGTCAACTCACCGAACTTCAGCGTCGTCTTCACCGCCGGCCACTGCGTGAACACAGGTGGGTCGCATGGCGAATGGTTCGATCACCGCTGGGTGTTCGTGCCGGGCTACCGCTATGGACAGCGCCCGTTCGGGGTATTCCCCGCGAGGTGGATCGACACGACTCCGAAGTGGCGCTCGACCGGCAGCGAGAACTTCGACATCGGGGCGGCCGTGGTCGGCCGCAACGAACGCGGTGAACTGCTAGGCAAGGCGGTCGGTGGCGCCGGCATCGCGTGGGGGTTGAAGGCGAAGCAGGTGTTCGACGTCCACGGCTATCCGGTGGCGCCTCCGTTCGACGGTGAAACTCAGCAGGTCTGCAAACAGACGCCCTTTCTGGGCCACGACGCTCGTTCGTTCCTTTCGCCGGGGCCGCTCAACCTCGCCGTCGATTGCGACGTCACCGGCGGGGCCTCGGGCGGTGGCTGGACCATCTCGGGCGATGTCCTCAACAGCGTCACCAACTACGGATATCCAGACGATCCGGCTACCGATTTCGGCGCATATTTCGGCAAGGAAGCGGGGCGGTTGTTCTCTCGGGCGGCGAGCATCGAATGATCGAGCTTCGCCATTTGGCTGCAGCTTCCACTGCGATGGCGTTGCTCGCCGCCCCGGCTGTCAGCAGCGCAAGCCCGATCGATATTCCGGCGGCCGTACCGCCCCTGTTTCGAGCGGCGGTGCGGTCTCGGGTGCACACGCCGGTGGCGCATTCCTCCTTCGTCTCGAAGTTCGACCTGAAGACGGGACAGGGATATTCCGTATCGGTGATCGGGTTCAGCGACATCGTTGGGATCGAGGTGGTTCGCAACGGGCCTCACAACCACGCGAGTCAAGGTCAGCGGAAGCCCAGTCGGGGTCGCGCAGTTAGCGTTTACGTGGCGCGGGGCACCGTCACCCCGAACCGGCTCGAGGCCTCCTTTGGCGATTTCGGCAAGGTCTCGGTGCGTTTTCGGCCCTCCGGGCAAGTCCGGGAAACGAAGCCTCGAAGCCATTGCAGGGGGCCGGACCGCTTCACCAGCCGCCTCGGCGCCTTCGTCGGCAGCGTTCGCTTCACCGGAGAGGACCACTACATATCCGTTCGCGCTCACCGCGCCAAGGGAACAGTCCGCAGCCCGCTCCACCTTCGCTGCGCGTCTCGGCATCTCTCGCCGCCGGTGAGCCAGGCCAGCCGTCAGGTCCACGAAGAGCCGAGTTTTTCGCCGACCCTCTTCACCGCCAGCTCGCGCCACGGGGTGACTGCGACTGAGTTCCTCATGGTTCAAGTGGGCAAAAAAACGCTTTCTCTGGCGATCGAGGAAGAGAGCAAAGGCTCGGTCGCCGAGGTCCGGTACGCATTCGCCGTCGCGTCCTCCGAAGATTTCGTCACCGACGATTCGATGACGACGGCCTCGCTGACGCCGCCGACGCCGTTTTCCGGAAAGGGCAGCTACAGCGCCCTGCCCGACGGGACGAAGACGTGGACCGGCCCATTGCGCGTCTTCTTCCCCGGAGCGCCTCGCGTGCCCCTCGCCGGCCCGCAGTTCGAAGTCTCGCTCGCGTCGGGCTTCTAAGCTCCCGAGCGTGGGCGCGCCCGCAATAGCCACGGCGCCGACGATCCCCCGCGACCAGGCGATCGTGCTCTTCGGGGCGACGGGGGATCTGGCCCGCCGCAAGCTCCTGCCGGGGATCTTCCATCTCTTCGAGGCCGGCTTGATGCCGGAGCGCTTCACGCTGATCGGCGCCTCGAGGGGAGCGCTGGGCCAGGACGAGTTCGTCGGGCTCGTGCGGGACGCCGTCTGCGGCTCCGGCCGCAGGCCCTCGCCGGGCGAGTCGCTGACGCGCTTCCTCGCCGCCGTGCGCTTCGCGCCGCTCGGCGACGGGTTCGCAGAGCTGGGGGAGGAGGTGGCGCGGGCAAAAGACGAGCTCGGCGCCGGCTCCCAACTGCTCCATTACCTATCGCTGCCGCCGTCTGCCTATGCGGGCGTGATCGAGGGCCTCGGTCAGCTCGGTCTCGGCGAGGATGCCCGGGTGATCATGGAGAAGCCATTCGGCCGCGATCTAGCTTCGGCAAGGGCGCTCGATGCGCTCGTCCACTCTGTCTTCGCCGAGGAGCAGGTCTTCCGCATCGATCACTACCTCGGGCGTGAGGCGGTGCAGAACCTGCTCGCCCTGCGCTTCGCCAACGGCATGTTCGAGCCGGTCTGGAACCGCAATCACATCGATCACGTCCAGATCGACGTCCCGGAGACGCTCTCGATCGGGATGAGGGGGAGCTTCTACGAGGAAACCGGCGCCTTCCGCGACATGATCGTCACCCACCTCTTCCAGCTGCTCAGCTTCGTCGCGATGGAGCCGCCGACCTCGCTCAGCGCCAAGTCGCTGATGGTCGAGCGGGAAAAGGTCTTCGACTCGATGCTGCCGCTTGAGCTGGCGGACGTGGTGCGCGGCCAGTACGCCGGCTACCGCGCTGAGGACGGCGTGGCCGCGGATTCGGATGCCGAGACGTTCGTGGCGCTGCGCGCCTTCGTCGACAACTGGCGCTGGGAGGGCATCCCGTTCTTCCTGCGCTCGGGCAAGCGGTTGGCTCAGAGCCATCACCTGCTCACGGTCGCCTTCTCGGAGCCGCCGCGGCGGATGTTCCCGATCGACTGCACCCAGGTCGCCGAGGAGTTCGGCCACGATCACCTGACCTTCGAGCTGGGCGACCCCGGCAGCATCTCGGCCTCGTTCCTGGCCAAGGTGCCGGGACCGAAAATGCAGCTCGGCCAGGCCCACATGCGCTTCAGCTACGCCGACAGCTTCGGCGGGCCCGAGCAGGCACTCGACGCCTACGAGCGGCTGATCCACGACGTGATGATCGGCGACCGCACCCTCTTCACCACCTCAGAGGCGATCGAGCGCCTCTGGGAGGTGGCGGACCCGGTCATGCGCGACCCCGCGCCGGTGAAGGTCTACGAGCCGGGCTCCTGGGGGCCCGAGGCGACCGATGCGCTGCTGGCGCCACACCGCTGGCACGCTCCCAGCGACCATCCCTGAGGGCCTTCGGCTTGAGCTGAACGGAAAAGGGCCCCGTGAGGGGCCCTTGTTTCCGAAGGACGTGCCACCAGCGAGACTCTGTTTCCCTGGCTCGTCAGTCCTCAAGCCTTAATCGGTCGCTGCAATCAGAAACACCGCGTGGGCTGAAAAGTTGCACTCATTGCATCGGCGCTTGCAGCGATGAGCTTGAGGCAGCGGCACACAGGCCTCCGTCGGCCCACGCGCCGCTGCTAGATTCAGGTCTCCCGGGCGCTTAGCTCAGTTGGGAGAGCGCCAGCTCGACAAGCTGGAGGTCACTGGTTCGAGCCCAGTAGCGCCCATCGTCCCTTGCCTTGGTCGGAGCCGGATGGCTCAGATCTCGGCCGGCATCCGCACCTCGGCGAGGCGGATGCTGTTGCCTGACGGGTCGCGGAAGGCCGAGTCGATTCCGTAGGGCCGCTCCTCCGGCGTTTCGCTGAAATTGACGCCGCGAGCCTTCAGCTCTTCGTAGGAAGCCTGGCAGTCGTCTGTCGTCAGGAAGACCGTCCCGGCAAAGCCCTTGGCCATCAGGCCACGAACCTGCTCGGCAGTCTCATCGTCCATCACCGGCGGATCGGGGATGGCCATCAACACGATCGAGACGTCCTCCTGTCCGGCGGGGCCGACCGTGAGCCAGCGGAAGTCGCCCATCTCGGCGAGCGTGACGTCCATGCGAACCTCCATGCCGACCTTCTCGGTGTAGAAGGCGAGGGCCTCGTCTTGGTCGTGCACCCACAGCTGCGCGTTGGCGATCCTGATCATCGTCTTCTCCTTTGTCTTGGACTGAAAGGTCGATGGCGATGCTAGGCGCGGAGGGGCGGGCTGTCTTCTCGAAACGTGCGGTGTTGGGGGCGAGCGTAGGCGCGGACCACGCAGCCGGGGATCAGCGCGCCGCGCGATGCCGGTGGGTGTGCGGCGCGGTAGGCGGTCGGCGAGCGGCCGTAGGTGCGGCTGAAGCTGGTCGTGAACGAGCCGATGCTCTGCAGGCCGACCGAGAGGCAGATGTCGGCCACCGAGCGGTCGGTCGTGCGCAGCAGAGCCGCCGCCCGCTCGAGCCGACGGGTCAGCAGGTAGGCGTGCGGCGACTCGCCGAAGGCGCGCTTGAACTCGCGGCTGAAATGGGCCCGCGAGAGGCCCGCGGCCGCGGCCAGGTCGTCGACCCCCAGCGGCTCGGCATAGCGGGCGTCGGCAAGGTCCCTGGCGCGTACCAGATGACGGGCTGGTGGGACATGGGCCATCCCCGCAGTCTAGGCTCGCGCCCTCGTGATCGGGACCTATGCAGCCGTGCTGGCTATTTGCGCCGCCCCTCTGGCGATCGGCCAGGCAGCGATCGCGCTCTGCGGCGTACGGCGCTGGTCCTGGCTGGCGCCCGCGGTGGGCCTGGCCTTGCTCTGCGCCCTGTGCTGGGGGACCGTGCGGCTACCGGGCGATGGGGCGATCTCGGCCATCACCGTCGCAGTGCTTTTCGCGGCATCGATTCTCTATCTCCGAAAACGGCTCGAGGGCGGGAGGGGGGCATTGCGGGTCGGCTGGTCTGTCGGCCTCCTGGCTCTTGCCGCTGCCTCGCTGCCGTTCACGGTCGAAGGCCACTTCGGCATCCTCGGCACCAGCTTCAACCCGGATATGTCTCAGCACCTGCTGACCGCCGACCGCCTCGCCCACGGCGAGGGCTCACAGCTGCTGCACCAGGGCTACCCGCTCGGACCCCACGCGATGGTCGTCGCGCTCAGCAAGGGCCTCGGCATCGGCCTTGTCCAGGGCTTCTCCGGCCTAACGGTTGCCGTAGCCGTCCTCGCCTCCCTGACCGCTCTAACGGCCTTCCGCGATCAGCCCGCATTCCTCCGCATTCCCGCGGCCCTGGTCGTTGGCCTCACCTACATGGTCTCCTCCTACTTCGCCCAGGGCGCCTTCAAGGAGACCATGCAGGCCCTCTTCTTCCTGGCCTTTGTTCTCGCCCTGCGTGAGTCATCCCGCGACCACGAGTGGCGACGGCTCCCCCTGCGCTTCGTCCCCGCCGCGCTCCTAGCGGTCGGCTCCGTCTACGCCTACAGCTTCCCGGGCCTCATCTGGCTGATCGGCGCCGCAGCAATCTGGGCGACAGCCGGGTACGTCGTCAGCCGGTTCGGCGGCTCCGCGGGTGGCGCAGGGGAAGGGGGGCCGAGAACGGAGGCGCAGCCCCCGCCCGCAGGCCCCCCTTCCCCTGCGACAGGACCCGCGGCTTGGCGCGCCTGCATCTGGGCGTCCCTCGCATTCCTCGTCCTGATCGCCCCAGAGATCGGCCGGATGATCGACTTCCACAGCTTCGAGACCTTCGACCCCCACGGCCCCGGCCTCGGCAACCTCTTCGGTCAGATCTCCCCCGTCGAGGCCTTCGGCATCTGGCCCTCCGGCGACTTCCGCCTCACGCCCGGCGCCGGCGCCGTGCCGGCTCTCGGCTATTACCTCGGCGCCGCCTTCGCCTCGATCCTGCTCCTCTACGGGTTCGTCCTCTGCTGGCGTCGGCGTGAGGCGGCCATTATGTCCGGCCTCGCCGCAGCCGCCCTGGCCTACGCCGCCGCTCGCATCAGCGGCACCCCATATACAGCCGCCAAGGCGATCGAGATCGGCGCCCCGATGGCGGCCCTCGCCATCGTGCTGCCGCTGCTGCGGCGCCCGGTCGCATGGCTCTATCTGCTGGCGGCGGGGGTCTGCTCGCTTCTGGCCCTCGCCAACGCGCCGGTTGGCCCGACCTCCTACACGCCTGCGCTGACCGGGTTGCGCTCGGAAGTCGGCGAAGGGCCGACGCTGATCCTCGCCTCGCGCCATCTGCTCGCCGACGAACACGGGACCCCCTACATCAGCTGGGAGCTGCGCGGCGGTCGCGTCTGCATCGAGTCCGATGAAGAAGCGGGCAGCCACCCACCCCCAGGCGTCCGCTTCGTGGTCGCTGAATCCGCGCCGGGACACCCTCCACTCCGGGGTCTGCGTGTGAAGCGAATCGCCCCGCCTTACGTCCTTTGGGAACGGACTGCATCGGTCCGAGGCCACAGCCCCTGCCCCCTGATCGCCGTCCGCCAAGCCCGGCAAGGCGCGCCGCGCTGATTGACTTCGCCTTTACTCGCGAATAGGGCGAAGAAAGGCGAAGTCAGCGTCAGGCGGTGGCTTGACGTGCCGTGGGTAGCATGGCCGCATCGAGGCAACGACCCGAAAGATCACTGTCAAGCTTCCGGATGGAACGCCGTTGGAGTTGGCTGACGGCGCCTCCGGCGACGATGCGGCTGCCGCGATCGGGCCCGGACTGGCAAAGGCGGCCCTGGCGATTCGCGTCGACGGCGATCTTCGTGACCTTTCGGCTGCCCTTCCCGACAGCGCCGAGATCGCGATCCTCACCGACCGCGACCCCGATGCCCTGGCGCTGATTCGCCATGACGCCGCCCATGTGATGGCCGAGGCGGTGCAGGAGCTCTACCCCGGCACAAAGGTGACGATCGGCCCGGCGATCGAGAACGGCTTCTACTACGACTTCGACTTCCCGTCTGACGTCAAGGTGACCGACGCCGACCTGGAGAGGATCGAGGCGGCGATGCACGGGCACATCGAAGCCGACGAGGCGTTCGAGCGCCGCGACGTGCCGGTCGCCGAGGCGCGCAAGATCTTCAAAGCCCAGAACGAGGACTACAAGGTCGAGCTGATCGACGACCTGGTCGCTGACGAAGGGGTCGAGACCGTCTCGCTCTACCGCAACGGGCCCTTCGAGGACCTCTGCCGCGGCCCGCACGGCCCCTCCACCGGCCGGATCAAGGCGATCAAGCTCAGCTCGCTCGCCGGCGCCTACTGGCGCGGCGACGAGAAGCGCCAGATGCTGACCCGGATCTACGGCACCGCCTTCTTTTCGAAGAAGGACCTCAAACAGCACCTCGAGCGGATCGAGGAGGCGAAGAAGCGCGACCACCGCCGCCTCGGCCCCCAGCTCGGCATCTTCATGCTGCGCGAGGAGGCGCCGGGGATGCCCTTCTGGCTGCCCAACGGGACGACGCTGCTGCACCTCATAGAGGCCGAGGTCCAGGTCCAGCTGCGCAAGCGCGGTTACAGGGAGATCGCCACTCCGCAGGTGCTCGACGAGGAGCTCTGGCACCGCTCCGGGCACTGGGACAACTACCGCGACGACATGTACTTCATGCGCTCCGACGAGAAGCGCCTGGCGCTGCGGCCGATGAACTGCCCCGGCGCCTGCCTCGTCTTCGACGCCGAACGCCACTCCTACCGCGAGCTGCCGCTGCGGCTGGCCGAGTTCGGCTGCGTCTCCCGCAACGAGCGCGAGGGCGTCCTGCACGGGCTGCTGCGGGTGCGCGCCTTCACCCAGGACGACGCCCACGTCTACTGCACCGAGGAGCAGATCGCCGACGAGGTGGCGGACATCTGCGAGGCGATCGACGAGCTCTACGCGCGCTTCGGCTTCGAGGACGTGCGGGTCGAGCTATCGACCCGGCCGGAGAAGTCGATGGGTAGCGAGGAGCAGTGGACCAAGGCCGAGGAGGCCCTGACCGAGGCCCTCGACCGCCAGGGCCGGGAGTACGAGCTCAACCCCGGCGACGGCGCCTTCTACGGGCCGAAGATCGACTTCCACGTCACCGACGCGCTCGGCCGCTCCTGGCAGTGCGGCACCTGCCAGCTCGACTTCCAGATGCCCGAGCGCTTCGACCTCACCTACGTCGGCGCAGACGACGCCAACCACCGCCCGGTGATGATCCACCGCGCCCTGCTCGGCTCGATGGAGCGCTTCGCCGGCATCCTGATCGAGCACTACGCCGGTCGTTTCCCGGCCTGGCTGGCGCCGGTGCAGGCGATCGTCCTGCCCGTCTCCGACCGTCACAACGAGTACGCGACGCGCGTCGCCGCCGAGCTGCGCGAGGCCGGCACGCGGATCGAGATCGACGATCGCTCCGAGTCGGTAGGCAAGAAGATCCGCGATGCCGAGCTCGGCCGCTACCCCTACATGCTCGTCGTCGGCGACCGCGAGCAGGAGGCGGGGGGGCTCGCGGTTCGCTCGCATGCCGACGGCGAGCTGGGGGCGATGCCGGTGGCCGACTTCGCCGCCCGCGTGTGCGCCGAGAGCGAGCCCTCCTGACCGGGCGCTTGCCAGCCGCCGCCCTCTGTCTATACTCCGGACACTTGATCGCAGGCACCCCAAACACCTCGCGCCGCTGAGCGTCCCGTGCCTGCCTCCCTACCTCTCGTCCGCTTGAAGCTCCACAACTCACTTAGATAGTGCCGGTCCCGCGTAGGTTCGATCGGCGCCCACCAGAGCGCGACACCACCCGGATCAACGAGCGGATCCGCGTCCCCAAAGTGCGCCTGATCGGCGCCGAGGGCGAGCAGCTGGGGATCGTCGACATCGACGAGGCGCTCAAACGCGCTCAGGACGCCGACCTCGACCTGGTCGAGGTGGCCCCCGGCTCGAAGCCGCCGGTCACCCGCCTGCTCGACTACTCGAAGTACAAGTACGAGCAGGAGCAGAAGCAGAAGCAGGCGCGCAAGCACCAGCAACAGGTCAACATCCGCGAGATCAAGCTGCGGCCGAAGATCGCCAACCACGACTACGAGACCAAGAAGGGCCACGTCGAGCGCTTCCTGCGCCACCAGGACAAGGTCAAGATCACGATTATGTTCCGCGGCCGCGAGCAGGCCCACCCGGAGCGGGGCAGGGCGCTGCTGCAGCGCCTCTACGAGGATCTCGACGGGCTCGCCGTGATCGAGTCCCAGCCGCTGCAGGAAGGGCGCAACATGAGCATGCTGCTGGCGCCGGGCAAAGAGGCCGCTAAAGCCGATGCCGAGAATGAGGCCAAGCCGCCCGAGGATGAGAAATCCGACGGCGACGAAGCGGCTGCCTGAGGCCAATCTCAGCAGGCCTCCACTTAACTTTTTGGAGGATCGGAAAATACCTCTCGAGAGCGGTTCGGACCAAAAAGTACAAGACGTTCCAACCTGCTGAGATTGGCCTTTAACCCACGACGACGTCGGCGATTCGCTCGGATGCGTGGCCGTCCCATAGGGGCGGCGGGTCGGGCCTCTTGGTCAGTCGCTGCGCTAGAGCTGTCGGGATCTGAGTTATCGCAGTTGGGTCGAGGCCTAGCAGGGTGTTGGTGCCGGCCGTGATCGTGATCGGTCGCTCGGTGTTGTCGCGCAGGGTGAAGCAGGGGATGCCGAGGTAGGTCGTCTCCTCCTGGATGCCGCCGGAGTCGGTGAGGACGGCGCCGGCATCGGCCAGCAGCGAGAGGAAGTCGATGTAGCCGAGCGGCTCGCAGAGGAGCAGGCCGGGATGCTCGGACTCGATTGCCTCCATCATCGCCCGGGTGCGGGGGTGGACCGGGAAGACGACCGGCATCTCACGCGCCAGCGCGGCAAGCTGCGTGATCGCCTGAGGCAGCAGAGGACCGTCGACGAGTGCCGGGCGGTGAAGGGTGACGAGGACGTAGGAGCCGGGCTCGACGCCGAGCCGCGCCGCCGCGCCGGCCGCGCGAAAGCGATCTTCCAGCGCCACCAAGGTGTCGATCATCGTGTTGCCGACCAGGTGGATTCGCTCGGCTGGGATTCCCTCGGCGTGGAGGTTGTCGTCGGCCTCGGGGCTGTGGATGAAGAGCTGCTCGGAGAGCTGGTCGGTGACTATCCGGTTCAGCTCCTCCGGCATCGTGCGGTCGAAGCTGCGCAGGCCGGACTCGACGTGGGCGACGGGGATCCGCATCTTTGCCGCGGTCAGCGCCGCGGCCAGGGTCGAGTTGACGTCGCCGGGGACGACCACCAGATCCGGTCGCTCCTCCTCGAGGACCGGCTCCAGCCGTTCGATCACCCGCGCCGTCTGCTGGGCGTGGCTGCCGGAGCCGACCTCGAGCATGTGGTCGGGCGCCGGCACTCCCAGCTCCTCGACGAAGACCTCCGACATCAGCCGGTCGTAGTGCTGGCCGGTGTGGACGATCGCGTGCCGGCCCTCCGGCAGCCGCGCTCGCAGGGCGCCGATCACCGGTGCCGTCTTGACGAAGTTGGGCCGCGTTCCGACGACGTAGACGATGCGCATCGGGCCGCACAGTACCCTGCGCCTCGCCTTCCACCTGCAAGAGAGCGAGCGCCCAGGCGCGCTCGTCTGCTTCAATAGCGATCCCGATGCCCAAGATGAAAACCCACTCCGGCGCCAAGAAGCGGTTTCGCAAGACCGCGACGGGCAAGCTGCGCGGGCGGCGTGCCTACTCGAGCCACATCCTCGAGAAGAAGTCGCCGAAGCGCAAGCGGCGGATGGCGCGGCCGGTCGAGATCGCCCCGTCCGACGCCAAGACGGTCCGCGGTCTGCTTGGAGGCGGCAAGTGAGCCGGGTCAAGCGGTCGGTCCACGCGCGCAAGAAGCGGCGCAAAGTCCTCAAGGAAGCGAAAGGATATTTCGGCCGCAAGCACTCCTCCTACCGTTTCGCCAAAGAGCAGGTGCAGCGGTCGGGGATGTACGCCTATCGCGACCGGCGCAACCGCAAGCGCGAGTTCCGCCGGCTCTGGATCACCCGCATCAACGCTGCCGCGAGGCTGGAGGGGATGAGCTACTCCGAGCTGATCCACGGCCTCAACGGGGCCGGGGTCGAGGTCAACCGCAAGATGCTCGCCGAGATCGCGGTCAACGACCGCGAGGCCTTCCGCCGATTCGTGGAGCTGGCCCGGGAGGGTGCGGCCGCCTAGCCGCAGCCATCACTCCACTTTCCCGGGCGGGCCGTCTTCACGGCCCGCTTTTTTGTTCCAGGGGAAGAAACCGCAGACCAGAAACACCATTCCGAGATAGAGCAGATGATCGAAAGCCCCCAAAACGAGAAGCTGAAGCTGATCCGCAAGCTGCGCGAGCGCAAGCATCGCGAGCGCGAGGGCACGTTTTTCAGCGAGGGCGAGGACCTGGTCGAGGCTGGGCTCGCCGCCGGCGCGGAACCGCGCTTTCTGCTCACCGCCGCCGGCAGCGGGCTGGGCGGCGAGGAGGTCGAGCCGGAGCTGTTGGGCTCGGTCTCGACCCTGGGCTCCGGGACGCGGGCGATCGCCGTCTGGCCGCAGAGCTGGGCCGAGCCGGGCGCCTCGCCCTGCCTTTATCTGCATGGCGTCGGCGATCCGGCCAACGTCGGCGCGATCGTACGCACGGCCCATGCCCTGCTCCACGGCATGGTCGTGCTCGGCCCCGGCTGTGCCGATCCCTTCTCGCCGAAGGCGGTGCGGGCGAGCATGGGCTCGATCTTCGGCCAGCCCGTCGCGCGGGCTGGTGTCGGCGAGACCCCTGCGCCGCGCGCCGCCCTGGTCGCCCACGGCGGCGAGGGCACGGCGGCGCTGGCCGGCGCAGCGACCCTCTGCCTGGGCGCAGAGCGCGAGGGCCTGCCCGGCGAGGTGCTCGGCGCCTGTGAGACAGAGGTGACGGTCCCATTGCGTCCCGGCGGCGCCGAGTCGCTCAACGTCGCCGCTGTGGCTGCGATCTGCGCCGAGCGGATATCGTCGCTCGCCATGCCGGAAGGCCTGTCCAATGCTTGAGCGGATCGAGGAGATCAGGGTCGAGGCTGCCGTGGCGATCGAGGCCGCGCCCGGCACGGCGGAGCTGGAGGAGCTGCGGGTCCGCTATCTGGGCCGCAAGGCCGAGCTGACCGCGATCCTGCGCGGGATCGCCGAGCTGCCGGCGGAGGAACGGGGCAGGGTCGGCTCAGGCGCCAACCAGGCGCGCAAGCAGCTCGAGGCGCTGCTCGAGTCGCGGGCGGGGGTGCTGGATGCCAGCGAGCTGGAGTCGAAGCTTGCTGCCGACAGGGTCGACGTGACCCTGCCCGGCGCCCCGGCGCGTCCGGTTGGCCACATCCACCTGATCACCCGCACTACGCGACAGATCGAGGACACGATGGTCGGTCTTGGCTATAGAGCGATGGAGGGCCCCGAGGTCGAGCACGACTACTACAACTTCACCGCGCTCAACCACCCGCCCGGCCACCCGGCGCGGATGCTCCAGGACACCTTCTATGCGCAGTCGGACCCCGAGGTGCTGCTCCGCACCCACACCTCGCCGGTGCAGATCCGCAGCATGGAATCCCAGCCGCCGCCGATCTTCATGATCGCCCCCGGAAAGGTCTACCGGCGCGATTCCGACGCCACCCACAGCCCGATGTTCCACCAGGTCGAGGGACTGGCGATCGGCGAGGGGATCACGCTCGCCGACCTGCAGGGAACGCTCGACGAGATGCTGCGGGCGATCTTTGGTGCCGGCCGCGAGGCCCGGATGCGGCCGCACTTCTTCCCCTTCACCGAGCCAAGCGTCGAGTTCGACGTCTCCTGCTTCCAGTGCGAGGGCAGCGGCCAGCTGGGCGACGGCGGCCGCTGCAACCTCTGCAAGGGGATCGGCTGGATCGAGGTCGGCGGCGCCGGCATGGTCGACCCCAACGTGCTCGGCTTCGTCGAGCGCAACGGCTACGACCCGGAGCGGGTGCAGGGCTTCGCCTTCGGCATGGGGGTCGAGCGGATCGCGATGCTGCGCCACGGCGTCCCCGACCTGCGCCGCTTCTTCGACAACGACGTCCGCGTCCTGGAGCAGTTCTCATGAAGGTCCCGTACTCGTGGCTGCGCGAGCACTGCGATCCCGGCATCGACCCTGGCGAGCTGGCCGAGCGGCTGGCGATGACCGGGACCGAGGTCGAGCGGGTCAGCGCGATCGGGCCGCCTTCGGCGGAGGGCTTCGTCGTCGGCAGGGTGCTGAGTGCCGAGCCGCACCCCAATGCCGACCGGCTGCGCGTCTGCGCGGTCGACGCCGGCGAAGGCGAGCGGACGATCGTCTGCGGCGCCCCCAACGTGGCGGCTGGGCAGACCGTTGCGGTGGCGCTGCCGGGGGCGACGCTGCCCGGAGGCCACAAGATCGGCAAGGCAAAGCTGCGTGGGGTCGAGTCCGCCGGGATGATCTGCGCCGCCGCCGAGCTGGAGCTGGGGGAGGGCCCGCCGGGAATCCTCGTGCTCGAGGACGACGGGCTGCTCCCGGGCACGCCGCTCGCCGAGGTGCTGCCGATCGCCGAGCCGGTGCTGGAGCTGGAGGTGACGCCGAACCGGGTCGATTGCTTCGGCGTCTACGGCGTCGCCCGCGAGGTGCATGCGATCAGCGCCGCGCCGCTCGGGCCTGAGCCGTGGGGCGAGGACGCCCCGGCCGAGGGCGAGGGCGACGTGGGCGATTGCGCCTCGGTCACCGTCGAGGTGCCCGACCTCTGCCCGCGCTTCACCGCCCGCGTCTTCACCGATGTGACGATCGCTCCCTCGCCGGCCTGGCTGCAGGCGCGATTGGCGGCCGCCGGCCAGCGGCCGATCAACAACGTCGTCGACATCACCAACTACGCGATGCTGCTCACCGCGCAGCCGCTGCACGCCTTCGACCTCGACAAGGTCCCGGACGGGGCGCTGACGGTTCGCGCCGCCTCGGACGGCGAGAGGATGACCACCCTCGACGGCGTCGAGCGCACTCTCGACCCCAAGACGGTGCTGGTCTGCGACCGCAATGGCCCCTCCGGCATCGCCGGGATCATGGGCGGCCAGGTCTCCGAGGTCTCAGAGGGCACGGCTCGGGTCCTGCTCGAGGTGGCGTCCTGGAATGGGAGCAACATCCTGCGCACCTCGCGGATGCTGTCGCTGCGCTCCGAGGCCTCCTCGCGCTTCGAGAAGCAGCTCCATCCCGAGCTCTGCATGAGGGCGCAGCGGATCGCCTCGCGGCTGATCGTCGAGCTCTGTGGCGCCAAGCTGGTGCCGGGAACGATCGATGTGGGGGCGGAGATTCCCGAGCCGCGGAAGCTCGTCCTGCGCGGCGAGCGGGTCCCGGGCCTGCTCGGGATGCCGATCGAGCAGGCCGACCAGGTTGCCTACCTGGAGCGGCTCGGATTCGGAGTCGAGGCCTCGGGCGACGACCTCGACGTGACCGTGCCGCCCGATCGCCACTACGACGTCACCCGCGAGGTCGACCTGATCGAGGAGGTCGGTCGCGTCCACGGGCTCGGCGAGCACCTGCCCAGCACCCTGCCGGCGGTCGCCGGGCGGGTCGGCGGCCTCAGCCGCGAGCAGCGCCTGCGCCGCCGTGCCGAGGACGCGATGAGGGACCTCGGCTTCGACGAGGTGGTCGGCTGGAGCTTCACCGATCCGGGTGAGCCGGGTCGGCTGCGGATTCCCGCGGACGACCCGCGGGCAGACGGCGTCGTGCTCTCCAACCCTCTTTCCGAGGACCAGTCGGTGATGCGCACGACTGTGCTCGGCTCGCTGCTCGACATCGCCCAGCGCAACCTGGCTCGCGGCGCCGACCACGTCGCCCTCTTCGAGTCCGGCCGGGTCTACCTCCCGGTTGCCGCGAGTCTGCCAAAACCCGCGCCTAACACGGGGAATAGCGGCCTCGATGTCCTCTTCGGCGAGTTCCCCGGCGAGCGTTCGGGCCCTTGCCGGGAGCCGCACCGGATCGGCTCGCTCGCGGTCGGCCCCCTGGTGGCCAAGTCCTGGCGCGGCAGCGGCGAGCCTGCCGACTTCTTCGCGCTCAAGGGCACGCTGGAAGGTCTGGCTGGCCAGCTCGGCGTCGAGCTCTCGGTCGAGCCGGCCGAGGAGCCGTTCCTGCACCCTGGCCGCTCTGCCGGCATCGGCGTCGGCGGTGAACTGGCAGGCTGGATCGGCGAGTTGAATCCACTCGTCTGCCGGGCCTGGGACCTCGAGGCCGGGGTTGCGTTCGAAGTCGACCTGGGGATCCTCCTCGACGCATCGCCGGCCGGGGAGGAGGCCTTCGAGGACGTGACGACCTTTCCGGCCGTCTATCAGGATCTGGCGGTAGTCGTGCCCACGGAGGTTGCGGCCGCTCGGCTGCGCGAGTCGGTGCTCGGCAGCGGCGGCGAATTGCTGCGCTCCGCGGAGGTCTTCGACCTCTACGAGGGCGAGCAGCTTGGCGAGGGGGAGAAGAGCCTCGCCCTGCGGCTCGAGTTCCGCGCCGCAGACCGTACGCTCACCGACGACGAGGTCGTGGCGCTGCGCGCTTCGATCGAGGCGGAGCTGGTGAAGATCGGGGGGTCGCTGCGTGGCTGACGTGAGCGCACAACCGCTCGACGGAGACCCCGCCGCGCGGGTGCTGGTCGCTGGCGCATCCGGATTCACGGGAGCGCTGGCGGCGCAGATCGTCTGGCGCCACCCGAAGCTGGAGCTGGTCGCGGTCACCTCGCGCAGCGACGCCGGCAAGCGGCTCGACAGCCTCTACCCCCGCTACCGGGTGCCGCTTGAGCTGACCGAGCTCGACCTCGACGAGATCGAGGGCGTCGACGCGGCGATCGTCGCTTACCCGCACGGCGCCTCGGCGCCCGCGGTCGCTGCGCTGCGCGGCCTCGGCGTGCTCGTCGTCGACCTCTCCGCCGACTTCCGGCTGTGCGACCTGCCCACCTACGAGCGCTGGTACGGGGAGCACGGCGCCCCCGAGTTGCTCGAGGGCGCCGTCTACGGCCTCACCGAGCTCTACCGCGAGAAGCTGCGCGAGGCCGAGTTGGTGGCGACGCCCGGCTGCTATCCGACCGCGAGCGTGCTCGCCCTTGCGCCGCTGGCCGAGCAGGGACTGCTCGCCGACGTCGTCATCGACGCCAAGCAGGGCGTCTCCGGCGCCGGCCGCGGCGGTGGCGAGGAGATGCACTACGTCTCGATGGACGAGAACGCCTTCGCCTACAAAGCCGAGGGGCACAGGCACCGGCCCGAGATAGAGCAGGAGCTGGCGGCGCTGGGCAGCCCGGCGCCGGTCACCTTCGTCCCGCACCTGCTGCCGCTCGACCAGGGCGAGCTGACCAGCTGCTATGCCCAGACGAGCGAGCCGATCTCCAAGGACGCGGCCCAGGCGCTCTACCGCGAGCGCTACGCCGACGAGCCCTTCGTCCGGGTCGTCGACGGCCCGCCGGGACTGCGCGATGTGCGCGATACCAACGAGTGCCACGTCTACGTCACCGTCGAGGAGCGGGGCCGGGTGCTGGCCTTCTCGGCGATCGACAATCTCTGGAAGGGGGCGTCGGGTCAGGGTGTGCAGAACCTCAACCTGATGCTCGGCCTCGACGAGACGCTGGGGCTGAGATGAGCGCCCGGGCCGCGGACGCGCAGCCGAGCAGGCCCGTTGGCCGGTTCTTCAAGTCACGCTGGGTCGAGCCGCCCGTTGGAGTAGAGGAGCTCGATCCAGCGCAACTCGCGCCGGGTTTTCGCGCCGGAGGGGCTCACTGTGGCCTCAAGGGCGGTGGCAAGACCGACGTCGGCCTGATCGTCTGTGACGCGGAGGACGTTTCCTCCGCGGTTCTTCTCACTCGCAACGCCTCGGCCGCGGCGCCCGTGCGGGTGATCCGCAAGCGCTGCGAGCAAGGCGCGATCCGCGCCGCGGTCGTCAACGCCGGCAACGCCAATGCCGAGACCGGGGAGCAGGGCTATGCCGACGCGGTAGCGATGTGCGACGAGGCGGCGGAGAGACTGGGCCTGCGGCCGGAGACCGTCGCCGTCGCCGAGACCGGCGTTATCGGGGTGCCGCTGCCGATCGAGGCCGTCCTCCGGGGCATCGGCAAGGCCTCTGGAGGCCTATCCGAGACGGGGGGCGTCATCTTCTCCGACGCGATCCTCACCACCGACCGTTGGCCCAAGCGTTGCGCCCTGCAGGCCGGGGGCGTGACGATCTCCGCCCAGGCCAAGGGCGGCGGGATGATTCAGCCGAACATGGCGACGATGCTCTGCTTCGTTCAGACCGATGCGGTGGTCGAGGACCCCGGCGCTGCTCTGCGCGCCGCCGGCGACGCCTCCTTCGAGCGGATCACCGTCGACGGCCAGATGAGCACCAACGACACCGTGCTGTTGCAGACGACTGGCGCTGCCGGCGCACCGCTTCCCAAGGGACTTCTCGAGGCCGTGCTCCTGCAGCTCGCGATCGAGGTCGTCGCCGACGGCGAGGGCTCCTCGCGGGTCGGCCGGGTGCAGGTCGACGGCGCCGCCTCGGCCACCGAGGCCGAGCGGGTCGCCCGCGCGATCGCCAACTCCCCCCTGGTCAAGACGGCGCTCTTCGGCCGCGATCCCAACTGGGGCCGGATCGCCCAGGCTGCCGGGATGGCCCTGGCCGGCGAGGACCTGGAGGAGATCGGCGCCGACTCGATCGATGCCGCGGAGCTTGCCGAAGACGTTCCCGAGGCGGAGATCGGATTGCGGCTCGACCGTGGCGAGCATTCTGCCCACGTCTGGTTCTCCGACCTCGGCTACGAGTACGTGCGGATCAACGCCGAGTACACGACATGAGTCCAGGACGCTGCAAACCGGCGCATCTCGGGGTCTTCGGTCAGTTGGCTCGGGTCACGCACAACAGTGCGCTCCCCGCGCCGCCCTCCCTGCACCCCCCGACCTGCTTGGTTTTCGCGTCCTGGGAAAGGTTGAAAAAGTCATGAACCTGTCGAGTAACGCACACGTTGGAACTCTTCTCGAGGCTCTGCCCTACATCAAGGAGTTTCATGGCCGCACAGTGGTGATCAAGTACGGCGGTGCGGCAATGCGCGATGAGGCTCTGCGCGAGGACTTCGCGACCGATGTCGTGTTGCTCAAGTACGTTGGTCTCAACCCGGTTGTCGTCCATGGCGGGGGGCCCGAGATCACTGACTACATGGAGCGCCTTGGGCTCGAGGTTCGGTTTCACGATGGACTGCGAGTCTCCGATGCTGACACGGTCGAGGTCGCGAAGATGGTCTTGCGGGGCAAGATCAACGGCGACATCGTGCAGCGGCTTAATCGCCACGGCCAAAAGGCAGTGGGTCTTTCCGGTGAGGACGGCTCCTTGTTCAAGGCGGCGCTGGTGCCGAACACCGAGGAGGTCGGCTACGTCGGTTCGATCGAGAGCGTCGATGTCGACGTGCTCAATCACATCGCGGAGGACTACATCCCGGTAATTGCCTCCTCGGCGTCAGACCCCGCCAGCGGACAGCCCTACAACGTGAACGCAGACGAGGCGGCGGGCAAGGTCGCAGCAGCCCTTGGTGCTTACAAGGTTATTTTTCTTACTGATGTCGTGGGATGGCTCACGGACCTCAACAATGCGGATTCACTGATTGCACATGCCACCGTGGAGGAGGTTGAGAAGGGGCTTTTCGAGATTGAAGGGGGAATGAGGCCAAAGCTCCAAGCCTGCGTAGATGCGATCCACGGAGGTGCCCAGTCGGCTCACATCATTGACGGCCGTAAGCCGCACAGCCTTTTGTTGGAGCTGTTCACCGACGTCGGCGTTGGAACCTGGGTGACCCCGGCGTGAACCTGACCGATCTTCAGGCCCTGGAGGAGCGCTACTTGATGCGGACCTACAAGCGCGCGCCGGTCGAGTTCGTGCGCGGCGAGGGCGCCCTGCTCTGGGACGCCGAGGGGAACGAGTACCTCGACTTCCTCGCCGGGATCTCGGTCTGCTCGGTCGGGCACTGCAACCCGGACGTGGTCGAGGCGGTTCGCGAGCAGGTCGGCCGGCTGATGCACGCCTCCAACCTCTTCTACACCGAGCCGATGGTGCGCCTCGCCGAGCGCCTCTCCGGGTCGAGCCTCGGCGGTCGCGTCTTCTTCTCCAACTCCGGCGCCGAGGCCAACGAGTGCGCGATCAAGATCGCCCGCAAGCACGCCCACCGGCGGGGCATCGAGGCGCCGGAGATCGTCAGCTTCGAGCGCGACTTCCACGGCCGCACCTACGGTGCCCTCTCGGCGACTCCGGCGCTTGCCTCCAACCCGGACCTGGCGCCGATGCTGCCCGGCTTCCGCTCGGTGCCGCTGAACGATGCGGCGGCGCTGCGCGAGGCGGTGGGGGAGAGCACGGCGGCGGTGCTGATCGAGCCGATCCAGGGCGAGAGCGGCATCTACCCGGTCGGCGACGAGGTGCTGCTGGCGGCGCGCGAGGCCTGCGACGAGGCGGGCGCCCTGCTGATTCTCGACGAGATCCAGACCGGCATCGGCCGTACCGGCTCGCTCTGGGCCTACGAGCAGACGCCTGTTCGCCCGGATGTCCTCACAAGCGCCAAGGCGCTCGGTGGCGGCATGCCGATCGGCGCCTGCCTGACCACCCCGGAGACGGGCGAGGTTCTGGAGCCCGGCGACCACGGCTCGACCTTCGCCGGTGGGCCGGTGGCCAGCGCCGCGGCGCTGGCTGTGCTCGAGATCGTCGACGACCGGGCGCTGCTGCGCAGCGTGCACGAGCTCGGCGCCCGGCTCCACGAGGGCCTGCTCGCGCTCGACGGCGTCCGCGAGGTGCGCGGCCGTGGCCTGATGCTGGGCGTCGGCCTGGCAGATGGCACCGACGCCGCGGCGATCGGCGCCGATCTGCTCGAGCGAGGTCTGATCGTCAACGTGCCCGAGCCGGGGACGCTGCGACTGCTGCCACCGCTGACGGTCGATTCGGCCCAGGTCGAGCGCGCCGTTGGCGCAATCGAGGCCGCACTCCTAAGCTACGCGGCCCGATGAGTGCGGACAAGCGACCACCGGAGCGGCGTGCGCTGACCAGCAGCACGGCGGAGCGCCTGGCGGCGATCGTCGAGGCGGCCGAGCAGGCTGCCTCGAAGGTGATTGACGATGCCGAGGAGCAGGCTCGCCGCCAGCTCACCGAAGCAGGCACGCGCGCCGATCGGATCGTCGCCGAGCGCCTGCGCGCTCTCGCCGACGAGCTCGATCCGCCCGCCGCGCCGCGCCAGGGGTCCCATCTGCGCTCGGTTGAGCTCGAGCCGGAGGCGGGGGTCGAGCTGAAGCCGGCACATCGATCGGGCTCGGCGGGCGCCCGTCTGCTCGCCACCCAGATGGCCGTCTCCGGCAGCAGCCGCGAAGAGATCGAGCAGCGGCTGCGCAACGGCTTCGACATCGAGGACGCCAGCGAGATGCTCGACGCGATACTCGGACCGGAGGAGTAGGCCAATGCACGAGGACCCGACCCGGATGATGCGCCAACCCGACGACCACCACCCCCGTGGAAACAGCCGCCTTGTCATCGCCGGCCTGATCGCCGTGATCGTCGGCCTGGTCGTCGCGGTCATCGTGATCGCCGGCAGCGGTGGCAGCGGCACGACGTCGACGGTGACGACGGTGCCGACCGAAGCCGGCTCGACCACCGAGACGACGACCGGCTCGACCACGACCACAACGGGTTCGACTGCCAGCACGCCGACGACGACCGAAACGACGACCCCGACCGAAACCACGTCAACCACGCCGACGACCACCACAACCACGCCGACGACGGAAGAAAACGGCAGCGGCGGCGTCGGCGCCCCATGACGCGGTCGTAGTTCTCTTGCCCAGGAAGGCAAGCACGACCCAAACGACCTATCTCGTGACCCCAGACGCTCCAGCACAATTCCGCAGCGCCAGCTACGAGGCCGATCCGGCTGAGGTGCGGCGCGTGCTGCTGCTCTACTCGGGCGGCCTCGACACCAGCGTGATGCTGAAGTGGATTCAGGATTCCTACGAAGCCGAGGTGGTCTGCCTCACGGTCAACCTCGGTCAGCCGGGCGAGGACTACGCGGTGATCGAGGAGAAGGCGAAGCGGCTCGGCGCGCTCGAGTGCCACGTCGTCGACGCGCGCGAGGAATTCGCCTCCTCCTACATCGTCCCGGCGATCAAGGCCAACGCCCTCTACGGCGGTGGCTACCCGCTTTTCACCGCGCTCGGCCGGCCGCTGATCGCCAAGCTCGCGGTCGACTACGCGCGCCGCAGCGGTTGCGACACGATCGCCCACGGCTGCACCGGCACGGGCAACGACCAGGTCAGGATCGAGGCCACGGTGGCGACCCTGGCGCCGGAGCTGAAGACGATCGCCCCGGTGCGCTCCTGGCAGATGGGTCGCGAGGAGGAGATCGCCTACGCGCGCGAGCACGGCATCCCGGTCAAGGGCGGCACCGAGGTGGCTCCCTACTCGATCGACGACAACCTTTGGGGCCGCTCCTCGGAGGGTCGCTGGATCGAGGACCTCGACCACGCGCCCGAGGACGACGTCTTCCAGCTGGTCACCCGCCCCGAGGAGGCGCCCGACGAGGCCGAGACGATCGCGGTCGAGTTCGAGGCAGGCGTGCCGGTGGGGTTGGACGGCGAGCGGCTGGAGCTGGTCGATCTGCTCGAACGCGCGGCGGAGATCGGCTGCCGCCACGGGGCCGGCATCGTCGACCACATCGAGGATCGCATCGTCGGCCTCAAGGTGCGCGACATCTACGAGGCGCCGGCGGCGGCGATCCTGCTCACCGCGCACCAGGAGCTGGAGAAGCTGGTCGGCACGATTCACCAGAACCAGCTCAAGCCCAGCCTCGACCAGAAGTGGGCCTACCTCGTCTACGCCGGGCTCTGGTGGGAGCCGCTGCGCAGCGACCTCGACGCTTACATGGATGCCGTCAACGCCCAGGTCACCGGCACGATCGGCCTCAAGCTCTTCAAGGGCAGCGTCCGGGTCGTCACCCGCTCCTCCCCGAACGCGGTCTACGACGCCGACCTCGCTTCCTTTACCGAGTCGGGCGGGCTCTTCTCTCAAACGGCCTCGCCGGGGTTCATCGAGCTCTGGTCGCTGCAATCGCGGATGGCGTATCGAATCCGCCGCCGCCGGGAAGGGGAAAAGCGATGACCCACGACAAGCTCGGCAAGGCGGCGGTCCGCTTCGCTTTCAAGTACGTGCGCCGGCGTTACCGGCGAGAGATCCGGATTGGCGCCGCGGTCGCCGTTGCCGGCATAGCGATTGCCGCGTACGTGGCCAGCCGCAACGTTCCCGAGGGCTGAACGTGGGGCGGTTCGCCAATCTCTGCGGCGCGTTGCTGGCTGCGGCTCTGCTGCTGGCGGCCACGGCTGAGGCAGCGGACATCGGCAACCTGCAAGTCAAGGTATCGGCGGCGCGCAGCGAAGCCGGCTCGCTCGCCGCGAAGCTGCAGGCTGCGCAGGGCGAGCTCGCGGCTGCGCAGGGACAGGCTGCCGCGGCAAGCGCCCGTGAAGAGAAGCTCATCAACCTCCTTGCCAGCAGCGAGGAGCACTCGGCCCAGCTGGCCGGCGAAGCGCAAAGCACCCGGCGACGCCTCGCCGCCGAGAAGAGTCGCCTGCGACGCGCTCGCGGCGCCCTCGCGGCACGCCTCGTCTCGATCTACGAGAGCGGCACCCCGAACACCGCCAGCGTCATCCTCGCCTCCGGCAACTTCGACGAACTTGCGACCCGCACCGAATACCTCGATCAGATCGAGCAGTCGGACTCCGACCTCGCGAGCCGCGTCGCACAGGTTCGCCGATCGGTGACTCACCAGCTGAAGCTGGTCGCGGCACTGAAGGCGCGCGTCGATGCCTACGACGAACGGCTCGCCTCTGCTCGCTCGGAAATCGCCGTCGTGAAGCAGAACGCCGAGGCGGCCGCTTCGAGGCTGCATGCGGTCAGCGCCGCTCGCGCCGCATCGTTGTCCTCGCTGCAATCTCAGATCGGCGGTTGGGTCAGCGATATACAGGCGGCCAAGGCCGCAGAAGCAGAAAGGATCAGTGCCGCGGCAGCGGAAAGCACGGTCGAACGCTGGCTCGGCGGCCCTTTCTCGATTCCCTCCTACATCGTGATGTGCGAGTCGGGCGGCAACTACGGCGCCGTCAACCCCTCCAGCGGCGCCGGCGGCGCCTATCAGATCCTGCCCTCGACCTGGGCGCTCTACGGCGGCAATGGGGCTCCTCAGGACGCGCCGAAGGCCGAACAGGACCGCATCGCCGCAGAGATCTGGGCCGACTCGGGCTCCAGCGCCTGGGTCTGCGGGTAAGCGTAAATACACACGGAAGATGCGCGGAAGAGGTTCGAAATCGGCTCGCTCCATCTGAGCTGATTGACATCATCGGCAGCGCCCGTGAGTAGCGCCTCCGCCGTCCACCTCCATGCCCACAGCGAGTACTCGCTGCTCGACGGCGCCTGCAAGATCGACGCGATGGCGGCCCGGGCCGCCGAGATGGGCCAGCCGGCCCTGGGGCTGACCGACCACGGCGTGATGAACGGCGCCGTCGACCTCTACAAGGCCTGCCAGAAGCACGGGATCAAGCCGATCGCCGGCTTCGAGGCTTACTTCGTCGACGATGTCAAGACGCTCAAGGAGAAGCCGAGGTACGAGCGCAACCACCTCACCCTGCTGGCCGAGAACGACACCGGCCTCGCCAACCTGGTCAAGCTCACCTCGGCCGGCTTCCTCGAAGGCTTCTCGCGCGGCAAGGCCAACGTCGACATGGCGATGCTGGCCGCCCACGCCGAGGGCGTGATCGTGCTCACCGGCTGCCTGCAGTCGCGCTTCTGCCGCCGCCTGATCGAGGAGCGCCCCGACGACGCCCGCGCCCACCTCGACGACCTGATCCAGGCCTTCGGGCCCGAGCAGGTCTATTTCGAGGTGCAGAAGAACGGCATCGCCGAGCAGGACAGGGCCAACGAGGGGATCGTCCGCTTCGCCCGCGAGCTGGGCCGGCCGCTGGTCGGCACCGCCGACGTCCACTACCTGCGGCGCGAGGACTTCGACAACCACGCGGCGCTGCTCTGCGTGCAGACCAAGTCGACCCTTGAAGCGCCGAAGATGAGCTTCGACACCAACGAGTTCTACCTCAAGGACTCAGAGGAAATGACGTCCTCCTTCGCCGAGTGGCCGGAGGCGGTGCCGACCACCCTGGAGATCGCCGAGCGCTGCAACGCCGAGATCGAGCTCGGCAAGCTGCTGCTGCCGCGTTACCCGGCGCCCGACGGCGAGGAGCCGGAGGCGATGCTGCGCCGCATCGCCTCCGAGGGGCTGCGGGCTCGCTACGGCGAGCCGCCGCCGGCCGAGGCGGTCGAGCGGATGGAGTTCGAGCTCGGGGTGATCGAAGAGATGGGCTTCCCCTCCTACTTCCTGATCGTCTGGGACTTCGTCCGCTACGCCAAGGACAACGGCATCGCGGTGGGTCCCGGCCGCGGCTCGGCGGCGGGCTCGATCGTCGCCTACGCGCTGACGATCACCGACATCGACCCGCTCGCCGAAGACCTGCTCTTCGAGCGCTTCCTCAACCCCGGGCGCAAATCGATGCCCGACATCGACATCGACTTCTCGGTCCGCGGTCGCGAGCGGATGATCCGCTACGTCGCCGACAAGTACGGCCGCGAATCGGTTGCCCAGATCATCACCTTCGGCAAGATGGCGCCGCGAGCCGCGAGTCGCGATGCCGCCCGCGTGCTCGGCTTCGACTACGGCACCGGCGATCGCCTGGCGAAGCAGATACCGGAGCCGATCATGGGCCGCAGCCCCTCCTTTGCCGAGTGCCTCAAGGCGGGCCAGGAGCTGAAGAAGACCTACGACTCCGAGCCCGACGCGAAGCGGATCATCGACGTCGCCCAGGGCCTCGAGGGGATCATCCGCAACAACTCGATCCACGCCGCCGCGGTGGTGATCGCCGACCGGCCGCTGCAGGAGGTGGTGCCGCTGCAGCTGGCCGAGGACAAGACCGCCCCCGCCGCCGCCAACGGCAGCGGCAAGGCCGAGCGTCAGTACAAGATCGTGACCCAGTACTCGATGGGGCCGATCGAGGAGATCGGGCTGCTGAAGATGGACTTCCTCGGCCTCCGCAACCTCGACGTGATCGAGGACGCGATCGACATCATCCGCCGCTCGCGCGGTGAGGAGGTCGAGATGGAAGCGATCCCGATCGACGACGCCAAGACCTACGAGATGCTCGCCCGCGGAGACTCGACCGGCGTCTTCCAGTTCGAGTCGGAGGGAATGCGCGACGCGCTGCGCAAGGTCGGGCCGACCGAGTTCGCCGACCTGGTCGCGCTCGGCGCGCTGTACCGGCCCGGCGCGATGGCCTACATCCCCGCCTACGCGAAGGGCAAGAAGGACCCCTCGACGGTGCGCTATCCCGACCCGCGCCTGCGCGCGATCACCGAGGAGACGCACGGCTGCGTCGTCTACCAGGAGCAGCTGATGGCGATCGCCCGCGAGATGGCCGGCTTCTCCGGCGCCGAGGCGGACGACCTGCGCAAGGCGATCGGCAAGAAGAAGCGCGAGCTGATGGCGACGATGAAAGACAAGTTCATGCAGGGGCTGGCGGAATCGAACACCGCCCCGAAGGTCGCCGCCGACCTCTGGAAGCTGAACGAAGCCGCCGCCGACTACTCGTTCAACAAGTCCCACGCCGCCTGCTACGGGCTGATCTCCTACCGCACCGCCTACCTCAAGGCCAACTACCCGGCCGAGTACATGGCCGCGGTGATCTCCTCGGTGATGAACACCAAGGACAAGGTGCCGTTCTTCGTCAACCGCTGTGAGGAGATGGGGATCGTGGTGCTGCCGCCTGACGTCAACTCCTCCGACCACAGCTTCGTCGTCTCCGAGAACGCGATCCGCTTCGGCCTGGACGCGGTGAAGAACGTCGGCCACGCTGCGGTCGAGGCGATCCTGCGCGCGCGGGAGGACGCTCCAATCGCCTCGATCTGGGACTTCTGCGAGCGGGTCGACTCGCGCGCGGTCAACAAACGCGCGATCGAATGCCTGATCAAGTGCGGCGCCCTCGATTCCACCGGGGCGACGCGCAGGGGAATGCTGGAGGCGCTGCCCGCCGCCCAGTCCGGCGGCCAGAAGGCCCAGGAGGATGCCCAGCTCGGCCAGGGCTCGATCTTCGACTTCGGCGAGGAGAACGACGCCGGCGCCCATGCAACCCAGGCCCATCACCGCCCGCCGATCTCGGCCGAGGAGTTCGAGCGCGCCGAGCTGCTGGCGATGGAGAAGGAGACGCTCGGGACCTATCTCTCCTCGCACCCGCTGACCGAAGTGCGGGGGGCGCTGCGCGCCCGCGTCGATTGCAACCTCGCCGACCTGGCAAACAAGCAGGACGGCTCCTGGGTGACGGTCGGCGGCATCGTCACCGACTGCAAGAAGATCCGCACCAAGAGCGGCAGCCAGATGATGTTCGCGACCCTCGACGACGTCGAGGGTCAGGTCGAGCTGCTGGTCTTCAAGGCCGATCAGGCCGAGAGCGCCGCCGTGATCGCGCCCGACTCGATCGTCGTCGTGCGCGGCCGACTCGATCACAAGGACCGCGGCGAGACCAAGCTCGTCGTGCAGGAAGCGGAGCGCTTCGAACCGGACGCGGCGGAGATCGCCGCCGCCCCCGCCGTGGCGGCGGCTCACACCGGTCCCTTCGAGGTGCCGGTCGACGCCGGCACGCTCTCCGATTCGCTGCTTGAGGAATTGAAGTCGGTGCTCGAGCATCACAAGGGCGAGACCGACGTTCATCTGGCGGTTCGCAACGGCAACGGCGAGACCACCGTGCTGCAATGCGGAGAGGGCTTTCGAGTCCGCCCTTCGGGCAGGCTGCAAAGCGAGCTGGACCACGTTCTGGGCTCAGCCGCCCTGGCTGCCTGACAGCTGCAAGCCGGCGCATTTCGGAGTCCTCGGTCGCTTGCGCGCGGAGCACGCTGCGCTCCCTGCGTCTGCCGAACTGCTTGGTTTTCACGGTCAGCCATCCGTAGACTTCGCGTATGACCGCTATCCGCGAGAAGACCGGTGAGTGTCGCCAGTGCCGATCCTTCTGCGACAAGATGGTCGAGCCGCGCGGCTGCGTCGAAATGCGCTGCCGCTACCTCTATAGCTTCGTCGACATGCTCAGCGGCAGCCAGTACGTCGGCTGCATGCAGGACGTCTTCGCCGCCAAGGTCGACCTCGAGGCGGTCCTGCAGCCGGGCGGCTTCGGCGGGGTGAAGATGACCGGCGACGCGCTGCCGCATTGCCAGTTCTCAGTCGAGCGCGCCTATGAGGGCTCTGGCGAGTCCTACGACTGCGTCAACCGTCGCTTCTTCGACTGCTCCGACGCCGGGCCCGAGGGCATCAAGGCCTTCGACCTGCGCGACGTCTGAGCTGCAACGGATGCGACACGGTTCCGTGTACGCTTCCGCGCCATGAGCGATAGCGCGGCAGTGGCGGAGGCGGAGGCGGAGAAACTGGTGGCGGAAGCGGCGGGCAGCGATGGCGCCGCGCAGGAGGGAGCGAAGTTCAGCCTCGAGCTGAATCAGGATCAGAAGGACATCCGCGAGTGGGTCCATGGTTTTTCCGAGGGCGTCATGCGCCCCGCCGCGGCGGAGTGGGACGAGCGCGAGGAGACCCCCTGGCCGGTGATCCAGGAGGCCGCAAAGATCGGCCTCTACAGCTTCGAAGCGCTTGGCCAGTTCTGGTCCGACGAGACCGGCCTGACACTGCCGATCGCCAACGAGGAGCTCTTCTGGGGCGACGCCGGCATCGGCATGGCGATCATGGGCACCTCGCTCGCCGTTGCCGCAATCTTCGGGCAGGGAACCCCGGAGCAGATGGGCGAGTGGATCCCGCAGTGCTTCGGCAGCGCCGACGACCCCAAGGTCGCCGCCTTCTGCGCTTCGGAGCCCGACGCCGGCTCCGACGTCTCGGCGATTCGCACGGCGGCCAAGTACGACGAGGCCGCCGACGAGTGGGTGATCAACGGCCAGAAGGCCTGGGCGACCAACGGCGGCATCGCGGATGTTCATGTCGTGATCGCCTCGGTCGATCGCGGGCTCGGCTCGCGCGGTCATGCCGCCTTCGTGATCCCGCCCGGGACCAAGGGCTGCGAGCAGGGCGCCAAGGTCAAGAAGCACGGCCTGCGCGCCTCGCACACCGCCGACGTCCACCTCGACGACTGCCGCGTCCCGGGCGCCTGCCTGCTGGGCGGCAGGGAGAAGCTCGACGAGCGACTCGCCCGAGTCCGCGAGGGCAAGCGCTCGAAGTCGCAGGCGGCGATGCAGACCTTCGAGGCGAGCCGCCCCACGGTCGGCGCGCAGGCGCTCGGGATCGCCCGCGCCGCCTACGAGTACGCGCTCGAGTACGCCAAAGAGCGCAAGCAGTTCGGCCGGGCGATCGTCGAGAACCAGGCGATCGCCTTCACCCTCGCCGACATGAAGCTGGAGATCGACGCGGCCCGGCTGCTCGTCTGGCGTGCCGCCTGGATGGGGCGAACAGGCCAGAAATTCGAGAACGCCGAGGGCTCGATGTCGAAGCTGAAGGCCGGAGAGGTCGCCGTCTGGGCTACCGAGCGGGCAATCCAGATTCTCGGCGGCAACGGCTACACGCGCGAGTTCCCGGTCGAGCGGATGCACCGCGACGCGAAGATCTACACGATCTTCGAGGGGACCTCCGAGATCCAGCGCTTGGTCATCTCGCGGTCGATTTCTGGCGTTCACGTCAAATAGCCACGTTTAGCTCGGTTCTTAGTCCTGGCGTCGTCTTAGGCCAGCTTTTCTAAGGCGCTTGGCGGCTTGCACTTCCTTCTTGTCCGGACCCTTTTTAGCGGGACCTGGGGTCTCGAGCGTTGCCGGCAGGCCCTCGAAGCGGGGCTCGGAGAGGAAAGCGGCCAGGCCCTGTTTGCCCATCTCGCCCTTGCCGAGGTTGGCGTGGCGGTCTCGGCAGGAGCCCAGGGGGGCTGCGGCGTCGTTTACGTGGAGGCATTGCAGGCGGTCCAGGCCTACCTTGGCGTCGGCTTCGTCTACAACGGCGGCCAAGTGCTCTTCGTCGGTTACGTCATAGCCCTGGACGAAGAGGTGGCAGGAGTCGAGGCAGAGGCCGAGGCGCTTGCCGCTGCCGGCCAGCTCGATCAGCTCGACGGTCTGGTCGAAGTCGCGCCCCAGCAGGCCTTTGTGGCCAGCGGTTTGCTCGAGTAGCAGCGGGCAGCTCTCGCTGTCTTTCAGCGCCGCGGCGATCGTCTTCCCGGCTCGTTTCATCGAGGGCCCCAGCGGCTCTTTCACCTGCGCCCCGGGGTGCAGGACAACCCCGGAAGCGCCGATTTCGTCGCCGATCCTCAGCGCGTGCGTCAGCGAGGCCTGCGACTTCTTGCGCAGCTCCTTGTCCTTGGAGGCGCAGTTGATCAGGTAGACGGCATGGATCACCACGGCTTCGACCGGCGATTCGACCATCGCTTCTTTGAAGGCGGCGAAGTCCTCGGGCCCGTATTTCGTCGGTCGCCACATCCGCGGGCTCTGGTTGAAGATCTGGATCGATTCGCAACCGAGGGCGCTGCCGCGCTCGATCGCCTTGCCCAACCCCCCAGCTGTGGAAACATGCGCGCCGATCAACATCGTGTCTGAAGACTCTCCAATCCGCCTTAGGTTCGCTCCCTCCCCGACCGGGGCGCTGCACATTGGCGGGGCGCGGACGGCACTTTACAACTGGCTGGCGGCTCGCCATGGCGGCGGCGAGCTGGTTTTGCGGATCGAGGACACCGACCTCGAGCGATCTACTCCTGAGAACGTCGAGCAGATCCTCGATGCGCTGCGCTGGCTTGAGCTCGATTGGGACGAGGGGCCGGTGTCGCAGGCTTCGCGGGCCGAGCGCCATGCGGTTGCGCTGCAGCAGCTGCTCCACTCCGGTGCCGCCTACCGCGACTCCGCCACCGCCAAGGACGTCGAGGCCTGGAAGGCCAAGCATGGGGCGGACCGCGGCTACCGTGGCGAGCCGGTCGACGAGCCCGGGGCGGCTGTGCGGTTGCGCGTTCCCGACGATGGTGAGACCGTGGTCGACGACTTGATCCGCGGGCCGGTCAGCTTTCCCAACCGCAGCTACGACGACTTCGTCATCGCCCGCGGCGACGGCTCGGTGCTCTACAACTTCGCCGTCGCGGTCGACGACGCCGAGATGGGAATCACCGAGGTGGTCCGCGGCGACGACCATCTCTCCAACACGCCAAAGCAGCTGCTCGTCCTCGCCGCGCTCGGCCATGCGCCGCCCCGCTACGCGCACCTGCCGCTGCTGCACGGGCCGGACGGCAAAAAGCTCTCCAAGCGCCACGGCGCCGCCTCGGTGCAGGAGCTGCGCGAGGCGGGCTACCTGCCGGCGGCGGTGCGCAACTACCTCGCCCTGCTCGGCTGGGGCACCGACGACGACACGACGCTGATGTCGACTGAGGAGCTGGTCCGGCGCTTCCGGGTCGCCGACGTCGGCAAATCGGCGGCGATCTTCGACGAGAAGAAGCTGCGCTGGGTCAACGGCCGCTTCATGCGCGAGCTTCCCCTCGACGATTACGCCAAGGCGGTCGCGCGCCACCTGGAGCGCGAGGCGGACGCCGCGCTGCGGGCGGCCTGCGCGATCGCCCAGGAGAAAGCCCAGACCCTGGCTGAGGTCTGGGCGCTGATTCGCTTCCTCTTCGAGCCCCCGGTCGACGACGAGAAGGCGTGGCGCAAGGTGATGACTGAGGGTGCCCTGCCTGCGCTCGAGGCGGCGGGGGCGGCCCTGCAGGAGGCTGCCGGCTTCGATCCGGAGGCGGTCGAGATTGCCCTGTCACCCCTCCCCGAGCGCCTCGGGGTCAAGCCCGGCAAGGTCTACCAGCCGATCCGGGTGGCGATCACCGGCACCTCGGTCTCCCCCGGGATCTTCGAGTCGCTTGCTGCTCTGGGGCGCGAGAAATCGCTCTCCCGCATCGATTCGGCCGTGGTGCGCCTGCGTTCCTGACGGACAACGGTAGCCGCTCAGCTTCACCCAAACGGACAAATGGGCGTTTCCTTCACCTTAATTTTGGGGATGGGGGGGCTAAACCGTGCGTCCTTTGCTGCCGATGAGGCTTGCGAAGGCAGTTCAGCCAATGCAGACGACGAAGCCACACGCCAACGGGAAGGTCAAAGCCGATGCGGCCCGGCGCAAGGATGCCAAGCCTGCGCCCGGCGCCCGCCTCGCCGCCGCCTTCGAGGCGGTGGAGAAATTTCCGGTCCTGATCGAGTCGCGGGCGCGGGTCATGCAGGCCACCACCGCGGAGACCTCGCGGATCGGCGAGCTGGTCGAGACGGTCGAGTCCGACGTCGGACTGGCGATCGCGGTGCTGCGCTTCGCCAATCGCAGCGGTGGGCTCGGCGGGGTCGGCACGATCCCCGCGGCGATCGACGTTCTCAAGCCCTCCGGCGTCCTGGCGATCGCCGGCACCGCGCCGGTCTTTGACTTCTTTGAGCCGAACGGCGGTCGTGAGATGCGACCCGAGCACTTTCGCGTCCACGCCCTCGCCACGCAGCAGGCGGCAGACGAGATCGGCCGTGCTGTCGGTTGGGAGGACCGCGACGGGCTGGCTGTCGCCTCGCTCCTTCACGATGTCGGGCGGCTCGTCATCTCCAACCTGCATCCCGGCGACCGGGGGCACCTCGACGGGAAGTTCAAGGCGCCCGAGCAGCGTTTGCGAGAGGAACGCGACAGGCTCGGCATCGACCACGCCCTGGTCGGCGGGGTGCTGGCACGCCGCTGGAACCTGCCGCCGCAGATCGCCGTGGCGATCGAGCGCCACCACGCCGATGACGCCGAAGGGCTGGCGGCGATGGTGGCAACCGCGGACATGGTCGCCCACTACAGCCAGGGCGAGGCGGTCGCCCCCGAGCGTCTGCATGCGGCCGCGAAGCGCTGCGGGCTCGGGCCTGACGCGCTGCGCTCGCTTCTCTACGAGCTTCCCTACAACCGCAACGACGTCTCGCGAGTCTCCGAGCCCTGCCCGTTGTCGGCCCGCGAGCTCGACGTCCTGCGCCACCTCTCCGAGGGCATGGTCTACAAGCAGATAGCCGGCGAGATGCAGCTCTCGGTCTCGACGATCCGCACCCACCTGCACAACGTCTACGGCAAGATCGGCGCAGTCGATCGAGCCCAAGCGGTCCTTACGGCCCGCGATCGAGGATGGATCTAGAGCTCCGGCGCGGCGGGTCCTGTCGCCGTTTCGGTGCCACCACCCCTGCGGTAGCTAAAGCTTCCTCGGGGTGGTCCCCCAAAACAGCGCCACCCCCGCGAGGATCGGGGGTCCTACTCGATCAAGGACTCGCGTAGAGCGATGGCTACTGCGTGAGTCCTGTTTCGAGCTCCCAGCCGCGCCAGAGCGTTCTTGGTGTGGGTCTTGATCGTTTCCTCGCTGAGGTCGAGCTCGCGGGCGGCGACCGTGGTCGATTCGCCGTTGGCGAGGAGCTGGAGGATTTCGCGCTGGCGCTTGGTCAGCTTGCCGCGGCTGCCGCGCGGGGGGACGGCTGGGTCGATGAAGCGCTCCTGGGCGAGCGCCGCCTGCACGGCCTCCCTGAGCAGCTCGGCGCTGGCGGTGCGGGAGACGTAGGCGCTGGCGCCCGCCTGCAGAGCGGCGCTGGCCAGATGACGCTCGGCGCGATCCCCATGGGCGACGATCCCCAGGCCGGGTTCGGTCTTGAGCATGATGCGAATCGACTCGGTGGCGCCGATCGGCTCGGGGCGCAGGCCGCTGGACCAGCGGCGCATGTCGAGGATCGCCACGTCGAAGCAGCCAATGTCGCGCACCAGCTCGACCGCTTCGTCGCGGCTCGCCGCCTCCAGGATCTCGAAGCTCTCCTGGAGAGCCTTGCGCATGCCAAGCCGGACGATCGGATGACCGTCGATGACCAGGCACTGTGGACGCTCGCTCAGGACTGCTTCCGATATTTGGGTTCGGCGATGGCTCCATCGTCAGCCCTGGAGCCCAACTCACTCCGATCCTAACCGAGCCGGGTCCGGGCGGTGCGGTAGAAAGTCGATGTGATCTCGATCACCTCGAAGTCCCGCTATGCCGTGGTCGCGATGGCGGAGCTTGCGCGCTCCGGCGAGCGG
>DASXKW010000058.1:0-36315 GCA_036496625.1 Solirubrobacterales bacterium | reverse complement strand
GGCCCCGCGACGCACAGGTCATTCGTCAAAGGCTCGGGGGCGTCTCGGGCGTCGCCCTCGCCTCCTGAGCTTCAGAGGTCCAGCTCGTAATAGAGCATTCGGGGGCCGTCGGGGGCGCCTTCGCGGTTGGTGAAGCCGCGGCTCTCGTAGAGGGAGCGGGCTTCCTTGTCGGTTTCGCCCGTGGTCAACTCGAAGTGGTCGGCGCCGGCCTCGCGGGCTGCGTCGATCGCGGTGTCCAGCAGGGCTCGGCCGATGCCGTGTCCGCGCTGGGCGGGGACGACGTAGAGCTCTTCGAGGTAGGCGTCGCCGGCTTGGGAGCAGAGCGAGGGGCGGATGCGGAAAAGCGCGAAGCCCGCCGGTGGGTTGCCCGCCAGCAGGACGGTGATCGCACCCTCGGCCAGCAATTCGCCGAGGCGCTCGGTGAGCGCGGTGACGCCCGGCGTCGGGTCGTCGTATTCGGCGTTGAAGTCGTGCAGGAGGCGGGCGACGCCGCCGGCGTCGCTTTCGTCCGCCCGGCGGATCTCGTTGCGTGGCGTCTCGGTCATCTTCAGGGGTGAGCTTGCCAGAGCTCTCCAATACGCTGCCGCGCGTGGCTGACGCGGCGCTCCGACGCACACCTCTCTACGCGCAGCATGCTGAGCTTGGCGCCAAGCTCGTGCCCTTCGCCGGCTGGGAGATGCCGGTCGCCTACGAGGGGATTCGCGAGGAGCACTCGGCGGTGCGGACGCACGCGGGGGTGTTCGACGTTTCGCATATGGGCGAGGTCGAGGTCGAGGGGCCCGGGGCGCTTGCGTTTCTGCAGCGGATGCTCTCGAACGACGTGGCGAAGATCGAGATCGGCGGCGCCCAGTACTCGTGCCTCTGCAACGAGGAGGGCGGCGTGCTCGACGACCTCTTCGCCTACCGGCTCGGCGGCGACCGCTACCTGATCGTCACCAACTCGGCCAACCACGACGCCGATCTCGCCTGGCTGGGAAGCTGGAGCCACGGCTTCGACGTCTCGGTCCGCGATGTCGCCGACCGCTACGCGATGCTCGCCGTGCAGGGACCGCATGCGCGGGGGATCGTCACCGGCGCGCTCGGCATCGAGCTGCCGCCACGGATGCGGGTCGCAACCGCCCGGATCGGCAGCCGGCCGGCGCTGGTCTGCGGCACCGGCTACACCGGCGAGGACGGGGTCGAGCTGCTGATCGATCCCGAGGTGGCGCCGCCGATCTGGGTCGAGCTGCTGGACGCGGGCGCCGTCCCCTGCGGCCTCGGCGCTCGCGACACGCTGCGACTCGAGGCCTGCTTCCATCTGCACGGGAACGACCTGACCCCGCAGCGCAACCCGATCGAGGCGGGACTCGGCTGGTGTTGCAAGGAGGAGACCGGCTTCATCGGCGCCGCCGCGGTGGGCCGCGCCAGCCGCGAGGGCACCGCCGAGAAGCTGGCGCCGTTCAAGGTCGAGGGCGCCGGCATCGCGCGCCAGGGCAACCCGGTGCTGGCCGGCGGCGAGCCTGCCGGAGTCGTCGCCTCCGGCACCTTCTCGCCCTCGCTCGAGGTTGGTATCGGGATGGCCTACGTGCGCGCCGAACTCGCCGAGCCGGGCACCGCGGTGGAGATTGACGTGCGCGGCAAGCTCCGCCCCGCCCGGATAGCTTCCAAGCCCCTCTACCGGAAAGCGAGATGAGCCTTGCCCGACGCGCACTACCCCGATGAGCTGCTCTACCACGACCAGCATGACTGGGCCCGACTCGACGGTGACGAGCATGCTGTCTTCGGGATCACCTGGTACGCGCAGGACAGCCTTGGCGAGGTCGTCTTCTACGACCCGCCCGAGGTCGGCGCGACGATCTCCAAAGACGCCTCCTACGCCGAGGTCGAGTCGGTCAAGGCGGTCTCCGACGTGATCGCGCCGATGTCGGGCGAGATCGTCGAGGTCAACGACGCGCTCGAAGACTCGCCGGAGATGATCAACGAGGACCCCTACGGTGAGGGCTGGCTGGTCAAAGTCAGGTTGACCCAGCCCGAGGAGCGCGGAGCGCTGCTCGGCGCCGACGAATACCGCAAGATGCTGGAAAAGGCCTAGGAAGCCCCGCCACCCGCTTCCGTAGCCTTAGCTGCCGTGACCCGTTACACCTCAGCCACGCCCGATGACAGGGCCGCGATGCTCGCCACGATCGGCGTCGGCTCGGTCGACGAGCTCTTCGAGCAGATCCCTGCGCCGCTGCGGCTCGGCCGCCCGCTCGAGCTGCCCGAGGGGATGAGCGAGGCCGAGGTCTTCGAGCGCCTGGCGGCGCTCGCCGCCCGCAACGCTGACGCCGAAGAGCAGGTCTGCTTCGTCGGGGCGGGGATGTACGACCACTACGTGCCGGCGATCGTCGACGCGATCACCCAGCGCTCCGAGTTTCTCACGCCCTACACGCCCTACCAGCCCGAGATCTCCCAGGGCGGCTTGCAGGTGATGTTCGAGTTCCAGACCGCTATGTCGGAGCTGACCGGGCTGCCGGTCTCCAACGCCGGTCTCTACGAGGGGCCCTCCTCGGTCGCCTCGGCCGGCTATCTGGCAATGGCGGCGACCAAACGGCGCCGCTTCGTCGTCTCCCGCGGCCTGCACCCGCACAGCCGCGAGACGCTGAAGACTTACGCCGTCGGCTACGGCGCCGAAGTGGTCGAGGTCGGCCTGCGCGACGGCGAGACCGATGCCGAGGCGCTCGCCGCGGCGGTCGATGGCGAGACCGCCGCCGTCTTCCTGCAGAACCCCAACTTCCTCGGCGCGGTCGAGCGGGTCGAGGCGCTCGGCTCGGCGGCGAAGCAGCACGGCGCGCTGCTGGTCGTCGCTGCCGACCCGATGACGCTCGGGATCCTCAAGCCGCCGGGCGAGTGCGGCGCCGACATCGCCCTCGGCGAGGGCCAGCCGCTCGGCAACCGCCTCGACTTCGGCGGCCCGTCCTTCGGCTTCTTCTGTGCCACCGAGGAGCAGATTCGCCGCATGCCGGGTCGCATCGCAGGGGAAACCGATGACGTCGACGGGCGCCGCGGCTTCGTCTTGGCCCTGCAGACCCGCGAGCAGCACATCCGTCGCGAGAAGGCGACCCACAACATATGCACCGCCCAGGCGCTGAACGCGCTGGCGGGGATGGTCCACCTCGCCTGGCTGGGCCGCGAGGGCTTTCGCGAGCTGGGCGAGCTGCTCGTCCAGCGCACCGCCTACGCGCGCGAGCGGCTGGCTGCGGTCGAGGGGGTCGAGCTGCTGCACGAGGCACCGGTCGTCCGCGAGTTCGCCCTTCGCCTCGAGGCGCCGGTCGACCGCGTGCTCGAGCGCTGTGCCGCGCGCGGCATCGCCGCCGGCTACCCGCTCGGCCGCGATTACCCCGAGCACGAGGACGGCCTGCTGGTGGCGATCACCGAGCGCCGCACCAAGGCCCAGATCGACGAGCTGGCCGAGGCGCTCGGGAGCGCGATCCAGGCTGAGCGTGGCGCCTTGGTGGCAAATAGCGCTACCAACGCGCCAGCCGAGCAGGGGGCGGGCTGATGGCGGCCGTCGAGACCCCGATGCAGCGCGAAAGGACGCGGACGATCTACGAGAAGTCGAAGCCGGGACGGCGCGCCGCCGTCCTGCCCGACGCCGAAGCGCCGGCGCGGCCGCTGGAGGAGCTGATTCCGGCCGATCTCCTGCGCGCCGAGCCGCCGCGCCTGCCCGAGGTCGCCGAGCCGGAGATCGTCCGCCACTACAACAAGCTCTCGCGCCGCAACTTCGACCTCGACAGCGGCTTCTACCCGCTCGGCTCCTGCACGATGAAGCACAACCCGCGCCTCAACGAGCGGGTCGCGGCGCTGCCCGGCCACGCCCGCCTGCACCCCGCCCAGGACCCCAAGCGCGCCCAGGGGGCGCTGGAGCTGATGTGGTTGCTGCAGGAGAGCCTCGGTGAGATCTGCGGCCTGCCGCATGTCAGCCTGCAGCCCTCGGCCGGCTCGCACGGCGAGCTCGCCGGGCTGCTGCTGACCCGCGCCTTCCACGCCGACCGCGGCGAAGAGCGGAGCAAGGTGCTGGCGCCCGATACCTCGCACGGCACCAACCCGGCCTCGGTGACGATGGCCGGCTACGAGGTGGTCAAAGTTGCCACCAACGTACGCGGCGGGGTCGAGATGGACGACCTGCGGGCGAAGATCGACGAGGATCCCGATCAGGTCGCCTGCCTGATGCTGACCAACCCCAACACGCTCGGTCTCTTCGACGAGAACATCGCTGAGATCGCCGCCCTGATCCACGCGGCGGGGGGAACGCTCTACTACGACGGCGCCAACCTCAACGCGGTGATGGGGCACTCGCGCCCCGGCGATATGGGCTTCGACATCGTCCACCTCAACCTGCACAAGTCGTTCAGCCAGCCGCACGGCGGTGGCGGGCCGGGCGCGGGGCCGATCGCGGTGTCGGAGCGGATTGAGCCATTCCTGCCGCGGCCGCAGGTGGTGCGGCGCGAGGGCGACAACGGCGACGGACCGAGTTTCGATCTCGATCTCGATCGGCCCAAGTCGATCGGCCGCTTGCGCGGCTTCCAGGGCAACTTCGGCGTCTTCGTCCGCTCCTACGCCTACATCCTCAGCCTCGGCGCCGACGGCCTCGCCGAGGCCTCGGAGACCGCGGTGCTGAACGCCAACTACCTGAAGGCGCGCCTCGCCGAGGGCCGGGCGGCCGATCGGTTGCCGATCGCCTTCGACCGCCACTGCATGCACGAGTTCGTCCTCTCCGGCAGGCCGATGAAGAAGGAGCTCGGCCTGGCCACCCTCGACCTCGCCAAGCGCCTGCTCGACTTCGGCTTCCACCCGCCGACCGTCTACTTCCCCCTGCTGGTCGAGGAGGCGCTGATGGTCGAGCCAACCGAGACCGAGACCAAGGAGAGCCTCGACGCCTTCGCCGACGCGGTCGAGGCGATCCTGGTCGAGGCCGAGGAGGACCCCGAGGTCGCCAAGCAGGCTCCGTACTCCACGCCGGTCCGTCGCCTCGACGAGGTCAAGGCGACGCGCCGACCGGTCGTCCGCCAGGCACTCGCCCATTAGCCGCGGCGCCATCCGCGCGGGACTACGCGGACTGCTCGTACTCCGGTCGTTCCTATACGTTGCCGAAAACGATTTGGGGAGGATCGATGAGATTCAAGTTGGTCGTGACAGCGTTGGCTGCATTCTTCTTGCTCGCCGCCAGCGCACAGGCCTTCCAGTGGCACCTGGGTTACGGGCAGGCGAAGCACTCGAGCAGGGAATTCGCCGAAGTGGCCTGTCACCAGGACCACAAGTGCACCGGCTATGGAGTCGGACAGTGCCTGCGAGCGTCCGAAAGCCGCTTCGATTGCGAAGTGGGGCTTTTCTACGCTGAAGAGCCCGAACCAGGCGAAGAAGTGGAGTGCAACATCGTCCTCCACTGGGGCGTCGACCACACCGGGACGGTCGCATTGAAGAATGCCGGCAAGCCCCACTGCTTCAAGGTCTCGCCCTAGAGCTCGGGCAGCCTCTGCCGCAGCTCCAGCACCGGCGCGAAGAGGTCGCCGTGCTGCTCGATCCGCTTCAGCACGTCGCCGGCTTCGAAGACGAGCGAGCCGGCGTCCTGCGTCTCGACCGCCCGTTCGACCTCGTTCCAGGTCACGGGCGTCGAGACGGTGGGCTGTTCGCGGGCGCGCAGCGAGTAGGCCGCGATCGTGGTCTTGCGACGGTGATTCTGGGACCAGTCGACGAAGACCTTGCCCTTGCGTTCTTCCTTCTTCATTTTCGAGACGACCTCTTTCGGGGTCTGCTTCTCGAGCAGTTGGGCGATCGCCCGGGCGAGGGGTTTGGTTCCCTGGCCGTTGGCGCCATCTCCCTCATAGGTGACGTCGTCGTTATTGAGCGGCGCGTAGACCTGCAGGCCCTTCGAGCCTGAAGTCTTCGGGAAGCACTCAACGCCGAAGTGGTCGAACAGCTCGCGCAGGCGCAGGCCGACGCGACAGCAGTCGAGCACGTCGGCGGGCGGGCCAGGGTCGAGGTCGAAGGCGAGCACGGTTGGCCGGTCGGACTCGGCCGCCAGCGAAAGCGAGGGATGCAGCTCGATCGCGGCGAGCTGTGCCATCCAGACCAGGGTGGGGAGGCCGTCGCAGACGCAGAAGTCGATCATGCCGGCGTGGGGGCCGGCTTCGACCCGCGCCGTCTTCACCCAGTCCGGCCTGTGCTTCGGGCAGCGCTTCTCGAAGAAGGCGGCGTCCATGTCTTCGACCCCTTCCGGGAAGCGGCGCAGCGTCACCGCTCTCCCGGCCAGGTGGGGGACGATCGCCGGCGCCACCTTGGCGTAGTAGTCGACCACCTCGCCCTTCGTGAAGCCGGCTTTCGGGTAGAGCACCTTGTCGAGGTTGGTGAGCTTCAGCTCACGTCCCTCGACCTCGATCTGGCTGTCGCCGGGCACTCAGAGCCGATCCCGGTAGGGGTTCCGCTTAACTTTTGCGAGCTGCCTCTCGGGTTGTCGACGATGGCTGTCGGCGAAAAAGTACAAGACGCTTCACCCCTACCGGGATCGGCTCTTGGGGGACGGCTTGGCGGTCGACGCCGAGCGTTTTTTCGCGGCAGGCTTCCTTGCTTTTGCCGTGCGCTTTTTCGTCGCCTTGGGACTGCGTTTGCTCTGCACGGCGGCGATGCTCTCCTCCAGCGCCGCCATCAGGTCGGGCGCCTTGGTCGCCTCGCGCTCCTCGCCCTCGGGCGCGACGACGACGTCTTCTCCGGAGGCCTTGCGTTCGATCATCGCCAGCAGCTCCTCGCGGTGCTCGTCGCGGTAGGCGCTCGGGTCGAAGCTCCGGGTGAGCGAGTCGATCAGCTGCTCGGCCATATCGACCTCGCGCTTGGCGACTTTCGGCTGCTCGGAGGGCAGCGCGTCCTCGAGCTCCGAGGGCGGCACGACCTCGTCGGCGAAGCGCATCGTGGTCAGGGTCAGCACACCGTCGCCGGGACGGATTGCGGCTAGGTGCTCCTTGTTGCGGAAGACGAAGCGGGCGATCGCCACCTTGCCCGACCCCTCCATCGCCTGCGCCAGCAGGGAGTAGGCCCGCTCGGCGCCCGTGGCAGGGCCGAGGTAATAAGGGCTGTCGAAGTAAATCGGGTCGATCTCGGCGATCTCGACGAAGTCCTGGACCTCGATCGCCCGCGTCTTCGCCGGGTCGAGCGAGGCCAGCTCGTCCTTGCTCAGCGGCACGTAGCGGTCTTTGGAGATCTCGAAGGCCTTGACGATCTCTTCATAGGGCACCTCTTCGTCGGTCCCTTCGGCGACGCGGCGGTGGCGGATGCGGGCGCCGTCGGACTCGCGAATCTCGCGCAGGGAGATGCCGCGGCGGGCCACCGCGCTGTAGAGCTTGACGGGCACGTTGAGGAGCCCGAAGCTGATCGAGCCGCTCCAGATCGCTCTAGCCATCGGCGTTCACCTACCCGATTCTTCCAGCCGAGCCCACTCCCGTGCGGGAGCCGCGCCCTGCGGGACGCTTCTTGCGCCAGCTCGTCACAGCGCTCGCGGAGAGATCACCGGCCTGCACGACGGCGTTCGCCACCGGCAACGACCGGCATTGGCCGCCGCCTAGACTCAACGCGTGTCCCGCCAGCAGCGACTGACACTGGTCGCGACGATCCTCGGCTCGACCGTCGTCTTCCTCGACTCGACCGTGGTCAACGTGGCGCTGCCCGCGATCAGCAACAGCCTCGATGCGGGCTTGGCCGGGCAGCAGTGGGTGGTCGAGGCCTACATGCTGACCCTGGTCTCGCTGCTCTTGGTCGGCGGCTCGCTCGGCGACCAGTTCGGGCGTCGGCGGATGTTCGTCTACGGCCTGATCGCCTTCGGGGCGATCTCCCTGCTCTGCGCGGTCGCCCCTTCCGTGGAGTTTCTGATCGCCGCCCGCGCTCTCCAGGGGGTTGCCGGAGCGCTGCTCGTCCCCGGTTCGCTGGCGATTGTCGCCGCCACCTTCGAGGGCTCCGCCCGGGGCAAGGCGGTCGGCACCTGGACCGCCTGGACCGGGATCGCGACCGTGATCGGGCCGGCCGGGGGAGGGGCGCTGGTCGAGGCGCTCTCCTGGCGGGCGGTCTTCTGGGTCAACCTGCCGGTGATCGCGGTCACGGTTGCGCTGACGCTGCACTCGGTGAAAGAGAGCCGCGACCCGGACGCCTTCCGCGGCATCGACTGGCCTGGCATCGCGCTCTCGGCGGCCGGCCTCGGCGGCCCGGTCTTCGCCCTGATCGAGCAGCCGACCCACGGCTGGGGCGCCCCGATCGTCTGGGCGCCGCTGATTGCCGGCATCGCCTGCTTCGCCCTCTTCGTCGTCCACGAGGCCCGCGCCCGCCACCCGATGCTGGAGCTCTCGCTCTTCCGCATCCGCAACTTCTGGGTCGCCAACGTGACCACGCTCTCCGCCTACGCCGGGCTGATCGGCGGCCTCTTCTTCGTCGGCCTCTTCCTCCAGCAGGTCGCCGGCTACAGCCCGGTCCAGGCCGGCCTGGCGACGACGCCGGTCTCGCTGATCCTCTTCTTCCTCTCGCCTCGCTGGGGCAAGCTGGCCTCGGGGACCGGGCCGCGGCTGCCGATGACGGCGGGCCCGATCGTCGGCGGGATCGGCCTGCTGCTGCTCCTCCGGGTCGGCATCGGCGCCGACTACCTGAGCGAAGTGCTGCCGGCGATCCTCGTCTTCGGTCTCGGCCTCTCGGCTACCGTGGCGCCGCTGACCGCGACCGTTCTCGACTCGGTCGAGGAACGTCACGTCGGCATCGCCTCCGGCGTCAACAACGGCGTCGCCCGGGTCGCCGGGCTGCTGGCGATCGCGATCCTCGGCGCCGTGATCTCGGGCTACTTCGGCTCGGCTCTCGACAGCAACCTCGAAGGCCGGGCGCTTGGACCGCGGGCGGACCGGATCGTCTCCGACGCGAAGGCGCAGCCCCTCGCCGTCCCCGAAGCGGGCGCGCTGTCACCGTCCCAACAGAACTTGGTCACCACCGCCTCGACCGGCGCCTCCACCTCCGCCTTCCACCTCGGCATCGGCATCGCCGGCCTGCTGATGATCGTCGGCGGCGCCGTCTCCGGCTTCGGGATCGAGAACCCCCGCCGCAAAACAGAAGCTGTTCCCAGCAGGGGCTCCGCCCAGGCCGGGGAGTGCGGCCACGGCGCTGACGCCGACTGCGCCCAAGAGCCAGCTGTCGAACCAGCTTGAGCGGGTAGGGACAGAGTGCCTCTCGACGGGCGGATACTCAAAGTGTCGCCCTTATTAGGGCGGCACTTGTTCGGCGAGAGGCACTCCGTCCCTACCCGCTGAAATAGGCTCCGCTCCGTGAGCGCCCCAATCGTCTTCTCCGGCATCCAGCCGACCGGCCGCAAGCACCTCGGCAACTACATCGGCGCGATCCGCCAGTACGTCGAGGGCCAGGAGCGCGGCGAGCCGGCGATCTTCTGCATCGTCGACCTGCACGCGATCTCGGTCGCCTACGACCCGACCGAGCTGCGCGAGCGGCTCTACGACACGACCGCGATCCTGCTTTCAGCCGGCCTCGACCCGGCCCACTGCCTGCTCTTCCGCCAGTCCGACGTGCGCGAGCACACCGAGCTGACCTGGCTGCTCTCGGCGGTCACGTCCCACGGAGACCTCAACCGCATGCACCAGTTCAAGGACAAGTCGGCTAAGCAGCGCGAGCTGGTCTCCGCGGCGCTCTTCTTCTACCCGGTGCTGATGGCCTCCGACGTGCTCGCCTACAAGGCGACCGAGGTGCCGGTCGGCGACGACCAGCGCCAGCACGTCGAGCTGATGCGCGAGATCGCCCGCCGCTTCAACGAGCGCTTCGGGGAGACGTTGATCGAGCCCGAGCACCGCATTCCCGAGCTTGGCGCCCGGATCATGGACCTGCAGGAGCCGCAGCGGAAGATGTCGACGACGGGCTCCACCGAGGCGGGCACCGTCTACGTCCTCGACGAGCCCGAGGCGATTCGCAAGAAGTTCGGCAGCGCCGTCACCGACTCCGGCCGCGAGGTGCGCCGCGGCGACGACAAGCCCGGGATCACCAACCTGATCGACGTCCACGCCGTCGCCCGCGGCATCGACCCGGCCCAGGTCGAGCGCGAGTTCGAGGGCGCCGGCTACGGCGACTTCAAGAAGGCGGTAGCCGAGGCGACGGTCGAGTTTCTCGCTCCGGTCCGCGAGCGCTACGCCGAGCTGCGGCCCGACGAGGCGGCGCTCGAGGCGATCCTTGCCGGCGGCGCCGAGAAGGCGTGCGCGATCGCTGCCGGCACCGTCGCCGAAGTCCGCAACCGCATGGGCTTCGGCCCGGCGTAGTCACCATCCCTCCGGGGCGTTACGGTGCCCCTGTGATCGCGGAGCGACCAAGCGTCCATATCTGGGTCCTCGCGCCGGGAGCGAAGCGGAACCCGCATTCATGACCGTCGCCGAGCTGGACCTCGACCTCGACGTCTTCGCCGGGCCGTTCGACCTCTTGATGGCGGTCGTCCTGCGCGAGGAGGTCAGCCTGCTCGAGGTCGAGCTGGGCGAGATCGTCGTCGCCTACGTCGAGCACCTCGAGCGCGAGGACGAGCTGGAGCTCGATGTCGCGACCGAGTTCCTCGTCCTGATCGCCTCGCTTCTGGAGCTGAAGTCGCGCTTGCTGCTGCCAGGAGAGGAGGAGGGGCTCGAGGACGTCACCCCGGAGGAGGCGGTCGAGGAGCTGCTGGCGCGGCTGCTCGAGTACCGCCGCTACCGCGACGCCGCGGCGACCCTCGGGCAGCGCTTCGAGGCGGCGCGCGGCTACCTCTATCGTTCGGCGCCGCTGCCCTCCGGGCTGCGCCAGGTCGCGCTCGGGGCGGCGACCGCGGTCTACGACCCCGATCGCCTCGGCGCCGCCGTCGGCGATCTGCTGGCGACTCCGCCGGAGCTCAACCTCGACCACATCCGCCCGACCGTCTCGCTGGAGAAGCGTCTGCGCGCCCTGCGCGACGCTCTCCGCGGCCGCTCCAGCATCGATTTCGACGAGCAGTTCGGCGGCGAGGACCGGCTCACCCAGGCGGTGACCCTGTTCGCCCTGCTCGACCTCTACCGCAAAGGCGAGGCGACCTGGAAGCAGCCAAAGCCCTTCGGCCCGATCGAGATCTGCAAGCGGGAGACGGCGCTGTGATCGCGGAGCGACCAAGCGTCCATCTCTGGTTTTTCGCGCCGGGAGCGAAGCGGAGCCAGTGGTGATGAGCGACCTCTCGCGCACGGTCGAAGCGCTGCTCTTCCTCTCGCCGCAGCCGGTCGGCGCCCGTGACCTGGCCGAGGCGACGGAGGCGACGGAGGGCCAGGTCGAGGAGGCGATCGGCCTGCTGCGCGAGGATCTCGCCGAGGGCAGGCGCGGGGTGGTCCTGCGCGAGGTCGCCGGCGGCTTCGCCCTGGCCAGCGATCCCGGCAGCGAGGCGGCGGCGCGGCGCCTGCTGTCCAAGCCGCGCACCCCGCCGCTGACCCAGGCCCAGGCCGAGACCCTGGCGATCGTCGCCTACCTGCAGCCGGTGACGCGGCCGGAGGTGGCGCGGATCCGTGGCGTCACCTCGGAGTCTGCGGTGCAGACGCTGGCCGAGCGGGGGTTGATCGAGGAGTCGGGACGGTCGCAGTTCGGGGCGGCGATCTTCAAGACGACCGAGCTGTTCGAGCGCCTCTTCGGGCTCGCCGGGTTGGAGCAGCTGCCCGATCCGTCGAAGTTCGATCCCACGCCTGAGGATGAGCGGGAGCTGCGAGAGCGGCTGCTCAAGGCCGGGGAGCAAAGGTCACAGCCATGAGGCGGGGGACGGGCCGGGGGAGGTCCCGCTGGAGCAAACGCGGGGAGGCTCCATCGGGACCTCCCCCGGCCCGTCTCGCAGCGTGAGGCTGGCCAAGTTTCTCGCCCACGGAGGAGTGGCTTCGCGGCGCAAAGCTGAGCTGATCATCGGCAGGGGGAGGGTCACGGTTGGCGGCAAGGTGGTCACGGACCCGGCCCGCGATGTCAGCGATGCCGACGAAGTGCGAGTCGATGGGAGCTTGGTTGGGACGGAGGCGCTGGAGGTTTGGGCCGTGAACAAGCCTGCCGGAGTGGTTTCGACCGCGCGGGAGCCCGGCAGTCGGCCCGCTGTCGTCGGCTTGGTCGACTCGGCTGCGCGGCTGTACCCGGTCGGGCGGCTTGACGTGGATTCGACCGGCCTTCTGCTTCTCACCAACGACGGCGCCCTCGCCAACCGGCTCACCCATCCCCGCTACGGAGTCGCCAAGGCCTATCAGGCTGAGCTGCGCCGGCCGCCCTCGGACATCGACCTGAGCCGTCTCGCCGACGGTATCGAGCTCGAGGATGGCATGACGGCGCCCGCCGAGATACGCCGGCTCGGCGAGCGTGAGATCGAGCTCGTCCTGCGCGAGGGCCGCAACCGCCAGGTGCGCCGCATGGCCGAAGCGGTGAACAACCGGGTGGTGTCCCTGCGCCGCGTCCGCTTCGGCCCGATCGAGCTGGGCTCGCTGTCGCAGGGGCAGGCGCGGCGGCTCGGCGAGGATGAGATCGCCCGCCTCTGGGAAGATTCCGAGAAGTGAGCAAGGAGGAGCGACTCTTCGCGGTCCGCGGGGCCGTCCAGGCGGAGGCCAACGAGGCCGAGGCGATCGTCTCGGCGACCGAGATGCTGATGCGGGAGCTGCTCGATCGCAATGCGTTGACGGCGGAGGCGATGGTCAGCTGCCTCTTCACCACCACCGGTGACCTCGACGCCGAGTTCCCCGCCGTCGCGGCGCGCAGGCTCGGGCTCGACTCGGTGCCGCTGATCTGCGCCCGCGAGATCGACGTGCCGGGGGCGATGCCGCAGGTGATCCGGGCGATGGTCCACTACTACGCCCCGCTCAGCCACGCCCCCGCCCACGTTTACTTAGGGGCGACGCAGGAGCTGCGAGCTGACCTCCACGCCGCGCAGTAGCGGTTCATTGAAGGATTGTGCGGGCCAGGAGGGCCACAATCCTTCAAACTCCTACCGATGGCCGTGACATTTGCCGAGAAGCTCGCCCGCATGCCGGGCTACCAGGCAGGCGTCCCCACCGGGCAGGCCCCGGAGGCGATCGCCGCTGGTGGAATCGCCCAGCTCGCCTCCAACGAGTCGCCCGCCCCGCCGCACCCAAAGGTGGTCGACGCGATCGCCGCCGCCGCCGGGGCGATGAACCGCTACCCGGACCCCGACGCCACCCTGCTGCGCAGCCGCATCGCCGAGCGCTACGAGACCGAGCCCGCCCGGGTCGCGGTCGGCAACGGCTCCTGCGAGATCCTGCTTGCCGCCGCCGAGGCGCTCTGCGAGCCGGGCGCCGAGATCCTCTACTCCTGGCCGGCCTTCTCGATGTACCCCTACCTGCCGGCGCTGACCGGGGCGCGCGAGGTCCGCGTGCCGCTGGCCGACGGCGATGTCCACGACCTCGATGCGATGGCGGCCGAGGTCACCGCGGCGACGCAGCTCGTCCTCGTCTGCAATCCCAACAACCCGACCGCCACCCACGTTCCCGCTGCCGAGGTCGCCGCCTTCTGCGCGGGGCTCCCCGCCCACGTCACGGTGATCCTCGACGAGGCCTACGTCGAGTTCCAGACCCACGATGACGTCGATACGAGCGTCGACCTGCTCGCCGGCCTGCCCAACCTCGTCGTCCTGCGCACCTTCAGCAAGGTCTACGGGCTGGCCGGGCTGCGGGTCGGCTACGCGCTGGGCTCGCCCAGGTTCCGCGCCGCGATCGACGCGGTGCGCCAGCCGTTCAGCGTCAACGCCCTCGCCCAGGCGGCCGGGGCGGAGGCGATCCTCCACCAGGACGACGTCACGCGGCGGGTCGAGAGCACGATCGCCGAGCGGATCCGCGTCGAGGAGGGCCTGCGGGCGCTCGGCCTGAGCAGCTCGGACACCCAGGCTAACTTCTCCTGGATCGACCTCGGCGAAAACGCCGAGGAGGCCGAGGTCGTCGCCGGCCTCGCCGAGCGCTCGATCGCCGTGCGCCCGGGCACCCCATTGGGCGATCCCGGCCACATCCGCGTCTCCTACGGCAGCGCCGCGGAGAACGCCCGCTTCCTCGCTGCGCTCGCCGAATTGCTCGACTAACCCTGCCTCACCTGCTACAAAGTCAGGGAAGGTGAAGCGATCGACTGACAGTACGAGCGTCCCTTGCGCCAGCGGCGCCGCGCTCCCTGTCGGCTTCTCCTATTTCTGGCGATTTAGCTAGGCGTCCGGCCTCGCGGCTCCTGCCGCATCGCGATAAGCAACTGGCCCGGGCGTCGACTGACCCGCCTCGTTGCGCTGCGCGCTGCGATGAGGAAACCGGAAGTAGGCTTGTGAACGTGGAGGAAGGTGAAGGCAAGATGATGATCGGGATGCAGGGAGAGACGCGGGACCGGGTTCGGGACCAGCGGATCGAGCGGATCGAGGAGCTGGTCTCGCCGGCGAAGCTGCTGGAGGAGCTGCCGCTGGGCGAGCAGCGGGGAAAGGCCGTGGTCCGCGGTCGCGGAGAAGTCGGCAACGTGCTCGATGGCAGCGATGACCGGGTTCTGGTCGTGGTCGGCCCGTGCAGCGTGCACGATCCGGCGGCGGCGCTCGACTACGCCGGCCGCCTCGCCGAACTCTCCCGGAAGCTGAGCAGCGACCTGCTGATCGCGATGCGGGTCTACTTCGAGAAGCCGCGCACGACGACCGGCTGGAAGGGCCTGATCAACGACCCGCACCTCGACGGCTCGCTCGACGTCAACACCGGCCTGCGCATGGCCCGCCAGCTTCTGCTCGAAGTGCTCGACCTCGGCTTGCCCGTCGGCACCGAGTTCCTCGATCCGATCACGCCGCAGTACATCGCCGATGCAGTCGCCTGGGGCGCGATCGGCGCCCGCACGACCGAGAGCCAGATCCACCGCCAGCTCGGCTCCGGCCTCTCGATGCCGATCGGCTTCAAGAACCGCACCGACGGCGACGTGCAGGTCGCGGTCGACGCGGTCCGCGCCGCTGCGGCGTCCCACGCCTTCGCCGGGATCGACGACGCCGGAGCGCCGGCGATCCTCTACACGACCGGCAATCCCGACGGCCATGTCATCCTGCGCGGTGGCAAGGGCGTCCCGAACCACGATGCCGAGGGGGTCGCCGAGGCGCTGTCGCGGTTGCGCGAGGCCGGTCTGCCGGAGCGGCTGGTCGTCGACGCATCCCACGACAACAGCGGCAAGGACCCGGCCAGGCAGATGCTCGCCGCGAGTCAGATCGCCGATCAGGTGGCCGACGGCAACGCCAGCATCGTCGGCGTGATGCTGGAGTCGTTCTTGGTCGAGGGCCGCCAGGACCTCGGCGACGGCTCCGATCTGGTCTACGGACAGTCGATCACCGATCCCTGCCTCGACTGGGATGCGACCATCTTGGCGCTGGACCAGCTCGGATCCGCCGTGCAGGCGCGGCGCGGATGAAAATCGCGGTGCTCGGCGTCGGCCTGATCGGCGGCTCGATCGGGCTCGCCGCCAGGCGTCGCCTGCAGGCCGAGGTGACGGGGTTCGACCCCGACGCCGGGACCCTCGCCAGGGCGATCGATTCCGGCGCGATCGATCGCGGTGCCGGCACGCCCGCTGATGCCTGCGAGGGCGCCGAGGTCGTCTTCTGCGCCGCGCCGGTTGCCGGCCTGAGCGAGCTGGCTGCCGCTGCCCTCGACGCCTGTGCCGAGGACGCCGTCGTCACCGACGTCGGATCGACCAAGCGCGACATCGTCGCCGCCCTCGGCGCCGACGAGCGCTTCATCGGCGGGCACCCGCTCGCCGGGGCGGAGACCGCGGGCGTCGAGAATGCCCGCGATGACCTCTTTGCGGGCGCCCGCTGGTACCTGACGCCGAAACCCGAGCGCTCCAGCGGCCTCCTCTACGACCGCCTGCAGCGCACCGTCGCCGGGCTCGGGGCGCGGGTGCAGGCGATCGATCCGGAGGCCCACGATCGCCTGATGGCGACGGTGAGCCACCTGCCCCATGTCGTCGCCAACGTGCTCGTCGGACAGGCGGCGGCAGAGCTGAGCCGCGACTCCGAGCGGATGCCTGAGGTCGGCCCGAGCTTCCGCGACACGACCCGCGTCGCCGGCGCCAATCCGGCGGTCTGGGGCGACATCTTCGCCAGCAACCGCGAGGCTGTGGCGGAGGCGGTCGACGCGGTCGCCGCCCGCCTGCGCGCCGCCGCCGAGCTGATCCGCGAGGGCGAGCGCGACGCGGTCGCCGAGTGGCACGCGAGCGCCGCCGCGGACCGCCGGCGCCTGCTCGAGGCCGAGCTGGCCGGCGGGCCGCTGCGCGAGCTGCGGGTCGTCATCGCCAACCGGCCCGGGACGATCGCCGAGCTCGCCCTCGCCCTCGGCGAGGCCGGCGTCAACATCGAGGACATGGCGCTCTACCCCACGCCCGACATGACCTCCGGCGCCGTTTCCCTCTGGGTCTCCGGCGACGACCAGGCGGCGCGCGCCGTGGACCTCGTGCGCCATCTGGGCCATAGCGTCAGCGCTGTCGCCGACGGCGAGTGACGATGCCGACCCGCTTCGACCCGACCGGCCCGCTGCGCGGCAGCCTGCGACCGCCAGCCGACAAGTCGATCTCGCATCGCGCCGCCCTGATCGCGGCGATGGGGGATGGAGAGGCCGCGATCGAGGGCTACCTCGACTCGGCCGATACCCGTTCGACCCTGGCCGCCATAGAAGCGCTCGGCGCCGAGGTGCTCGGCGCGCACGCCGACCGGATAGAGCCGGTGATCGGCATCCGCGGCGTCGGCTTGCGGAGCGCCGCGCCAGCGGCGATCGACGTCGGCAACGCCGGCACGCTGCTGCGCCTGCTGCCCGGTTGGCTGGCGGGGCAGGAGGGAGGCGCCTGGACCCTCGACGGAGACGAGTCGATCCGCCGCCGGCCGGTCGACCGCGTCGCCGGCCCGTTGCGCCGGATGGGCGCCCAGGTGAGCTGCCGCGAGGGCCGCCTGCCGCCGCTCGAGGTCGAGGGCACAGCGCTGAGCGCGATCGACTACGAGCTGCCGGTGGCGAGCGCCCAGGTCAAGTCGTGCCTGCTCTTCGCCGCCCTGCTCGCCGACGGCGAAACCTGGATTCGGGAGCCGGCGCGCAGCCGCGATCACACCGAGCGGATGCTCTCGGCCGCCGGCGCCAACGTCGCCTGGCTGCGCGGAGGCATCGCGGTCCTGCCGGCAAAGCGGCTGGAGCTGGGCGAGCTCGCCGTGCCGGCAGATTTCTCCTCGGCTGCCTTCTTCATCGTCGCGGCGCTGCTCGTGCCCGGCAGCGAGGTCGTCCTGGAGGGCGTCGGCACGAACCCGACGCGGACCGGCCTGCTCGACGTCCTTAAGCGGATGGGAGCCGAGATCGAGGTCGAGCCGGTCGGCGAGCGTGGCGGCGAGCCGGTCGGGACGATCCGGGCCCGCGCCTCGACCCTGCGCGGCGCCGAGGTCGGCGGGGCTGAGATCCCGCTGGCGATCGACGAGCTGCCGCTCGTCGCCCTCGCCGCCTGCTTCGCCGAGGGCGAGACGACGATCCGCGATGCCGGGGAGCTGCGGCGCAAGGAGTCCGACCGGGTTGCGACGACCTGCGAGGCGCTGAGCGCGCTCGGCGCGAGGGCCGATTCCCGCAAGGATGGGATGCGGATCGAGGGCAGCGGCGGCCTGCGAGGCGGGGCGATCGACTCGCATGGCGATCACCGGATCGCGATGTTGGGAGCGATCGCCGGCCTCGCCTCCGGCGAAGGCGTCGAGGTCGAGGGCATGGATGCCGCCGCGGTCAGCTACCCGGGCTTCGAGGCTGACCTGGGCTCGCTGCTGGCGGGCGGCGCCTGAGGCGCCCCGCCCATACGCTGCAACTCATGGTCATCGCCATCGACGGGCCCGCCGGGGCCGGCAAGTCAACGGTTGCCCGCGCCCTCGCCGAGCGGCTCGGCTTCACCTACCTCGACTCGGGGGCGATGTACCGCTGCGTGGCGCTCGCCGCGCTCAAGCGCGGCGCCGACCTCGACGATGGCGGCGAGATCGCGGAGTTGGCCCGTTCGCTGGAGATCGGCCTCGACGGCGAGCGGGTCGAGCTCGACGGGCGCGAGGCAAGCGCGGCGATCCGCGAGCCGGGCGTGACCCGTGCCTCCTCGCGCATCTCCGTCCACCCGGGCGTGCGCGAGGCGATGGTGGCTCGCCAGCGCGAGCTGATCGCCGCTGGTCGCTACGTTGCCGAGGGTCGCGACATCGGCACCGTGGTCAGCCCCGAGGCGCCGCTGAAGGTCTTCCTCACCGCCTCCCCCGAGGAGCGGGCCCGCCGCCGCGCCGAGCAGACCGGCGAGGACCTCGGTGCCGTTCTTGCCGCCCAGCGCGAGCGCGACGCCCGCGACGAGAGTCGCGAGCACAGCGCCCTGCGCGCCGCCGAGGATGCCGTGGAGATCGATGCCACGGATCTGGCGATCGACGAGGTCGTCGGCCGCATCGTCGCTCTCGCCTGCCAGAGAGGCCTCGCGTGAGCCGCCTGCCGACCGTGGCCGTCGTCGGCTTCCCAAACGTCGGCAAGAGCACGCTGGTCAACCGGCTCGCTGGCGGGCGCGAGGCGGTTACCCACGCCGAGCCGGGCGTCACCCGCGACCGCAAGGTGGTGCGCTGCGAGTGGAACGGGGTCGCCTTCGAGCTGCTCGACACCGGCGGCATCGACATCGAGGACGACTCCGAGCTGGCCCGCGAGATCCAGCAGCAGGCGCGCCTGGGGATCGCCGAGGCCGACGTGGTGATGCTCGTCGTCGACGCTCGCGCGGGGGTGCGCGCCGGCGATGCCGAGCTGGCGAAGACGCTGCGCGGCGCCGATGTGCCGGTCGTCGTCGTCGCCAACAAACTCGACCGCCCCGAGGACGAGCATATGAGCGCGGAGCTGAACAAGCTCGGCCTTGGAGAGCCGATGCCGGTCTCCGCCAGCCACGGCCTCGGCAGCGGCGACCTGCTCGACCGGGTGGTCGCCCAGCTCGGCGAGCGCGCTCAGTCCGGCGAGCCCGGCGATGCCACCCGCGTCGCCGTGATCGGCCGCCCCAACGCCGGCAAGTCCTCGCTGGTCAACGCCTTTCTCGGCTCGGAGCGGGTGATCGTCTCGGCCCGCGCCGGCACCACCCGCGACGCGATCGACACCGAGGTCGAGGTCGACGGCCGTCCGGTCGTCCTCGTCGACACCGCCGGCCTGCGCCGCCGCTCCAAGGTTGCCGGCACCGTCGACTACTACGCCCAGCTGCGCTCCGAACACGCGGTCGAGCGCGCCGACGTCGCCCTGGTCGTCTGCGACGCATCGGAGGGCATCACCGCCGAGGACCTGCGGGTGGCGGAGATCGCGATGAAGGCCGGCTGCGCGACCCTGTTGGCGCTCAACAAGTGGGACGTCACCACCACCGACATCGACGACGCTCGCGCCCGGGTCGAGCGCAAGCTGCGCCTGCGCCCCGCCGTCGTCACCTGCTCGGCGACCCGCGGGCGCAACGTCGCCAACCTGTTGCCCAAGGCGCTGGAGCTGGCCGACAGGGCGGGCGAGCGGATCCCGACGCCGGAGCTCAACCGCTTCGTCGCCGACGTCGTCGCCAAGACGCCGCCGCCTTCCAAACGAGGTCGCCGCCTGCGCCTCTACTACGCCGCGCAGATCGGCGAGCGACCGCCGCGGATCGCGATCCAGGTCAACGACCGCAAGCTGATCGGCCGCGACTGGGCCTACCACCTCGAGAACCGCATGCGCGAGGCCTACGGGATGGAGGGCGTGCCGCTGATAATCGACTTCCGCCTCCACTCAGGAACCCGCGAAGGCCGCTGACCGGCGCATATCGGCGTCCTCGGTCGCTCGCGTGCAGAGCACGCCACGCTCCCTGCGTCCTTGATCTGCTTGGTCAGAACGCTTCCGGCATTGCAACGCTAGGCTTCTCGCATGACCGATATCCAGCCGCTCGCCGAGGGCGAGTACCTCTTCACTTCCGAGTCCGTCACCGAGGGACATCCCGACAAGGTCTGCGATCAGATCTCGGACACCGTCCTCGACGCGGTGATGGCCGAGGACCCGGAGGGACGCGTCGCCTGCGAGACGCTCGTCAACACCGGCATGGCGGTGGTCTCCGGCGAGATCTCCACCCACGTCCACCTCGACGTCCCCGAGCTGGTCCGCGAGACGATCCGCGAGATCGGCTACGACCACGGCGACTACGGCTACAACTGCGATCACATCTCGGTCCTCGTCTCGCTCGACAAGCAGTCGCCCGACATCGCCCAGGGGGTGGACGCCGCTTATGAGACTCGGACCGAGCCCTCGGTCGAGGACGAGCTGCTGGTCGCCGGCGCCGGCGACCAGGGAATGATGTTCGGCTACGCGACCGACGAGACCGAGGCGCTGATGCCGATGCCGATCCACCTCGCCCACCGGCTGGCCGAGCGGCTCGCCGCGGTGCGCAAGGACCGCAGCCTCGACTACCTCGGCCCCGATGGCAAGACCCAGGTGACGGTCCGCTACGCAGACGGCCGCCCGGTGCGGATCGAGAAGCTGCTGATCTCGACCCAGCACGCCGAGGGCGTCGAGTCGGAGTCGAAGATAAAGCCCGACCTCTGGGAGAGCGTGGTCCTGCCGGTGCTTGGCGCCGAGGCGGAGGGCCTCTTCGATGCCGGCGAGCTGCGCCGGCACTTCCTCGTCAACCCGACCGGCAAGTTCGTGATCGGCGGCCCGGTCGGCGACGCCGGCCTCACCGGCCGCAAGATCATCGTCGACACCTACGGCGGCATGGCCCGGCACGGCGGCGGCGCCTTCTCCGGCAAGGACCCCTCAAAGGTCGACCGCTCCGCCGCCTACGCCGCCCGCCACGTCGCCAAGAACGTCGTCGCCGCCGGCCTCGCCCAGCGCTGCGAGGTCCAGGTCGCCTACGCAATCGGCGTAGCCCGCCCGATCTCGTTGATGGTCGAGACCTTTGGAACCGGCAAGCTCCCCGACGCCGAGATCTCTCGCCTGGTCGAAGGCGAGTTCGACCTCCGCCCAGGCGCCTTCCGCCGCTACCTGGACCTGCACCGCCCGATCTTCCGCAAGACCGCAGCCTACGGCCACTTCGGCCGCGACGACGAGGCCTTCACCTGGGAGCGGACGGACCGCGCGGACAAGCTGAAGAGCGCTGCGGGGCTCGAAGCGGCTGCTGCGTAAGACGTAGCGAGGAGAGGTCCGGTCGTCCTCCGGGCGAATTGACACCCAAGCGCTGCGCGCTTGGGGTGGATGAGGAGCGCGGCTTTGCCGCGCGATAGACAGATTGCATAAGCCGCCTTCGGCGACATTCCCGCAGAGGCGCACCCGCCATCCCCCGTTCGAGCCACTACCGAGGAGGCTGCGCTTCGCCGAGACCGTGACTTCCGGCTGCATCTGCGCCGGTTGCCTGGTCGACCCGATGCACGACGTCGCCCGGGTCTGCCACTCCGAAGAAGACGAAGTTGTAGTCGTCGCCTGCCGCCGTGTCGAAGTCGACGTCGCCGATCTGCATCAGGCGCTGGTAGACGGACTGCTTGTAGTTGACGTTTTGGACTCGCTCCAAGCGGGTCTCCTGGATCTCGCGGGAGACGATGCCGCGTTTGATGTTGAGGCGGCGGTTGGTGATCGTGTAGGTGGTCGAGACGCGCTTGAAGAAGCCGATCAGCACGGTCAGGGCGACGATGACCAAGACGACGAGGAAGACGGTCGCGCTTCCGGCGCCGAAGAGCTTGATCAGGACGCCGATGATCGCGGCGACCAGGATGCCCTTCAGGTAGAAGCCGAGGATCGCCCGCCACGAGGGGTGGCCCTCGAAGATCACCTGCTCTCCCGCACTGAGGTTGAGCCCCATCGCCGCGCAGCATACCCGCGCCGTCCGCCTCCCTCCATACCGTGACCCGGTGTCGATAGCGAAGGTCGAGCCGCTCACCACCGCCCGCGCTCTGCGCGGGCCCTTCGACTACCGACTGCCGGCTGCGATGGCCGACCTCGAGGTGGGCAGCATCGTCCGCGTCCCGTTCGGGCGCCAGCGCCTGCTCGGGGTCGTGGTCGAGCTTGCCGAGACCTCAGACCTCGCCCCGGAGCGGCTCGCGGAGCCGCTCGAGGCGCTCGAGGCGGGCACGCCGCCCGAGTTGGTCCGGCTCGGCCTCTGGGTCGCTCGCGAGTACTGCTCGACTCCCTCGCGCGGCCTGCAGCTCGTCCTTCCCCCGGGGACCGGCGCCGGCGGCCAGCGGGTTCGCTCGCGGCTGGAGCTGCGGGCTGAGATCGCGGCCGCAGGCGAGGCGGCGCTGAGCGGCGACGAGCGGCTCGGGGTCAAGCAGCGCGCCGTGCTGGAGGCGCTGCGGGCTGGGGAGATGTCGGCGGCGGAGCTGGCCGTCGCGGTCGGCTCCGATCGGGGAGTGCTGCGCCGGCTCGAGGGGCGCGGCCTGATCGCCACCCGCAGCTCGCGGGTGCGGCGCCGCTCGATCCACCCCGAGGTCGGCGCTCGAGGCGGGCGCCCCGAGCTGCTGCCCGAGCAGTCCGAGGCGGTGCGGCGCATCGTCGCCGCGCTCGACGGCTACGCCGGGGCGCCCCGCGAGCAGCTCCTCTACGGCGTCACCGGCTCGGGCAAGACCGAGGTCTACCTGGCGGCGGTCGAGGCGGCGCTGGCGCGGGGCAGGGGAGCGATCGTCCTCGTCCCCGAGATCGGCCTGGCGCCACAGGCCGTGGCCCGCTTCCGGGCGCGGCTCGGCGACCGCTTCGCCGTTCTGCACTCGGCCCTGCCCGACGGCGAGCGCTACGACGAATGGCGCCGCCTGCGCAGCGGCGAGGCGAGCGTCTGCGTCGGTCCCCGCTCCGCCGTCTTCGCCCCGCTGGGCAACCTCGGCCTGGTCGTGATCGACGAGGAGCACGATCCCTCCTACAAGCAGGAGGGCGACCCCTGCTACGACGCCCGCGCCGTCGCCCGCCGCCGCGCCGCCGAGAGCGGCGCCGTGCTCATTGCCGGCACCGCCACGCCACGACCGGAGTCGTGGCTGGAGTTGCCGCGGCTGGAGCTGCCGCGCCGCGTCGACGGCCGCCCGATGCCGCCGGTGAAGGTGCTCGACATGCGCGAGGCCGATCCCCGCTCCGGCCCGCTGCACCCCGACACCTGGGCGGCACTGGAGGGCGTCCGCGGCGATGGCGCAAAGGCGATCGTGATGGTCAACCGGCGCGGCTTCGCTCCCTGGCTCACCTGTCGTTCCTGCGGGCGGCACTGGAGCTGCCCCAACTGCGACGTCTCGCTGATCGTCCACCGCCACAGCGGTCGCCTCGTCTGCCACCACTGCGCCCGCTCCGAATCGCTGCCGCGGGCCTGTGGCGACTGCGGCTCGACCACCCTCTCGCGCTCCGGGGTCGGCACCGAGCAGGTCGAGGCGCTGCTCGCCGAGCGCCTTGCGCCGATGCCGGTCTTTCGCCTCGACGCCGATGCGGCCGGCGCTCGCGGCGCCCACGCCCGCATTCTCGCCGCCTTCGGCGAGGCCGAGAGCGGCGTCCTGGTCGGCACGCAGATGGTCGCCAAGGGGCACGATTTCCCCGAGGTGACCCTGAGCGCGATCCTCGACGCCGACGCGTCCCTGCGCTTCCCCGACTTCCGCGCTGCCGAGCGAACCTTCGCGATGGTCGCCCAGCTGGCGGGCCGCAGCGGGCGCGGCGAGGCCGGTGGCGAGGTGATCGTCCAGACCCTGGCGCCGACCGCGCCGAGCATCGTCAACGCTGCCGCCCACGACGCCGCCGCCTTCCTTGCCGCCGAGGTCGAGCGCCGCCGGGCGCTGCGTTACCCCCCCTTCTCGCACCTGACCAGGGTCGTGCTCAAAGCCGAGTCCGAGGGACGCCTCGACAAGGCTGCGGCCGAGCTCGCCGAGACCCTCTCGCCGGCGCTTCCCGACGGCACCGACCTGCTCGGCCCGGCGCCGATGTTCCGCGTCCGCAGCCGCCATCGCCGCCGCCTCCTGCTCAAGGCCGCCGACCGCGAGGCGACCGTCGCTGCGGTCCGCGAGGCGGTCGAGGGCCTGGCCGCCGACCGCGCGCTGCGCGGGATCTCGATCTCCGTCGACGTCGACCCGCAGTAGCCTCGCAAGGCGTGAGTTCGTGTTTTATCGCCCTATTGGCGAATAAAGACGAAGTCAGCGCTGACGAGTCGATCCATACAATCGACTTGTGAGCGAGCACGCCGAGATTGAGACCGACGAGCGCGACGAGAGCGAGCTCGAAGCCGAGCTTCTGGAGCGCCGCGAAGCGGCGCTGGCGCAGGTGGTCAAGTTCGGCGACCCGGTGCTGAAGAGCAAGGCCTCGCCGGTCCGCGAGTTCGGCCCGGGCCTGCGCGCGGAAGTCGAGCGCATGATCGCGATCATGCGCGGCGCCGCAGGGGTTGGCTTGGCCGCGACCCAGGTCGGCGTGCTGCGGCGCCTGCTCGTCTTTCAGGCCGGCGCCGACAGCGAGCCGACGGCGCTGGCCAACCCGGAGATCGAGTGGCTCTCGGCCGAGGCGGTCGTCGCCGAGGAGGGCTGTCTCAGCCTGCCGCGGGTCTCGATGGACGTCGAGCGCCCGCTCCACGCCCGCCTCAGCGGCCTCGACGTCGAGGGCGAGCCGGTGCGCCTCGAGGCCTCCGGCCTGGAGGCGCGGGTGCTCCAGCACGAGCTCGACCATCTCGACGGCGTGCTGATCCTCGACCGGGCGCCGCGGGCGCAGCGCAAGGGCGCCCTGCGCGCCCTGCGCGAGGGCGACAGCTACAGCCCGCCGCTGGCCGAGGGAGAGGCCGACGACGATCGGGGAGAGCACCGCGAGCCGCGCAGTGAACCGTGAGGACCGTCTACCTCGGCACATCGGAGTTCGCTGCGGCGGTGCTTCGCCGCCTGTCCGAGTCGGCCCACCGGCCGCTGCTGGTCATCACCCCTCCCGACCGCCCCAAGGGGCGCGGGCGCCGCACCCAGCCGCCCCCCGCGGCGGAGGTCGCGAGCGAGCTGGAGATCGACCTGCTGCAGGCTGCGAACGTCAACGACGAGGCAGCGGTGGAGCGAATCTGCGCAGCCCAGCCGCAGGCACTCGCCGTCTGCGCCTTCGGCCAGCTGATCCGCGAGCCGCTGCTCTCGGAGTGGCCGATGCTCAATGTCCATCCCTCGCTGCTGCCGCTCTGGCGCGGCGCGGCGCCGATCGAGAGGGCGCTGATGGCCGGCGACGAGCGCACCGGCGTTTGCGTGATGCGGGTCACGGCGGGCCTCGATTCCGGTCCGGTGGCGCTTTGCGAAGAGGTCAGGGTCAGTCCAGAGGAAGATTTCGAAGCGCTCTCGGCGAAGCTCGCGTCCCTCGGCGGCGAGCTGCTTGTGCGCGCTTTCGACCTGCTGGCGGAGTCGCGCATCGAGTTCGCCGAGCAGGACGACGACGCGGCGACCTATGCCGAGAAGATCGCTCCGGAGGAGCGCCGTCTCGATCCCTCGCGCCCTGCGGCCGAGCTGGCCCGGACGGTGCGGGCGCTCACTCCGCACATCGGCGCCTACCTGGAGACGAGCGGCGGCGAGCGGCTGGGAGTGCGGCGGGCCCGCCCGGTCGACGTCGGCGTCAGGGCTGGCGAGGTGCGCGCCGAGTGGGGGGCGCTGCTGCTCGGCTGCGGCCGGGGCGCCCTGCGGCTCGAGGTCGTGCAGCCGGCCGGGGGAAAGCCGATGGCGGCTGACGCCTACCTGCGCGGGCACTCGATGCCCAAGCTGTGAGCGACCCAGCTCCCGCTCGCCTGCTCGCCTTCGAGACGATCCGGGCCACCTTCGAGCGCGACGCCCACACCGAGCGGGCCTTCCGCGAGGCCGCTGACGAGCGCGGCCTCGACGGGCGCGAGCGGGCGCAGGCACAGCGGCTCGCCTTCGGCGCCGTGCAGCGCCGCGGCACCACCGACGCCGCCCTCGAGCGCCTCGTCGACCGCCCGCTGCGCGAGCTCGACCCGCCTCTGATCGCGGCCTTGAGGCTGGGGATGTACGAGCTGCTCTTCGCCGACGGAACGCCCGACCACGCCACCGTCGACCAGGCGGTCGAGCTGACCAAGCGGGCCGGCGCCGCCCACGCCTCGGGCCTCGTCAACGCCGTCCTGCGCCGCGCGATCCGCGAGCGCGGGGCGCTGGTCGAGTCGCTGCTAGGTGATGACTCGACCCCGGAGGCGGCCGCGGTGGCGCACTCGGCGCCGCTCTGGCTGGCGCAGATGTGGTGGCGGGAGCTGGGCGCCGAGGATGCCCGCTCGCTGCTCGCTGCCTGCAACGAGCCGCCCGAGCTGGCCTTCCGGGTCAACACCCTCGCCATCGATCGGGAGGCGGTGATCGCGAAGCTGAGCGAGGCCGGGGTCCAGGCAAGCCCCGCGAGCGGCGAGTGGCCGCTGGCGGCGCCGGAGACGATCGTCGTCGAGGGTCGGACCGGGGAGGTCATTGCGGGTTTGATCGCCGCAGGCGAGCTGACCCCGCAGAGCCGCGGCTCCGCCGCCGTGGTCGACGTCCTCGATCCTCAACCCGGCGAGCAGATCCTCGACCTCTGCGCCGGTCCAGGCATAAAGACCGGTCAGATCGCGGCGCGGATGGGCGATCGCGGCGAGGTGATCTCGGTCGAGAGCGATTCGGAGCGCGCCGCAGAAGTGGCGGATCAGGCCAGCCGCCTGGGACTGCGCAGCGTCACGGTGATCGAGGCGGACGCCACGCTGCCCGGCCTGGCCCCGGGCTTCGACCGCGTCCTGCTCGACGCTCCTTGCTCGGACCTCGGCGCCCTTGCCTCCCGCCCCGACGCCCGCTGGCGCAAGTCGCCGGCCACCATCGACCGCCTCGTCGAGGTCCAATCCGAGCTGATCCAGAGAGCCAAGGCGGCCCTCCGCCCCGGCGGCACGTTGGTCTACTCGACCTGCACGATCAGCAGCAGGGAGAACGAGGGTCAGATCGAGGGCGGGCGCCAGATCCAGGTCCGCCCCGACCGCGATTGCACGACCGGCTTCTTCATCTGCCGCCTGAGGCGCGATGATGGTCGCGATGAGTGAGGCGAGCGAGGGGGAGAGCGTCATGCGCCGGGCGGCGTGTCCCGGCTGCGGCGAGCCCTGGCTGCGTCCCACGCAGCTCCCCGGCCGCCTGCGCTGCGTGTACTGTCTGCGCCGCTTCGAGCTCGTATCGCAGTGCCCTAACTGCGGCGAGCACCAGACGATCGCCCGGATGAGCACCACCGAGGACATGACCTGCCAGACCTGTGGGGACTCCATGTTGAGACCTGTATGAGCGAGCGAATGATGGAGCTGCTGGGTTCGCCGCGGGTCGCGCCGTCGATTCTCTCCGCCGACTTCTCGCGGCTCGGGTCGCAGGTCGACGAGGTGATGGCGGCGGGCGCGAGGGTGATTCACGTCGACGTGATGGACGGGCACTTCGTCCCGCCGATCACGATCGGGCCGCTGGTCGCCGGCTCGATCGCCGATCGCGTCCACGCCGCGGGCGGAGTCCTTGACGTGCACCTGATGATCGAGCAGCCGGAGCGGCACATCGAGGCCTTCGCCGAGGCGGGCGCCGACTCGATCACCTTCCACGAGGAGGCGACCCCGCACGCCAACCGAACGCTTGCGGCGATCCGCGAGCTTGGCTGCCTGGCCGGCATTGCGCTCAATCCCGGGACCCCGGTCGAGGCCGTCGCCGAGCTGCGCGACCTCGCCGACGTCGTCCTCTGCATGACCGTCAACCCCGGCTGGGGCGGCCAGTCGTTCATCGAAGGATCGCCGGACAAGGTCTCCCGGCTCGCATCGCTGATCGGCAACGCCAGGATCGAGGTCGACGGCGGCATCGATGCCTCGACTGTTGGCTTGGTAGCCGAGGCAGGCGCGTCGTTGTTCGTCGCCGGCTCGGCGATCTTCGGTGCCGATGATCCCGCCGCGGCATACGCCGAGATCGTCTCGGCCGCTGGTGCGACTTAGCGCGCGATCAAGGCTCCTATCACCTCCTGCCACCAGGCCCGCTCGGCGGGATCGTCCCCGCCGACCCGCTGAGCCCGGCGCTCGCACCAGCGCGCCACGGCACGGCGGTCGCCGACCGCGACGGCGGCCTTGGAGGTGAGGGCGTAGCGGCCGTCGACCAAGGCCACCAAGGCGCTCGGCCGGTCCCGGCGACTGCGCAGGATCGCGGCGACGGCGACGCCCTTGACCTCGGCTGGAGAGGACGGGTCCTCGATCTCGCCTCCCGGACCGACCGAGAAGATCTGCGGCGATCCGCGCCGCGGCAGGCGCGGTGGAGCCGGCACCCCGATCGGCCCCTCGTGCCAGCGCCGGGTCAGCTCCTCGACCGCGGAGCGCAGCTCGCCGCGGACGAGGATGTGCAGCTCGTCGCCCTCGCGCACCTCCGTGGACCCGCGGGGCGGGATCGCGTGGCCGTCGCGGACGATCACGTTGACCAGCGCCTCCCGCGGCAGGCCCAGTTCGCGCACCAGGTGCCCTGCCGCCGCCGCTCCGGGCCGCAGCCGGTAGGAGACGACGTCGCCACCCATGCGGCGGATCCGACCCGACTCCAGGAGCCGCCGCGGCAGGGCCGGCTCGTCGGTGGTGAGGCCGAGCCGGCGGGCCAGCGGCTCGAAGGTCGCCCCCTGGATCAGGGTCGAGGTGACGACGACGAAGAAGACGATCGCGAACAGCTCGTGTCCGCCGGCGACGCCGGCGACGACCGGAAAGGTGGCGAGCCAGATCGGCGTCGCCCCGCGCAGTCCGGCCCAGCCCAGCATCGCCCGCTCGCGCAGGGCGAAGGAGGAGAAGGCGGTCGCGACGAAGGCGGCCAGCGGGCGCGCGACCCCGATCAGCACGGCCGAGAGCGCCAGCCCTTCGAGGGCGACGTCGCCGAGTGTGCTGGGGAAGACGAGCAGCCCGAGCAGGACGAAGAGGCCGATCTGGGCGACCTCGCCGAGGCCCTCGTGAAAGGCGGCGATCGTGCGCCGGGCCGGGATGTTGGCGGAGCCGAGCGCGAGGGCCGTCAGGTAGACCGAGAGCAGCCCGGAGCCGTGCGCCACTTCGGCCACCCCGAAGGCGATCCCGGCGATCGCGATCGTCGCCACGGGATAGATGCCGTCGGTGGGCAGCCGAACCGCGTTGAGGGCGAGCACCGCGAGCCGCCCGAGGGCGAGCCCGATCGCCGCGCCCAGGGCCAGCTTGAGGATCAGCAGGCCGGCCATGTCGCCGGCCCCGTAGCCGGGCTGCTGGATCCATTCGACGAAGCCGACGACGAGCAGCAGCGCCACCGGGTCGTTCATCCCCGACTCGCCCTCGAGCGAGCGGGCGAGCCGCTTCTCCAACCGCGAGCGGCGCAGCACGGCGAAGATTGCGGCCGAGTCGGTGGCGGCGATAGCGCCGCCGACCAGCATCCCCTCCAATGTGCTGAGGCCGAAGATCAGCTTCGCGGCGAAGCCGGCGATCAGCGCCGTCAGGATCGTCCCCAGGGTGGCGAGCGAGGCCGCCGTCCAGAGCACCGGGCGGATCTCCGCCCAGCCCGCGGTCAGGCCGCCCTCGAAGACGATCAACACCAGCGCCACGGTGCCCAGCGTCCGCGCCAGCTCGGCGTCGTTGAAGTCGATCCCGCCGATCCCCTCCGAGCCGGCCAGCATCCCCAGGCCGAGGAAGAGCAGCAGTCCCGGGATCCGCATCCGGTCGGCGAGCAGGCCGCCGACGATGCCGGCGGCGAGCAGGGCGCCGGCGACCAGGATCAGCTCGGCGTCGTGTCCCCCCATCGGCGGACCCTAGTGAACGGCCTCAGACGTTCTCGTCGATCATCGCGAGACGGGCCTCGAGCTCCTCCGGCGAGCCCGGCTCCGGCACGTCCTCGGTCCGCTCGTGGGGGCGGCGGTAGGCGTAGTAGAGAAGCGAGAAGAGAGCGCCGGCGGCAAGCAGGAAGCCGATCTCGACCCGGCGGAACTCGTTGCTGACCAGCGGCACGAAGTTCCAGCCGATGAAGAGGGCGGCGCAGGCGATCCAGCGGGCCGCCGCGCGGCGAACCTGGCCCTGGGCGATGCACGCCTGGTTGACCGTCACCGAGGCGAGATAGAGCCCCATGCCGAGCGTCACCAGGAGCAGGCCCTCGCGGTCGTAGGCGAACTTCTTGCTGAAGGCGATCTGCATCGCGGTCGGGCCGAAGGCGGCCATGAAGAGGACGGCGAGGGCCGTGAACGCGGCAAGCCCGAGCAGCACCATGCGCACCGAGCGGTGGAACTCGTCCTCGCTGCCGGGCTCTTCGCTGGCGTGGAGGCTGGTCAGGTGGGGGAGGATGCTGGTCGAGACCGCCTGGAAGAGCTGCAACGGGGCGCGGGCGATCATCAGCACGTTGAAGATGAAGCCGGCGGCGGCGGCGCCCTGCAGGCCGCGGATCACCAGCGGCCCGGCGTTGAGGAAGGCCTGTTCGCTGAACATGATCACCAGCACAGCCGCGGCGAAGCCACCGCCCTTGGCCATCGAGACCGAAGCTTCGTCACCGCGTCCCTCCTCTGACCCCGACATGCCCGGACGCGAAGCGGAGGACTTGTCGGGACTTTGGGCATGTCGTCGTGCCCTGCGCTGAAATGCGAAGGGCACGACGACCAGCGAAAGCGCCGGGGCCGCGACGATCCCGATCGCGACCGCCGATTGCCCGCTGAGCACGCTGACCGCGACCAGCACGGCGAAGATCGTGCGAAAGCACGATTCGGAGAGGATCAGCGCGACGAAGAGCCCGAAGCGCTTGTTGCCGGCGAGGAAGCCGCGGGCGAAGTAGCTGGCAGCGTAGAAGAGGACCGCCGAGAAGAAGACCCAGTAGAGGGTTTCGTTGCCCTCCAGCACGCCGTTCTGGATCGGGCCGCGCAGCGCCAGCGCAACGACCGCGAAGGCGAGGGAGAGGCCGAGCTGGATCGTCGAGGCGACCCGCATCGTGCCGCCGAGCGGCTCGCCCTTGACGGTGTGTTTCGCGATGTTCCGCGAGAGCAGCTGTTCGATCGGCCGGTAGAGCGTCGAGATCGTGATGAAGACGGCCGACCAGAGCACGGTGATCTGCCCGTAGTCGGGCTTGGAGAGCACGTGCGAGGCGATGAAGAAGTAGACGTAGGTGATCAGCCCGGTGAGGCCGACCCCGATCGCCAGGAAGCTCGCGGTCTTGCCGTAGTCGGCCGTGCTCTCGGTGCCCCGGCCGGCGCTTGGCGGGCTTCCGTTCTGCGACGCGGTGCTCATCGCTCGCCCCCCGCGCCGCGCTCATAGTGCGACGGCGGAATGTCGAGGGCGAGCTCGACCCGGCGGACGCGCTCGAAGACGCGCTGCGTCATCACCCGCTGACCGGCGAGAAGGTCGCCGATCACGCCCAGCGCCAGCAGCTGGATCGCGGCGATGAAGAGCACGGCGCCGAGGATCAGCGACTGGATGTGGCCGGTGCTGTCGCCGTTGAGGATCCAGTCGAGCAGGAAGGGCATCCAGGCGGCGAGGGCGAGGACCGCGAGGACCAGCCCTGCCGTGGCGAAGACGCGCAGCGGCTCGTAGCGGGCGTAGATGCGCAGGATCGAGAGCGCGTTGCGCCGCACGTAGCCGCCGGTCGAGTCGAAGAGCCGCGACTCGCGCGTCTGCGGGTTGGTGGCGATCTCGACCTGGTCGACCGCGACCAGCAGCTTGCCGGCCTGGATCAGGCTCTCCAGCGTGTAGGTGAAGTTGTCGACCACGACCAGGCCAAGCGCCGCCTCGCGGTTGTAGGCGCGGAAGCCCGAGGTGGTGTCGGCGATCTCGGTCCCCGAGAGCCGGCTGACTACCCAGCTGCCCAGTCGCTGCAGCGATTTCTTCGAGCCGGAGAAGTGCTCGACCTGAGAGACCTGGCGATCGCCGACGACCATGTCGGCCTCGCCGGCCAGGATCGGCCCGACCAGCTTGGCGACGTCGGCGCCGCGGTACTGGTTGTCGGCGTCGGTGTTGACGACGATGTCGGCGCCGAGCTTGAGGCAGGCGTCGAGCCCCGCCTGGAACCCGGCGGCGAGGCCCTTGTTGTTGGTCAGGCGGACGATGTGCTCGACCCCGTTTGCGCGGGCGACGTCGATTGTCGCGTCGGTTGAGCCGTCGTCGATGACCAGCAGCTCGACCGTCTCGATGCCGTCGATCCGGCGCGGGATGTCAGCGATCGTGGCTGGGAGGGTTGCCTCCTCATTGAGGCACGGGATCTGGACTATCAGCTTCATGGGCGCGGCTCAGGGTATCCGCGAGAGGGGTCGGGGGGCGGGGGAGAGTCAGCCCAAATCCTCTTGTCGGAGCTGTTGTGGTGCGGGGCGGCGAGGCGATCGGCGAGGGGTGGCACGCGGAGCTGGGCGAGCTTCACGCCGAGCGGGCAGCGCTCGCTGACTGCGTAGCGAGAGGGGGCGATCCTCGCGGGGCGACCATGTACGTGACGTTGGAGCCCTGCGCCCATACGGGGCGGCAGCCTCCCTGCGAGGAGGCGATCCTTGAGGCGGGGATCGCTCGGGTCGTGATCGCTTCCGACGATCCGAGCGAGAAGGCCTCCGGGCGGGGGCCGGGGATCCTGCGCGATGGCGGGGTTGAGGTCGAGTTCGCCGCGGGCGAGGAGGCGACCGCGGCGCGCTTGCTCAACCAGCCGTTTCGCAAGCACGCTCGGACCGGCCTGCCGCTGGTGACGCTGAAGCTGGCAATGTCGCTCGACGGGCGCACCTCGCCGTCCCCTGGAGACTCGCCCTGGATCTCGGGTGAGCAGAGCCGCGCGCTGGTTCACCGCTGGCGCAGCGAATCCGATGCGATCGCGGTCGGCATCGGCACGGTCCTTGCCGACGATCCCCTCCTAACCGCCCGCCCTCAGCCTTCCGGTGCGGTTTATGCGCCGTATTCGGACATAAACCGCACCGGAACGGACTTGCGCCAGCCAATCCGCGTCGTTTTCGACCGCCGGGCCCGCCTGCCGCTTGGCTCTCAGCTGCTAAGCACCCTCGATCAGGCGCCTGTCCTCGTTGTCGTCTCGCCGGAAGCCGACGCCTCGGCGCTCCGCGACGCCGGCGCCGAGATCCTCGTCGCCGACAGCATCGACGCCGCCCTCGTCTCCCTCGGCCGCCGCGGAATCACCAGCCTGTTCCTGGAGGGCGGCCCGACCCTTGCTGCGGCCTTCCAGGCCTCTGATCAGCTGGACGAAGCAAGGACCTTCGTCGCCCCGATCCTCATCGGGGATGAGACAGGCGCATCTCGCGTGGGTGGCGCATGGGAGGGGGGGGCGAGAACGGAGGCGAAGCCCCCGCCCGCAGGCCCCCCCTCCCATGCGCCAGGACCCGCGCGCCTACAGCCTCTGTCCCACACCGTCGAACCCATCGGCGACGACGTCCTGATCACGGCCCGGTTCAGGGAGTGGTGATGTTCACCGGGCTGATCGAAGACATCGGGAGCGTCGAGTCGGTTGACGCCGCTGAGGACGGGGCCAGGATCCGGATTGCGACCCGGATTGCTGGAGAAATCGCCAGCGGTGACTCGGTCGCCGTCGACGGGGTCTGCCTCACGGCGACAGCGGTCGACTCGAGTGGCTTCTCGACGGAGGCGATGAACCAGACGCTCGAGGTAACTGCCCTTGACGGCCTGGAGAGCGGCGCTCGGGTCAACCTGGAGCTGGCGATGAAGGCTTCGGACCGCCTCGGCGGGCACATCGTTCAGGGCCATGCCGACGGCGTCGGCGAGGTGGTCTCGGTCGGGGACGATGGCTTTGCCCGGCGCCTGCGGGTCAGCCTCGGCCCCGATCTGATCCGCTACGTGGTCGAGAAGGGATCGATCGGGTTGAGCGGCGTCAGCCTCACGGTTGCGGCGCTCGGCGAGGATTGGGCGGAGGTCTCGCTGATCCCCGAGACCCTCGAGCGCACGAACCTTTCAGGGGTCGCCGTGGGCGGCCGGTTGAACGTCGAGTGCGACGTGGTGGCGAAGTATGTAGAGCGTATGGTGAGGCCATTCGCCGGAAAGGAGCCGACGTGACCCAGAAGACCGAGACGCAGAGGACAGACGGGGCGAGCCAGGAGGCGGGGGAGAGCCCGTTCTCGACGATCGAGGAGGGGATCGAGGAAATCCGCCGCGGCCGCATGATCGTCGTCTGCGATGGCGAAGACCGCGAGAACGAGGGGGATCTGGTCATGGCGGCGCAGTTCGCCACTCCGGAGGCGGTCAACTTCATGGCCAAGGAGGCCCGCGGGTTGATCTGCCTGGCGCTGACCGCCGAGCGCTGCGAGAAGCTCGGCCTCAACCTGATGGCGGCGAAGAACGAGGCACCGCTGCAGACCGCGTTCACGGTGACGATCGAGGCGGCCGGCGGGGTCAGCACCGGCATCTCCGCCCACGACCGCGCCCACACGATCCAGGTCGCGATCGACCCCAGCTCCGGCCCGCGCGACATCGTCGTCCCCGGCCACATGTTTCCGCTGCGGGCCAAGGAGGGCGGCGTCCTGGAGCGCACCGGCCACACCGAGGCCAGCGTCGACCTCGCCCGCCTCGCCGGCCTCACCCCCGCTGGAGTGATCTGCGAGGTGATGAACGACGATGGCACGATGGCACGCGTCCCCGACCTGATCCCCTACTGCGAGCGCCACGGCCTCAAGATGGTCACCGTCGCCGACCTGATTGCCTACCGGCGGCGCACCGAGAAGCTGGTCGAGCGAGTCGTCGCCACGGCGCTGCCGACCGAGTTCGGCGACTTCACCGCCGTTGGCTATCGCTCGCTGGTCGACGACAAGCACCACGTGGCGATGGTCAAGGGCGACGTCGACGGCATCGAGGACGTGCTGGTTCGCGTCCACAGCGAGTGCCTCACGGGAGACGTCTTCCACAGCATGCGCTGCGACTGCGGCGAGCAGCTGGTCGCGGCGATGACGCAGATCGAGCGCGAGGGTCGCGGCGTCCTCCTCTACCTCTCCCAGGAGGGTCGCGGGATCGGCCTGCTCAACAAGCTGCGCGCCTACAAGCTGCAGGAGGAGGGCGCGGACACGGTCGAAGCCAACCTCAAGCTCGGCCTGCCGGCCGACCTGCGCGACTACGGGATCGGCGCCCAGATTCTCGGCGACCTCGGCCTGACCAGCATCCGCATCCTCACCAACAACCCGAAGAAGATCGTCGGCCTCGAGGGCTACGGGCTCTCCGTCTCCGAGCAGGTGCCGATCGAGTCTTCGCCCAACGCCCACAACGAGGCCTACCTGCGGGCCAAGCGCGACAAGATGGGCCACTCGCTGCACCATCAGGGCCTCGCCTTCGACGAGGAGATGATCCGCAACGAGGACGAGCGCGACGCGGCGGGCGAGGGCGAGGCAACGGGTGGCTGAGTCGACCGCCTTCCTCGAGACCTTCAGCGACGAAGAGCGGGAGTCGCTGGCGGGCCTCGAGTTCGCCGTCTGCGTCGGCCGCTTTTACGAGGATCTCGCCGAACGGCTGCTGAAGGGCGCCCGCGAAGGCTTCGAGCTCGCCGGCGTCTCGGCCTCCTCGATCAGCGAGGTCTCGGTTCCCGGCGCCTACGAGCTGCCCTTCGCCGCCAAGCTCCACGCGACCAGCGAACGCTTCGCCGGCGTCGCCTGCCTCGGCGTCGTGATCCGCGGAGAGACCGACCACTACGACTTCGTCTGCGCCGAGGCCGCGCGCGGCATCCAGGACGCGCAGCTGGAGACCGGCACCCCCTGCGCGTTCGGCGTGATCACCTGCGACACGAGGGAGCAGGCCCTCGCCCGAGCGGGCGGCGGCAAGCGCGACCAAGGCCGCAACGCCGCCCTCACCGTCGCCCGCATGGCCCTGCTCAAACGCCAGGTCAACCCGTATCGCTGGCAGACCCGCGACTGAGAGCGACGACCTGTACCATCCCCGACCCGATGGCCAAGGTCTGTCATAGCTGCGGCAAGGGACCGGCGTTCGGTCAGTCTCGAAGCCACTCGATGGTCGCCACCAAGCGGCGCTTCGATCCGAACCTGCAGAAGGTGCGGATCCAGGAGAACGGCCGCAAGCTGCGCGCCTACGTCTGCACGCGCTGCCTCAAGGCCAACAAGGTAACCAAGGCCGCCTGACTCGTTAGCTGGTAAGGGGGGGAGCCGGTCGCCCTTCGCTCGAATTGATGTCGCACGCGCTTCGCGCTTAGCGACTATGTTGCTGCGCGGCTTTGCCGCGCAAAAGACAGATTGCATATCGCTGCCTGTCGGCAACATTCGATCGAAGGGCGACCGGCTCCCTCCCAACAGGCGCTCTCTCGCAGACGAAGCTCTGAGCCGGACCGGGTTTCACGGAGACCGTTTTTGTTGGTTTCCAATTTAAGAGATATTGCTCAGTTGGACCCCCTGGGGAACGTATAGGTCCTCGAACTCAGCGGGAGGGACATCGCCCAGGGATTCGTGCAGGCGGTCG
>DASXKW010000057.1:0-67700 GCA_036496625.1 Solirubrobacterales bacterium | reverse complement strand
AGGCCGCCTTGGGCTCCATCCGGATCGGCTTGGCACGGACCAGGCCCGCCTCGGCGCGGGCCTCGACGAGCGCCTCTTCCTCGACCGGAAGATCGATCGGCTCGAGGTCGAGGAACTCCTCGAGCGGCGTGATCAACTCAGAGAGGTCGAGCTCCGCGGCGTGAGAGACCTGTTCGATCAGGTCATAGCGACCGACGAGGTCCTGGGCGCGCTCGTAGCCGAGCGAGGCGACGACCTCCTTGACCTCCTCGCCCATCGCCTGGAAGAAGCGGGCGCAGCTCTCGGCCGCCGCGTCGACCTCCTGCGGGGTGAACTTCTTCAGGCCGTGCTCCTGGGCCTGCTCGACGGTCTCGATCTGCGTAGCGATGCCGACGTGGCAGGTGTCGAGCTGGCAGCCGCGGCAGATCGTGCAGCCGAGGCTGACCATCGCCAGTGTGCCGAAGCCGACACGATTGGCGCCGAGGCAATGGAGCTTGACGACATCGTGGCCGGTCCGGTAGCCGCCGTCGGCCCAGATCTCGACCCGGTTGCGGATGCCGGCCTCCATCAGCGCCCGGTGCACGGCGCGGGTGCCGATGTCCGAGGGCAGGCCGACGTGGCGCAGGGCGTGCTGGCGGGCGGCGCCGGTGCCGCCCTCGAAGCCGGAGAGGGTGATGATGTCGGCGCCGGCCTTGGCGATGCCGAGGCCGATCGTGCCGATGTTCGGCACCACCGGCACCTTGACCGAGACGCGCACGTCGGGGTTGACCGTCTTCAGCTCGTCGATCAGCTCGGCGAGGTCCTCGATCGAGTACAGGTCGTGGTTGTTGGAGGGCGAGATCAGGTCGGTGCCGGGCGACGCGTTGCGGGCGGCTGCGACCTTCTCTGAGACCTTCTTGCCGGGCAGGTGACCGCCCTCGCCGGGCTTGGCGCCCTGGCCGATCTTGATCTCGGCCAGGTAGGAGGAGTTGAGCATCTCCGCCGAGACGCCGAAGCGGCCCGAGGCGACCTGCTGGCCGCGCCACTTGCGGTAATGCCCGTACATGTCGCGGATCTCGCCGCCCTCGCCGTTGACGCAGAGGACGTTGATCGCCTTCGCCGCCTCGGCGTAGGCGCGGAAGGCCGGCTCGGACTGCGAGCCGAAGCTCATCGAGGAGATCACCACCGGGTAGTCGTGACGACCGACGCCGGCGTCGACGCCGGCCGGGTCGATCGGCTCGCGATCCCCCTTCAGCCCCATGATGTGGCGCATCGAGATCGGGCTCTGCCGCTCCAGCTCGCGGACCTTCTCCGAGTACTCCTCGTAGCTGCCGGAGCCGTTGGCGGTGGCAATCGCCGCCTTGTAGACCTTGGGGTAGAAGCGGAAGGTCTTCGCCGGCTTGGCCTCTTCGTCGCCGGCGAGGATGCGGGCGCGCTCATTGGCGTCCCCGTCGAGCTTGTCGAAGCCGACGCCGCCCGACTCCGAGGCGGCAAAGGCCTCGGTGAGGAGGATCTCGGCCAGCTCCGGCTTGACGCCGATCGAGGAGAACTGGCGCGCGTAGCCGCGCACCTCGTGGATCCCGATCGTCGAGATCACTTTCTCGATCCCCTTCTCGAGCGCGTCGCAGAGGTTGGAGACGTTGCTCTCGTAATCCTCGACGCAGACGACCTCGACCATCGTGTAGGGGCAGACGCCGTTGGCGCCGAGGCCGAGGGCCAACATCGTGTCGTGGACGTTGCGGATCGCCGCCGAGCGCAGGACTATCCCGCAGCGGCGACGCAGGTTCTCCTCGCCAGGCTCGACCTTGAACCCCTTGAGCGCCTGGTCGACGGCGGAGGTGGCGAGGTGCGGGTCGAGGTAGCGCCGGTCGGCGTCGTAGACGGTGCGGTCGGTGAGCACCAGCAGCTCGGCGCCGTTGCGGACTTTCTTCACCGCCTCCTGCTTGATCCGCTCGATCGCGCCCCGCGTCGTCTCGGACTCCAGCAGCGAGATGTCGAGGGCGTCGGCGCGGCCGCGGAACTCCTCCCAGAGATCCTCGAGCAGGTAGGTGCGGTGCTCGCGGGCGATCTTGCGGTAGGCCTTATCGGAAAGGGGCGCCAGGCCGTGGTGACCGCCGAGGATCACCGGGAAGGCGGTCTCGATCGTGCCGGTGTCCTCACCGGCGGCGGAGAGCGAGGGACGGCGGCCGAAGACCGCGCGGGTGGAGAAGTGCTCCATCTCGCGTTCGCGGTCGATCGCCGGGTTGGTGACGACGGCGACGGTCTCCTTGAAGTAGTCGGCGAGGTTCTGGCGCTCGGGCGAGAGAGCGGCAAGCGGCCCGTCGTAACCGAGCGAGCCGACCGGCTCGGACCCGTTGGAGGCCATCTGCTGGACGAGTTTGACGTCGTCGCGCTGCCAGCCGAAGCCGGCGAGCACCCGGTCGGTGACCTTGACCGGCTCCTCGGGCCCGGCGTCGGAGTAGCCCGGCACCTCCTCGCCCTCGAGCGGCCCGCCCGTCTGCAGAGCGCGGTCGTAGGCGGCGGCGTCCTCAGCGCCGTTGCGGCGCAGCCAGCTCCCGCGGACGATGCGCAGCATCGCATCGTGAGCGTGCAGGGTGGAGCGCTTGCGCTCGCGGTCGATCGTCACCAGTGCCTTCTCGCCGGGGGCGAGCGGCTTGGGCTCGGAGACCATCGCGCCGACCGGGACGACGCCCGGCTCGGAGCTGAAGACGTAGTCATCCCCCGTCTCCACCTGCCAGAGCGGCCGCAGGCCGAGCGCGTCGGAGGAGAAGACGCATTCGCCAGAGTGGCGGGCGATCAGCGCCACCGGCCCTTGCGCAAACGGGCCCATCGCCTGATGCAGGTACATGTAGAAGCGGTGCAGCTCGGCGGGCATCCGGCGGATCTCTTCGACGATCGGCGGCACCACCATCTCCATCGCCTCGGCGAGGCTGAGGCCGTCGCGGCTGACCAGCGTGTCGATCGTGCGGTTGAGGTCCTGAGAATCGGAGCCGCCGGCATGGATCGGCACCCCGAGCATGCGCGCCTCCTGGCGCAGCTGGGTGATCGTGTTGATCTCGCCGTTGTGGCCGAGCACCGAGAAGGGCTGGACGCGCTTGAAGGAGGGCCAGGTGTTGGTCGAGTAGCGGTTGTGGCCGAAGCTGCCGATCGTCTCGAAGCGCTCGTCGCGCAGGTCGGGGTAGTACGCGCCGAGGACCTTCGGGGCGCCCATCACCTTGTAGACGCAGGTCGTCGCCGAGAAGGAGGGGACGTGGACGTCGAGGCGCTGCTCGAGCTCGATCAGCAGGTCGAAGAGGACGCGATCGCGCCGCGAGGCATCGGCGACGAGGCCGGCCAGCTGCCAGAAGTGCGGCTCCTCCTCGCGCGCGGTCGGGCCGAGAGCCGGCGAGTTGACGACTCCGATCCGCTCGGCGAGGATGCGAAAGCCACCGTTGCCGAGCAGCTCGCGAGCGTCGTGCTGGATCCGCTCCAGGTCCTGCGAGCGCTCGACGAAGATGTGGGCGACCGCGAAGGCGTCGTCGAGGGTGAGCGAGGGGTCGTGCCCATCGGAGCGGACCTCCTCGGCCCAGATCTTGCGCGGCAGGTCGAGCAGCAGGCCGCAGCCGTCGCCCTCGCCGTCGACGTTGCCGGCGCGGTGGAGCATCTTCTGCAGCGCCGGGATCGCCAGCGCGATCGGCGCGTGGCTCGGCGTCGCGTCCTTGCGGACCGAGGCATAGATGGCACAGGCATCCTTGTCTTCGACGCTGGGCGGCGAGACAAGCGGCCGGTAGGGACGCTCTGGCGAGTAGCGGACTGGACGATCGGACACAGCTGACCTCCCGGTTTCCACACCTTCTTCGAGCGGGTGTGCGACGGGTTGACGAGTCGGAGAATTATAGGGTGCCCGAACCCGCCGACTGTGCGAATTCAAGCTTTCCCGCAAATAGCGCGGAAAAGCTCAGCCCCGGCGCTAGGCCCAGCCAGAGGGCTCGAAGCCGCCCGCCGGGTGGACGCCGACCAGAAGGGCGGTTACCGGCCCCTCGGAGCGGTTGAGGATCGTGCGGCTGACCGGCGGCTCGATCGAGGCGAAGGTGCCGGCCGGCGCCGGGTGGTCCTCGCCGTCGATCCGCAGAATCGCCTCGCCCTCGAGCACGACGTAGAGCTCGACCTGCCCGCTCCCGGCCTCGTCGTGCTCGGGGATCCGGCCGCCGGGATCGACTTCGACCAGGTTGAAGCCGAAGGCCGAGGTGCCGAGCGCCTTGCGCGCCAGGCGCCAGGTCGAGTCCCCCGACCCCTCCATCGACTCGAACTCGTCGCGATGCTTGATCGTGTAGCCGCCGGCCATCTTCAACGGCTCCAGTCGGCTTCGGAGGCGTTGTCGGCGAGCACCTTCGGCTTGCCGCCCACGTAGGGAATGCTGACCACCTTGCGGTTGGGAGTGGGTTCGAAGCCGCCGAGGTTGCCGAGGACGAACCTGCCGTCCTTGGAGATGGCAGTGCCGACGAAACCGATCTCGCGCTGCTTCGTAAGCGCCCGTTCCGCCCCGGTCCGCGGGTTGACCGTGACCGCGTAGGTCGTGTCCTGGCCGCCGAACTCGCAGAGCAGCTGCTTACCGCCGGCCGACCAGGCAGTCGGGCTGAGGCCGGAGAGCAACGGGGCGACCTTGGTGTGGGTGAGTCGCTTCGCGTGCTTGCCGTTTGGCTTCATCAGGAAGAGGTCGTTCTTCGGACCGAACTGGCGCTGCTTTTCGCCGAGGTGCTTGACGAAGACGATGCGGCCGTTGGGGCCCCAGAGCGGGCTGGACGAGCGATGGTCGCCGGTGAGGCGAACCGGAGGAATGAAGCGGATCGGCTCGCCGACGGGGATGTCGAATCGGTAGACATCGCTCTTGAGCCCGAATTCGCTGCTGGATCGACCGTAGACGAGTTCGTTGCTTTGAGGCGAGAAGCTAACCCCGTTGAAGTACCCCCCGGCGACGACCTGCTGAGCCCCGGTGGCAACGTCGATCGTGGTCAGGCGCTGCTTGCCGACTTCCGGCCCGAGCAGTGCTGCGATGGTCTTCGAATCGGGCGACCAAGCGAAGACGAACGGGTCCTGCCAGCCGCTCGCCAACTTCCTCGGCGCCCCGCCGGCGGGCGCGACCATCAATTCCGAAGGCTGCTTGCCTTTGCCGAGGCGATAGAAGGCGATCGTCTGCCCGTCGGGAGAGACGCGCGGGTCAGACCCGGCGCCCACCTTCCGCGCTCCGGACCCGTTGTCGTTCGCCTCGAAGACCGTCGGGTTGAACGGATTGCGGACGAAGACGAGAGTCGCCTGCGAGGCGGCCGGAGCGACGAGGAACGCAACCACGAATACAAGCGCCCCGACCCATCTCAGTCTCTGTGACACGCGATGATCGTAGCCGTCAGCCCGGCCACATCAAAGGACTCGCAGAAGACTCAGGCGGCGAGCCGAACCCCCACCTCAAGCTCGACCACGCGGTCGGGCGCCGCAAGTCCTGCTTTCGCAGCGGCAAGCAATGCTCCTCCGTCCAAGTCGTATCGTTCGGCGACGACTCCCAGCAGATCGAGATGCGCGGCCGGGCTCAGAACCTCAATATCCACCACGCGTCCATCAGCGAACCCGACCGTGCAGTAGCTGTCGCGGACTTGCTCCTGATGTTCGTAGCGATCAAACTGAATGAGCCTGATGTCGAGAGCATCGGCCTGGCTGTCGTAGTCAACTCGCATCATCGCCTCGTCTCGTGAATTGTGACGATCAGATCGGGCTCGTCAAGCGCGACAACGACTCGCACGAGGATCTCCTGGAGATATCCGGTGTAGAGGGGCTTCCCATCAGAGTCGATTTCGACATGGGTCGGATTCTGGATTACCTGTTCCACTTCGACCAACGATGCCTCCAGAAATCGAGCGCGATTCTTTGGCGTGTCGCGTCATACGCATAGCCCTTCAAGGGCCCAGCGCTTAGATCTCTCCCCCCTTTCGTCCTAGAGCTCGGGGACATCGGCGCCGTGGGGGCTGAAGGGGAGTCGGCGGACCTCTGCCCACCCGCCACAACGTTGCTCAAGGGCCTCGGCGACGTTGCCGGCCTCCTGCCAGGTGGTCCAGACGAGGACGGTGGGGCCGGCGCCGGAGATCGTCGCGCCGAGGGCACCGAGCTCTGCGGCGTCGTCGACGAGCTCCATCGAACGTGGATAGAGCTCGCGGCGGCGCGGTTGGTGAATGCGGTCGGCGAGGCCAGCCGCTATCAGGTCGAGGTCGGGACGCTGCAGGCCGAGGACCAGGCGCGACGCCGCCGAGACATTGGCAACAGCGTCGGCGAGCGGGACCTCGGCGGGAATCGCCTCGCGGGCTCGCTGGGTCGAAACCTCCTCGGCCGGGATCACGGCAATGCTCTCCAGGCCTCCCGGTGGATCGAAGCGAGCCGCGGTCGAACTGTCCCCATCACCTGGTCCGCAGATGACGAAGCCGCCGTAGATCGCCGCCGCGACGTTGTCGGGGTGCCCCTCGATCTCGCTCGCCCGCGCCAGCATCTCCTCGCTGGATAGAGCCAGCTCGAAGAGGTGGTCTGCGGCAAAGAGCCCCGCAACGATCGCCGCGGCGCTGGAGCCGAGGCCGCGCGCCAGGGGAATCTCGCTTTTCAGCCGGAAGGCGATTCCATCGGCGGGATGCAGGGCCTCGAAGGCACGCACGATCAGGTTGTCGCGCCCGGCCGATACGTCGAGCCCACCCGGGTCGATGGAGAACTCCCCCGCCTCCTCGACCTCCAGCTCGAGGAAGAGCGAGACGGCCGCGGCCAGCACGTCGTAGCCAGGCCCGAGGTTGGCCGAAGAGGCGGGAACGCGGACGAGACGACGCCGAGTGGTCACGCGAAGACCGCGCGCTCGACGGCGCTCAGGTTGTTCTCGCAATTGATCACCGGCGGTGCCTTGGAGAGGGCCGTGTCGGGGTCCTTGAGGCCGTGGCCGGTGAGAACGCAGACGACCGACTCGGGCGGGGCGGCGTCTTCGACGGTGGGCAAGCCGTGAGCCAGCAGGCCGGCCACCGAGGCGGCGGAGGCAGGCTCGCAGAAGACTCCCTCGCCCGCGGCCAGCCAGCGGTAGGCGTCGAGGATCTGCTGGTCGCTGACCGCGGCGACGCGGCCGCGCGAGGCGGTGAAGGCGGCCATTGCCTCCTCCCAGCGGGCCGGGTTGCCGATCCGGATCGCCGAGGCGACGGTCTCGGGGGTGGCGACTGGCTCGCCGCGCACCAGCGGCGCCGCCCCCTCGGCCTGGAAGCCGTAGAGGACCGGCGCGGTGCCGGCCTCCTGGAAGCCGCGCCAGTAGGCGGTGACGTTGCCGGCGTTGCCGACCGGGATCGCCAGGGCTCCCGGCGCCTGGCCGAGCTCCTCGATCACCTCGAAGGCGGCCGTCTTCTGGCCTTCGATCCGGTGCGGGTTGACCGAGTTGACCAGCTCGATCGGGTGCTTGTCGGCGAGCTCGCGGACGATCCGCAGGGCGTCGTCGAAGTTGCCCTGCAGGGCGACGACGCGGGCGCCGTGCATCAGCGCCTGGGCGAGCTTGCCGATCGCAATCTTGCCCTCCGGGACGATCACCGCGCCGCGCATGCCCGCCCGCGCGGCGTAGGCAGCGGCGCTGGCGGCGGTGTTGCCGGTCGAGGCGCAGATCACCGTCTCGGCCCCCCTGCCCTTCGCCCGCGAGACGGCGACTGTCATCCCCCTGTCCTTGAAGCTGCCGGTCGGATTGGCCCCCTCGAACTTGAGGTAGGCGCGGACGCCGAGCCGCTCGGAGAGCCGCGGCGCCTCGACCAGCGGGGTCGAGCCCTCGTTCAGGGTGACCACCGGGTCGCCGGGCTCCAGCGACAACCGCTCCCGGTAGCGCTCGATCAGGGGAGCCGGGCTCATGGCATGGGGCTTCGCGCATGCTCCGCTGCGCGAATCGTCAGATATGGACGCTTGCTCCGCATGCGCTCAGACGAACTCCTCTTCGATGACGCGGATCGCCCGCGGCGGCGAGCGCAGCACGTCGAGGCGATCGATCGCCTCCAGCGCCGCCGCGAAGCGGGACTCGAGGCACTCGTGGACGACCATCACCAGGCGCGCGTCCTCACCCACCCCGCGCTGCACGACGCTCTTCACCGAGACGTCTTCGTCGCCGAGGACCTGGGCGACCTGGGCGAGCACTCCGGGCCGGTCGGCGACGGCAAGGTGCAGGTAGAAGGAGGAGGCGACGTCGTTGATCATCGGCAGTTTCTGGCGGGTCTCGTGCACCGGCGCGTCGCCGCTGAGAATCGAGACGACGTCGCTGAGCACCGCCGAGGCTGTCTGCACTCCCCCGGCTCCGGGCCCCGACATGGTCACCTCGGTGATCTCCGGCGCCTCGACCATCACCGCGTTGAACGGCCCCTCGACCGGCGAGAGCGGGTGGCCGGCGTAGAGGAAGCAGGGGAAGACGCGCACGCTGACGCCGCCCTCGCGGCGCTCGGCGACGCCGAGCAGCTTCAGCGAGAGGCCGAGCTCCCTGGCGTAGGCGAGATCGCCCGGTTTGACCTGCTCGATCCCCTCGTAGGAGACCTCGTCCAACGTCACCGGGGTATGAAAGGCGAGGCGGGCGAGGATCGCCATCTTCGCCGCCGCATCGGCGCCGCTGACATCGGTGGTCGGATCGGCCTCGGCGTAGCCGAGCTCCTGAGCGCGGGCCAGCACCTCCTCGTAGGGAGCGCCGGTGGCCGCCATCTCGCTGAGGATGAAGTTGGTGGTGCCGTTGACGATGCCGAAGACCTTGGCGATCTCGGTGACGCCGAAGCTCTCCTGAATCACCCGGACGATCGGGATCACCCCGGCGACCGCCGCCTCGAAACGCAGCTGCACGCCCGCCTCGCGGGCGGCGTCGAAGAGCTCCTCGCCGTGCTGGGCGAGGAGCTGCTTGTTGGCGGTGACGACCGGGCGCTTGGCGCGCAGCGCGTCGAGCGCATAGTCGCGCGCCGGATCGGTGCCGCCGATCAGCTCGACGATCAGGTCGGAGCGCTCGAGGATCGCGCCGAAGTCGCCCTCCTCCCGGGTGAGGACTCCGGAGATCTCGGGACGGCGTCCCGTCGCCGCCTCGACCGCGTCGGCGCGGGCGGCGATCAGCTCGGCGAAGGCAGCGCCGACCGTGCCGTGGCCAAGCAGCCCGATGCGGACGGGCTCAGACATCTCTGGAGGTGAGGTCCTCGTAGGTCTCGCGGCGGACGACGACGCGGGCATCGCCCTCGCGGCAGAAGAGCACCGGCGGGCGCGGCACGCCGTTGTAGTTGCTCGCCATCGCGTAGCCGTAGGCGCCGGTCGCCGGCGTGACGAGGACGTCGCCGACCGCCGGAGCGGCAAGCATCGCATCGCGGACGACGATGTCGCCGGACTCGCAGTGCATGCCGGCGATCGTCGCCAGGTGAGCGGCGGAATCGGCTGCCCGGTCGGCGATCAGCGCTTCGTAGCGGGAGCCGTAGAGCATCGGCCGCAAGTTGTCCGACATGCCGCCGTCGACCGCGACATAGGTGCGAACGCCCGGGATCTCCTTCACGGTGCCGACTCGATAGGCGGTGACGCCGGCGTTGCCGACCAGCGAGCGCCCTGGCTCGATCAGGATGCGCACCCCGTCGCCGAAGGCCTCGGCGACGGCGCTCGCCTTGACGTCGACGTAGGCGTCGATCGAGGGCGGCTCGTCCTCGGCGGCATAGGCGATGCCGAGGCCACCGCCGACGTTGACGATCCGGCACCACTCGCCGGCGAGCTCGCCGATCGCCCGGATCGCCAGCCTGTAGGGCTCCAGCTCGAAGATCTGCGAGCCGATGTGCGCGTGCAGCCCGGCCAGCTCGAGCAGATCAGAGGCGAGGACCCGCTCGATCGCCCGCGCCGCGAGCCCATCCTCGAGCCCGAAGCCGAACTTCGAGTCGAGCTGGCCGGTCTGAACGTAGGCGTGCGTCGATGGCTTGATCCCCGGCGTGACCCGGATCAGCACCTCCTGCGGCGAGTCGAGCAGCCGCTCGCAGCGCTCGATCTCGTCGAAGGAGTCGAGGATCAGGTGGCCGACGCCGGAGCGGGCCGCGAAGAGGATCTCCTCGTCGCTCTTGTTGTTGCCGTGCATGTGGATGCGGGCGGGGTCGAAGCCGGCGCGCAGGGCCATGTGCAGCTCGCCGCCCGAGGCGACGTCCACGGAGAGCCCCTCCTCGGCGAAGAGGCGGTATGCGGCCGTGCAGGGCAGTGACTTGCTGGCGAAGAGGACCTCGAAGTCGTCGCTGCGGCGCTCGAAGGCGGCGCGGTAGGCGCGGGCGCGGGCGCGCATGTCGTCCTCGGCGTAGATATAGGCCGGCGTGCCGAACTCCTCGGCCAGCTCGACCACGTCGCAGCCGGCGATCTCGAGGTGACCGCGCTCGTTGACGCGGCTGCCGCCCGGGTATGCCGGGGAGCCTGCAATCGGATCCGCCACAGCGCCTGCCTGTCCGTGCTCCGCCATAGGCGGGCATTGTGACGGTTGGAAGGGGAGCGGCGGGCTGGCGGCGTCGTTGGCCGGGCGCTAGCGTTTGCCGCCGAGCAGGCCGCCGACCGTTTCCCCGGCTTTGTCGAGGGTTTCGCCGACCGTAGATTCGGGGCCGGCGACGACTTCTTCGGTGACTTTGGTGACGCCGGTTTCGCCGAGCGCGCCGCCCAGCGCCTGGTCGACGCCCGAGGCCGTGTTGTCGACCGCTCCGGTTACTGCGGCCGAGGTGGAATGCCCGGCGCCACCGCCAGCCGAGCCAACGGCTGCGGGTGGCAATCCGGCCGCGCCGCCGGCGCCCCCACCGCTGCCGCCGCCCCCTCCTGGGCCCGAAGAAGTCGACTGGGGCGTGGAGCCGACGGGGTCGCTGCCCGTCCCCGGATTCGAAGCGGGAGCTTCGCCGGTCGGCGAGCCGGCGCTGGGAGCCAGCGTCGCGCCCGGGATTTCCCCGCGGACTTCCCCCTGCCCTTCTCCGCCACCGCGCCGCAGAGCATTGCCGTTTGCGCCGGCGCCCGTCGCCGGCGAGGTCGTGGCGCCCACGGCAGCGGCGCCGGCAACGCCGGCGGGATGCCCACTCGAAACCGCGGCGCCATCGCTTCCGCCGCCGATGCCGGCAAGGGGCCAGTCCTTCAGCGCCTGCAGGGAGACGAGCATGACGAAGGCGACCACGGCCGTCCCGATCAGGGCAGTGCCCGATACGGCACCGGCGAGATAGGTATGAGCCTGACGGACCATCGGCGTCGCCTCCTCGTCGCTTGCTACCCAGGCTCGCAGGATCAAACCGCCAAGACATACCCAATAATTGAATTACTTAGGCATTTCCGGGTAGCCGAGCAGCAACCCAGGCACCACCACTACGACGGGCGCGGGTCTACAGGTAGGCCATCGGGTCGGTCACTTCGCCGTCGATCCGGACCTCGAAGTGGACGTGGGGGCCGAAGCAGTAGCCGGTGCAGTCGCTGTAGCCGATGATCTGGCCCTGGGAGACGTGCTGGCCGGCGGAGACCGCGAAGGACTCCTGGTGGGCGTAGCAGGTGGAGAGCCCGCCGCCGTGGTCGATGCAGGTGTAGTTGCCGTAGCCGCCGCTGCTCGCCTCGGGCTCGGTGAAGATGACCGTTCCCGCCGCGGCGGCCCGGATCGGGGTGCCGCTCGGCACGGCGATGTCGATCCCGGGGTGGAACTCGTAGCTGCCGTTGATCGTGCGCGGACCGAAGCCCGAGACGACCGGGCCGGTGACCGGCCAGATCAAGCCGCTGCCGCTGCCTCCCTGGATCGGCCCCGCGGGCAGCGGCGCCGATCCGGTTGCGGCCAGCCGCGCCGCGATCTTGCCTTGGATCGCCGCCACCGAGCCGTCCAGGCCTTCTTCGTGCTTGCGGATCTTCCTCAGCGCCGCGACCCGCTCGGCACGGGCGGAGACCAGTGCCGACTGGCGCCGCTGCACGGCGCTGCGGGCATCGGCCAGCTCCTGCTCTTCCGCGGCGATCGCGTTGCGGGCCACTTCGATCGTGTCCTTGGCGCTGCGCAGGCGGCTGACGGTCAGCTTCACCTCGTTGCGGAGTTCGCGCACCCGGCCGACGACCGCTTCGTCCATGCCGTGGATCCGGTCGAGGTACTCGGCGCGATCGATCAGGTCGTTGTAGTTGTCGGCGCCGACGATCACGCTGAGCACGTCGGGGGTTCCCGCCTCGTAGATGGCGACGAGGCGCTCGCGCAGGGCCACCAGCGCCCGCTTCAGGTGATCCCTCATCACCGCAAGCCGTCTCTTGGCGACGTCGAGCTGCGCCACCGCGCGGTCCAGCTCCGACTGCTTGGCGTCGAGGCGGACGCGGACGGCGGCCTCGCGGTCGCGCAGCGCGGCAACCGCGCCGGTGAGCCTGTCGATCCGGTCGCCGTAGCGGGAGATCGTCGTCGTCAGCACGCCGCTGCGTTCGCGCGCCTTGGAGAGCTTCGCTTCCTTGGCGTCGAGCTTCGATTCGAGATCCTGTGCCGGCGCGGCGCTGCTGGCTGCGAGCAGCACGATCAGCGCCGCCGCAGCGGCAAGCAGAGCCACCAGGGCAAGGCGAGGCCTGAGCATCTCGGGCGAGGCTAGCCGAGTCGAGACCACGCGAGATGCAGGGCATTCGTCCTGCAACCGGGCTTGCGATCAGCTCCCTCCGGACGCATTCTCGACCCGCAACAGCTCCTCTGCGACCTGCTCCTCCATCTGCAGCGTGGTGTGATCGATGCCGAATCGCTCGTGCAGGAGCAACTCGATCCGGCGGCGGACGAGGTCGCGGTCGCACTCGGGTGAGACGACCACGTGGGCGGCAAGCGCGCCGAAGCCGGAGGTCACCGTCCAGATGTGCAGGTCGTGCACCGAGCGGACGCCGCCCTCCTCGCAGATCGCCGCTCCCGCCGCGTCGACGTCGAGGCCCGACGGCGCCGCCTCCATCAGCACGTCGAGCGGCTCCTTGATCAGGCGCCAGGACGAGAGCAGGATCAGCGCGGCGATGACGAGGCTGACAACCGGGTCGATTACCGAGGAGCCGCCGGCGAGGACGAAGGCCCCGGCGAGGACGACGCCGAGCGAGCCGAGCGCGTCGGCGGCGCTGTGGCGCAGCACCCCCTCGAGGTTGATGTCCTGCCGCTCGCCCCTCGCCAGCACCAGGGCCGCGCCGGCGTTGCCGAGCAGGCCGAGCAGGCCGAGGCCGAGCACGCCGAGGCCGTCGATTCGCGGCGGATCGCCGAGCCGACCGACGGCGGCGTAGGCGACGGCGATCGCAACGGCGACCAGAAGCAAGCCGTTGACCAGGGCGGCGAGGATCTCCGAGCGCTGGTAGCCGAAGGTCATCCGACCGGCTGCCGGGCGGGCGGCAAGGGAGGCGGCAAAGAGCGCCAGCCCGATCGAGCCGACGTCGGAGAGCAGATGGCCGGCGTCGGCCAGCACAGCAAGCGAACCGGTGAGAACACCGCCGACTGCCTCGGCAACCAGCATCGCAACATTGATCCCCAGCGCAACCCACATCCGCCGCCGACTGTCACCACGGCGCGCGTCCAGAGAATGGGAATGCGAGTGCACGCTTCGAGACTAGGGCCTATCCCGGCAGGGGTGGAACGTCTTGTACTTTTTCGCGAGCGGCCATCGTCAATCGCCCAAGACGTGGCTCGAAAAGTTAAGCGGAACCCCTGCCGGGATAGGCCCTTACGCTGGAACCGGCTCCTTGGGAGCCTCGGCCGCAATCGCCTGCTCCGCCACTTCGGCGGCGTAGCCAAGCCGCTCCGCATATTCGCGCGCCTGCATCCGCGAGATCACCATGCGCTGGATCTCCGCCGTGCCCTCGAACAGCTGGTAGATCTTGGCGTCGCGGAAGAACTTCTCCAGCGGGCACTCCTTGCTCCAGGCGTAGGGGCCGACGAGATCCATCAACGTGGTCGTCGCCCACATCGTCACGTCGCCGCCCTTGAGCTTCGACATCGAGCCCTGGCCGCCACGCATCGGGATGCCGTTGCGCCCCATCCAGGCGGCACGCTGGACCAGCAGGCGGGCGGCCTCGATCTCAGTCGCGACGTCGGCGAGGGCCTGCTGGATGCGCTGCTCCTGCAGGACCGGCTTGCCACCCTCGGTCTGGCCGTCGAGGTGCTCGAGCGTCCACTCGTAGGCGGCCTGGGCGATGCCGAGCGCGGAGGCGCCGACCAGCGGCCGGGTGATCTCGAAGGTCGCCAGCGCGTCGGCGCCGCCGCGCGATTTCTGACCTGAGCGGCCGCGCTCCAGCTTCTTCTCCAGCTTCTCCTCGCCGCCGAGGAGGTTCTCGACCGGGATGCGGCAGTCGTCGAGGACGATCTCGGCGGTGTGCGAGGCGCGGATGCCGAGCTTGGACTCCTTCTTGCCCTGGCTCAGGCCCGGCGTGCCCTTGCCGACGACAAAGGAAGCCTGGCCGCGAGTGCCCAGCGTCGGATCGACGGTGGCGACGACGACGTGGACGTCGGCAATGCCACCGTTGGTGATGAAGACCTTGGTCCCGTTGAGGACCCACTCGTCACCGTCGCGCTTGGCCGTCGTCTTCAGGCTCTTCACGTCCGAGCCCGCCTGCGGCTCGGTCACCGCATAGGCGCCGAGCTTGATCTCGTCGCCTATCCCGAAGCACTCGGGAACCCACTGGCCGATCTGCTCGGGAGTGCCCGACGAAGCGATTCCGGCCGCGGCGAGGCCCGAGCCGGAAATCGCCAGGGCGATGCCGGCGCAGCCCCAGTGGAACTCTTCGGCCGAGATCACCTGTAGCTGGCCCTCTGGATCGCCGGCGGAGCGCTGGATGCCCTCGAGGCCGCCGAAGCCTTGTTTGCGCGCCTCTTTGATGACATCCCAGGGGATGCTCTCCTCTTCGTCGTGCTTGCGGGCCGCTGGCCGGATCGCCTCGCGGGCGAAGGTCCGGCAGCGGTCCTTGAACTCTTGCTGCTCGTCGTTGAGTGCGAAATCCATTCGATCCCCTCTTTGGCTCGGGCGACTGATTGACTGGTCAGTCAACCAGTCTTCAGAAGATTAGCTGACCAGCCAGCCACTGCCCGCGTGTAGCTTTCCCGGTCGTGGCCTGGAAGCGCCCCATCAACGCCGGGATCCCGGCATCGGATGCCTCGCCGAGGCCGCCAAGGCGGCCGCGCAAACCGATCCCGGCGGCGCTCAAGGCGGTCGCTGGACTGGTGATCGTCGCGATCGTCTTCCTCGTCGCCGCGGTGCTCGGCGGTGGAAGCTCGGACAAGAGCTCGAACCAAGCCGCGCCGGCCCCTGCGCCACCCGCCGCCGCCAACGAACAGAGGGAAACTCCCGCTGCCGCGGCCGCCGAAGAGCTCGGCTACCCGTCCTTCGCGACCAACAACACCACCCGGGTGGGCGGCTCAGATCCAGCCACCACCGCTGCAGGCGTGGCGCTCGCGGTGTTCCCGTCGACGACGCCGGCGCAGCGGCCCGCTGCCGTGGCCCTCGTCGACGAAGCGGACTGGCAGGGCGCGATCGCCGCCTCGGTGCTGATGTCCGCTCCGCTGCGCGTGCCGCTGCTCGTCTCCTCCGGCGACGGGTTTCCCGACCCGACCTCGCAGGCCCTCGAAGTGCTCGACCCGCAGGGCAGCAGCGACAGCGGCGGCGCCCAGGCGTTTGCGGTCGGCTCGGCGCCGGCGCCGGAAGGGCTCAAGACGACCCAGGTCAAAGGCAAAGGCGCCGAACCCGCGACGCTCGCAGCCGCAGTTGCCGCCCTGCGCGACAAGCTCTTCGGCAGCCCGCCGCAGCACATCGTCCTCGCCTCCGAAGACGAATCGGCCTTCGCGATGCCGGCTGCGGCCTGGGCGGCTCGCTCGGGCGACCCGGTTCTCTTCACTGGCGCCAAAAAGCTGCCGGCGGCGACGCTGACGGCGCTCAAGCGTCATCCGAAAGTCCCCGTCTACGTCCTCGGCCCATCCTCGGCGATCTCCACCGGCGTGCTGCGCGAAGTCGCCAAAGTCGACAAACAGGTGCGACGGGTCTCCGGCAAGAGCCCTGTCGAAAACGCGATCGCGCTCGCCCGCCATGCGAGCGGAGGCTTTGGCTGGAACGTCAACGACCCGGGCCACGGCTTCGTCGTCGCCCGCAGCGACTCGCCGCTCGACGCCGCCGTCGCCGCGCCGCTCTCTGCTTCCGGCACCTGGGGACCGCTGCTGCTCACAGAAAACGCCGATACGCTGCCCAAGGCGCTGCGTGAATACCTGCTCGACGTCAAGCCGGGCTATACGACCGATCCCACGCGCGCGTTCTACAACCACGTTTGGGTGATCGGAGACCAGGAGGCCATCGACGTGAACCAGCAAGCTGACATCAACCAGCTGGCAGAGCTGGCCAAGGTCGGAGGGGAAGAATGAGCGAGGCCGAGAGCCCCGACCTGCTTGGCGCCGCGCACGGGGTAAGCGCCGAGGACATCCGCGCCCTGGCCGGCGCCTCCACCCCTCACTTCGCGCTGCAGGTCCGCAACCGGATCCGCAGGCTGATCGAGCCGCTTCCGGCTGAGCACCCGGCCCGGATCGAAGGCGAGCGCAAGATCGCCGAGCTGGAGGAGCTGGCCGAGCACAGCGGCGACCCACGCGGCACGATGGGCATCGGCCGGCACTGATGAAGCACCTCGCGCCGGGCGTCTGGCGGCTCGATGAGTTTCCTGTGCCCTCGATCAACGTCTACCTCGCCGGCGACGTGCTGATCGATGCCGGCCGGCGCTGGGACAGGCGCCGCATCTTCGCTGAGATCGAGGGGCGCGAGATCTCGATGCTCGCCCTGACCCACGCCCACCCCGACCACCAGGGCGTCGCCAAGGACGTCTGCGAGGCTCGCGGCATCCCGCTCGCCTGCCACGCCGACGACGTCGAAGCGATTGAAGGGCGGCGGCCGATGCAGGAAGCAGCGGTGAGCCATCCGGTCAACCGCGTGATCAAGCGCATCTGGCAAGGGCCGCCCTATCGTGTGGGGCGCGTGCTGAACGAGGGCGACGACGTGGCGGGCTTTCGCGTCGTCCACGCGCCGGGTCATGCCCGCGGCGAGGTGGTCTTCTTCCGCGACTCCGATCGGGTCGCGATCTGCGGCGACGTGATCCGCAACATGAGCTATGCGACCGGACGCACGATGCTCGCCGAGCCGCCGGAGATATTCACCTACGACCCTGCCGAGAACCGCCGCTCGATCCACAGGCTCGCCGGGCTCGACCCCAGCCTGATCCTCCCCGGCCATGGCTCTGCCGTCACGGACATGGCCGAGTTCGAGCGTTTCGTCGCCACCCTCGCGGGGTAGCGGCCGGAAAGGGCTTCGAACCCGCGAAGCCAATCTCGAGAAGGGAGTCTCGATGAGGAAGCTGAGGAGCGCAAGGCCATCCCCCGCGATGGTCGTCGCGGTGACCGCGCTGGTCATCGCGCTGGCGGGGACCGCGTACGCGGCGCAGACGATCAACGGCGGGGCGATCAAGAAGCAGACGATCGGCGGCGGCAAGCTCAAGCAGAAGACCCTGACCGGCTACCAGATCAACACCAACAAGCTCGGCGTGGTGCCGGCCGCAAATCGGGCCGCCCACACCTACTGGGCGGTGGTCAACAACCCGACCGGAGCCGGCAACGCGGCGCTGGCCCGCGCCAGCGATGCCGGGATCACCGCTGTCGAGGGCGGCGGCGCGGTCGCCGTGACATTCCCGGTCAACGTCACTGCCTGCGCCGACGTGGCGGGCCGCAACAACGCGGGCACCTCGGTGCCGGGACCGGGCTACGCCCAGACCAACACCTCGGCCGCCAACCCCAACGCGATCGAAGTCCGGACGCGCGACGAAAAAGGAGCCGACGCAGACGCGGACTTCCACTTGATCGTCGTCTGCCCATAGACGGGGCCGATATACGCGTCCGACCCCTCTCGCCACCTAAAGGGTCGGGCCACGTCGCGTCAAACGGGCTAGGCTGAAGCGCGTGAGCGAGATCGAACACGGCTTCAAGGAGGGCGACAAGGTCTGGGTCGAGGACGGCGACGGCAAGCACCATCCCGGCATCTTCGTCGCCGACAACGAGAGCTCAGGCTGGTTCGGCGGCGGCCCCAGCGCCTACGTCGTCCATCCGGAGGCCAAGCAGGCCGAGGTCGTCTCGACCTTCCGCATCACTCCGCACGACGAGTAGCGTCGCGGGTCAGGGCAGCCTCGCGCTGCCCATCTCGACGCGGTCGCCGCGGAACGACACTCCCTCGGCGATCAGGCGTTCGCGCTGGCGGGCGCCCTTGGCAAGCGAGCCGTCGGCGCGGACCACTCGCCACCACGGCAGGTCGGGGTCGTCGCACTCGAAGAGGACCGCGCCGGCGAAGCGCGGGGCGCCGGGCGAGACGTCGCCGTAGGTGCGGACGAAGCCGGGCGGGATCTCGCGGACCCGGGCGAGGACTTCGAGCAGGCGGGATTCCGGGGAGGCGGTCAGGCTGCCGGGCCGAAGGCGTCGATGATGCGGCTCTGGAACTCGGAGAGCTCTTCGGGCGAGATGAAGTAGGTGGGCGGAGTGAGGAAGAGGCCGTCGGCGCGCTCCCCAGTCGCTTCGACCCGGGCGCGGACCTTGTCGCTCGGGCCAGCGGCGCAGTAGGCGTCGACCATCTCGTCGCTGATCGCGGCGGGAACGGCGGCGAGGTCGCCGCGGCGGAACGCCTCGCCCGCGGCGACGGCGTTGTCGGAGAAGCCATGCAGCTCCCAGAGCGGCATGTAGGTCTTGACCGTGGCGTAGAAGGAGATCGTGCGGCGGGCCATCTCGATCGCGCGGCCCTCGTCGTCGTCGATCGCGCAGCAGACGGTCGGCAGGTAGTCGAAGTCCCCGCGCTCCCGCCCGGAGCGGCTCAGCCCCTCCTCGAAGGAGCTGACCACGACCTCGTCGATCCAGCGCAGGCTTTGGATCGGGTGGCCGATCAGGCCGTCGGCGACATCGCCCGCCATCCGGCACATGCCGCCCTGAACGCCGGCGGTGTAGATCGGCACCGAGTCCCGAGCGGCGGGGTGCGGGCGGATCCAGCCCTTGATGTCGATGTCGTAGTAGGAGCCCCGGTAGCGGATCGGCTCGCCCTTTCCGGCCTGCTGCATGATCAGCCGCGTCGCCTCGATCGCCTCGCGCAGGTGCGGCGCCGGCTTGCCGTACTCGGCGTTGTGCCAGGTCTCGTTCAGCCGCTTGACGCCGGAGCCGAGCCCGAGGCGGAAGCGCCCGCCCGACATCTCGTCGATGTCCAGCGCGCTGACGGCGAGGATGAAGGGGCTGCGGGTGAAGGCCCAGGCGATCCCGGTGGCGACGTCGATCGTCTCGGTCTTCCCGGCCAGGTAGGCGGACTGGGTAACCGAGGAGCGGAAGAGCTCCGGCGCCCAGACGCACTCCACGCCGGCCGCCTCGGCGCGCTTGGTCTCGGCCTCCAGGTCGGCGACCGACGTTCCGATCGCGGCGACGGAGATCCGCTCGAGCGCTCCCATCGCCGGGCGGGCCTCAGGCCGGAACCGACTCGGCGGCGCGGGCGAGCACGGCGTCGGCGACCCGTTCGCGGTGCCACTTGGCGTCGCCGAACATCGCCGCGTTGGCCCGGCCGCGCTTGAGGAAGAAGTGGAGGTCGTGCTCCCAGGTGAAGCCGATGCCGCCATGCACCTGGATCGAGGCGTCGGGCACCCGCCAGCCGGCGTCGGAGGCGTACGCCTTGGCCATCGAAGCCGCCTTGGGCAGCGAGTCCGGCTCGGCGTCCGCCGCCCAAGCGGCGCCGTAGACGGCGGAGCGGGCGTTCTCGGTCTCGAGCAGCATCTGCGCGCAGCGGTGGGAGACCGCCTGGTAGGAGCCGATCGGGCGGCCGAACTGCTGGCGGTCCTTGGCGTAGGCGACGGCCATCTCCATCGTGCGTTGGGCGATCCCGGTCGACTCGGCGGCGAGCGCCACGCAGAGGCGGAAGAAGACCGGAAAGTAGTCGGCGCCCGCGGCGGGCATCGTGTCCTCGGCGGCAACCTCGACGCCGTCGAAGCGGACCGAGCAGAGGCGGCGAGTGAGGTCGATCGAGGTCGCCGGCGTGACCGTGACCCCGCCGGCGCCGCGCTCGACCAGGTGCCGGCGTCCGTCGGCGGAAGCGACCACGAAGAAATCGGCCGCGGCGGCGTCCATGACCAGCACCTTTTCCCCGTCGAGGACGAGGCCGTCGCCGGCGGCGCGGGCCTCCATCGTGAAGCCACCGGGGCTCGCCGGCGAGCCGGCGTCCCAGAGCGCCGGCGTGCCGCGCAGCTTCCCGGCGGCAAGCGGGCGCAGGTAGCGTTCGCGCTGATCGTCGGAGCCGCAGAGCGACAGAGCGAGGCCGACGATCGTGTTCGAGAAGAGCGGCGAGGGCGCCAGCGCGTAGCCCATCTCCTCGAAGAGGACGGCGAGCTCGACGATCCCGAGCCCCTGCCCGCCCCACTCCTCCGGCAGGGCCAGGCCAGTCCAGCCGAGCTCGGCCATCTCATCCCAGTCGGACTGCTCGAAGCCCTGCCCGCTCTCGGCCAGCTCGCGGATGCGCTCCGACTTGTAGCGGGCGGCGAGGAAGTCGCGGGCGGTCGACTTGATCGCCTGCTGCTCGTCGGTGAGGTCGAAGTACATCGCCGGCTCAGCGCATCCTTGGCAGGCCGAGCACCCGCTCGGCGATGATGTTCTTGAGGATGTCGGTGGTGCCGCCCTCGATCGAGTTGGCCCGCGAGCGCAGGAAGCTGTACTGCCAGGTGCCGCCGGCGAGCGCGTGCTCGTCGCCGCGGGCCAGGGGCGCGTAGGCGCCCTCGATCTCGAGCGCCAGCTCCGCTATCCGCTGGTTGATGTCGGCCCATTGCCACTTGCCCAGCGACCCCTCGGGCCCCGGAATCCCTGACTGCATCGTCTTGGTCAGGCCGCGGTAGGCGTTGAGCCGCATCGTCTCGGCCTCGATGTGCAGCTGGGCGAGCCGCTGGCGGAAGACCGGGTCCTCGGCCGCGCTGCCACCGTTGACGCGGGTCTCGGCGGCCAGCTCGCCGAGGCGCTTGAGGCTGTTGGCGATCTGGGCGATCGCGCCGAAGGCGAGCCCGGCGCGCTCGTTCATCAGCGTCGTGATCGCCACCGCCCAGCCGTCGCCGACCTCGCCGACGACGTTGGCGTCGGGGATCCGCGCCTCCTCGATGAAGACCTCGTTGAACTCGCCCTCGCCGGTGATCTGCACCAGCGGCTTGGCTTCGACCCCGGGCTGCTCCATGTCCATCAGGAAGTAGGTGAGGCCCTTGTGCTTGGGGGCGTCGGGGTCGGTGCGGGCGACGAGCATGCACCACTTGGCGTACTGGGCAAAGGTGGTCCAGACCTTCTGGCCGGTGACGACCCATTCGTCGCCGTCCTTGACCGCCCGCGTCTTCAGCGAGGCCAGGTCGGAGCCCGACTCGGGCTCGGAGAAGCCCTGGCACCAGATCTCCTCGCCGGTGAGGATCGGCTCCAGGTAGCGCTGCTTCTGGGCGTCGGTGCCGTGGGCGATCACCACCGGCCCGCCCATCGCCAAGCCGAGCACGTTGGCCGGGCTGGGCGCCTCGAGGCGCGCGGCCTCGCCGACGAAGATCGCCTGCTCGATCATGGTGGCGCCGCGGCCGCCGTACTCCTTCGGCCAGGAGATCCCCGCCCAGCCGGCGGCGTGCATCTTCTCCTGCCACTCGCGGCGAAAGGCCATCACCTCCTCGAGGCCCGCCTCCGGCTCCGGCCCGGGATGGTTCGCTTCGATCCAGGTGCGAACCTCGTCGCGGAACTGCTGCTCGGAGGGCGAGAGGGTCAGGTCCATCGGTCGCGGAGCATAGCGGCCGATTGGCCGGACAGCCAGGCCGGCCAGCTAGCGGCTGCCGCAGGCTTCGAGGCCGTATTCCTTGGCAAGCCTGCTGGCGATGCCGAACACCACTTCGCTGCTGGCGGTCACGGCCTTGGGGTCGCTTTCTGCAGTTTCGACGCCTTCTTCCAGCGCCCCAATGATCGCGTCGACCCGGTCTTCGTCGCCGCTGGGGGCGCCCAGCGCGCGAAGTTCCTTCGCTTCCCGCTTGACGCTCGGGACCAGGACCTTGCCGACCAGTTCCTCTTCAGCGGCTTTGCCCGGATGGATGCCGCCGCCGCTCTTCCTCAGGTAGCCGACAAAGGATTTCTCGATCCGTTCGATGCTCCCTTTGCAGATCGCGTCGGCCTTCTTTATGAAGACCGCTTTCGAGATCGTCGGGCCGCTGCTCGAGTTGCCGCCGCCGCAGCCGGCGACGATCAAAGCGACGACCATCGCCCCCGCGATCGTTGAAACCCCCCGCGTTCCCATCGGGGGAAATCTACATTCCCAGCCTCGGTCGGGGCGTTCTGACCTATATGCGCTGGATCAACGTCCCCGTGCCGAGCCCGCCGCCGCAGCACATCGTCACCAGGCCCATCTCCTTGTCGGTGCGCTCCATCTCATGGAGCAGCGTGGTGATCAGGCGGGCGCCGGTCGAGCCGAGCGGGTGGCCGAGGGCGATCGCGCCGCCGTTGACGTTGACGCGGTCCATGTCGGGGTCGAGCTCGCGCCGCCAGGCCGCGACGACCGAGGCGAAGGCCTCGTTGATCTCGACCAGGTCGATGTCGTCCATCGCCATCCCGTTGCGCTCCAGCAGCTTTCGCGTCGCCGGGATCGGGCCGGTGAGCATGATCACCGGGTCGACGCCGACCGTGGTCTGGTCGAAGATCCGCGCCCGCGGCTTCAGCCCCAGCGCATCGGCCTTCTCGCGCGTCATCAGCAGCACCGCGGCGGCGCCGTCGGAGACCTGAGAGGAGTTGCCGGCGGTGATCTTGCCGTCCTCCTTGAAGGCCGGCTTGAGCTGGGAGAGCACCTCCAGCGAGGTTTCGGGACGGATGCCCTGATCGGTCGCGTAGGCGTCGCCGTTGACGCTGAAGGGCACGATCTCGCGCTCGAAGCGGCCCTCCTCGGTCGCCTTGGCGGCGAGCTGCTGCGAGCGCACGCCGAGCTCGTCGAGCTCGGAGCGGGGGATCTCCCACTTGTCGGCGATCATCTCGGCCGAGAGGCCCTGGGGAATCAGGTCGTAGCGCTCCATCAGCTCGGGCGAGAACGGCGCCCCGTGCTCCTTCATCACCGAGTAGCCGTCGGCGAAGGAGATATGGCCCATGTGCTCGACGCCGCCGCCGATCGCGACGTCGTGGACGCCGGAGGCGATCAGCGTCGCGGCGAAGTTGACCGCCTGCTGGGCGGAGCCGCACTGGCGGTCGATCGTGGTCGCCGGCGTCTCGATCGGCAGGCCGGCCTCGAGCCAGGCGTTGCGGCCGATGTTGACCCCCTGCTCGCCGAACTGCTGGGCGCAGCCGGCGATCACGTCGCCGGTCTCGGCCGGGTCGACGCCGGTCCGCTCGAACAGCTCCGAGTAGGCCTTCGCCAGCAGGTTCGAGGGATGGACGTCCTTGTAGTAGCCCTTCTCCTCGTGCCCCCGCCCGATCGGCGTCCGCACGGCCTCGACGATGACGACCTCGCGGCCGCCGAACTTGCCCTTCCCGTTGTCTGCCATCGCCGCCTCCGTTCGATTGACTGGTCAGTCAACCAATCGTAACCGGCCCGGCGCACGGGTCCTGTTGCGGCGGCCCTCCCCCGTGTGCTCGGGCGCTGACGCGCCCTGCGCTATGGGGGACCCCCGCCACCGCGCCACCCGTGCGAGGGGCGTCGTGATAGAAGCTCGCCCCATGAACGCTAGCCAGGGGTACGAGAGTCCAGGGATAGCCGGCAGTGGCGCGATAGCCACGGGTCTAGCCGCTGTATCCACAAGCACTGCCGACACGATTCTGTTGGCCAGAAGCGAGGCCTCGGCCTGGCGGGCCGAGGAGAAAGTCGTAGCCGCCTGCGCCAAGATCGAGGGGGGCGAGCCGTCGCGACTGCGGGTCACGACCGATCCGGCCGATCTCTCCGACTGCGACGTCATCGTCGAGGCGATCGTCGAGGAGGTCAAGCCCAAGGGCGAGCTGCTCTCGACCATCGCCGAAGCCTGCCCCGGCGCCGATCTGGCGACCACGACCTCGTCGCTCAGCATCGCTGAGATCGCCAAGGCCGCCGGCATCGACGGCAAGCTCTTCGGCCTGCACGTCTTCAACCCGGTGCCGCGGATGAAGCTGGTCGAGGTCTGCTTCCCGTCCGGCGCCGAGGGCGCTCGCGAAGCGGCGCTGGCCTGGTGCGCCGCGCTCGGCAAGACCGCGGTCGAGGTCCCCGACCAGGCCGGCTTCGTCGTCAACCGGCTGCTCTTCCCCTACCTCTTCGACGCGGTCCGGCTGATCGAGCAAACCGGCATGGAGGCGGGCGAGGTCGACGCCTGCATGAAGCTCGGCGCCGGCCATCCGATGGGCCCGCTCGCCCTGCTCGACTTCGTCGGGCTCGACGTCTCCAAGGCGATCGGCGACGCCCTCTACGCCGACTCCAGCGAGCCGACCCACGACCCCCCGGGCCTGGTCGTTCAGATGGTCGGCGAAGGCAAGCTGGGCCGCAAGAGCGGCGCTGGCTTTTATCCGTACGACTGACTAGATCCCCGGTTGGGGGAGGAGCCTGGTCGCCCTCCAGTCGAATTGACACCCCAAGAGCTTTGTTCTTGGGTGAATGAGGAGCGCGGGCTGCGCCCGCGCAAAAGTCGGATTGCATTTCCGCCGCTTCGCGACATTCGACCGGAGGGCGACCAGGCTCCTCTCAACAGCTTCCGAGAGTCCCAAGCTACGGAGCGAGCCAGGGCCTTTCAACTGAAAGCAGCTTCGAGTTGAGAGGCCGGTCCGGGTAGAGGTTTGAAGCTTGAGGTGCTTCGTGGGGTGCCGGTGCCCCTCTCTGGGAATATCGCGAAGCGGCGGAAATGCAATCCGGTTCCCGCGCGGCGATAGCCGCGCACCTCATTCACCTCATGCGCGAAGCGCACGAGGTGTCAATTCCCAGAGAGGGGCACCGGCATCCCACTACACCCAACGAGCCTTATCTCTTGCCGGCCAGGTCCCAGATCACGTCGGCCGGGGAAATGCCCTGGCGACGGGCGATGTTCTCGATCTCGTCCCAGGGCAGCTCCGCCTCGGGGAGGTCGTCCCAGCGGGCCAGGTCGAGGGCCTCGACCGCGCCTTGGAGCGCTGGGCCAAGATGATCCTCGGAGCGCAGCAGCGCCCGCAGGACCTCGAGTTGCTTGTCGCTCAAACGCACAACCCACATGCGACACCTCCAGGGTTCGGTGAAACGCGGGTTGCCCGGAGAAGCTAGGAGCCCTGGCGGACGGAACCGCTGATCCGCACCGCCTCGATGCGGTTCTCGCGCACCGACTCGACCCGGATCGTGTAGCCGTTGGCGGTGATCGTGTCGCCGCGCTTTGGCAGCCGGCCGAGCTCGCCGAAGACGTAGCCGCCGACCGAGTTGTAGGCGTCGGTGTCGACCGGCAGGTCGATGCCGGCGTCGGAGAGGTCGCCGAGCGAGACGTGGCCGCGCACGAACCACTCGCCGCTGGCCAGCTGGCGCAGCGCCGCGGCACGGGGATCCGTCTCGTCCTCGATCTCCCCGACCACCTCCTCGAGGATGTCCTCGACGGTGACGATCCCGACCGTGCGCCCGTACTCGTCGACGACGACCGAGAGCGAGGCGCGCTGGACCTGCAGGTCGTGGAGGAGATCGTCGAGCGGCCGCGTCTCGGGAACGATCACGGCGTCGCGCACCGACGGAGCGATCTCGGCCTCCGGCCCATCGCTCATGTAAAGGCGGGCGAGGCTGTTGTTGTGGACGATCCCCTTGACCCGATCGGGGTTCTCGTCCTCGATCACGACCAGCCGCGTATGGCCGGAGGTGACGCAGCGGCGCAGCGCCGTCTCCACGGTTTCGGAGGCGTCGACCGTGACGACCGCCGGGATCGGCGTCATCACCTCGCGCGCCTCCTGCTCGTGCAGGTGGAAGACGCCGCCGAGCATCCCTGCCTCGCCGGGGTCGAGCGTGCCGCCGAGCTTGGAGCGGTCGATGATCTGCTTCAAATCCTCGGCGGTGTGGTGCTCCTCGATGTCGGTCGGGTCGACGCCGAAGAGGCGCACGATCGCGTTGGAGACCGCGCTCAGCCCCAGGATCACGGGCGCCGTCGCGGTGCGAAACCAGTTGAGCGGCCGGGAGACGCGACGGGCAATCCGCTCGGCGTGAGCGATCGCGATCATCTTCGGGACCTGCTCGCCGATGCTGATGTGGATCGCGGTGACGAGGGCGAAGGCGATCGCGACGGAGAGGCCGACGGCGACACCATGGGAGAGGCCGCCGAAGATCGGTTCGATCAGCTTCGCCAGCGAGGGCTCGCCGAGGAAGCCGATGCCGATCGAGGCCATCGTGATCCCGATCTGACAGGCGGAGAGCGACTCGTCGATCTTGTCGAGCTGCTCGACCACGGCCTCGGCGCCGCTTTCGCCTTCCTCGGCAAGCTGCTCGATCTTGCCGCGCCGGCTGCGCACCAGGGCGAACTCAGCCGCGACGAAGAAGCCGTTGACGGCGACCAGCAGGAGAAGGAGGACGAGCAGCAGGGCGCTCATCGTCTATTTCGCCCGGTACTTCGGGGGAGGTCGTCGTCGGCCATGCGGCGTAGGCAATATAGCCATCCGCCCCGCGGGCCCGGCCATAAGTGCCATATTGATCGTCGCATGCGCATCGCCAGCCTTGTCCCTTCCGCGACCGAGATGCTCTACGCGCTCGGCCTCGGCGACTCCGTCGTCGCCGTCACGCACGAGTGCGATTACCCGGCTGAGGCGCGTTCTCTCCCCCACCTGACCCGCACGGTCCTGCCCCCCGGCCTCAGCGCCGGCGAGATCGACAGGGCGGTGAAGGCGCGGGTGGCGGAGGGGCAGGCGCTCTATGAGCTCGACGAGGAGCTGCTGGCGAAGCTGGCGCCCGATCTGATCGTCACCCAGGCCCTCTGCGCCGTTTGCGCCGTCTCCTATGAGGACGTGCTCGACGTCGCCGCGCGCCTCCCCTCCAAGCCGCGGGTGGTCCAGCAGGACCCCAGCACCCTCGGCGAGATGCTCGAGGACGTGATCCGGCTGGGAGAGGCAGCCGGAATCCCCCGCCAGGCCCACGAGCTGCGCGGCGAGCTGGAAGGGAGGCTGGCGACCGTGCGCGCCGCCGTCTCCGGAGCAAGCCCGCTGCGGGTGATCGCACTGGAGTGGCTCGATCCGCCCTACGTCGGCGGGCACTGGATCCCGGAGATGATCTCGATCGCCGGCGGCGAGGACGTCGCCGGCCCGCCGGGGCTGAAGTCGCCCGAGGTCTCCTGGGGAGAGCTCTCCGGGCTCAACCCCGACATCGCGATCGCGATGCCCTGCGGCTGGTACGTCGACGACTCCCGCGCCCAGGCGCTGACCCACTGGGAGCAGATCGAGGCACTCGGAGCGCAGCGGGTCTTCGCGGTCGACGCCGCCTCGACCTTCTCGCGCCCCGGGCCACGACTGATCGACGGGGTCGAGCTGCTCGGCCACCTGCTCCACCCCGACCTGGTCGGCCCTCCCGGGAACATCGGCTTCGCCGAGCTGCGCTCGCCCGAGATCCGGGCAAGCAAGACCTTCTGACCTCAGGCGATCGCGAGCGCGGCGACGATCGAGAGGACTCCGATCGCGCACATCGCGATCATCTCGGCGGGAAAGTGACGGTGACCGAGCATCCCCCGCTCGCCGGCGACGATCAGCAGGGCGCAGGCGACCCCGGCGGCGAGCCCGCCCAGATGCGCGCCGACGCTTATCCCCGGCACCCCGAAGCTGAACGCGAGATTGAGCAGGATGAGCGCCCCGACCGACGATGCCAGCGCATCGACGCCGCGACCCCTGGCCACGACGAAGGTCGCGCCGAGGACGCCGAAGACCGCGCCGGAGGCGCCGTAGGAAAGGCTTTCGGGAGAGAGCAGCAGCGCCCCGAACGAGCCGGCCAGCAGCGAGGCGACGTAGAGCGCAACGAAACGCGGGGTGCCGATTCCGGGCTCCAAGATCCGGCCGAGGAAGAAGAGCAGGAGCATGTTCCCGCCGAGATGCCAGAGGCCCTCGTGGAGAAAGGCGCTGGTGAGGAGCCGGTACCACTGCCCGCTCGCAACCGACGGGCCGAACAGGCCGTAATGCACGATCAGGCTGGCGCCAGGGCTGTTGATGCCACCCGGCCCTGATGCGACCTCGGCGAGGTAGACGGCGACGTTGAGCGCGATCAGGGCGAAGGTCGCCGGCGCGGCCGTGCGCAAGCTCGCCCCGCCGACTCCCCTGACGACCTTCGTGCGCTGCTTCATGCACTCCGGGCAGCGCATCCCGACCGGGCTCGGGGTCATGCAGTCGGGGCAGATCGGCCGCCCGCAAGACGAGCAGGAGACCGCGGTCTCGCGGTTTGGATGGCGGTAGCACGTCTCGGCCATGGCGATCAGCAGCCTACAATCGCCGCCGATGGACGCACCCAGCCCCGCCCGCCTCTACGCCACCCTCGTCGGCGCCCTGCTCCTCGTCGCCGGCATCGTCGGCTTCTTCTACAGCGCCTCCTTCGGGTCGCCGGGCGAGGTCGGTCAGATGCTCGGCGCCTTCGCCGTCAACGGCTGGGTCAACGTCTTCCACATCCTCACCGGCACGCTGGGACTGCTCGTCGCCGGCTACGGCTCGCGCCGCTACGCGCTCTGGCTCGGCGTCCTCTACGTCGCGTTCGCCTTCTGGGGATTCGCGATCGGCGGCGGCGATGCGATCCTCGGCGCCTTGCCGGTCAGCACCGGCGACAACCTCCTCCACCTCGTCCTCGGGGCGCTCGGCATCGGCGCGGCAATGGCGACGCCGGCCACGCAGACGCCGAAGGGCGAGCCGGCTACGGCCTGACCCGACCGGCGAGGGAGCGCAGGCCGCCTTTGGCCTGATGGCGGCCGCGGCGGCGCAGCTCGAGCACGAGCAGAGCGCCCGCGGCAGCGCCGCCGGCGCCGACTGCAAAGACCGGCCGCACCCAGTTGCGCGGATCGCGCAGCGCCCGCAGCTCGCTTTCGGAGAGCTCCTCGGCCCAGTCGGAGAGCTCCTCGGCGGCAGCCTGGGTCACGGCGGAGAGGGTGTCCTCGAGCCTGCCCGAGAGCCGCTCGGGCGGCTCGATCGGCCGCAGCGCGTCGGATAGCAGGTGCTCGACGTCCCAGGTGCTGCCGGTCAGGCTGCGGCTCGCCTCACTCATCGCCGATCTCCTCCTGCAGCTGCTTGATCGCGCGATGGATCAGCACCTTGGTCGCGCCGTCGCTGCGTCCCAGGGCACGGGCGATCTCGCGGTTGTCCATGCCCAGCGCGAAGCGCATGATCAGCGCCTCGCGGCGATCGTCGGGAAGGTGCTCGAGGTGCGCCATCACCTGTCTCAGCTCCTCGCGCCCCTCGGCGATCGCCTCGGTGCCATGCCGAGCCGCGATCGGGTCGGCGGTCTCCAGCGAGGTCTGCGGCCGGCGCGAGCGGTCCCGGTAGTAGTTCGAGGCGAGGTTGTGGGCGATGCGGATCAGCCAGGGACGCAGTGGCCGCCCGTCGGACTCGCGGCGGGCGCGATCGAAGTGCCGGTAGGCCTGCAGGAAGGCCTGCTCGGTGAGGTCCTCGGCGTCGTGGGGGTCGCCGATCCGGTAGTAGGCGTAGGAGTAGACGTCGCGCAGATGGGCCCGGTAGAGGTCCTCGAAGGCCCGGTCGAGCTCGGCCTTGGCGACCGGGTCGAGGCTGGCCGGCTCGACGTTCTCCTTGGCCGCGCTCATGACAACGGCTCGCGCTTTGCTCGATCGCGCTCATCGTCACCGGCTATCTCGCTCACTCGCGCCACGCTCACAGGCAAACCCTAGCCCGATCATGCCGCTCGCCTCGACCGCTCGACCCTGCGCAGCCCGGCGACCCATGCCTCGGCATCGATCTCGCCCCGGATCAGCGCCGCCAGGCCGCTCAGCGCCTCCGCGGGCCCGCCCGCGGCTGAAGTGGCGGCCGCCAGCAGCGGCACGGCGTCGAGACCCTCCGACGCCTGCCCGATCTGACCGGGGATCTCGTCGGCCGGCGTTCCCCGGCCGAGCAGCTCGCCGGCACGACGGTTGCGCCCCGACGGCGCCATCACGGTCGCGGTCAGGTCACCGACCCCGGCCAGCCCGGAGAAGGTGGAGAGGTCGGCGCCGCGCCCGACCGCGTGCTCGACGCACTCGCTCCAGACCTGGGCGGCGGCGATCCCGGCGGCGTTGAGCCCGTGCGGCTCGGCGGCCGCGGCGGCCAGGGCGGCGGCGTTCTTCGCCGCGCCCGCCATCTCGACCCCGGTCACGTCGCGCGAGCGCTCGCAGACCAGCCCGGCGCGGTCGAAGACGCCGCCGAGCTGTTCGCGCAGATCGGCGTCGGCCGAGCCGAGCACCAGCGCAGCGGAGCCGGAGACGGCCTCGCGGGCATGGGCGGGGCCGCCGAGGCAGGCGATCGCCCGCGCTCGCACCCGCTCGCCGACGTATTGGGCGGGAAGCTGGCCCAGCGGCGCGATCAAGCCCTTGGTCAGCAGCAGCATCGCCGCGCGGCCGCCGACCCGATCGGCGATCGCCCCGACCGCCTGTGGCAGCGAGCCCGAGGGGATCGCCAGGCAGACGAGGTCGAGGCCGGCCAGCTCGACCTCCGAGGCGTGGCGCACGCGCACCGAGCCCGGCAGGCGAATGCCCTCGAGGTAGCGACGATTTTCACGCGCTTCGTCGATCTCGACCGCCTGCGCAACCGTGCGGGTCGCCAGCTGAACGTCGAGACCGCCGCGGGCGAGCAGCACCGCCACCGCCGTGCCCCAGCTGCCGGCGCCGATCACAGCGGCCCGTCGCATCGGCGGCAGTCCCCCGAGGTCCTCCCACTGCAGTTCGACGTTGGGCCAGATCCGCGCGGTCACGGTCGAGGCGAGGCCGCGCGAGGGGTCGGCGGCGCGCGGGAAGGTCATCGCCTTGCCCAACCGGACCCTGACCTTGCGCGGTCGGATGCGCCAGCCGCGGCGGACGTGTTCGGTGCCGAGGACCGCGGCCGGGATCAGCGGCGCTCCCGTCTGCAGCGCCAGGCGACCGACGCCGCGCTTGGGCTCGCGCAGAGCACCGCTGCGGGTGCGGGTGCCCTCGGGAAAGATGCAGACGGCGCCGCCACGCTCGACGACCATCCGCGCCGTCTCCATCGAGAGCTCGTCGGACTCGCCGCGGCGGATCGGGAAGGCGCCGAGGCGAGAGAGGATCCAGCCCTGCCAGCGGCGCTCGAAGAGCTCGACCTTGGCGACGTAGTTCATCGGCCGCCGCCAGGGCAGGGCGCCGCCGATCGCGAAGGGGTCGAGGAAGCTGCGGTGGTTGGCGGCGACGATCAGGCCCCCCTTGAGGCGGCCGTGCTCGCGGCCGGTGCGGGCGTAGCGGAAGTAGGCGAGGAAGAACGGGGTCATGAAGATCCTCGCGAGGATGTAGAGGATCGGGTTTACGCCGTGGCGGCGGGTGTAGTCGTGGTACGCCTGGAGGCGTTGGGGGGTCACGCGTAGCGCTACACGGGCCGGGTGCCTTGGTTACCGGGACCGACGCAATCGGCGGGCGGGTCCTGTCGCAGGGGGAGGGGGGCGCTGCGGGCGGGCCACGGTCCGTCCTCGACCCCCCTCCCCCTGCGCCACCCGCCCGAGATGCCGTTATGCCCGGCTACCAAGCCTGGTCGATCAGGGCTTCCAGCTCGGGCCGGGTCGGAGGTTCGGGCGCAAAGGCGAGCTCCGGGCGGAGCTGCATCGACTCCAGCGCGTCGGGGAGCTTGGATCGGTCCGCTCCTTGGTCGCCCAGGCCGGGTGGGCTTCCGCCGAGATCGAGGATGCGGGATTCGATCGCGTCGGGTTGGGTTCCGATCGCCGTCGCCAGGGGTTGGAGGTTGTCTGGAGCGCGGGGGGCCATATAGGCCATTGCCCTGGGGAGGATCGCCGCGTTTGTGCCCGCGTGGGGGCTGCCGCAGACTCGGACCAGGGTTTGGCAGATGACGTGGTGCAGGGCGAACATTCCCGAGTCGATCGCGTAGCCGCAGAGGATCGAGCCCAGGGCCAGGGCGTCTTTGCTTCGCTCGGCGGGGTGTTCGTCGAGGGAGGAGGCGATCAGTTCGGCTCCTCGTAGGGCGGTCATTTCGGAGACCGGGTTGGCGAACGGGGTGTAGAGGGAGTCTGCGCCGTGGGCCAAAGCGTTCATCGCGCTGGCGCGCAGCTCGGGCTCAGGGGCGCTCGTCATGACGGCGGGGTCGGCGATCACGAGGCTGGGGCGGACCAATGCTTTGGCGCGGCTCTCGGCGCCGGCGGGGAGGCGGTGGATGCCGGTCATCTCCGCTCCCGACATCGTCGTCGGGAGCGCGACGACGCGAGCGCCGGTAACCGCGGCAATCGCCTTCGCCGTGTCGATCGCGCGCCCGCCGCCGAGGGCGACGAGGTTCGGAGCGCGAACGGAGTCGAGCAGCTCGGCGGCTGCCTCCGGCACGGCCGTAGGCGGGACCTCGCGCACCGCGCCCGCAGCGGCAGCGAGCTCCGGGGCGTCCCTCAGGTGCCGCCCGGTCGAGAGCAGCTCGAACGGCTCCATGCCGTGCTCGGCCAGCAGCTTGACCGCATGGCCCACCCCGCCGGCACGGAAGATGACGACGCGGCCCCCGTCGCGCCAGAGGAAGTTGCCGTTCACCCGGCCGAGACGGTCCGCGGGTTGACGACGGGACGGAGGTTCGGTTCCACCTGTGCCCGCAGGCGCTCGTAGTCGGGTGGCAGTGAGAGCTTCTCGCCGAGGTGCTCGAGCGGCTCGTCGACGGTGAAGCCGGGGCCGAGGGTGGCGATCTCGAAAAGGACCCCGCTCGGCTCGCGGAAATAGATCGAGCGGAAGTAGAAGCGGTCGATCACGGCAGTCGGACGAGCCCCGCCGGAGATAGCCCGCTCGCGCCAAGCTTCGTGCTCGTCGACGGTCGATGCCCAAGCGACGTGATGGACGCTGCCTGCCCCCTGCAGCGAGCGCTCCTCGGGTGGCTCTTCATAGACGTAGAGGCCACCGCGGCTGGAACCGCGGGCTCCCCAGCTTCCCTCGTCGACGGTCTCGAACTCGAGCGCTTCGAGCAGCGGGCTGCTTGTCTCGGGCGCGCCGCTGTAGGCACAGACGGCGTGGAAGCCGCGCAATGCCAGCTCGGCCGGCACCTCGGGGTGATCGGCGATCAGCGGCTCGTCGTCGACCTCGACCACCGCCAACTCGTGGCCGAGGCCCTCCGGGTCGGAGAAGCGCAGGCCTCCGCCGGCCCGCTCCGACTCGATCCCGGCTGCGCCGAGCCGCTCCTCCCAGAAGTCGAGCGACTCATGCGAGCCGACCCGCCAGACGATCCGGTGCACATCTCCAGCCCCGGCCCGGCCCGGCGGAACGCCGGGAAACTCGAAGAAGGTCAGGTCGGAGCCGGCGCTGCCCTTCTCGTCGGCGAAGAAGAGGTGGTAGACGGTCGGGTCGTCCTGGTTGACCGTCTTCTTGACCAGGCGCAGGCCCATCGTCCCCGCGTAGAAGTCGACGTTGCTCTGCGCATCGGCGGTGATCGCGGTGATGTGGTGAATCCCCTCTAGCTTCATTACCTCACGTATACCATCCTGCCGATGAGTCGCAGACGCAGACGCAGCGTGCGAGCCCTGATCGTCGCCGGCTCGCTGCTCGCCTTCCTCAGCGTCTTCGCGATCTGGAGCGAGCGCCAGGCCCTCAACACCGACGACTGGGTGACGACCAGCGGCCACCTGATCCAGAACGAAACGATCCGCGAAGCGGTCGGCAACTACCTGGTCGACCAGCTCTACGAAAACGTCGACGTCGAAAAGGAACTGAGCGAAATCCTGCCCGGCGACACCAAGCAGCTCGCCGGGCCGGTCTCCGGCGGCCTGCGGCAGGTGGCCGGCGACGGCGCCAACCAGGTGCTGCAGAGCTCTACCGCCCAGGAACTCTGGAAGAGCGCCAACCGGACCACCCACGAACAGCTGCTGGAAGTGCTGGAAGAAAAGGGCAACACGGTCTCTACCGAAAAAGGCGAAGTCAGCCTCAACCTCGGCAGCCTGGTCACCAATCTGGCCAGCCAGGTGGGAATCGGCGCGAACCTGGCGGAAAAGCTGCCACCGGATGCCGGCCAGATCACGATCCTGCGCTCCGACCAGCTGAAGACGGCACAGAACATCGTCGTCGCGGTCAAGGGATTGGCGCTGCTGCTCTCGCTGCTCACCTTCCTCGCCTTCGGGCTGGCGATCTACCTCTCGCGGGACGGGCGCTGGGTGACCGTGCTCTTCTGCGGCATCGGCCTGGTCGCGGCCGGCTTCGCCGTGATCGTCGCCCGCGAGGTGGCCGGCGGGATCGTCGTCGGTCAGCTGGTCAGCGAAGACAGCGTCAAGCCGGCCGCGGAAGCGGCCTGGTCGATCTCGACCTCGCTGATGACGAGCATCGCGACGACCGTGATCGTCGTCGGCGTGCTCTTCGTGGTCGCGGGCTGGCTGGCCTCGCCCACTGACTCGGCCCGCGCCACCAGGCGGGTCCTGGCCCCGGCGCTGCGCGCCCACGTCGGCTATGTCTACGCCGCGCTGGCGGTCATCGTCGGCATCTACTTCACGCAGGCGCCGACCCAGAACCTGCGCTCCTTCCTCACCACGCTGGCGATCGCCGGCATGGCGGCCTTCGGCATCCGCGAGCTGCGCAAGCAGGCGGAGGAGGAGTTTCCCGACGCCGACTACAGCGAGGTCTTCGGCCGCACCAAGGACCGCGTCGTCGGCGCCGTCAAGGACGCCAACATCGGCGAGCAGGTGTCCAAACTGCGCCTGCCGGAGATGCGCAAGCCCGCCGCCGGCAGCGAGACGCCGACAGCGACCCCACCCGCCGATGGCGAGGACGCTCGCCTGGCCCGCCTCGAGCGCCTCGGCACGCTCCACGAGAAGGGCATCCTCACCGACGAGGAGCTGGCTGCCGAGAAGGCCCGCGTGCTCAGCGACGATGCCGGGTCCGGCTGAGCCTCGCCATAGAGCCCGCCTCCGGGATCGAACCGGAAACCTCCGCTTTACAAGAGCGGTGCTCTACCAGTTGAGCTAGGCGGGCAGACTGCCGAATATAGACGGCATGAGCGAGTCCAGCAGCAGCGCCGACGCACATTTCCGCCTCCTTGAACCCCACGAGGGACGGGTGCTGAGCGAGGCGATCGAGGCCGCCTACGGGGACAGCTATGACGTGCGCTGGGTTTATGACGCCGAGGAGGTCTCGGCGCGGCTGGACGCCGGGACCTACGTGTCGTGCGTGGCTGAGACCGCCGATGGCGAGCTGCTCTGCCATGAGGGGATGAGCCTCGCGAACGCAAGCGACGCGGTTGGGCACTCGGGGCAGGCGGTGACGATGCCGGCGGCGCGTGGGCAGCATCTGTTCACCCGGACCAAGCGCTTCCTGATGGACTGGGCCCGCGGAAAGGGGATGGCCGGCATGTACAGCGAGGCGACGGCTGCCCATCCCTACAGCCAGCGCGCCAACGTCGAGCTCGGCGCCCACGAGACGGGATTCCTGCTGGGCTGGATCCCGGCCTCGGTCTCCAACGACGCGGCGGGCGGGCGGCACGGCCGGCAGTCGGCGGCGCTCTTCTACGCGAAGCTGAACGACGGCCATCGGCGACCGGTCTATGTCCCGGAGCGTCATCGGGAGATCGTCGGCCAGACAGTGGAGCTGTGCGAATTGCGCGGCACGCTCGCCGAGCCACCCACCGACGTGGAGCTGGCGGAGAGAAGCGAGCTGCACGTCGCGATCGACTCCGATCACAATCTCGCCCTGATCACCGCTCACCAACCGGGAGACGATCTCGAGGCCGCGGTCGGCGCCGAGCGCCATCACCTCTTTCACCGCGCAGGGCTCGACGCCGTCTACGTCGATCTGCCGCTGGAGACGCCGGCCACTGCTCTCGTCGCCGATCACCTCGAGCGCTTGGGCGTCTCCTACGCCGGCGTCTTTCCCAACAGCCGCTGCGACGGCGACGTGCTGCGCATGCAGTCCCTGCACCGGGTCCGGATCGAGGCCGACGACGTCGCCGTCGCCTCCGACCACGGTCGAGAATTGCTCGACTACGTGCTCTCCGACCTTCCCTAAGGCCATCCGGCCAAGCAGATCAAGGACGCCGACATGCGCCGGCGGATGGCCTTAGAGGGGAGTCTCGCGAGCCGCCAGGTGAGCGCCGACCTTGCGCTTGACGCGCTGCAGGGCGTTGTCGACGGTCTTGGTGTCGCACTCGAGTCGCTCTGCCGTCGCCTCGTAGGAGTGGCCGTCCAGGTAAAGCGAAAGGACGCGGCTCTCGAGGTCCGAGAGCACGCCGGAGACGCCGGAGAGGCACGACACCAGGCTGTCCAGCTCTTCGGCGGCGATCACCTGGTTGACCGGGTCGTGCACGGTCGGCCCGGGGAGGATCTCGTCCAGGGTGGTGTCGGAGTCGCCCGCGGCCGCCGGCGTCTGGCTGAAGGAGACGTACTGGTTGAGCGGCGTGTGCTTGTTGCGGGTCGCCGTCTTCACCGCGGTGATGATCTGACGGGTGATGCAGAGCTCGGCGAAGTTGCGAAAGCTCGACTCGCGATCGGTGCGATAGTCGCGGATCGCCTTATAGAGGCCGAGGAGGCCTTCCTGGATCAGGTCGTCTGCCTCTCCGCCGAGCAGGAAGTAGGACGAGGCCTTGAGGCGGACGAAGCCGCGGTAGCGACGCACGATCGCGTCGTAGGCGTCGGTGCGGCCGTCCTTGGCGAGGGCGACCAGATAATGGTCATCAAGCTCAAGCTGAGGGTTAGAATCAGCCGGTCTCAGCGAGCCGTTGAGACGGCCCGAAGGTAGCTGCATTTCCTGGGTCGGCGAAGATAGAGCCACAGATCCTTCTCCTTGCGAAGGGTCGTGGCGCCTTACCTCCCCTGGCGGCGCCCTGTATGGACCGGGGTCATCTCAGACTCAAGCTGAGGTTCACCCTTATTGGCGCGTTAGTTTACGGCTGCGCGGTGTTCTGTCAACCCCTGGGGGGAATTTCTTGCAATCGCCGTTGCAAGTGGTATGGCACCAGACGGTCAGCCGGCGGGTCCTGTCGTGGGGGTGGGGGCCTGCGGGCGGGCCACGGTCCGTCCTCGACCCCCCTCCCCCGCGCCACCCGCCGGAGAAGCGTTTACTTCCGTTGACGAACAGCCTCGAAGAGCAGGGCCGTGGCGGCTGCAGAAACGTTGAGGGAAGCTGTTTGACCTTGTTGCGGTAGGGCGATTTGGGCGTCGCAGGCAGATGCGACACGGGGGCGGATGCCTTTCCCCTCACCGCCGAGAACCAGCACCGTCGGGCCGGTGAGGTCTACGGCCCATGGAGCCTGTGTTGCATCGGCATCGGCTCCCCAGAGCCAGAAGCCGCCGGCCTTGGCTTCCGCCAGCCAGTCGGCCAAGTTGCGGACTCGGGCGACCCGGAGGTGCTCCACCGCACCGGCGGAGGCCTTGCATGCTACGGCCGTGACCTCTGCTGAGCGCCGGTCGGGGATCACCACGCCGGCGGCGCCGGCGGCCTCGGCGGAGCGACAGACGGCGCCGAGGTTGCGGGGGTCCTGGACCTGATCGAGAGCGACGATCAGGGCGTTATCGATGCGGAGCAGCTGGCTGGGGTCCGCGTATGGATAGGGATCGACCTCCGCCACGACCCCCTGATGGTCTGGCGAGCCACAGAGCCGCTCGAGCTCCTCGCTTGACGTTCCCGGCGCCCGCCAGACCCGCTGAACCCGGCGCCTCCCCTGCTCCGCCTCGGCAATCGGCTGCTTGCCATAGATGACCTGCGAAGCCAATCTAACCCTTCGGCACGAGCTTCGCGCCCCCAGCCGAGTCCCGGACCTCCCAGCCAAGCTCAGCCAACCGATCCCGAATCTCATCAGCCCGACCGAAGTCCTTCGCCGCCCGAGCCTCCTGCCTCTCCATCAGCAGCTCCTCCGCCTCGTCGTCGGCCTCAGCTCCCTGATCCGGCTGGGCAAGGGAGCTGAGGCCGACGAGGTCGAGCATCTCCGCCAGCGCCACAGAAGCCCCTGAGACATCCCCCCGGTTCGCTTCCCCCACAAGCTCAAACGCCTCGGCCATCGCTCTCGGCGTGTTGAAGTCGTCTGCGAGAGCGTCCCTGAAGCCCTCGATGCGGGAGGCCGCCGCGTGGTGCGAGGCATCGGGGGAGGGTCCGACAGAGCCTCCCCGCTGTTGCTCTGGCGGACCCTCCCCCGATGCCTCCCCGACCGGGTGCTCTCTAAAGAAGTTCCTCAACCGCTCGACCCTGGCAACGGCCTGATCCATCTGCTCGGGCCCGAACGCCAGCGGCTGTCGGTAATGCCCCGAGATCAGGTAGTCGACGACGGCCTCGCGCCCATATCGATCGAGCGCCTCCGACAGCTGAAAGATGTTGCCCTCCGACTTCGACATCTTCTCGGCCCCGGTCTCGATCATCCCGTTGTGCATCCAGGCCCGGGCAAAGGGGCGGCCGGCTCCCTCCGACTGGGCGATCTCGTTCTCGTGGTGGGGAAAGACCAGGTCCGAACCGCCACCGTGGATCGCGAAGGACGGGCCCAGCTCGGCCTCGGCCATCGCCGAGCACTCGATGTGCCAGCCGGGTCGCCCAGGGCCCCACGGCGAGTCCCAGGACGTGTCCTCGCCCGCCTTGTGCGCCTTCCAGAGCGCGAAATCGAGCGGATTCTCCTTGAGCGTGGCTGAGCCTGCCTCCTCGCCCTGGTCCATGTCCTCAGCGCGCCGGTTGGAGAGCTTCCCGTAGCCCTCGAAGCTGCGGACGCGGAAGTAGACGTCGGCTCCGGACTCATAGGCGCTCCCCGCCTCGATCAGATCCGAGATCAGCGCCACGATCCCCTCGATCGTCTCGGTTGCCAGCGGCTCCGCATCGGGCCGACCCAAGCCCAGCCGCTCGGTGTCCTCGAAGTAAGACGCAGTCATCCGCTCCGCAAACTCGGCCGACCCCTCCCCCGCCTCGCCGGCCGCCGCATAGATCTTGTCGTTGATGTCGGTGACGTTGACCACCAACTTCGCCGAATACCCTTCCGACCTCAGGAAGCGGGCAAGCAGAGAAAAGACAACAAACGGCCGCGCGTTGCCGATGTGAATCCTGCTGTAGACGGTAGGCCCGCAGGCGTAGATCCCAACTTCCTGACCAGGATCCAGCCTCACAAGCCCCCCGCTAAGCGTGTCCTTGATTCGTACCTCCCGCACGCCTTAGATGCTATGCGCATCTCCCGCGGGTGGCGTGTGGGGTGAGGAGGTCGAGGACAGCCCGTGGACTGCCCGCAGGCCTCCTCACCCCACGACAGGACCCGCGGGCCGACCGCGTTTAGCCCTAGAACGTCCGGTATCCGGAGCCCGAGGCAGTGGTCTCTTTGCGAGACCAGGAGGGCGCCGTCGCGTCGGCGGCTGCAAGGACCTCGCGCCGCGCCCGTGAGGTGCTGGCCTTGATCTCGTCCTCCGCGGCGCGCCGCACCCGATCCTCGCGCTGCTCGGCCTGCGTGCGGATCCGCTCGGACTCGGCTTTGAGCGCCTCCTCGGCCCGAGCCCTGGCCTGCTCAGCCGCCTCGCCTTCGACCTTCTCGACCAGGCTGCGCACCCGCTCGTCGGCCTCGCGGCGGACGTCCTCGGTGCCGCGCATCACCCGTTCCTCGATCTCCGCCTCGAGCCGCACGGCGATCTCGTGCGCCTCGGCGGCGGCGGCTTCGGCTTCGGCGGCGCGCTGCTCGGCAGCGGCCACCCGCTGGTCGGCCTCGAGCTGGAGCTGCCCCAGCGCCTGCCTATGCCTATCCTCGGCCTCGCGCTCCGCGCGCTCGACCTCCCCGGCAAGCGAGCGCTCAGCCTCTGTCCTGACCGAGCTCAACTCGGCGGCCAAAGCTTCGCGATCCATCTGGGCTCGCTTCTGCGCCTCCTCGAAGGCCTCCTCGGCACGATCGCGAGCAGCCTCGGCCTGCATCGCACGCGCCTCGGCGTCCTTGCGCCTGCCACGCTCGGCGGCGAGCCGCTCCCGGCCCTCCTCGCCGATCTTGCGCAGGGCCCCCATCGCCCGCTGCTTGACCTCGACGTGGACCTGCTCGAAACGCGCCTCGGCCCTGGCCACGCGCTCCTCGCTGACCCGCACCCACTCCAGCGCCTGCTTGGCGGTCTCGTGCAGCTCTTCAGTCGCCGCTCCGACCGCTTTCAGCTGCACCGCAGGCTCGCCCATGGAACGGCAACCTACTACCCCTGCCGGAGGGCTATCTACCCCCGCCGAAGCGGCAATGTCCGCAATTAGCGGAGACCCGAACGTTAAGCGGAGCTCTGCGCCTCGCGCGCCTGCAGCTCGCGCTTGAGGACCTTGCCGGTGGCGTTGCGCGGCAGCTCGTCGAGGAACTCGATCTCACGCGGCGCCTTGTAGGAGGCGAGGTTGGCCTTGATGTGGGCGCGCAGCTCCTCTTCGGAGACATCGGCCTCGGAGGTTGCGACGACGAAGGCCTTGAGCCGCTGGCCGAACTCCCTGTCCTCGACCCCGATCACAGCCACCTCGACCACGGCCTGGTGGTCGGCGAGCAGATCCTCGACCTCGCGCGGGAAGACGTTCTCGCCGCCGGAGACGATCATCTCGTCGTCGCGACCGTCGATGAAGAGCCGGCCGTCCGAGTCGAGGTGGCCGACGTCGCCGCTGGAGAGAAGCCCGTCGATCGCCTCCTTGCCGCCGCCTCCGGTGTAGCCCTCGAAGGACATCTCGTTGCCGACGAAGATCCGCCCGACCTCGCCCGTCGGCGCCTCCCGGCCGTCCTCGCCGTAGATGCGGACCACGGTTCCCCGCGGCGCTCGGCCGGCCGTGCCCGGCGCCGAGCGGAGGTCCTCGGGAGTGGCCACGGTCGCGTAGGCGACCTCGGTCGAGCCGTAGAGGTTGTAGACGTTGTCGCCGAAGCGATCCATCCACTCGGTCGCCAGCTCACCCGGCAGCGCCGAGCCCGACGCGGCGGCGATCCGCAGCGAGGAGAGGTCGTAGGCGTCGAGCGTCTCCGCCGGGAGGCGCAGAATGCGCTGCAGCATCACCGGCACTACAGCCAGCACATCGGCGCGGTGGTCCTGCACGGCGCGCAGCGTCTCCTCCGGGTCGAAGCGCCGGCGCAGGATCATCGTCGAGGCGGTCGGCAGGCTGATCACGAAGTGGAAGAAGCCCCAGGAATGAAAGAGCGGAGCGGCGATCGCCATCGTCTCACGCGCCCGGTAAGGGATCTTGTCGATCAGGGCGGCGATCGCCATCAGGCCGTCGGGGCTGGAGCGCTGCGCCCCCTTCGGCGTGCCGGTGGTGCCCGAGGTGAGGATGACGAAGCTCGGCTTGTCCGGCGGCGGCTTCAGGTCGCCATCGGGGTTTGCGGCGATCAGCGAGTCGAGCGTCTGGCCCTCGGGCGTGCCGTCGGACCAGGCGACGATGCGGGCGACGGCCCCGTCCACCCCGTCGAGCAGGCCGGCGAACTCCTCGTCGTAGACCAGCGCCTTGGGCCCCTCGCGCCGCATCACCTCGACCAGCTGCGGGCCGGCGAACATCGTGTTGAGGTAGAGCGCGCTGGCGCCGACCTTGGCGGCGGCGAGCGTCGCCTCGACGAAGCCGCGGTGGTTGCGGCACATGATCCCGATCCCGTCGCCGGGCCCGATCCCCATCTCCTCAAAGGCGTGGGCAAGCGCGTTGGTGCGGCGCTGCACCCGTTCGAAGCTGAGCGAGCCGCGTTCGTCGATCAGCATCGTCTCGTGCGGGTATTTGTGCGCTGCGGTGGCGACCCCGGTCGCCGGCGAAGCGCCCCAGCGCAGGAAGGTGGTGGCGACCTTGGCAGCCTTGTCGGGGCGCGCCAGGCCGACTATCCCCGCCTCGCGCAGCACCTTCGCCTCGAAGGCCGCGTCAGACACCGACCGGCGCACGCCCGCAGCTATGGAACCGAACGTTCCCATTGAATCGAGAAGCCTAGTCGCTCTCGACCGAGGCCACGGCAATGCAGGCGATCCCCTCGCCACGCCCGATCCAGCCCATTCCCTCGTTGGTCGTCGCCTTGACGCTGACCCGGGCCGAGGTCGCCCCGGCGAGGATCCGCTCCATCTCGGCGCGGAGCGGGCCGATCCGCGGCTCCTCGCAGACCAGCGTCGCGTCGATGTTGACGATGCGGCCGGAGACGGTGCCGACGACCGCGCGCAGCATGTCGATCGAGTCGGCGTCGCGCCAGCGCTCCTCCTCGTCGGGGAAGAGGGTGCCGATGTCCCCCATCCCGGCGGCGCCGAGCAGCGCGTCGATCACGGCATGGGTGAGCACGTCTGCGTCGGAGTGGCCGAAGAGCCCGCGCGGATGCTCGACCTCGACCCCACCGAGGACGAGGCGGCGTCCCTCGGCGAAGCAGTGGCTGTCGTAGCCGATCCCGACGCTCATCGATCAATCCTCGCGCACCGGGCTGACCAGCGGCTCCAGGCGACGCCGGCGATGCTCGAAGACGCAGATCTCACCGACTCCCAGGTCGCCGAGGAGCTGGATCGCGCGGTCATAGCCAAAGCCGACCTGCTCAGGGAGATGGGCATCGGAGGAGAGCGCGAAGGCGGCGCCGGCCTCGACGCACATCTCGGCGAAGGCGGGTGCCGGATAGATCTCGCCGACCGGCTTGCGCAGCCCCGCGGTGGAGAGCTCGACCGCGATGCCACTCTCGGCGATCGCTTCGACCGCGGGCTCGTAGTAGTGACGCGGGTCGCGCTCCGGCAGCGGCCGCGCGCCGCCCCAGACCTTGACCAGGTCGGGGTGGGCGAGGATGTCGAAGAGGCCCGAGCGGGCGCACTCGGCAAGGGCGTCGAAGTAACGGCGCCAGACCTCGTCGGGATCGCCCTTGCCCTCCCAGACGTCCCAGCCAGGGTGGTCAACCGCGGCGTCGCCGATGAAGTGGACCGAGCCGACGACGTAATCGAGGTCGCGCGCCTCCAGCAGCGCTGCAGTGCGGTCCTCGGCGGCGGGGATGAAATCGCACTCGACCCCGAGCCGCAGCGGCGTGCCGCGGACGAACTCGCAGTAGGCGTCGAGGTCGTCGCGGGCTTGCTCCTCCCAGAAAGGATGGCGCCAGAGGTCAAGGGCCTGGGCGAAGCGATAGACGTGCTCGGAGACGCCCAGCTCGGCTATCCCGGCCTCGGCTGCGGCTGAGAGGTAGCGGTCGACGTTCTCGGCGGTGAAGTAGCGCTCCGCAATGGCGTCGGGCTCGTCGGGGCGCAGGTGCAGGTGGTAGTCGGTCAGCACGGCCGGCGAGCCTACGCGACCCGGGCCGCGGATACGCTGAGGCCATGGTCCACCTGCGGATCGTCGTCCCGCAAGATCGCTGTGAGAAGGTCCTCCGCCTGCTTGAAGCCGCGCCGTCGGCCTCCAACCTGGTCTTCCTTGCCGGCGCTGCCCGGCAGCCGCCCGGCGATGTCGTCCTCTGCGACATCGCCCGCGAGGACGCCAGCGTGCTGATCGACGACTTGAAGGAGCTGGGCGTGGCGCGCGACGGCTCGATCGCGCTCGAGCAGATCGATTCGCAGCTCTCCGATGCGGCCGACCGGGCGGAGCGGGCTGCCACCGGCAAGCCCTCGAACGCAGTCGTCTGGGAGGAGGTCGAGGCACGCACCTCCGAGAGCACCGAGCTGGGCGGCAACTTCCTGATCTTCATGGTCCTGGCCTGCCTGATCGCCTCGGTCGGCATCTTCCTCGGCTCGCCGATCCTGATCGTCGGCGCGATGGTCGTCGGGCCGGAGTTCGGCCCGCTGGCGGGCTTCTGCGTGGCGCTGGTCGAGCGGCGGCGCAACGTCGCGCTGCGCTCGCTCACCGCCCTCGCGATCGGCTTCCCAGTCGGGATCACCGCCGCCTTCCTCTTCACCCTGTTCTCGAAGGCGACCGGCATGCTCGACGCCGACTTCAGCGGCTCGATGCACCCGCTGACCCAGTTCATCTCGAAGCCGGACGACTTCTCCTTCATCGTCGCCTGCTTCGCCGGCGCCGCCGGCGTGCTCTCGCTGACCTCGGCCAAGTCGGGGGCCCTGGTCGGCGTGCTGATCTCGGTGACGACGATCCCGGCCGCGGCCAACATCGGCGTCGCGGCCGCCCTCGCCGACTGGTCGGAATGGCGCGGCGCGCTCGCGCAGCTCGCCGTCAACCTGACCGCGATCGTCTTTGCCGGGGTCGCCACGCTCTTCATCCAGCGCCGCTTCTACGAGCGCCGACGGCACCGCCACCTGGACGATGGGGTCCGCGCGATTGCAGGCCTACCGACTGGGCCCAGAGGAGTCTCGCCGCGCCGATGATCCGCCAGCTCGCAATTCTGCTTGCCGCCTTCGTCGGCGGCACCGCCATCGCCGTCGCACTCGGCGCTGTCAGCTTCGGAGTCGCTCTCGGCGTAGGTCAAGTCTGCTTCGCCGCTGCGCTCGCCTGGGTCCTGCTCAGTTGATGGCGCGTTGGTAGCGCTATGCGCTACCAACGCGCCACTACCCCGCCCTATCGGCGAGTAGGAGCTCGGCCAGCGCCAAGTCGAGCGTCGTCGTCACCTTGAAGTTCTCGGCGGGAGACGGATGGATCAGGACCTTCCCTCCCGCCGCCTCGACCAGCATTGCCTCGTCCGTTACGGCGGAAACGCGCTCCGCGTCCGCCCGCAGCGCCGCCCGCAACGCCTCGACCGGAAAGACTTGAGGCGTCTGTGCTGCCCAGAGCCGCCCCCGATCCAGCGTCGACTCAACGCGGTGCAACGTTTTTTCGTCCTCATGCAACGAAAAGGCGTTGCACCCTGATGGAGCCATGCCTTCCTGGGCCGCGACCTGCTTGATCGTGTCCGTGACCCGGGCGGCAGCGATCGCGCCTGCGGCATCCGGGTCGGCGACCAAGCTCGCGATCACGCCCTCGATCAGCTCGGGCGTGACCAGCGGCCGGGCCGCGTCGTGGATCGCCACCAGCTCGGTGCCGACCGCCTGCAGCGCGTTGCGGACGGATTCCACCCGCGTCGCGCCACCGTCGACGACGCCGACCTCGCCGCCGGCGACGCCGACCTCGCCGCCGGCGAGGTCGTGGATGTGCCCGGGAGGGCAGGCGACGACGATCGAGCGCACCGAGGCCGCCGCGCGGCAGGCCTCGATCGACCACTCGACCATCGACCTGCCCGCCAGCGGCACGAAGGCCTTCGGACCGCCGGCTCCGAGCCTCTGACCGGAACCGGCGGCCGCGATGACCGCGGTGACGCTGTTGGAGCTAAGCGGACGCCGTGGCGGCGTAGCGCTCCTCCAGCAGCCCGTCGAGGTACTCCTCCGCGCCTTCCTCGTCTTTGTCGAGCGCGTACATGAACTCCGAGGCTAGGATCTTCTTCGCCCGCGTGTACATCTGCTTCTCGCCAGTGGAGAGGCCCTTTTCCATCTCGCGAATGGCGAGGTTGCGGACCACCTCGGCCAGCTCGAAGACGTCGCCGGTCTTGATCTTCTCGCGGTTGTACTTGAAGCGCCGGTTCCAGTTCTTCGGCATGTCCGACACCTCGTCGGTGAGGACGCCAGTCACCTTCTTGATTTCGACCTCGTCGATCACCCGGCGAAGGCCGGCGATACCGGCGTTTTCGCACGGAACCATCACCGTCAGCTCGTTGTGGAGGATCTTGATGGTCAGGTATTCGCGCTCCTCGCCCATCAGCTCACGGGACTCCTTCTTCAACACGAGGCCCGCACCGTGGTGGGGGTAGACGACCTTGTCACCCTCCTCGAAATCGCAGACGTAGGGGACGTCCGCTTCGAAGCCCACCTCCATGGCCTCCTCTGCTAGCTCAGAAATCGGGTGCTCCTTTCTTTCGTCGACGGCGCCAATCGCCGCCTGATGGCTGACTCAAATTTGACGTGCCCGCGGGGACGCGCCAGGCCAAGCTGGGTACCGCACGCGGCCGCTGCGCGTAGCAGCGCTACGCGCGAGGCCGTGGGTGGTTCCCAGCGCCGTGCCAGGCGTGTCATCCGTGGGTGCGTCAAATTTGAGTCAGCCATCTAGCTCTGTAGATACCGGTCAACCAGATCGACCTCCTGAAGCCTGCGCAGGCCCTCGCGGATGTCCTTGGCCCTGGTGGTGCCAACTCCGTCGACGGCCTCGAGGTCGGCGTCGGAGGCAGCGAGTACCTCCTCCAGCCCACCCAGCTCGTGGATGATCTTCTGGACGACCAGCTTGGGGATGCGCGGCACGCGGCCGAGCACGCGGTAGCCCCGCGGGGCCACCGGAAAGTCGAGCGTGTTGAGCTTGCGGTCGTAGCCGAGCAGCTCCGCGAGGCGGCCGAAGTCGAGCACGTCCTCGTGCGGCAGCCGCGCCAGCGACTGCACCACCGTGGCCAGGTTCTGCTCCGAGTCCTCCACGCTGTAGTCGCGGATCAGCGCCGTCTTGTCGGCGGCGACGCCGACCATCGTCTCCTCGAGCTGCATCTCGATCAGGCGGCCCTCGGTGCCGAGCTCGACGATGTATCGCTCGACCTCGACCGCCATCCGAGTGACCAGCTCGGCGCGCTGTAGGACGGCGAGCGCATCGTAGAGGACGCCCCCGCCCTCGAACTCGAGCACGGTGAGCCGGTTGGAGACCTGGTCGAGCCGGGCGCGGTACTTGTCGAGCGTCGCCAGTCCCTGGTTGGCCTTGGCGAGCACGGCGGGGATGTCCTGAAGGATGTACTTCGTTCCCTCGACGTAGAGGGAGACGACGTCGCGGCGCTGTGAGATCGCGATCACCAGCGCCTCGGTCTGCTTGGAGACGCGCTCGGCGGTGCGGTGGCGGGTGCCGGTCTCAGCCGAGAGGATCGTCGGATCGGGCATCAGCTGCACGTTGGCCCAGGTGATCTTCGTCGCCTCGGAGTTGAGCACGATCGCCCCGTCCATCTTTGCCACCTGGTAGAGCATCGCCGGGGTGTAGTCGATGTCGAGCCTGATCCCGCCCGAGAGCAGGTGCGAGATATCGCCCGGATCGCCTACGACGATCAGACCGCCGGTGCGGGAATGGACGATGTTGTCGAGACCCTCGCGCAGCGCACCGCCGGGGGCAACGACATCGAGAGCCCTCAGCAGCCTGGGATCTTGACGTTCCGACAACTCATGAAGCTCATCACCAGGCAGCGCTGACATCGATGTCTAGGATGGCAAAAACCGCTTTGGAATGCGGTGTGGGCAATTCCCAGTGGACAGGTCGGGATGGTCGTTGTCAAGGAAACCGGTCATCTAAAGGCCGCAAAGCCGGACTTTGGCGCTTTAAAGAGGGAAGCGGCGGTGGGGATCGGTCGACTCCGGCGGTGACGACAAGCACCGCGATCGTCAGCAGATAGCCCTCATCCCCCGCTGCAGCGCCTCCGCGCTGACGCCGAGGTCGCCGCGGATCGAGGACAGCGCCAGCACCACGACAGTCGAGTCCGAGGATCAGCAGGAAGAGGCCCGATCAGGCTCCACCAGGCAGCGACGGTTGTGCTCGTCGATCGGCAGCATCGCGTGGCGACGCTAGCTATACGGCGAATCGGAAGCGAAGGCGCGCTCAGGGGGGCGTCGCAGCGAGGTCGCGCCCGGGGTCTATCCCCCAGCGCCCGCCGACCTCGGCCAGCTCCGCGCTGAGCGGCCAACGGTCGGGCCGCTCCTCGCCCTGATGCCCGGGGTTGGCGCCCTTCAGCGCCATGCAGCCGGTGTTGTCGCCGATCGCGCGGATCTCGGCGACGTCATCCTCGCCAAGGGGATTCTCTGCCGCGAGCGCGGCCAACTCGGCGCGCTTCTGCTCGATCGGCCGCATATCCGGCCCAGCCTCCTGGATCAAGGTCGGCACCACGCACTCGACCGCCGGATGGGCAAGGTTCCATTGACAGGCGAGGTGCATTGGGCTGAGGTCGGTGCGCTTGCGCATCGGCATCAGCCGCTCCAGCTTCTCCAACCCCGCCTCGATCCAGCCCTCGGGTCGGAATGCCCGATGGTCGCCCTGGGCCAGCTCCATCCCTGACCGCAGGTCCCCCCAGAAGAGGCCGCCGTAGTCGACGACCCTGGTAATCACCTTGACGCCATGGCGCTCGGCGGCATCGAGGCAGAGCTCCCCAGGCCAGGGCTCGAAGGGGTTGAGGATGATCATCGCCGAATCGATCCGCTCGCCAAAGCGCTCCAGGCAGGCGATCAAGTCGAGGGTGAAGCCATTGGCCGGCCCAGGGGCGACCCCGATCTGTCCCGTCAGGCCAGCCTCACGCAACGCCGCCATCCCATCCCAGACCGCCTCACTCGAATAGCCGATCCGATCGGGGTTGTGGAGCAGCAGGAGGTCGAAGGAGTCGACGCCGAGCCGCTCGAGACTGCGCTCGGTCGCCATCTGCAGATATCCGGCGTACTCATCCTCACCGCGCAAACGCGAGTCGGTGAAGCGGGGAAAGCCACGCGGGCCGTCGCGCTCGCCCTCGTAGAAGTCGTGGCCGACTGCGCCGACGAGCGAGTAAGCGTCACGAGCTACCCCAGACAGAGCCCGGCCCAACAGCGCATCGGCCTCACCCTGGCCGTAGGTGTCGGCCGTGAGCACCGTGTCGATGCCCTCTCCAGGCTTCAGCAGAGCTTCGAGCCGCTCTTCCTCGACAGCTTCGCCGAAATGCAGGAAGCGACCCCCGCTCCAGGTACCGATGGCGGTGCGACCAGGTTCAGGCACGGCGTAAACCATAAGCGCAGCTCGCGCGGGTGGCGTGAGGGGAGGGGGTCGAGGACAGCCCGTGGACTGCCCGCAGGCCCCCTCCCCTCACGACAGGACCCGCGCGCCAGCCGCTGCTGCTAATCGGACTCGGGCTTTGCGTCGTCTTCGCCCGCAGGCTGCTCGCCGCCGTCATCGTCGTCCTTCTTGGCGCCGACGCCGACCTTCTCGGGCTCGGGCTTGGACTTCTTCGGCCGCGCCGGCTTCTTCGGTTTGACGATCGTCAGGCTGAGCGGGCGGTCCTCCTCGTCGCCGGAGGCGTCGCGCTTGACCATCACGGTCGACCCCGGCGTCATCTGCCCCTGGCGCAGGACTTCGTCGGCCAGCGGGTCCTCGATGTAGCGCTGGATCGCGCGGCGCAGCGGCCTGGCGCCCATCGAGGGGTCCCAGCCTTTCTCGACCAGCAGATCCTTGGCCTCGTCGGTCAGATCGAGCTGCAGCTCGTGCTCGGCAACCTGGACGCGGACCCGGTTGATCATCAGGTCGACGATCTCCTTGACCTCGTCCTTGGCCAGCTTGTGGAAGACGATCACCTCGTCGATCCGGTTGAGGAACTCGGGCCTGAAGACCTTTTTCAGGTCGCTCATGATCCGGTTCTTCATGTCGCCGTAGGACATCCCGGTCTCGTCGTTGACGGTGAAGCCGATCGAGGTGTTCTTGGCGATCTCCGAGGCGCCGATGTTCGAGGTCATGATCACGATCGCGTTGCGGAAGTCGACCGTGCGACCCTGGGCGTCGGTGAGCCGCCCGTCCTCGAGGATCTGCAGGAGGATGTTGAAGACGTCGGGGTGGGCCTTCTCGATCTCGTCGAGCAGCAGCACGCTGTATGGCTTGCGGCGCACGGCCTCGGTCAGCTGGCCGCCCTCGTCGTAGCCGATGTACCCGGGCGGCGAGCCGACCAGGCGGCTGACCGCGTGCTTCTCCATGTACTCGGACATGTCGATGCGGATCATCGACTCCTCGTCGCCGAAGAGGAACTCGGCCAGGGTGCGGGCGAGCTCGGTCTTGCCGACCCCGGAGGGGCCGAGGAAGATGAAGGAACCGGCCGGGCGCTTGGGATCCTTGATCCCGGCGCGCGAGCGGCGGATCGCCTTGGAGACGGCGGTGATCGCGACCTCCTGGCCGATCACCCGCTTGTGCAGTTCCTCCTCCATGCGGATCAGCTTCTGGGTCTCGGCCTCGGTCAGCTTGAAGACCGGGATCCCGGTCCACATCGAGACGATGTCGGCGATCTCTTCTTCGCCCACGTTGGGCCGCTCGCCGTTCTCGCCCTCGGCCCACTCGTCCTCGAGCTGGCGCTTACGGGTCGTCAGCTGGCGCTCGGTGTCGCGCAGGTTTGCCGCTTTCTCGAACTCCTGCGCTTCGATCGCGGCCTCCTTGTCGCGCCGCGTCGTCTCTATTTCCTCCTCGAGGTCGCGATAGACCGGCGGCGCGCTCATCGACTTGATCCGCATCCGCGAGGCGGCCTCGTCGATCAGGTCGATCGCCTTGTCGGGCAGGAAGCGGTCGGAGATGTAGCGGTCGGCGAGCTCGGCGGCGGCGGACAACGCGTCGTCGGTGATGTTGACGCGGTGATGCTGCTCGTAGCGCTCGCGCAGCCCTTCGAGAATCTTCACGGTGTCCTCGACCGAGGGCTGATCGACCTTGATCTGGGCGAAACGGCGCTCCAGCGCCGAGTCGCGCTCGAGGTACTTGCGGTACTCGTCGAGCGTGGTGGCGCCGATCGTCTGCAGCTCACCGCGGGCCAGCGCGGGCTTGAGGATCGAGGCGGCGTCGATCGCGCCCTCGGCGGCCCCGGCGCCGACCAGGTTGTGGAGCTCGTCGATGAAGAGGATGATGTCGCCGCGCTGGGTGATCTCTTTCATCACCTTCTTCAGCCGCTCCTCGAACTCGCCGCGGTACTTCGAGCCGGCGACCAGCGCCGCCAGGTCGAGCGTGTAGATCTGCTTGTTCTTGAGCAGCTCGGGGACTTCGCCCTTGTTGATCCGGGCGGCGAGTCCCTCGACCACGGCGGTCTTGCCGACGCCAGGCTCGCCGAGCAGCACCGGGTTGTTCTTGGTGCGACGGGAGAGGATCTGCATGATCCGCTCGATCTCGGTCTCGCGACCGATCACCGGGTCGAGCTTGCCCTCCTCGGCGAGCTTGGTCAGGTTGCGGCCGAACTGGTCGAGCAGCTTCGAGGACTTCTTGCCCTCCCCGGAGCCGGCGCCGCCCCCACCGCCCTGGCGACGACCGCCGGGGCCGGAGAGCATCCGGATCACCTCGTTGCGGATCTTGTCCGAATCGGCATCGAAGTCGAGCAGGATGCGGGCGGCGACGCCCTCGTTCTCACGCACGAGACCGAGCAGGATGTGCTCGGTGCCGATGTAGTTGTGGCCGAGCGAGAGCGCCTCGCGCAGAGCGAGCTCGAGCACCTTCTTGGCGCGCGGCGTGAACGGGATCTGGCCGGAGGTGACCTCCTCGCCGGAGCCGACGATCCGCACCACCTGGGAGCGGACCCTCTCGGTGGTGATGTCGAGCGACTCGAGGACTCTGGCCGCAAGGCCCTCCTCCTCGCGCAACAGCCCGAGCAGGATGTGCTCGGTGCCGATGTAGTTGTGCTTGAGAGTGCGCGCCTCTTCCTGCGCCAGGACGACGACTTGACGGGCTCTCTCTGTAAATCGCTCGAACAAAAAGCCTCTCTATCTACTCAACGCGAATCGGCTGAGTAAGTATCGGTAGACGCCCTTCGGTTATCGGGAGGCGCCCATGTGCCCTTTAAACGATACCGAGCGCGTCCAACCGGCCTCGGCTCGCAAAGATCCGCTCAGAGCGGCTTTTTGGCCGCTTCAGGAGCGCATCGTCGGGAAGAGGACGACCTCGCGCACGCTCTTGGCCCCGGTCAGCAGCATCACCAGGCGGTCGATCCCGACGCCGACGCCGCCGGTCGGGGGCATGCCCTGCTCGAGCGCGCCGACGAAATCCTCGTCGTAGGGCTGAGCCTCCTCGTCACCCCGCGCCAGCTCCTCGGCCTGCTGCTCGAAGCGGCGGCGCTGCTCGTCGGGATCGTTGAGCTCGGTGAACCCGTTGGCGATCTCCATCCCACCGGCAAAGGCCTCGAAGCGCTCGACCAGCCCCTCCTCGGAGCGGTGTGACTTGGCGAAGGGCGAGAGCTCGACCGGGTAGTCGAGGACGAAGGTCGGCTGGATCAGCTGCGGCTCGACCGACTTGGAGAGCAGGCCATCGACCAGCTTGCCCCAGCCCTCCTCAGGGTCGGGCTGCGTGCCGATCGCTGCGGCCAACGCCTCGCGGGTCGGGTGCTCAGCGATGTCTATGCCGCTGCCCTCGCGGATCGCCTCGCGCAGCGTCACCCGCTTCCAGGGCGGCGCGAAGTCGATCGAGGCCTCGCCGCGCTGCACGACGGTCGTGCCGAGAACGCGCTCGGCAACCTCGGCGACCATCGTCTCGACCCGCTGCGCGGTGGCGCTGTAGTCAGAGCAGGCCTCGTACCACTCGAGCATCGTGAACTCGGGGTTGTGCTTGTGCGAGATGCCCTCGTTGCGAAAGTCCTTGCCGAGCTCGTAGACGCGATCGATGCCGCCGACGACTAGCCGCTTCAGGTAGAGCTCGGTGGCGATGCGCAGGTAGAGGTCGCGGTCGAGGGCGTTGTGATGGGTGGTGAAGGGCCGCGCCAGGGCGCCGCCGTAGAGCGGCTGCAGGACCGGCGTCTCCACCTCGACGAAGCCGCGCTCGTCGAGCCAGCGGCGCACCTCGCTGACCGCGCGGGCGCGCAGGCCGAAGAGCCGGCGGCTCTCCTCGTTGGCGATCAGGTCGAGCTCGCGGTGGCGGTAGCGGGTCTCGACGTCCTCCAGGCCATGGAACTTGTCGGGCGGCGGCCGCAGGCTCTTGGCGAGCAGGCGCCAGCGGTCGATCGCCAGCGAGAGCTCGCCGCCGCGGCGGGTCGCAAGCGCCGTGCCCTCGACCCCGATAATGTCGCCGAGGTCGAGGTCGAGGAGCACCCGGTAGGGCTCCTCGCCGAGCAGGTCCTCGCGGGCGTGGAGCTGGATCTGGCCGCTGCCGTCGCGCAGGTCGAGGAAGCAGGCCTTGCCGTGGCCGCGGCGCCCGACGATCCGCCCGGCGACGCGGTGGCGAGACTCGGTCTCGATCCCCGGCGCGAGGCCCTCATGGGCGGCGCGCACCTCGGCGATGTCCTCGCGTTCCTCGAACTCGGGCGGGAACGGATCGATCCCCGCCTCGCGCAGCCGCTCCAGCTTCTCCCGCCGATCGGCGAGAACGTCGGAGAGCTTCGGCTCTTCGGTCTCGCCCATCGGAACGAGAGCCTAAGCGGTCTCGATCTTGGTGATCTTGAGTTTCTTCTTGGGGCCCCGCGGGACCTCGACCGTGACGATGTCGTTGCGCTTGTGGCCGATCAAGGCTTTGCCGATCGGCGACTCGTTGGAGAGCTTGTGCTCCAGCGGGTCCGCCTCGGTCGAGCCGACGATCTGGAATTTCTGCGAGTCGCCGGTCTTCTGGTCCTTGACGTGGACGATCGAGCCGAACTGCACCTCGTCGGTGCCGATGTCCTTCTCGTCGATCACGGTTGCCCGGCGCAGCCGCTCTTCGAGCTGCGCGATCCGCTGCTCGAGCAGGGCTTGCTCGTTCTTGGCGTCGTCGTACTCGGCGTTCTCGGAGATGTCGCCGAACTCACGCGCCTCCTTGATCCGCTCAGCGACCTCGCGCCGCTTCACGGTCGTGAGATGACCGATCTCCTCTTTGAGCTTCTCGAGACCCTCGGGGGTGATGACGGACTGGCGACTCACTTTGGTCCTAACCTCGCTTTAGTGGATTGAGAACGGCCGCAAACGGCTCCTAGACCCAAAAACGCCCAGGTGCGGCGGCGTCTGCCTCACCACACCAGGGCCGGAAGTCGCGGGATTATAGCGAGGGCGCCGGAGCGGCCAGACCGCCGATCAGGCGGCGGGCCCGGGGCAAGTCGGCCCGGCGCTGCAACTCGTCGGCGAGCTCGGGGGAAACCCCCAACGACTCGACGTACCAAGGGTAGAACTTGCGCAGGTAGCGGCCGGCCCGCTCCTCGCCGAGGTGCTCCTCAGCGCGATCGATCACCCAGAGCAGCTCGGCGACGACCTCGGCGCGATCGGGAGGCTTGCTGCGACGGCCGGTCAGCTCTTCGAAGACCCAGGGGTTGCCAAGCGCGCCGCGGGCGATCATCACCGCGTCGGCTCCCGACTCCGCATAGGCGCGTCGCGCCGCCTCGGCGCTTTTCAAGCCACCGGATACGATCACCGGCACGTCGACCCGCTCGACCAGCTCGCGGGCGAGCGCGTAGTCGGGCTTGCCCTTGTGGCCGATCGCGGCGGCCCGCGGATGGAAGCCGATCGCGGCGACGCCGCCCTCCTCGGCGAGGCGCACCGCCAGCTCGAACCCAGATCGATCGCCCGTCTCGATCCCGGAGCGCAGCTTGACTGTCACCGGCAGGCCGCTGCCCTCGGCGGCGCCGCGGACGAGGGCCAGGGCGAGGTCCTGGTCGCGCAGCAACTCGGCGCCGGCGCCGGTCCTGCGCACCTTGCGCACCGGGCAGCCCATGTTGATGTCGATCAGGTCGGCGCCGGCTTCGGCGGCGACGGAGGCGCCGGAGCGCATCACCTTGGCATCGTGGCCGAAGAGCTGAACCGAGACCGGGTGCTCATCGGGGTGGATCCGCATCAGCTCGCGCAGGGTGCGCTCGTTGCGGTGGTGCAGGCCGAAGCTGGAGACCATCTCGGAGACTGCCAGTCCGGCCCCGTGGCGCTTGGCCTGCAGGCGCACGAACCAGTTGCCGATCCCGGCCAGCGGCGCCAGCAGGACGCGATTGGCTATCTCGAGGTCGGCGATCCGAAACGGATCAGTCAGCCTGGGCTGTGGACTTGTTTCGCTCATAGATCAGACGCAGCCCCTTGAGGGTAAGCATGTCGTCGACCTCGTCGATCGTCTCGGTGAAGGGAACGACGACGTGGGCCAGCCCACCGGTGGCGAGCGGCCTCGCCTCGCCGAGCTCCTCCTCGATCCGCCCCACCAGCCCGTCGATCAGGCCGGCGAAGCCGAAGACGAAGCCGGACTGGATCGCGGCACGGCTGGAGCGCCCGATCGCCGTCTCGGGCTCAGCGAGGTCGATGCGGGGGATGCGGGCAGCCCGCTCGACCAGCGCCGTCAGGGAGATCTCCAGGCCAGGGGCGATCGCCCCGCCAAGGTATTCGCCCTCGGCCGAGACGGCGTCGAAGTTGATCCCGGTGCCAAAATCGACGACGACGCAGGCGCTCTGGAAGCGCTCGTAGGCGGCGATCGAGTTGACCAGGCGGTCGGCGCCGACCTCGAGCGGGTTGTCGATCCGGATCGGCATCCCCGTCTTCACCCCCGGGCCGATCGCGAGGAACTCGGCGTCGAGGTAGCGCTCGGTCAGCTGTTCGTACTGGGTGCCCAAGGGCGGCACGACCGAGGAGACGCAGACCGCATCGAGATCTTTGAGGCCCATGCCACTGAGCGCCAGGAGGCCGCCAATTCGCTCGGCCAGCTCGTCGCCGGTGGCGCCAGAGCGGGTCTGGAAGCGCCAGTGCTCCGCCAGGCGTTTTCCTTCGAAGGCGCCGAGATGCGTTTGGGTGTTGCCGACGTCGACCGCAAGGAGCACGGCGCGATTATCCCCGGATCGGCGGCGGGCGGCCGGGCAGAAGCGCCCCGCAGTGCTTAGGATGGTCCGCGTGGAGGCCCGCCTGTTCGTCATCCCCGCTTCGCACCCGAGCATCGCCGCGCAGCTGATGCTCGAGCACAAGGGCATCGCCTTCAAGCGAACCGATCTGCTGCCGGTGATCTCCAAGGGCGCTCTACGCGGCCTCGGATTTCCACGCAACACCGTGCCGGCGATGAAAATCGACGGCCGTCGCGTGCAAGGCTCGCGAGAGATCGCGCGCGAGCTGGAGCGCTTGGCGCCCGAGCCCGCCCTCTTTCCGGCTGACCCGGAGAAGCGCGCGGCGGTCGAGGAGGCCGAGCGTTTCGGAGACGAGCAGCTTCAGCACCCGATCCGCCAGATCCTCTGGTGGACGATCAAGCGAGACAAGGCGCCGCTGCGCAGCTACTCGGAGGGCGCCAAGCTGGGTGTGCCGATCTCGCTGGCGATGAAGACCGCGGCGCCGATCGTGGCGCTCTCGGCCCGCTTCAACGAAGCCGACGACGAGCACGTCCGCCGTGACCTTGCCGAGCTGCCGGCGATGCTGCAGAAGGTCGACGACTGGATCTCCGCCGGCGTCCTGGGCGGCGAGCAGCTCAACGCCGCCGATTTCCAGATCGCTCCCAGCCTCGGACTGGCGATGACGATCGACGACCTGCGGCCCGCGATCGAGGTTCGTCCCGCCGGCGAGCTGGCCAAGCGCGTCGTCCCGAACTATCCGGGCAAGACCCCGCCGATCCTCCCACCCGCCTGGCTGCAGCAGCTGCGCGGCGTTCCGGCCTGACTCGTTGAAGGATTGTGGGGCCCATGGGGCCCACAATCCTTCAATCACGCCGACTCAGAGCGGGCCGACCCGGTCCGCTCGCTGACCGGGGCCGAGCGCCAACAGGGCGTCGGCGAGACGCGTGCCGTCTGGAAGCGCGAGCTCGGGGTCGAGCTCGAGGAGAGGCGCGAGGACGAAGCGGCGGCTGAGGACCTCGGGATGGGGCAGGGTCAGTCGCTCGGTTTTCAACCCCAGGTCGCCGAGCAGGAGGAGATCGATATCCAGCGGACGGGAGCTGTGGCGGGGGGCGTCGAGGGCGCGGCCGCGCTCGGCCTCGATCCCCTTGCAGAGGCCGAGCAGCGACTCGGGCTCGAGATCGGTGCGAATCCGGATCGCCGCGTTGAGGAAGTCGGCCTGGGCGAGCACCTCGCCGACCGGCTCGGTCTCGTAGGCGGAGGACACAGCCTCGACCTCCACCCCGCGCTCGCGCAGCAGATCGATCGCCGCCCGCAGATGGGCTGCGCGGTCCCCGACGTTGGAGCCCAGGCCGAGGTAGCCGGTCCTAGAGGTCAATCAGGCCCCTTCGGCCTCGTCCTCGTCGCCCTCGGTTGAACGCTCGTGGACGACCTCGACGGCGACCTCCTGGATCGCCAGCGGCAGGGGCGGCTCCGGCTTGGCGGCGCGAACGCGCGCCGACTCGCAGCCGTAGCGCTCCATCAGGCGCTCGCCGACGACCTGGGCCAGTCGCTCCAGGGTGCGGTAGCTGCGCTCGGTGGCGGCAAGGGCGACGATGTCGCAAACCTCGGCGTAGTCGACGGTGTCCTCGATCCGGTCGGTGAGCACCGCATCGCAGTCGGGCACGTCGAAGGAGATGTCGAACTCGAGCCTCTGACCCACCTCCTGCTCGGAATCGCTGACCCCGTGGTGGGTGTAGATCGAGAGCCCGCGCAGCTCGACCTCGACCCTCGACTCGATTCCGTTGTCGTGTGCCTCCATGCCAGGAACCTACCCAAGGATCGCATTAGCGACCCGCATCGCCTGCGCGATCTCGGCAACGTCGTGGACCCGCAGCACGTCGGCGCCCTCGACCGCGGCAAGGACAGAGGAGGCGATCGTCCCGCCGATCCGCTCGTCAACTCCAGACCCATCGATCCTGCCGATGAAGCTCTTGCGCGAGGTCCCGATCGCCAACGGTCGCCCCAACTCGCGCAGCTCCCCCAGCCGCCGCAGCAGCTCCAGATTGTGCTCGACGGTCTTGCCAAACCCGATCCCCGGGTCCAGCCAGATCCGCTCTTCATCGATCCCAGCAGCAACCGCCGCTTCCATCCGCTCAACCAGAAACGCCTTGATCTCGTCAACGACATCGGCGTAAGTCGGGTTCTCCTGCATCGTCCGCGGGTTGCCGGGCATGTGCATCAGCACCACCCCAACCCCCCGCTCCGCACAGAGAGCCGCCATCGCCGGATCCCCCCGCAGCGCCGTAACCTCATTGACGATCGAAGCGCCGGCATCGATGGCCGCCTCGGCCACCACCGACTTCGAGGTGTCAACGGAGACGGTCGCCTCCCCTGTCAATCCTTCAACTACCGGAATGACTCTTCGGAGCTCCTCATCTGCATCGACCTCAACAGCGCCGGGCCGGGTCGATTCACCGCCGATATCCAATATCGCGGCTCCATCCCCAACAAGCTTTTCGCCATGCTCGATCGCGGCGGCCTCATCCAGATACCGCCCACCGTCCGAAAACGAATCCGGAGTCACGTTGACGACACCCATCAGCTTCGGGTCCATGGAAGAAGTATCGCGAGGCCACTGCCGGGGGGTGGCGCGGTTTTGGGGGACCACCCCGAGGAGGCGGCGCAGCCGCCCCCGCAGCGGGTGGTGGTTCCAAAACCGTGACAGGACCCGCCGGCCCAGAAACCCTGGTCCCTAACTGCTAACTGGCGTCCCCGCCAGCGTAACCAGGCCTGGGCCGCGGAATGGGACGCGCGCCCTCGCGCTGCGCCCGTTCCGGCTCCGGCGCAGGCTCGACAGGCTGCGCCGGCTCCTCCTCGTCGACGAAGACCTCCTCTTCGGGCTTGCCGTCGAGAAGCGCGACGAACTGCTCGGCGTCGATCGTCTCGCGCTCGAGCAGGATCTGGGAAATCCGGTCGAGCTCCTCGCGCTTGTCGTTGAGCAGGTCCTTGGCGGTCTGGTGGGCACCCTCGACGATGCGGCGGATCTCATCGTCGATCTCGCGGGCGATCTCGTCGGAGTAGTCGGGTTCGGCGGAGAATTCGCGACCGAGGAAGGGCTGACCGCGATCGTGGCCGAAGACGCGCGGCCCGAGCCGCTCCGACATGCCGAAGCGCATCACCATCTGCTTCGCCGTCTCGGTCACCTTCTCGAGGTCGTTTGAGGCGCCGGTGGTGATCTCGCCGAAGACGATCTCCTCAGCGGCGCGGCCGCCCAGGGTCATCGCCATCGTGTCGGTCAGCTCGGCGCGCGAGGTGAGGAACTTGTCCTCGGTGGGAAGGCTGATCGTGTAGCCGAGCGCCTGGCCGCGGCTGATGATCGAGATCTTGTGGACCGGGTCGCAGTTGGGCAGCAGGTGGCCGACGATCGCGTGGCCGAGCTCGTGGAAGGCGGTGATCAGGCGCTCCTTCTCGCTCATCACCCGGGTCTTCTTCTCGGGACCCGCGATCACCCGCATGATCCCCTCCTCGAGCTCCTGCATGGTGATTTCGCGATTGCCGGTGCGGGCGGTGAGCAGGGCCGCCTCGTTGATCAGGTTGGCGAGGTCGGCGCCGGTGAAGCCGGGCGTCTGGCCGGCCAGCGTGTCGAGGTCGATTTCCTTGGCCAGCGGCTTGCCGCGGGTGTGGACCTCGAGGATGTGCTTGCGGCCCTTGCGGTCGGGGCGGTCGACGACGACCTGGCGGTCGAAGCGACCGGGCCGCAGCAGCGCCGGGTCGAGGATGTCGGGGCGGTTCGTGGCCGCTATCAAGATGATGTTGTCCTTCATCTCGAAGCCGTCCATCTCGACGAGGAGCTGGTTCAGGGTCTGCTCGCGCTCGTCGTGGCCGCCGCCCATGCCGGCGCCGCGGTGGCGACCGACGGCGTCGATCTCGTCCATGAAGATGATGCAGGGCGAGCTCTGCTTGGCCTGCTCGAAGAGATCGCGCACGCGGCTGGCGCCGACGCCGACGAACATCTCGACGAAGTCCGAGCCTGAGATCGAGAAGAAGGGGACGCCGGCCTCGCCGGCGACCGCGCGGGCCAGCAGCGTCTTGCCGGTGCCCGGAGGGCCATAGAGGAGGACGCCCTTGGGGATGCGGGCACCGAGCGCCTGGAACTTCTTCGGGTTCTCGAGGAATTCCTTGATCTCCTGCAGCTCCTGCACCGCCTCGTCAACCCCGGCGACGTCGCGGAAGGTGATCTTCGGCGCGTCGACCGACATCCGCTTCGCCTTCGATTTGCCGAAGTTCATGACGCGAGAGCCGCCGCCCTGCATCTGGTTCATCAGGAAGATCCAGAAGCCGAAGAAGAGGACGAAGGGCAGGATGTAGGTGAGCAGCGAGAGCAGGCTGGAACCACCGGTCCCGTGCACCGTCGTCTGCGTCGTTTCGCTCTGCTTGAGCAGGTCGACGAGGCTTTCTTCGGTGTTCGGCGGGTAGCCGGTGGAGAACTTTTCGCCGTTGACCTTGGTGACGTCAAGGGTGCTGTCCTTGACGTTCATCGAGACTTCTTTGATCCGGCCTTCGGCGATCAGGCCGGTGTCGGGCCTGACCAGCTCGTTGTAGGTCGGCGCCTTGGTGTCCGATGGCGAACTGATCACCTTCTGGGCGACGAAAGCCAGGATCACCACCAGCAGGATCGGGAAAGCCGCGCTCTTGAAAAAACGCCTCACAGGGAAAAATCAGCGTACCAGGGCGGTTTAGGCCGCTAGGCGTCGAGCGCGGCCACGTAGGACAGATTGCGGTAGCGCTGAGCGTGGTCGAGCCCGTAGCCGATCGCGAAGCGGTTGGGGATCTCGAAGCCGAGATAGCGGGGCGAGAGTTCGACGCGAAGCCGCTCGGGCTTGGTCAAAAGAGCGCAGACCTCGAGCGAAGCGGGGTTGCGCGCCTTCAAGTTGCGCATCAGGTATTGGAGGGTGAGGCCGGAATCGATGATGTCCTCGACGATCAGCACATGGCGCCCTTCGATCGGGGCGTCGAGGTCCTTCATGATCCGCACGACCCCGGATGAGTCGGTCTGCGAGCCGTAGCTGGAGACAGCCATGAAGTCGACCTCGCAGGGAACGCTGATGTTGCGCATCAGGTCGGCGAGAAAGAGCACCGCCCCCTTCAGCACGCCGACCATGAAGAGGTCCCGTCCCTCGTACTCCTCGCTGATCTGCAGCCCGAGCTCGGCTACGCGCCTGCGGAGATCCTCGCTCGAAACGAGGGTCTCGCCGATCGAGGGGTCGCTCATCGACGCGAGACTAACGCTCGGCGCGCAGCACACCGCGCTCGACTACCGCGCGCACGCCACCGCCGAGGTCGAGCATCGCCGTTCCGGTGCGGCGCAGCGCCGCCACCTCGTCCGCGCGGTTGGCAGCACCGGGCACGGGCCGGCCGGCGGCGCGATCGGCGAGCCGCTGCACGACCAGGCGGCGCAGGGCGGGCGCCAGCTCGGCGAGCCGCCGCAGCTCGATCGTGCCGCGACCGGAGCCGTTCGAGCTGCCGAGCTCGGCATCGACGAGCGCATCGAGCACCTCGGCCTCGTCGCGCAGCAGCTCTGCGGTGCGCAGCACGTTGCGAGCGGCGGCGGGGTGGATCTCGGCAAGAGCAGGGACGAGGCGGAGGCGGACGCGGTTGCGCGCGTAGCCGCCCTCCGCGTTGGTCGGATCGTCGCGCCACTCCAGCTCCCGCTCTTCGCAGTAGCCGGTCGTCTCCTCTCTGGTGAAGTCGAGCAACGGCCGGACCAGGCTGCCGTCGCGGCGGCGCATCCCCAGCAGGGCGCGGCGGCTGGGCGAAGAGGCGAGGCGGTAGAGGATCGTCTCGACCTGATCGTCCGCCGTGTGCCCGGTCGCGATCGTCGCCTTGCCGGGCAGAGCCAGCCATGCGGCCGCCGCGTAGCGGCTGTCGCGTGCCCACGCCTGCAGGTTGCCGGGGCCCTCGGGACGGCGCGGCCGCACCACCTCCAAGCGCAGGCCGAGCCGCTCGCAGAACCGCCCGCAGTGCTCCTCGTCCTCGTCGGAGTCGTCGCGCAAGCCGTAGTTGACGTGCAGAGCGCTCACAGCATCCGGTCCCAGCAAGCGGACGGAGACATCGACCAGGCAGACCGAATCGCGGCCGCCCGAGAGCATCGCGACGACGGGGGCAGCGGGCGCCAGCAGGCCCCCCTCCCGCACTCGCTCGAGCATGCTCTCGCCGACCATCGATTGAGTGTAGGCGCGGCTCAGCCGGCGGCGGCGCGGACCACGAAGAGCGGCGTCGGAGCGGGGAAGCCCTTGAGGTTGACCTCGCCGATCGGCTCGAAGTCAAGGTCCTCGCGACCGCGGATCGCCTCGGTGACGCGGTCGGTGACGAGGACCTCCCCCGCCTGGGCGCTGCTGACCACGCGGTGGGCGAGGTTGACGTGGGTGCCGAAGTAGTCGCCATCGCGGTAGACGGCGTTGGCGCAATGGATGCCGACCCGCGGCTGCGGGCGCTCGGGGAGGCGAGCGAGGAGGCCGACCGCCCACTCGGTCAGCGAAGCCGCGTCGGGCGAGACGACCATCACCTCGTCGCCGATCGTCTTCACGATCGTCGCCTCGGGCGGCAGCGTCGTTTCCACCGTCTCGACGAAGTTCTCGACGACGTCGAGCGCCTCGAGATCGCCCTCCTCCTCGGTGTAGCGGGTGAAGCCGGTGAGATCGATGAAGCAGAGCGTGATCGGAACCTGCCCCAGGGCGGACGCGACATCGAGCTCGCTCTCCATGTGACCGATCACGTCCTGCTCGAGGAAGAAGCTCAGATAGCGGGTGTGCAGGTAGTCGATCAGCGGCGAGGCCAGGGGGAGGATGTCTCCCGCAAGCTCCCCCATCTCCTCGGCCATCTCCAGCTCGGGGACGCCGTCGCGGATCATCGGCTCGTGGACGTAGAGGTGGAAGAGACGCACCTCGGCGTCGGCGATGCGGCGCAGCGACTGGGCGTAGACGCGGACCAGCTGCAGGAAGGCGACAAGCGGAAAGCCGGCGGCGAGCACCCGGGCGCAATGGCGCAGCGCCTGCACGTCCTGGGGGGCGAGCAGGCTCTCCCGCCCGATCGGGGTGCCGAGAATGACGAGGATGCGCTCGACCAGCTCCGGCTCGAGGCCGGTCTCACGCGCGACCTGTGCCACCGTCGCCTGCTCCTCGGACCTTGGAAAGCGGTCTTCGATGAAGCCGAAGGCGAGGCGACCCTCGCGCCCGGCCCGCTTCAGATCCTCGAGCGAGTGTCCGCGCTCGCGCATCCGCGCCACCACCCGGGCCTGCGCCGCTGCAGCGGTGGTCCAGCGCCCCCGGCGCACCGGCACCACCTTCTCTTCCGCCCAGCGCTTCAGCGTGCTCGCCGAGACGCCGGCGCGCCGCGAAGCCTCGCTGAGGGAGATGCGCTCGTCGATGGGCATCGCGGACCGAGGCTAACCCCATCGCAGGTCACGAGGGCGGGTGGCCGGCAATAAGGTCCAGGGCCGTGCCCGTGCGCCTGCGACCGACCGCCCCGATCGCCTCAGACGCGGTGCTGGTCGGCGACCCCGGCCGGGCCTTGCTGCTTGCCCAGGAGCTCTTGGAGGAGCCGAAGATGAGCAACCATGCGCGCGGGCTCTGGGGCTACTCGGGCCAGACCCCGCAAGGCGATACGTTGACGATCCAGGCGACCGGGATCGGTGGCCCAAGCGGGTCGCTGGTGCTCGGTGACCTGGCCGAGCTGGGAGTCCGGCGAGTGGTGCGGGTTGGAACCTGCGTGGGGCTGGGCGAGGTCTGCGGGCTCGGTGACCTGCTGGTCGTTACCGAGGCCGTCGCCGAGGGGGGCAGCGCGGCCGCGCTCGGCGTCAGCGCCGGCGAGCCCGTGTCGCCGGACGCCAAGCTGACCGCGCGCCTTCGAGAAGGACTGGGGCAGGGCGCGACGGCGGCTGCCATCGCCAGCTACGACGCCCACCCGAGCGAGCAGGCGCCGCGAGCAGGCCTTGCAGCGGCGGACATGCAGACAGCGCCCTTGCTTGCCCGCGCCCGCCTGCTCGGGATCGGGGCAGCCGCGGTGCTGATCGTCGCCGAAATGACAGGTGGCCGCCTGGCGCTGGAGAAGGGCGCGCTGGAGGCCGCCGAGGCGCGGGCCGGACGTGCCGCCTCCACCACACTCTCAGCCTAAAGTCGAGGGTTAGTCTTGGGCCTCGGCACGCTTCTCGGCGGCGAGATCTCGGCGGATGTCGCCGAGATCGCGGGCGACCCGGTCAACCTGGTCCTCGACCTCTTCCAGCCGCTGCGAAAGCGAGCGCAGGCGCCTCTCCAGTCGCTCGACATCCCCTGCGGAGGGAAGGTTGAGGGCGCTCATCGCCGCGTGCTGAGCCTCGACCGCCTTCTCGCGGGCGCCGAACGCCGCCGCCAGCGCGTTCTCCAGCACCTGGCTGTCGAGCAGCGCCTGGGCAAACTCGCCGATCGCCTGCTCGCTGCGAGCCCTCAGGCCATCCGGATCCTCGTAGTCCATTGACATCAGCTTAACCGGCGCATCCGGCCCGACTGAAATCCTCCCGCCCTGCCGGCATGAGACACACGTTGATTAAGGGCTTGTTGGGGGCAGCCGCGAGCCGTTGCGCACGCCTGGACGAGCCAGTAGCTTGGTCGGGCCTGTTGCGCGGGGAGAAGGCGGAGACGAGCTGCGCTGTCTGTGGCTGCGGGCATACAGGCGCCGTCGTATGAGAAAAAAGCTCTCACTGACCATCGCATTGGCCAGCTTCGGCGTCGTCACGGCGCTCGGTGTCGGCTTCGCGGGCGCCGAAGGGGCGCCCGGCGGCGAAGCCACGGAAACGACCGCGCCGCTCTCCACCGTTCCGGTTGCCCCGGCCGCTCCGGCGGCGAGCATCCCGGCCTGCTCGAACGAAATCGACGACGACGGCGACGGCAAGGTCGACATGCAGGACCCGGATTGCAGCTCGCCCTCGGACACGACCGAGGAACCCACGCCGGCCGAAAGCGCCACGGCAAACGCTCCCGTCGAAGCCGAAGCGCCGCCCGGCCCGAAGCAGTCGAAGGGCGGGGGCTTCAAGACCGGCACGACGATCAGCGGCGGCAGCGACAAGGTCCACCACAACGAAAGCCTCGGCGATGCGAGCGGCGGTGGGGGCGGCAATTCGGGCGGCGGCATCACGGCGCCGAGCGCGACGAGCGGCGTGCCGCTGCAGGCCAAGCCCGCCAGCGGCGGCTCTCAATACTCGAACGGCGGGGCGCCGACCGAAGCCAACCCGACGACGACGATCGCCCCCTTCGGGCCGGCCCCGGCCGGGGTTCCGAACTTCGTCATCGACTCCTTCGAGATCCCGCCTTTCCTGCTGCCGATCTACCAGGCCTGCGGCAGCGAGTACGGAATCCCCTGGGAGGTGCTGGCGGCGATCAACAAGATCGAGAGCGACTTCGGCGCCAATATGGGTCCCTCCAGCGCCGGCGCGATCGGCTGGATGCAGTTCCTCCCCTCCAGTTGGGAAGAGTTCGGGCTCGATGCGAACGGCGACGGGCGCAAGGACCCCTACAACCCGGTCGACGCAATCTGCGCCGCCGCCCACTACCTCAAGCTCAGCGGTGGCTCCAGCGACCTCTACAAAGCGGTCTTCTCCTACAACCACGCCGATTGGTACGTGCAGGAGGTGCTGAGCACCGCGCGCGCCTACGGCAAGCTGCCGCCCGACCTGGTCGGCTCGCTGACCGGACTGACCGAGGGCGCCCACTTCCCGGTCGCCGCAGACGCCAGCTACGCCGACGACCTCTCCGCCCGCGAAGCCCTGAAGCGCTCCGCTCCGGAAGCCGGCGAAAACGCGGCGGCAGTGGTCTCCTCCTCGCCGACCCGGCGAGGCATCAACATCTTCTCCCAGCAGGGGGCGTCGATCGTCGCCGTCAACGATGGCGTGATCAAGGCGATCGGCACCTCGCCGAAGCTGGGCAAGTTCATCGTCCTCGAAGACGCCTACGGCAACCGCTACACCTATGCCGAACTGGGTGAGATCGTCCGTTCCGGCGGCGGCATCCTCGCTTCGAACGGCCCGCGACAGCCCCTGGTCGACACACAGAACCTGCGGCCCCGGCTGTACGCGCTGCCGGGCCGGGCGGCGCAGAGCCAGAGTGCCGGCCGCCCGGGCAAGGGCGAGGGCTCGGATAAGACTCTAAAGGTCGGCTCGAGGGTTGCGGGCGGGGCCGTGATCGCCCGGATGGGCGGCGGCTCCGGAGGAGTCGACCCGCACGTCAACTTCGCGATCAGGCCGGCCGGCGCCGGTGCGGCACAGATCGACCCGAAGCCGATCCTCGACGGCTGGAAGCTGCTCGAAGCGACGGCGATCTACGGGGCCAGCGGCAAAAGCCCCCTCGCCACCAACCTCAGCGTCAGCGGAGTTCTGCTCCTCCCCAAGGAAGCGCTCGAGCAGCGGGTCCTCAACGACAAGAACCTCTCGATCTACCAGTGCGGGCGCGAAGACATCGCCTCCGGAAAGATCGACCGCAGGGTTCTGGCCGCGCTCGAGTACCTCGTCTCGAAGGGCTACCGGCTGACGATCAGCGCGCTGGAGTGCGGGCACAGCACCTATACGACCTCCGGCAACGTCTCCGAGCACAGCAGCGGAGACGCGGTCGACATCGCCGAAATCGACGGGGTCCCGGTGACCGGCCACCAGGGACCGGGAACCCTCGCCGACGCGCTGATCAAAACCGTGCTGCAGCTGCAGGGGACGATGCACCCACATCAGGTGATCTCGCTCGAGGACCTGCCGGGCGAAACCAGCTTCGCCCTCCCCGACCACTACGACCACGTCCACATCGGCTACCACCCGGCCTTCGAAATCGAATACGTCAGCCCCTTCCTCTCGGCCACCACGGGGCGCATCGACCAGGGCGTCGACTTCACCGGAACCGGGCCGATCGCCGCGGTGGGAGATGCCGAAATCCTCTCGACCGGAGCACCCGGCTGGCCGGAAGGCGGCGGCGTTCTCTACAAGCTGCTGAGCGGCCAGCGCGCTGGCCAGATCATCTTCGTCAACGAGGGAATCCAGGCGACCGTGCACAACGGCCAGCACGTCTCAGCCGGCGATCAGATCGGCACCTTCGTGCCCGGCGGCTCGATCGAGATGGGCTTCGCTGACGCCAATGGCGTGCCGCTCAGCCATGCCGAATACAGCGAGGGCGACGAAACCCAGTGGGGTCAGGAAATGATGTCCTTCCTGAGCAGCATCGGCGGCGCCAGCGGTTTCTCCCCGAGCCTTGGCCAGCTCTCTCCGCAGAAGTGGAACCGGCTGATGCAGCGTCTCGGCCAGATCGAAAATCCTCGGGTGCCGACCACGCCGTCCCCATACTCGGTGCCCGATTCCAGCGGCGGCGGAACCGGCCGGCCGGCCGGCGACTGATTCGCTCAGAATTGGGTCTTTGACCCGCCTCTTCGGATTCGCCCAGCTCGAGTTCGCCGGTACTCTCGCCGTCGCGGACGGTCGTTACGTGGCCCGCGACGGCGCCGCGGAGCGGGTCCTCGTGCTCGAAACGCTCGGTGCGCCTGCTCCCGGCAGGCGCCGGCGTCGCCGCTCGCGCATAGCCGAGCCTGGATCCTCCCCTGCAACGCTGCCGCTGGCTCGGGCCACCGCCGTACGCGCGTCGGAGCCCTTCACGAGCCCCGAGCAGGCGAGCGCCTGGCTCGAGCAGGCGAGCGCCGACGAGGAGGCGGTCGACCGGCTCGTCGCCGAGGCCGTCGACCTGCTCAACCGAGCTCTCCATATCCACGCCGTCGCCAGCGGCGACCCTTACGCGCAGGCGCTGACTCCACGCCGAGCCGTCGTCGTGCGGCTCGGCTTCGGCAGCGGCGAAGAGGTCGCCGACGGCGAGTTCACCGCGGCGCGCGAGGTGGACGCGCAATCGGGCGCTGTCTCGCGGCGCCAGCAGCGCGCCGAGGAGCTGCGCCCACAGGAGCGCCTGGCAGCCGTGCTGGGCGGCCGCGAGCGCTTCGACGCCTGCGAGACGCTGCTGCTGAGAGCCCGAGCCGACCTCGACGGAGGCCGCGAGCGCGAGGCGGCGCTGCAACTGCGAGTCGGCCTCGAGGCGCTGCTCACCGAGCTGCGCGGCGCCCTCTCGGACCCCGGGCACGAGGAGGACATGGCCGCGCTCGGAAGCCGGCGGCACGAGGCGGGGGAGCTGGCGAACTTGGCACTGGCCGGCGATCTGGACCCCGAGCAGGCACGACAAGCGCGGGAGCTGGTCGAGACCTGCGAGCGCGTCCTGCGCCGCAGGCGCGTGCTGGGCTAGGGTCGATCCGACGACCCTGTTGTGGGGGTGGTGGAAAGGAGCCTGGTCGCCCTCCGCTCGAATTGACACCCCAAGCGCTTCGCGCTTGGGGTGAATGAGGAGCGCGAGCTGCGCCCGCGCAAAAGTCGGATTGCATTTCCGCCGCTTCGCGACATTCGACCGGAGGG
>DASXKW010000056.1:0-20944 GCA_036496625.1 Solirubrobacterales bacterium | reverse complement strand
AGAACAACTCTGCGGAGCCGCTTCGCGAGGCATCCTCAGAACCCCTCCGACGCCCTCAGCTTGGAGCCTCTCCCCGAAGACCCCTCCCGCGCCCTTATGCCGCAGCAGGCAAGTACTGCTCCCAGGCGGCGGGGATGCTTGGACTCGCGACCTGGATGAAGACGGTCGGGCCCGGGGCCTTCGGGGTGCTTTGGGGATGCATGTGGATCTCACGGGGCAGGCGGTTGCCCTTGCGGCGGTTGCAGGAGGCGCAGGCCGCGACGATGTTCTCCCAGACCGATTTGCCGCCGCGGCTGCGCGGGATCACATGGTCGACCGTGAGGCCCGATTTGCGTGAGCCGCAGTACTGGCAGGTCCAGGAGTCGCGGGCGAGCACCGCGCGGCGGGTGATCTTTCTCCTGTGCGCTTCGCGGGGAATTCGCACGTAGCTGACCAGGCGGATCACGTCGGGGCGCTCCATCGTCATGTGCTCGGAGTGGATCGCGCCCTCGCGCCGCTCCAGCAGCTCGGCCTTTTCCTTGAGCAGCAGCACGGCGGCGCGTCTCAACGTGCAGACGTTGATTGGCTCATGCGTTGCGTTGAGTACGAGCACACGTGCCATGTTGCTCGGGAATTCTACGCATGCTGGTGCGGGAGGACGGGGTAGGTGCCCAGAATTCTGACCGAGGCAGCCTTGCTCCGGAGAGCTTCTATGGCTTCTGAGACCGGCGGGTCGCCGGCGTTTCCCTCGAGGTCGCAGAAGAACATGTAACGGCCCAGGCCGAGGCGAAGGGGGCGGGACTCGATCCGGGTCAGGTTGACGTCGCGGGAGGAGAACTCGCGCAGGGCGTTGACCAGGGCTCCCGGATGGTCTTCGCCCAGCTCGGAGAAGACAAGCGAGGTCTTCCAGGAATCCCCGGCCGCCGGCTCGGTCCCCGCCGGGGCGATCCAGACGAAGCGGGTGACGTTGTTGGCCTCGTCCTCGATCCCCTCGCGCAGGATCGCGCAGCCGTAGAGCTCGGCGGCGGCCCGGGCGCCGATCGCCGCCCATGGCGCCTCGGACTTGCTGACGATTCGCACTGCCTCGGCAGTGCTCTCAACGCTCTGCCTGGCGGCATTCGGCAATTGCTCGCGCAGGAAGCGGGCGCATTGAGCCAGCGGCTGAGGGTGAGAGAGCACGCGCTCGATCCGATCCAGCTCGAGCGGCTCGCGAGCGAGTAGCATCGCCCGCACGGCGAAGTCGTGCTCTCCGGCGATCGCCACCGCCTCGGTGTCGAAGGCGAGGGTGTCCAGGGTGCTGCGCACCGAGCCCTCGATCGAGTTCTCGAAGGGGACCAGTGCCCGCTCGGCCTCGCCGCGCTGCACGGCGAGGATCGCGTCGTGGATGGTCGGCGTGCGCAGCGGCTCGAACTCCTCAGCTGCGCCAAGCGCCTCCCGCAGGGCGTCTTCGGTGAAGGTCCCAGCCGGCCCCAGGTAGGCGATCCGCACCGCGGCCGCCCTATTCGAAGGCGACCGTGTAGCTGGCCTTGTTGTTTTCGGAGACCTTCTCGCCCGGCACCGTCGCGACATCGACTTCGAGCGTCGCTTCTCCGCTCGGCGCCGGCGTCAGCGGGATCGCGGCGGTCGAGCTTTCGCCGGCGGCGATGCTTTCGATGCTCCCCTTCACGGTGTTGCTGCCGTTGACCGTGACCGAGACGCTGATCCCGTTCTCGGTCGATTCGCCCTGGTTCTGCACTTCGACTTCGACTTCGGGCGCGCCTTCGCTGGTCACCGCCGTCGTCGATTCGGCGGTCAGTTCGGTGCCGTTGACGCTGGTGCCAATCAGGCCGAGCCCGTGCACGCCGGACGTCGTTTCACCGGATGAGCCACTGACCGAGCCGAGCGCGGCGCTGACCGTGCCTTCGTCGAGCCATTTGTTTTCTTCGGGCAGGAAGACGCTCTTCGGCACGTCGTCGCCTTCGATCCCGTTGGCGGCAAGCACGCCGTCGATCTCGGGCCGGACCACCGCCGCGTAGAGCTCGTCGCTCGCCAGCAGCTTGCGCATCTGCCGCGTGATCGTCGCGGTCGCCTTGGCGGCGCCGACGTTGCCGAGCGCGGTGCTCGTCTGGTTGGCGATTTCGTCCATTGCGCTGGAGCGCAGCTCGTAGACCAGCTCGAGCGCGTTCTGGGCGTGGCTCATGTCGCCAGGCGCGCTGAGCCCGTCGACGCGGGTCGTGTAGTTGTCCATCGCGCTGCGGTCGGCGTTGACCTCGGCGACGAACTCGGTCACCGAGAGGCTGCCGGGTTCCGAGAGCTTGCCGAAGAAGGCCTTGCTGGTCTGCCCGGTCTCTTCGACGATCTGGCTGACGTTGCGGGCGTAGTCGCTCAGCGCCCGGTTCTTGCGCGCGTCGAGGCAGCCCTTGACTCCGAGCACGACGACGATGAGCAGCAATAGGCCGGCCCCGAGGGCGAGCCCGCGGCGCAGCAGGATCTGTTGGCGCTCAGGGCGACGGCGCGGCCGCGGCCTGCGACCCGGGCGGTTGGCGGGCGAATCCTCCAAGAAGCAGGGAGTATGTCGCAGGAGGAAGCGGATTCGCGGCGAAGTCGAGAAGTGAATTGGTCGGCTCACTCGTGCTCAACCGCTTCTTGATCGAGCGCCGCATCGGAAGCGGCGGCTTTGGCACGGTCTACGAGGCGTGGGACGGGCGGTTGGAGCGCTCGGTCGCGGTCAAGGCGATCGAATCGGCGCCCGACCGCGGATCGGGACGGGTCCTGCGCGAGGCACAGGCCGTCGCCCGCCTCAACCACCCCGGCATCGTCACGCTCTACGAGATGGGCGAGGAGGACGGCAACGCGCTGCTCGTCACCGAGCTGGTCGACGGCGACACGCTGGCCAAGCTCAACCGCGAGGGCGCGCTCAGCGACCGTGAGATCGCAGAGATCGGCGCCGATCTCTGCGAGGCGCTCGACCATGCCCACTGCCGCTCCGTCGTTCACCGCGACATCAAGCCGCAGAACGTCCTGGTCACCGAGGGCGGCGAGCCTCGCGCCAAGCTGATGGACTTCGGCGTCGCCCGCCTCGCCGACGCCGCGGCGATGACCGCGCCCGGCGACGTCGTCGGAACCCTCGCCTACATGTCGCCCGAGCAGGCCGAGGGCCGCGCCGCCGGCCCCGAGGCCGACGTCTACTCGCTGGCGCTGATGCTCTACGAGTGTTGGAGCGGCGAGCACCCGACCCGCCGCGCCACCCCGGCGGCGACCGCGCGGGCGATCGGCGGGCGGCAGCGACCGTTGCGCCGGCTTCGCCCCGACCTGCCGCCCGAGCTCACCGCCGCGGTCGATGCCTGCCTGCAGACCCGCCCAGATCGACGCCCGGCGCTGGAGGAACTGGGCGAAGCGATCGAAAGCTCGCTCGACCGCCTTGCCGAGCAGCCGCCGCGCCCCGATCGCTCGCTGCGTCTCCGCCTCGCGGCGATAGCCGCGGCGGCGACCCTGGGGCTCTGGCTCGCCGCCGGTCACGGCGTCCTGCTGCCGTAGGATTCGAGCCGGTTTCCCCGCCACCTCGAGCGCCCCCTGCTCGCGAAAAGGAGCCAACGATCAGCGTCCTACGCAACCTTGAGAGTCGGATCGAAGGCCTTGTCGAGGGGGTGTTCAGCCGCGCCTTCAGCTCCGAGGTGCAGCCGGTCGAGCTGGCCCGCAAGCTGGCCAAGGAGATGGACGCCCACAAGACCGCGGGCGTGGCGCGGGTCTACGTCCCCAACGAGTACACGGTTTTCCTCTCCAGCAAGGACCGGGTCAAGCTCGAGGGCTACGAGCGCTCGCTCGAGCAGGAGCTCTCCGGCTACCTCCTCGAGCATGCCCGGCGGCGCAATTACGATCTGCTGACCCGCCCCGCGGTCGAGTTCAAGACCGACGAGCGGCTGCGGCTCGGCGAGTTCGGGATCCAGACGCGGCTGGTCAAGCCGCCCGCCCACGAGGGGGAGGCGCCGAGCCAGGGGGAGGAGGGGCACACGATGGTCTACTCCGCGGTCAAGGAGAAGTCGCCGGAGAAGAGCCCCGAGCAGCGCGCCGAGGCGCTGGTCGCGACCCGGGCAGTCGTCTCCCTCGACGACCGTCGCTACGTGCTGGAGGGCCCGCGGGCAACGCTCGGCCGCTCCAAGCAGGCCGAGTGCGTGCTCAGCGATCCCAACGTCTCGCGGCGCCACGCCGAGCTGCGCCGGGCGCCGACCGGCGACTGGACGATCGCCGACCTCGGCTCGACCAACGGCGTCAAGGTGAACGGCCGGCGCGTCTCCTCGACCCGGCTCAGCCCCGGCGACCAGGTCACGATCGGCACCACGACCTTCCTGTTCGACATCGAGCAATGAAAACGCCCCATTAGGGTGCTGGCGTTGGACTACGCACCGATCTCAGTGGCCCTCAAGTTCGGCTTCCTCGCCGTCCTCTATCTCTTCCTGCTCTGGATCGCCCGCAGCGCGCTCAAGGATTTGCGCCGCACCGCCTCGCCGGCGCCCGACGCGACCGGCTTTCACCAGGCGCCCGGCTTCGCGGCCCAGCCAAGCGCGACCGACGCCTGGCTGGTGGCAGAACGCGGTGGCGGCCTCGACGCCGGCGAGCGCTTCGACCTGATCGGCGGCCTCTCGATCGGCCGCTCCGCCGAAGCCGACGTGAGGATCGACGACCGCTACGCCTCCGGCGTGCACGCCAGGATCTTCACCCGCGATGGACGCAGCTACGTCGAGGACATGAATTCGACCAACGGCACCCTGCTCAACGACGCCACCCTGAAAGGCGAGGCGGAGCTGATCGACGGCGACGTGGTGCGGATCGGCGACACCGAGTTTCGCTACGAGGCGCATGCGTAGCGACCGTCGAAATCCGATTCTTCGGGAGCGGAGCATCTGCCGAGCTCCTGGCGAGAGGGCTTCGGGATAGATGCTGAGGATCGACGACCAGGCCTTTCGCTCCGACACGGGGCGCCAGCGCAACGCCAACGAGGACTCCTTCTTCGTGCGGGCGCCGATCTTCGTCGTCGCCGACGGGATGGGCGGCGCACAGGCGGGCGAGGTCGCCTCGAAAGCAGCCGCCGACGCCTTCGACATCGATCTTCCCGACGGCTCGCCCGAGCGGATCTTGCGCGAGACGATCGCCACCGCCAACCGCAACATCCACGAGCTGGCGCGCAACGACCCCTCGCGAGCCGGGATGGGGACGACGCTGACTGCGGCGATCGTCAACGCGCGTGCCGAAGAGGTCGCGATCGGCCACGTCGGCGACAGCCGCGCGTACCGCCTGCGCGGCGGCCGGCTCGAGCAGCTCACCCGCGACCACTCGCTGGTCGAGGAGATGCGGCGCAAGGGCCAGCTCACCGATGCCCAGGCCGAGGACCACCCGCAGCGCTCGATCATCACCCGCGCGCTCGGTCCCGAACCCGAGGTCGAGCCCGACGTGCAGACGGTGCCAGCCGCCCCGGGCGACGTCTTCCTGATCTGTTCCGACGGGCTGACGACGATGCTGGGCGAGGAGCAGATCTCCAAACTGCTCGCCGGCGCGACCTCGATGGACGCTGCGGTGCGGGCCTTGGTCGACGAAGCCAACCGCGCCGGCGGCCGCGACAACATCACGGCGCTCGCCTTCCGGCTCGAAGACGCGGCAGCGCCGCGGCAGAGCCACGAGGACGCGACGCTGATCGGCAGCACAGCGGCCGAGGCGGGGCTGACCACGACCGAGGTGCGCCGCCGCGCCGCCGCCACGGCCGCGCGCGAGCGGCGCGAGCAGATCGCCGCGAAGCAACCGCGCCGCCGCCTGCGCCGCGCCGCCAAGGCGATCGCGGTCCTCGCCGTGCTCGGAGCGCTCGCCTTCGGCGCCTGGTACGGCAACCGCCAGGTCTGGTTCCTCGGCACCGACGAAAGCGGCAGGGTCGCGCTCTATCGGGGCCTTCCCTACGAACTTCCCTTCGGCATCGAGCTCTACGAAGAGCGCTACGCGAGCCCGATCCAGACCAGCTCGCTGCCCCCGCGCCGCCGCGAAGCCGCGACTGGCCACGACCTGCGCTCGCGGGACGATGCCGTCTCGCTGATCGAAGACATCGAACGGTCTGCCGAAAACCCGCCCGCGGCGGACGCGGAAGCGCGGACGCGAGGCAGCCGGGGACGATGAGCGTGGCCGCGCGGGAGCAGAGCACGCGGGCGGAACTTTGATGTCGGCAAGGAACCGGGAGCTGTTCGCCCTCGTCCCGGTCGCCATGCTGCTCACCGCCGGCTTCGCCGCGGTCTTCGCCCAGGAGAGCTCGCGGCTCGACAACCTCAGCCTGGTCTACGGCGCCTACTTCTTCGCCGTCTGCCTCGTCACCCACCTCTACCTTCGCGTCCGCCTGCCCGACGCCGATCCCTACCTCTTCCCGCTGGCGGCGCTGCTGATGGCCTTCGGGCTGGTGATGGTCTACCGGATCGACGCCAGCCTGGCGCGCGACCAGGCCAACTGGTTCGTCCTCGGCCTCGTCCTCTTCGCGGCGACGATCCAGTTCCTGCGCGACTACGACGTGCTCGAGCGCTACCGCTACACGATCGCCGCCATCGGCCTGCTGCTGCTGCTGGCGCCGCGCCTGCCGGGGATCGGCGAACAGGTCAACGGCGCCTACCTCGGGGTCAAGCTCGGCCCGCTCGCCTTCCAGCCGGCCGAGTTCTCGAAGATCTGCCTGGTCGTCTTTCTCGCCAGCTACCTGCGCGAGCACCGCGAGGTGCTGATCGTCGGCGCCCGACGGGTGCTCGGGGTGACCCTGCCGCCGCTCAAGCACTTCGGCCCGATGCTGGTCGTCTGGGGCGCCTCGATGTTCATGCTCGTCTTCATCCGCGACCTGGGCAGCTCGCTGATGTTCTTCGCGGCCTTCCTGGCGCTGCTCTACGTCGCGACCGGGCGCTTCTCCTTCGTCGCGATCGGGATGGCGATGTTTCTCGTCGGCGCCTGGTTCTTCGCCTCGACCGTGCCCCATGTGCACGACCGGGTCGAAATCTGGCTCAACCCCTACGCTCATCCGCAGGGGAGCGGCTACCAGATCCTCCAGTCGATCTTCGCCCAGGCCGACGGCGGCCTCTTCGGCAAGGGCTTCGGCCAGGCGCTGATCACGGTCCCCGGCACCCACGAGGCGCTGCTGCCGGCGGCCCAGACGGACACGATCTACTCGCTGATCGTCAACGAGCTCGGGCTCTTCGGCGCCTGCGCGGTGATCCTGATCTACCTGCTGATCGCGGCGCGGGGCTTCAAGATCGCCCTGCTGGCCGCCGACGGCTTCTCGAAGCTGCTGGCGACCGGGCTCACCGCGGTCTTCTCGATCCAGGCCTTCGTGATCATCGGCGGCGTCACCAGGGTCATCCCCCTGACCGGCGTCACCCTGCCCTTCATCAGCTACGGCGGCAGCTCGATCATCGCCAACCTCGTTCTGCTCGCCCTGCTGCTGCTCGTCTCCGACCGCGCCCGCCGTGAGGCGGGAGCCCTCGAACGCGGCGACGGCCTTGCCCCGGAGCGACGGTGAACCGCCAGATCATCAAGCTCTTCGGCCTCGTCGTCGTCCTCTTCGCGGTGCTGGCCGGCTTCACCTCGTACTGGTCCGTGTTCGACGCCGGCGCCCTCAAGCAAAAGGACGCCAACAAGCGGCCGTTGTTCGAGCAGCAGCAGATCAAGCGCGGCCGCATCCTCGCCGCCGACGGGACCGTGATCGCCCGCTCGGTGCCGAAGGGACACGGCGCCGGCCTGCGCTACGTGCGCCGCTATCCTGAAGCCGCGCTCTACGGCCACCCGATCGGCTACAGCTTCGTCCTGCAGGGCGACAGCGAGTTCGAGCAGTTCCACAACGACGAACTGGTCGGCAACGAATCGGAATTCAGCTCGATCCTCGATCAGCTGCGGGGCCGCAAGCAGGAGGGCGACGACGTGGTCACCAACCTCGATCCCACCGCGCAGGCGACCGCGCTCGCCGACCTCGAAGAAGCGGGCTTCGGCGCCGTGGTGGCGATCGAGCCGCAGAGCGGGCGCGTGCGGGTGATGGCCTCGAACCCGTCGTATGACCCCAACCGCGTGCCCTACGAACTCTCGAAGCTGGACACCAACGAATTCGAAACGCCGCTGTTCGACCGCGCCACGCAGGGGCAGTTTCCGCCGGGTTCGACCTTCAAGGTGGTGACTGCCGCCGCCGGCCTGGAAAGCGGCACGATCACTCCGCAGACGCCGATCGACGCGCCTGGAACGCTCGAAGTCGAAGGCACGCCGCTCGAAAACGACTTCGGGGAGAGCTTCCCGGGCGCGACCCTGGACACCGCGCTGACCAACTCGGTCAACACCTGGTTCGGCCAGCTCGGCCAGCGACTGGGCCAGAAGACTATGTTCGAATACATGGAACGCTTCGGCTTCAACTCGACCCCCGCGATCGATCTTCCGGCCGATCAGGTTTCGAAGAGCGGCGTCTTCGACGAAAACGGCGAATTGCTCGGCGCCAAGGACCCGGTCGACCTGGCGCGGGTGGCGATCGGTCAGGAGCGGCTGGCGGTCACGCCGCTGCAGATGGCCGAGGTCGCAGCGGCGGTCGGCAACAAGGGGCGCGAGATGAAGCCGCAGATCTGGAGTCGCGTCGTCGATCCCGACGGCCGCGTGGTCAAGCGCCTCGAACCCTCTCAATACAGCCAGCCGATCAGCGCCAAGACCGCGGCGGAGCTGACCACGGCGATGGAAGGGGTCGTCAGCGAAGGCACCGGCGCCAACGCGGCGATTTCCGGCGTGGCGGTCGCCGGCAAGACCGGCACCGCGGAAACGCCCGGCAACAAAGCCTGCGGGGGCGGGCTCGAAGAGAATCAGGCTTGGTTCATCGGCTTCGCGCCCGCCCGGGACCCGAAGATCGCGATCGCGGTGACGGTCGGGTGCACGGAACAGTTCGGCAACGACGTAGCCGCGCCGATCTTCCGCGACGTAGCGGAAACGATCCTCAACGGTGAATGAGGTAGAACACCCACCGGTGGGCCTGAAATACGCCTATATGGAGGAAAATCGGCCCATCGACCCGGCGCATCGGGGGGGACGTGGCTGAAGTCGCGCAGGGGAGCGTGGTCGATGGGCGCTACGCGATCCTGCAGCGGATCGGCTCGGGCGGGATGGCGGACGTCTGGCTCGCCGACGATACGCATCTCCAGCGTCGCGTCGCGCTCAAGGTCCTGCACTCGCGCTTCGTCCAGGACGGCGAGTTCGTCGAGCGCTTCCGCCGCGAGGCCGAGGCGGCCGCGGGGCTCCAGCACCCCAACATCGTCGCCGTCTTCGACCGCGGCGACGTCGACGGCACCTACTACATCGCGATGCAGTACCTGGAAGGGCGCACGCTTAAGCAGCTGATCGACGACGGCCTCACTCCCGAGCAGGCCGTCGGCCTGATCCGCCAGGTGCTCGAGGGCGCTCGCTTCGCTCACCGCCACGGCGTCGTCCATCGCGACCTCAAGCCCCAGAACGTGATCGTCGACGGCGACGGCAAGGCGACGGTGACCGACTTCGGCATCGCCCGCGCCGGGGTCTCGGAGATCACCCAGGCCGGCTCGGTGATGGGCACGCCGCACTATCTCTCGCCCGAGCAGGCGCAGGGCTTCGACGTGACCGCGGTCTCCGACCTCTACTCGATCGGCGTGATGCTCTACGAGGCGCTCACCGGGCGGGTCCCGTTCGAGGGGGACTCCGCCGTTGCCGTGGCGATGAAACAGGTCTCCCAGGCGCCGCAGCGGCCCAGCTCGATCAACCCGCAGATCTCGCCGGCTCTCGACGCGGCGGTGATGCGGGCGCTGGAGAAGGAGCCCGGGCAGCGCTTCCAGAGCGCCGATGCCTTCATCGCGGCCCTCGACGCGGCGCTCAAGAGCCCCGGCGGCGAAGCCGGCAGCACCGCGGCATTCGCCGCGCTGCCACCGGTCGTCGCCATGCCCGAGGAGGCGATCGCGGGCGAGCCCGACCCCGAGGAAGAGCGGGCCCGCCGCCGCAGGCGCCGCATCTGGATGCTGGTCGGGGCTGCGGTGCTGATCGGCCTGCTGGTCGGCTTCGCGCTGACCCGTGACACGACCACCGAAGTCCCCGATGTCACCGGCGAATCTCTCAACCTCGCCTTTGCCCGGCTGCAGCAGGACGGCTTCGGCGTCGGCGAAGTGACGCGGGTCGAGCGCGAAGCGCCGGCGAATACTGTGCTCGAGCAGGATCCGTCCGCCTCGCCGCCGGCCGACGAAGCCTCGCTCGACTGCGCCTTCCTCAGCTTCTTCTGCTCGAAGCCGAAGGTGATGTTGACGGTCAGCGCCGGGCCGGGCAGCGCCAAGGTGCCCTCGACGGCGGGGATGAGCGCCGAAGAAGCTGAGGAAGCTCTGGAAGAAGCCGGGTTCAAGGCAAAGGTCGAAACCGTCCACTCCAAAGGCGTCGAAGAAGGGCGGGTGATTCACTCCGAACCGTCGGGCGGGGAAACGGCGACGCGCGGGACCAACGTCGTCCTCACCGTCTCCCGCGGTCCGAAGCTGGCGACGGTCCCTGTGCTGGTGGGAACGCAGCGCTCGGTGGCGGTGCAGCAGATCCGCGGCCGCGGCTTCACGGCGAGCGTCGAAGAAGAAGCGAGCGCCAAGCCGGTCGGCGAGGTGATCCGCCAGGCGCCGAGCGCGGGCTCGCAGCTCCCCGCCGGCTCGGGGGTCTCGATCGTCGTCTCCAAGGGGGAAGCCAAGGCAACCGTCCCCAACGTGATCGGCAAGCTGCGCGCCGACGCGGTCGAAGCGCTTCGCGCCGAAGGCCTCGAGCCGACCGTCAGCGAACAGCAGACCGAAGTCGAACCGCAGATCGGCCGGGTCACCGATCAGTTCCCGCCGCCAGGGTCGGAAGTCAAACCGGGATCGACGGTGACGGTCGTCGTCGGCAAGCGGGCGAGCGCCGCAGCCGAATTGGAAGCGGGCGAAGAAGGGGAATGAGGGCCGCGGTCCTCAGCGGCGGCCGCTCCTCCGAGCACGACGTCTCGCTGCGCTCCGGCGAGGCGGTGGCGCGGGGACTGGAGGAGGCCGGTCACGAGGCTCTGCGGGTGGGGATCTCGCGCGACGGCGCCTGGAGCTGCGACGGGGTTCCGGTCGGGCTGGTTCCGGGCGAGGGCCTGCTCGACGCCGATGTCGCCTTTCCGGCTCTGCACGGCCCCTTCGGCGAGGACGGCAGCGTCCAGGGCCTGCTCGAGTGGCTCGACCTTCCCTACGTCGGCTCCGACGTCCTCGCCTCCGCCGCCTGCATGGACAAGCTGACGCTGAAGCGGCTCTTCGCCCAGTCCGGCGTCCCCCAGGTCGACTTCGTCGCCGCCGGCGAGCCCGGCTGGCGCGAGCGCTGCGAGGCGATGGGCCGGCCGCTCTGGGTGAAGCCCTCGCGCCTCGGCTCCAGCGTCGGGATCAGCAGGGTGGAGAGCCTGGGCAGCGAGCTGGAGGCGGCGGTCGAGCTGGCCCGCCGCCACGACCCGCGGGTGATCGTCGAGGCCTCCGCATCCGGGCGCGAGGTCGAGTGCTCGTTGCTCGGCAACGACGAGGTCGAGGCCTCCCAGCCGGGCGAGGTCCTCGCCAACGGCGAGTGGTACGACTACGAGACCAAGTACCGCGCCGGCGGCATGGACTTGGTCGTGCCGGCGCCGATCCCCGCTGAGCAGCTCGCCCGCGTCCGCGAGCTAGCGGTCAGCGCCTTCGAGCTGGGCGGCTGCTCCGGGCTCGCCCGCTGCGACTTCTTCGTCGAGCCCGACGGCGCCGTCCTCGTCAACGAGATCAACACCATGCCCGGCTTCACCGAGACCAGCGTCTACGCCAAGCTCTGGCAGGCCACCGGCCTTGACTATCCGACCCTCTGCGACCGCCTGGTGACCCTGGCCGTCGAGCGTCATCGGCGCGCCCGCTCCTACGAGTTCTGAGCTAGCCCCCCAGCAGTCTGATGTCGCTGATCTCCACCTGGTAGCCGCCGAACTGGTCGTGGGCTTCGGAGGCCTTGTTGAACCAGAGCAGGAAGTAGGTGGAGGGTTCCTGCACGTTGAGGTCGACCTCGACGGTCGAGGAGGCGTTGACCACGGTGCCAACCGGTTCTCCCCATTCGGTCAGCTCTTCGGGCGGGCTGGAGGACGCCGCGAAGACCTGTGCGTCCCAGCCTGGAGTGGGGGTGCGGACGATCATCTTCACCGGCTTGGCCGGCGCAGTCGTGGTCACGTAGATGCCCACGCCCGGGTCGGGCCCGGTCTTGGTGCCGGCAAAGGTGTCGGATTCGTAGTGCTCGGTTTCCCAGGCGGTTCCCGTCGGGTTCCCGTCAACCGCGAGTTCGACCTTGCTGGGCACCTCTTCACCGTCGCCCTCGGGGTCGTAGTCGGTTGCCGAGCTGATCGAGACCGCCTTGCCCTTGCCCTTCTCCGCGCCACCGCCGCCGAGGTTGCCATTCGAGATCAGATGCACGAAGAACAAGGTGCCGCCGACAACGAGGAGCACCGCGACGATCGCCGCCCAGCTCCAGCGAGCGCGACCGGAGAGCTGGCGCTTTGGCGGCGGCACCGTGTCGAGCACGCTGGTCGCCTCGCCGGTGGTCGAGCCGGCTCGCGCAGCCTCGACCTCGAGCGCAGTCGAGAGGTCGTCGATCATCTCGCCGACATGCTGGTAGCGCTCGGCCGGGTTCTTGGCGGTGGCCCGCTCGACCACCAGCGCCACCGCGGCGGAGACCTCGGGGCGGCGGCGCTGCACGTCGGGCAGCTCCTCGTTGACGTGTTTCATCGCCACTCCCACCTGGCTGTCGGCGGCGAAGGGGACCTGGCCGACCAGCATCTCGTAGAGGACGACGCCGAGCGAGTAGACGTCGGTGCGGGGGTCGACTTTGCGCCCCATCGCCTGCTCCGGGGCGACGTAGTCGGTGGTTCCGAGCACACGGCCGGTGGCGGTCATCCCGTCCTGCTCGAGCTGCCGCGAGATTCCGAAGTCGGTCAGCTTCGCCCTGCCCTCGGCGTCGATCAGGATGTTTTGCGGCTTGATGTCGCGGTGGACCATGTTGCGCGCGTGGGCGATCGAGAGGCCGCGGGCGATCTCGATCGCGTAGGCGATCGCCTCCTGCGGCTCGAGCGCGCCGTCGCGGCTGATCCGCTGCTTCAGCGTTTCGCCCTCGACGTACTCGAAGACGATGTAGGGGTGGCCGGCGTCCTCGCCGGCGTCGATCACCGAGACCACGTTGGGGTGGGAGAGCTTGGCCACCGAGCGGGCCTCCTGGCGGAAGCGCTCGAGCTGGTCGGCCTGCTCGGACATCTCGCCGTGCATCACCTTCACCGCCACCTGACGGTCGAGCGTCTGGTCCCGCGCCAGGTATACGGTCGACATGCCGCCGCTGCCCAGCTTCGCCTCCAGCCGGTAGCGGCCGGAGAGCACGGTTCCGATCATTGCGCTCGAGGGGCGGGCTTCCATCTAGGGGCGGCGGATCTCGCGCGGACCTTCAACCGCACGACCGATCCGCTTCGCCCCAGGGTAATGCCCGCGCAGGAGCTTGAGGGTGGCAGCCTCGTCCTTGGGCGAGACCACGCAGCAGAAGCCGCAGCCCATGTTGAAGACCCCGCGCATCTCATCGTCGGAGGCGCCAGCTCGCTCCTGGATGAGGGCGAAGATGGGCTGGGTGGGGAGGGGCGCCTCGATCTCGTAGCCGACATCGGCGGCGAGGCGGAGCAGGTTGCCGAGGCCGCCCGAGGTGATGTGGGCGAGGCCGCGGACCTCGACCTCGGAGCGCAGCAGCTCGAGGATCGCCTTGACGTAGATCTCGGTCGGCTCGAGCAGCTCCTCGCCGAGCGCGCGACCGAGCCGACCCTCGGGATCCTCGCCGAGCGAGAGGCCGTCCAGCGCCGAGCGGGCAAGGGCGTAGCCGTTGGAGTGCAGGCCGGAGGAGGGGAGACCGATGATCGAGTCGCCCGGCTGGACCGCTGAGCCATCGACGATCGCGTCGAGGGCGACGGTGCCGAAGCAGGCGCCGGAGACGTCGACCCCGCGCACCATCTCGCCGAGCTGGGCCAGCTCGCCGCCCGGAATCTCGACCCCTGCCAGCTCGGCGCCGCGCGCCAGGCCGACGCCGACTTCCTCGCACACGGCGGGATCGGCGCTCTCGATCGCGATGTAGTCGAGCATCGCCAGCGGCTCGGCGCCGACGCAGATCACGTCGTTGACGTTCATCGCCACGCAGTCGATGCCGACGCTGTCATAGCGGCCGAGCTGCTCGGCTACCAGCAGCTTCGTCCCGACCCCGTCGGTGGAGAGCGCGATCCCGGTTCGCTCGTCGAGCTTGATCACGCTCGCGTAGTGCCCCGGCAGCGGCACCTGCCGCGACGGTCGCCCGAGTCGAATCGCGCCGAGCGCCTTGACCAGCCCGGCGACGGCGGAATCCGCGGCTCCCTGGTCCACGCCTGCCCTTGCGTATGCGTCGCCACTCATCGTCTGCGCAGTTTCGCAAGCACCGCGGCCGCAAGGGCGGCCCGGTACGCCGCATACGGCCAGAGCGCCCGGTCTCGCTCGACCAAGCCAATCAGGCGCTGGGAGGCGAGGGTGGAGGCGAAAGAGGCGCCGGCGCCGATCGCCATCGACCAACGCAGCTCGGGCGAGGAGCCGCGGCGACTCAGCCGCACTCCCTTCAGCGCGGTGGCGCCGACGATGATCGGCAGGGCGATCGTGCGTGAGAGCAGGTTCGCCTGGTCGCGGGAGAAGCGGCGGCAGCGCGCCGCCGCCAGGGTGATGCCGTTGCGAGAGACGCCGGGAGCGAGGGCGGTCGCCTGGGCCACGCCGAGCGCGAGGCCATCCGCCAGGCTCGCCTCGCCACGGCCGCGCAGCTGAGGCCGAGTGTCCGCTGCGACCATCGCCGCCGCCCCGGCGAGCAGGCCGTAGGCCGTCGCGCGCGGGCCGCCGAGGCGCCGCTCGATCGATCGCTCGAGCTTGTAGCCGACGATCGCCGCGGGCAGGAAGGAGAGCGCCAGCACGGCGGCGCCGCGGGCGTCGAAGGCGCGCAGCTCTTCGCCGATCAAGCGCCGCTGGCCAACGAGCAGCGCCGCCGCGCCGCCGGCGTGCAGCGCCACCTCGAAGCTCTTGCGGGCCTCTGGGTCAATCGCCTCCCAATCCCAACCCGCCAGCCAGGGGATGAGGACGATGTGAGCCGAGCTCGATACGGGCAGCAGCTCCGCCGGGCCCTGCACGACGCCGAGCGCGAGCGCCCGCCTTGCCGGGATCCTGCCGCCGGTCGCCGTGCTCAAGCTCCGCTGGGGCCGGCCGGCTCGACCGTGGCGCCTTCGTCCCCTGAACCGCCCTCGCGCCGCCGCTTGACGATCGCGTAGACGACCAGGCCGACGATCGCGGCGACAACCAGGTAGTCGAGCACCTGCAGGTGATGGCGCCACTGTTCCCACTTGCCGCCGACTCCCCTTCCGATCAGCGCGAAGCCGATCACCCAGGGCAGCGAGCCGAGGGCGGTCAGCCAGGTGAAGCGCCAGAACGGCATCTTCGCCATTCCGGCCGGCAGCGAGATGAAGGCGCGGACCAGCGGCAGCAGGCGGGCGAAGAAGACAGTGGCGTCGCCGTGGCGCTTGAACCACCCATCGACCCAGGCCAGCCGCGCCGGGCTGATGTGGATCAGCTTGTTGCGCTCGAGCAGGTCGATGCGGCCGTAGTAGCCCACCGCGTAGGTCAGCCAGGAGCCGGCCATGTTCCCCGCCAGCCCGGCGAGCGTCACGCCGATCAGGGTCTGGTCGCCGTTGTAGACGCTGAAGCCGGCGAACAGCATCACCGCCTCGCTGGGGATCGGGATGCAGGCGCTGCCGGCGGCCATCAGCAGGAAGACGCCGGCAAGGCCGGCGCTTTCGATCGTCTTGACGCAGAAGTCGACGACGGGGCCGGTCAGATCGGCATAGAGGAATGGATGCAGCATGAACAGACCCGTGATCCTAGAGCGTCAGGCTCTAGACTCGCTGCCCCTCCTATGCAGCGGCTGAACCACCCCGTATACCGCAACCGGGTACTTCAGATGTCGGCCGACGGCCTCCTCGTCGCGCTCTCCTTCTACCTGGCGTTCCGGCTGCGCTTCCTCGACCAGAGCGGCTTGCCGCACCGCTACTGGATCCTCTTCGCGCAGTCGGTCGGCTTCGTCGTCGTCGGCAAGCTGATCGTCTTCTCCGCCTTCGGGCTCTACCAGAAGTGGTGGCGCTATGTCAGCGGTCGCGACTTCCTGCTCATCGTCCGCGCGGTCGGCGCCTCCAGCTTGATTCTCATCGTCGCCTTCACGGTGCTGCGGCCTTTCGCCCACAACCTGCCGCGCTCGGTGGCGGTGATGGACTTCATCCTCACCCTGATGCTGCTCGCCGGCGCCCGTCTCGCAGTGCGGTTGATCGTCGAGCGACCCTCGCGTTCGGGCCGCCTGCCCAAGCACGAGGTGCTGGTGATCGGCGCCGGCTCCGGCGGCCAGATGGTCGTCCGCGAGCTGCAGCTCAACCCCGACCTCGGCGCAACCGCGATCGGCTTCGTCGACGACGACCCGCGCAAGCGGGGGATGCGGATGCTCGGGCTGAAGGTGCTCGGCTCGACCAAGATGATCGACGCGATCCTCGACGAGACCCAGCCCGACGAGGTGGTGATCGCGATCCCCTCGGCGCCGGGCACCCTGCGCGCGAAGGTCGTCGTCGCCTGCCGCGAGCGCGAGATCCGCGTCCGCACCCTGCCGACCGTCTTCGAGCTGCTGCGCGGCGGCGTCCAGCTCAACCGGCAGCTGCGCGAGGTGCGGGTCGAGGACGTGCTCGGCCGCGAGCCGATCGTCCGCGAGCTCGACCGCGTCGCCGCCTACCTGCGCGACCGCATCGTCCTCGTCACCGGCGCCGGCGGCTCGATCGGCTCCGAGCTCTGCCGCCAGATCGCGCAGGTCAAGCCGCGGCTGCTGGTGATGCTCGACCACGCCGAGGACAACCTTTTTCAGATCGACCGCGAAATGGTCGAGGAGCGCCATTTCACCAACGTCGAGTCGGTGCTCGCCGACTGCAAGGAGCCGAGCCGGATGTTGGAGGCGATGCAGCGCTTCAAGCCCAGCATCGTCTTCCACGCCGCCGCCTACAAGCACGTGCCGCTGATGGAGGCCAACCCGCTCGAGGCCGTGCGCAACAACGCGATCGCGACCCGGATCACGGCCGAGGCCGCTGCCGCCTCCGACGTCGAGCGCTTCGTCCTGATCTCCACCGACAAGGCGGTCAACCCGAAAACGGTGATGGGCGCATCGAAGGCGATGGCCGAGTGGATCGTCGAGTCGGCCGGCAGCAAGCATCCCGGCACCCGCTTCGCCAGCGTCCGCTTCGGCAACGTGCTCGCCTCCTCGGGCAGCGTCGTGCCGATCTTCCGCAGCCAGATCGAGCGCGGCGGCCCGGTCACGGTCACCCACCCGGAGATGACCCGCTACTTCATGACGATTCCCGAGGCGGTGCAGATGGTGATCCGAGCCGGCGACATCGGCGCCGGCAAGGGCGAGGTCTTCGTCCTCGACATGGGCGAGCCGGTGAAGATCGTCGACCTCGCCCACAACATGATCCGCCTCGCCGGCTATGAGCCGGAAACCGACATCGCGGTCGAGTTCACCAAGCCGCGGCCGGGCGAGAAGCTGCACGAGGAGCTCTTCGGCTTCGCCGAGAGCGCGCAGCCGACCGCAGCGAGGCGGATTCTTCGCGCCGTGCGCGAGACGCCTCTGGACCCCGAGTGGATCGAGGCGACGCTGAACTCGCTCGAGCATCTCGTGCTGGCCGGTGACGAGGCCAACCTGGCACAGCGCGTGGTCGAGATGATCACCGCCCCGGGCGGCGACGCGGCGGCGGTCCTCTACGACGAGTAGCCTCTCGCAGCCTCTCCGTGCAGCTGCTCGAACAAATCGGCGCCTTCGCAGGCCTGGCTGCGTTCATCGGCCTCGCCCTGCTTGCCATGCTCGCCTTCTCCCAGGCGCGGGACATTCGCCGCCTGCGCGAGTGGGCCGGCTCGGCGCCTGAGCGCGACGCCGAGCGCAAGGACTCGACCTCGGCGGTCGCGGCCAGGCGGGCCGAGGAGCTGCGCGAGCTCGAGGATTCCAAGACGGCCGAACGCGACGCCGCCGAGCTGCGCGAGGAGCGCCGCAAGCGACGCGAGGCGGGCCTTCCGGAGCTGACCCGCGCCGAGCGCCTGCGCGAGGGCCTCTCCGGCTTCGGCGCGCGGCTCGCCGAGCCGCGCTACCTCGTCGCCCTCTTCTTCGTCGTCCTCCTCCTCGCCGGCGGTGCCGTCTACCTGGTCACGCAGAGCTCCAACAACGCCGACGGCAGGGATGGGCATGGCAAGTCCGCCGTGGCGCTGAAGCCCAGCGAAATCGAAGTCGCGGTGCTGAACGGGACCGCGGTGCCGGGCCTCGCCGCCACCTACGGCAACAAGGTCGAACGCAAGGGCTTCCAGCTCGGCGCCGTCACCAACAGCGCCACCAGCTTCACCAACAGCGTCGTCATGTTCAAGCGCGGCCACGCGCCCGAAGCGCGTCGCGTCGCGTCCGTGTTGGGGATCTCGGATGTGCGGCTGATCAGCGCCGACATCGAATCGGTCTCCGGCAGCGCGCCGGTATCGGTGATCGTCGGCGAGGAAGATGCCTCGACCTCGGGCTAGCTGGGCCGGGCTGGTCTTCGCCCTCCTAGTCCTCGCCACGCTCGCCGCCTTCGCCTGGTCCCAACGTCTGAAGCGCGACCCGCTCGTCCTCGACCGCGTCACCTTCGTGTCCCGTTGGCACCCTCCTCGCCCAGGGGCAAAAGCTGTCACGGCCCGCGCCTTCACCCCCAATCGCGACTGTCGCTTCGACCGCGAGCGGATCCGCTTTCGCGTCACGCAGAGCGACCACGCCACGGCGCAGGTCGTCAAGCCGGGCGGCAAGCTCGTGATCACGCTCGCCCGCGACCGCTACCTCAAGCGCTACCACTTCTTCACCTTCTACTGGGACGGCCGCAGCCGCAACGACGGCATCGCTCCGCCCGGGCGCTACAAGCTGCGGGTCAAGCTGCTCGGCCAGGAACGCACCCTCGTTCCACCCGGGACGATCCGCCTGCACCATGCGAAGCCGAATCCGACGAAACGCTGCGCGGCCCCCGGCGCGGAGGGAGGCGAACCTTGAACGACGTCCTCGCGGCCCTGGGCGTCCTCGTCGCTGCCGCCGGGGCAGCCGGCGCGATTCTGCTCCCGGCCGGTCGGCTGCGCTCGGCGGCGATGCTGGCGGCGCTCGTCCTCTTTCCGGCCCTGATCCTCGGCGACCAGTGGCACTCCCACCAGATCGTCGACCTGCGCGACCATCCGTCGCGCCTCGCCGCGCTCGGGGTGCTGGGCGCGGCGCTGTCCGCAGCGCTCGCGGCCGCCTTCACGCGCTGGCCCGTCGTCCTGTCACTGGCAATCGTCGCCGCGCTGCCGTTCCGAGTGCCATTGCATGCCGGAGGGGACACGGCCAACCTCCTCGTCCCGCTGTACCTCGTCATCGCCGGGGGAGTGCTTGCGACCGCCGTTCGGGAGTGGCGTTCTGCGCAGCCTCCACTGCCGGGGGGTGGCGCCGGAGGGGGAACCACCCCCGAGGAAGCTTCAGCTACCGCAGGGGGTGGTGGGTCCCCTGCGGCGACAGGACCCGCCGGCCCGGTTGCGTGGCTGCCCAGGGTGCTTGCCGCCGTTGTTCTCCTATACGCCGTCCAGGTTCTGTATTCCGCCGATTTCTCCAAAGGGCTGCAGGACGTCTGCTTCTTCTTCGTCCCGTTCAGCCTCGCCTACGGGTTGCTCCGAGGCGTCAGCTGGGATCGGAAGCTCCTCACCCTGGTCATCTGGGCGATCGGGATCGAGGCGGTCTGCTTCGTCGTCGTCGGCTCCGTGGAGTACGTGAGCAAGGACCTGTTCTGGAACGACCAGGTGATCCGGTCGAATGAATTTCACACCTACTTCAGGGTCAACTCGGTGTTCTGGGACCCGAACGTCTACGGGCGCTACCTGGCGCTGGTCATCGTGGTCGCGATGTCCGCATTGCTGTGGGCGCGGGAGCGGCGGGCCCTCGCCCTGCTGAGCACGCTGGTCGCACTCCTCTGGATCGGGTTGGCGCCGACCTTCTCGCAGTCGAGCTTCGCGGCGCTGCTGGCCGGCCTCGCCGTGCTTGCGGCCCTGAAGTGGAGCTTGCGCTGGACGCTGGCGGCGGTGGGCGCCTTCGCCGTCCTCGGCGCGCTCGTGGTCCTGCTCACAGGCGGCAGAGCCAGCTTCAACCGCCTCAACATAGACACCAGCGGCCGAGCCAACCTCGTCTCCGGAGGCATCCACCTGTTCGCCCAGCGCCCCCTCTACGGCTACGGATCGGGAAGCTTCCCGAAGGCCTACCGCGAGCACGTGCAGACGCACAAAGCTCCCGTCTCGGTCTCCCACACGGAGCCGGTCACGATCGCGGCGGAGCAGGGCGTCCTCGGCCTGGCCGCCTACATAGCTCTGGTCCTGACAGCCCTGTGGACGATGGTCGCAGGCTTGCGCTCCTCGCTGCTCCTCCTACCGGATTCTCGCGCGGGTGGCGGGGAGGGAGGGGGGTCGAGGACGGACCGCGGCCCGCCCGCAGGCCCACCTCCCTCCCCGCCACCCGCGCGCCTACCCGTAGCGCGAGCAGCGGTCCTCGCAACCTTTACAGCCCTGATCGTCCACACGATGGCCTACGCGGGCTTTTTCGAGGATCCCATTACCTGGGTGCTCTTGGCGGTGGGCGCTTCGCTGGCGGCCGCCGATCAACGTAGGGTCAGCGCGTGTCGGGATACCTCCGCCGCCTAGCGACGACCGGGGCCGCCTACACCGCGGCCAGCATCGTCTCGAAGCTGATCGCGGTGGCGCTGCTGCCGCTCTACACCCGTTACCTCGACCCCGCCGACTACGGCGCCGCCGAAGTCCTGTTCGCCGCTGTCGTCTCGGCGAGCATCGTGATCCGGCTC
>DASXKW010000055.1:0-20475 GCA_036496625.1 Solirubrobacterales bacterium | reverse complement strand
ACTTTGGACCTGAGCACACGGCTGCACGGCCAGGCCTTTATTTCCTATCACGTCAGCCGCCCCGGATATACGAGGCGGCCGCGGTGCAACTCGAATTGGGTTCACTTCGTCTTCCCTCAAGCCGTCTACGACGAGATATAGGTCGTTTCTAACGGAGCTACTAAGAGGTCTAAGTATGCTTCACTAGGGCATTGACCGCTCATTATATGAGTGAGCTGTTCCTCGAGCCGAACTTCACCGTTTGCCGAGCCGAGTGATAATAAAGGACCTAAGCCATGACCTTGCAGTCCCGTGCCGTTGTAGACGCAATCGAGAAAGCCAAAGATGCAGGTCAGTTTGACTTCGCCTGCGCCGGTTATGTCGGCTAATTCGTGAGCTAACCTTAAGAAGGTCATCGTCGAAAAGGTGCTCTTTTCTTTGACTTTACAGTCGTTGTTGCAGTTGCTGTAGGTGAAATTACCCGTAACCGTCGCCGGGTTGCCTAATTTAGCAGTGCCCGAAAATAAGACGTTACATTCGACGGTGAGGGATTTGTTTAAGAGCTTCGCCTTTCCTACAGATTCTCCGTGCAGAGAACCGACCAGATTCCCCGCCGCACACGGGGATTCATCTACTTTGCACAAAGCTGTGCTGCCTTCGGCCATCGCCGGAGGGGCGCCAACGAGCGCCAGCGCCATCGTGGTCAGCGCCGCCAGGGCTGTCAGGCCGATCGGCTTGATCGTTCTCACTTTGATGCTCCTTACAGTTGATGTACGAACCGTACGGTCACTTCGCGTGTGACCTGTGTCTCATCAAACAGAGCGAGTGCGTGCCGGGTCAAGCGCTACGACGAAAACAGCGCACGGGTCGCTCTTGGGGTCCGGCTTAGCAACGACCTTTCGGCTTGGCTGCCGGAATGTGCCTCCCGCGTCCGCGCGATTTCGCACACGCGCGGATCCGCGCGGGTGCCGGCTGGAGGCTCAGCGCCTCTCGGACCGGCGGGAACTCTGCCCTTTGCGCTGGGCACAGCTGACCCGCATGGGCGGGCGCAATTCAGCCCTCTTGCCATTTTGGGCGGTGAGCTTGGCGGTCACCCTGTTGACTTGGCTGCAGAGATTTTCGGAGTTTTCGATCAGGCCCTTCTTGCCACCTGGGAAGTTGGCGATGATTTCTCCTATGGGGGCGTCCGGAACGGCTTCGAATGTCGTGCGAATACCGCCTCGTACTGAATCGATCCTTCCCACTGAATCCACTTCTATCGGCATGGTCGGTGGGCCCTTCAGCGCGACGACCAAGTCCGGCAGAAGATGATTGGAGGAGCGCAGATAGATGGGCCCTGCGAGCGGAAAATCGAAGAGTGGGCTCTTGACCACGGCGTGCCCATAGATCGACCCCGCAGGGCAATTGTGAGACGCGAACTGCACCCTGGTGCATACCGTGTCGATATGGCCCTGGTCAAGGAACTCCGAGTGGGGCAAGGCGATCGAGAACTTGCTCGAGTTGGCATCACCGGATCGCGGCCGCACGATCGCCGTGAGCCCGGGGTGCGCGCCACGATGAGTGCCTCCGTGCAGGGTGAATCCGGCCTTGGGCTTGTAGGCGAGCTTGGCGCAGTTGATGGCCGCATAGGAGGATGAGGGATGGGCCGTCGCGCCTTTGGCCGAGGTAAGCGTCGCTTCTGTCCGCTTGGACTGACAGGAGGTCGGGTTGAGGGCGAAGTGGGGCCGATCGAGCACGACGTTCAGAGCCTTGTAGAGGAGCGGGATGCCTTCGACGAACTGCGGCAGCGGGTCCGCGATCGCCGTCGCCCGGGCGGTTTCGGGATCGATGTAGATCGCCGAGCGCACCACTTCGTCGCCGAAGTCGAACGGACCGGCCTGCTTGGGCACGACGGCGACGATCGAGGTCGGCGCACCCCTGTACGGGCCGCCCAGGTAGACGGCGGTCGGGCGCTTGCCCGGTTGGGGCACCCAGAGCGGGTTGGGACCGGCGCCCACGGCGGCGGTAACCCTGCCGATCCGTGAGCCGGGCGGACAGCTGCCGCTCACCGCGTCGGAGCCTTCGCAGCGCGCCACCCCGGAGAAGGAGGCGGCGAGACCCTTGGGCAGGGCGAGAGCGAGGCCGGCGATGTTCTGTTCGCCGTCGGAGCGGGTGATGGTGAAGGTGAAGGGGCTGAAGGCGCCGGCCTGTGCTTCGGTCGATCCCGCCTGGAGCCTCGGGTCGAAGCCGCCGGTGTCGCAGCCTTCGGTGATTTTCATCGGGGTGTCGCCGACAGCCGGCGGCCCGCCCGACCAGGGGACGAATTCGTAGTGGGTGACGTAAGTGCCGCAGTGGTCCGGGGTGATCAAGGGAGCTCGGAAGCCGGACTTGAGCAGCAGCTTCACTTCGCGCAGTGGCGCCTGTGGGATGCCTTCGAGCTTCGGTGCCCCCAGCACGATCGAGTGAACCTGGCCGGTCGACTTGTCGACTTCCAGGTCGCCGGGCAACTTGATGTGCAGGCCGAGGTCGTCGGCGACGATCCAGACCCTGAAGGGGTCGCCCGGTTCGGGCTCGCGCAGGTAGATCGCCCCTTTCAGGTTCCGTTCCAGCACCGGCACGTCGAATTCGGTTGCGGCGAGCTTGGCGGAGTCGGGGCAGTGGGACGCTTCATCCGTTTCGAAGCCGACTTCGGCGGCCGAGCAGGTGCCGAGCCCGTCGGCGGCGCCGTTATCGATCGCCAGTCCCGGCGGGAAGTCGATTCGCATGTAGCGGATCTGGGACGGTTCGAGCACTTCCGCGCCTTCGGAGGCCGGCAGCTTGATCGTCAGGTCGAGGCCGGTCGGGGTGGAGGTGTGGTGGCTGGTGGTATCAGCTTCCAGGCTCGGGCCGAAGGGAAGGCTGTCGCAGTCGGTGATCGCCGGCAGCGAGGTGCGGGCTTCGTTCCCCGGCTTGAACTCGGGCTCGACCCAGCTGGAGGCGTTGACCCCGACTTCCAGGGGCACGCCGCAACGAGTCGGGTTGGTGAGGAAGGGCAGGACCTGGCCGCTGGGGTGGCGTTTGGGCGAGCTGACGCAGCCTTCGAATGCCTCCAGCGGCGTGCAGCGTTCGGTGTCGTGGGCCGGGCTCGCCGGTACCCCCCACAATGTGGTGTCGAGCTCGACCAGGCGGGCAACGGCGGGGGAGTCGACGACTTCGGCGGTCAGGCCGTAGTCGGAGCCCGAGCGCAGGCGCAGATCGATGAAGATCGGGAAGGTGCCGGCAAACGTGCCCAGGCGGGCGACGACGTCGCCGCCCGGCGGAGTCATCATGTAGACGGGCTCCTTGAACTTCCCCGTCAACTGGTAGGCGAAGATCGTCGAGACGCCGAGCTGCGATCCGTTCGGGCAGCCACCGCTTTCTTCGGTGAAGGCGCCGGAAAGCTGCTGGGCGGTGCACTGCTGGGGAACGCCGAAGATATTGGGATCGCCGATCAGCCCCGGCGGCGTTTCGATGCGGATGTTGCGGGCGGCCGCGTAGGAGTCCTTGAGGCCGAAGACGTTTGGTTTGCTGAGTGGGTTGCGCTTGACGGAGATGTCCAGGGTCAGGTCGGGGTGGGCGCCGGCCTGGGTCGTCGAGAGCGATGCGCTCACCGATTCGACCCCGAAGCAGGAGGGACTGGGTTCTGCTTCGCAGCCTTCCGCCGCGCCGGCACCTGCCGGGGCGGCGAAGGCGACCAACGCGCCGATCGTGAGAAGCGCTGCGTGGCGGCGGATCATCGACTCCCCCTTGCGCCGCGATGGGCTTTCGGATGCTTGCGGTGGTGGTGGCGTGCCTGCTTGACGCATTGCGCCTTGCCGTGTCGGCTCGCCGGGTGCCGGCCCTTCGGGCAGCGACGCCGCTTCGGCGCTTCTTCGCGGTTCCCGTCGCCCGCGCCCGTGGTGGCCGGGGCAGACAGCGAGGGTGCCTCGGCGCCCTGTCCCTGGCAGGCATCGCCCGCACAGGGCGCCGCCTCGGCGGCTTCGGGGATGCCGCCGCCTTCGCGGGCGTCGTAGATCGAGACGCTGCCCGCCACGTCCGCGCCCACCAGCCGCTCGAGGGTGCGGAAGAAGACATCGCGCCCGTCGGAGCTCATGGCGTAGAGGTAGCTGTCGCGTTCGCCCTGCCCGGAGGAGATCAGCGCCAGGCAGCCTCCAGCGCGCTCGCAGAGGGGGGCACCCGCGGCACTGCCCCAAGAGCTTCCCCGCGCTCGCCACTCGTAGACGTCGGCGGCGGAGTTGGCATCTTCGGGCAGCAGTCGATCGCGACTGGTGAAGACGAGGGCCGTGCCGTCCGAGGTGAGGTTCGGGATCATCGAGTGGGCGATCGTCGCCGTGGTGTCGAGCTGCTGCAGCAGCTCGTCTGCGCCGGGAGCGGCGCCACTCGGGTCACAGGAGGGACAGGTAAGCCGCTCACCCGGCTCCGCGGCGGGGTCATAGCGATAGATCTCCCCCACCCCTTTGTTGTCGTAAGCGGTCAGCCGGGCATGGGACTGGAAGGCGAGAACGCCGCCACCGGACGTCGAGCGGACGGGGGCATAGGCGCGGCCGCTCTGCGCAGGCGGGGGACCGATCGCGCGCGTCCAGGCGGCGAGATTCATGCCGCTGATGCCGCCAAAGGCAGCACCGGCGAAATCGGCGGCGGCCAGGCGGGCGACGAAGCGGGTGCCGCTGCCTTCCCAGGCGTAGAGGTTGCGCGCCCCGACCTGGGCCGCTTCTCCGTTTTCGTTTTCTTCCGCGCCGGTGAGCGCTTCCCCGGAGCTGAAGTAAGCGACCGAGCCGTCGGCGGATACGTTGGCGAAGATTCCCGCCGTGGCGATCTGGATCGGTGAATGAGCGCCCGAGCCGGCACAGGGGCCGGCTTCGACTTCGCAGACGTAGAGCGCGGCGGGGGCTTCGCCGTCCGTGCCCGCGGCATAGAAGACGCGCTCGCCGTCTTCGGAGACGCCCGCGAACGTGGCCGGCGCCGCCGCAACCTCAGCCGTGGCGCCGCCGCGACGCTCGTAGAGCGCTCCACCGGCCCCGAAGACGACAGCGGTGCCTGCTTCGTTGGCCCCCATGTAGGTCGCGTCTCCCGCGAAAGCCGAGCCGTTGGCGTCCAGGGAGAGGACTTCCGCGTGAGTGGCGCCGGCGGCGCGGTCATATAGCGCCTCGGTCCCGACCGGCGGCGCGGCCGGCTCAAGGTGAGCGGCGGAGGAGAAGATCGCGTGGGTGCCGCCGGCGCTCAGGTAACGACCCGCTGCGCCGAGATCCTCACCGAGATCGCCGCGGCCGAGTGCTTCGAAGCCCGCCGGGGTGCGCAGGTAGGTGCCGGTTGTGAGTTCGGCGAAGGATTCGGCCGGTTCGACCAGCCAGATCGAGTAACCCTGGTCAGAGGAGATGCCCTGCATGAGCAGGCTGTGGTTCAGCTCGGGATCGGCCTGCGCATAGGTGGGGCCAAAGAAGGAGCTCTGCCAGCCGGCAGCCGGGTGTTCGCCAGGAGCGCGAGCGGCGCGGTAGCCGTCGATGACGCCGTTTCCCCCGAAGCCCGGCAGGGTGCCCGCGGTGATGTAGGAGAGGCTCTGCCCCGCGTCCGCACCGCGCGGCGGGGTCAGCCACTGGTCGAAGCCGCGGTCGGAGGTACCGGCGTCCGGAGCGCGAGGCGAGAGCCCGTTGGTCGCGGCCGGAGTGACGAGCTCGTAGGCGCGGCAGTCGGGCAGCTTCGCCGAGAGGCCGGTGCGGTATTCGGCGTTGGGGCACGATTCAGCGGCGCGACGGACGAGCGTCACGACTTCCTGGTCGACTCCGGCAGCGACGCCGGCCGCGTTTTCGGCGACGACCCGGACGTGGTAAGCCGTGCCTTCGGCGAGCCCGGTGAGCACGCACTGGACCTCGCTCTCGCCGGCGCTCGGAGCGAGCAGCTGCGGGGCTGTGACGTGGTCGTATACCCCTGCCGCCTGGCCGTATTCGCAGCGGTAGTGGGTCGACAGGCCCGCCGGGTCGACCCGGGCCCGCACGGTGATTTCGGTGAAGTGGACCGGGCTGGCCGCCTCCGCTTCCACACCTGGCCGGCCGAAGCAGAGCGCCTCGCCCTCCCCCGGGCCGAATTTGTTGACGGCGACGAGGCGGGCGCAGTAGTGGCCTTCGGGGTCGAGGCCGCCGACCGTCGCGCGCACCGGCACCGGCCTTTGCCCCTTGCCAATTTCCGCGGCGCTCTCCGCGCAGGGGACCGATGCGGCGCCCAGGAAGGGTGGTTCTTCTGCGCCGATATTCGTCTCGTAGTCATCTTCTGCGAGGTATTCGAAGTCGCACGCTTCGACCTCGAAGCCGCCCGGGTTGAGAGCACCGTTCAGGGTCGCCTGCCCTCCGCCCATTTCGTTCGGCGTCCCGGTTTCCGCTTCCGGCGGCCCGCCGTAGGCGAGCGGGCCGAAGGCGGTGACGTCGTAGGGCGGGTGTTCGGGGCTGGTGTCGTCGAAGGCGACGTAGGCGTTGCCGTCGGCGGGGTCGTATTCGGCGCAGGTCGGCGTCGTCGTTTCGTCGAGCGGTTCCTCTTCGCCGGTTGTCCCGTTGACGTGGAGCGCGCAGGCGCTGTCGACCGCTATCCGGATCCCCCTGCCCACGAGGTTGGTGAAGTGGCCGAATTCGGCCACGCAGGCTCCCGCTCCGTCGTACTCGCGGGCGGCTTCGTCAATCGCCTGGAACTCGAGCACGTGTCCGTCTGCCTGATCGACCGCCAGTCCATGAGTACCAACGCCTATTGCTCCCCGCGGGCAACCCGCCCCGTTGATCCTCCCGATCACTTCGCTCCCCGCTCCGTTCAGTCTCTGGATCGTCGAGGAGCCGCCCGCGGTGACGTAGACCGTCGTCTGCCCACCGTCTCGAGCGCTTGCCCCTTCCACCGCGATCGAAGTCATTGGCCCCGCCAACAGGCCCGCGCCGAATGAGGGAACGAGCACCCCGGAGCCTTCGGTGGCCGGCTTGTATACGCGAACGATTCCGTTGCTGGCGAGAAAGAGCCGATCCCTTCCCGCTCCGGGCCCAGGATCGACAGCGATCGCCCGCAAGGAATCGCTCCCGCTGGGGAAATCCGCGGATTCGGCCACCGCCGGTTCATGCCGAGCGTAGGTGGTTCCTGCCCGCGGCGGGTACTGACTGGGGGAGTAGTAATGGACCGCTTCGCTTACCGGCGGTGCGCTTTCGAGCACGTAGACGTTGCCATCGGAGTCGACCGCCAGATCGTTCAGCGAGGGGTGGGGATCTTCGAAGCTGGTCAACTCGTTGCCCAGCGGTCCGTAGACGTGAACGAAGCCCCCCGCCGCGGCGTACACGTCGCCGTGGTCGTCGGTCGCGACCGCGCGGGCGCTTTCGAGCAGGTGCGAGAGCGGTTCGCTCAGCGCCGGCCGACTGGGCGCGGCCAGGGGACCGAAGGCGAGGACCTTCGCCCCCGGGCCCGCGCCAACACCGAGGAAGATCGTCCCGTCGGCCGCGCCGCCGGAGCGATCGACCGCGATCCCGCTTGGTTCGGCATCGGCGAATTCGGCCCCACTCATCCGGTCGAGGTATTCACCGCCGGCGTCGAACTCGTCGAGCGCCGCATGACCGGCGTCGTAGAGGAGCAGGTGCCCGGCCGTACAGGCTTGTTCAGCAACTGAGGCGCATTTTGAGCCGCCGGCTTCCTTGTTACCGGGGTCGGCGGCAAGCTGGGCACCGCCCGCGCCGAATTCAAAGGAGCCGTCCGGCGTGGCGGCGCCGGAGATCTCGCGCCGCAGCTTCAATCCGGCGACGCTCGGACCGCTGAAAAGGAGCAACTCGTCGGCGGCGGAGCCGCGGTCGTCAGCGACAAAGAGACGGTGATCGCCGGTGGGGGAAGTGTAAGCGGCAACGCCGGTGGCTCCGACGAGAGCGCCTTCGGAGTCGTGGTCACTGAGGCCCTTACTCGTCTCGCTGACATTGACTCGCGGATTTTCTGAGCCCGTAAGCGAGTTACTGCTTCCCATCGTCGGTACGTCGGTAAAGGCAAATTTGCCAACGAAGAACACTGAGAAGACCCCCGGAGATGGCATGACGACTTCGACGTTGCCGACGCCGATCGTCGAAAGGGCCGTCAGGGCCGCCTGGATCTCGGCGGCGGTGGCGTTGTAGGGGAGTGAAGTGGTTGCTTGGCCTTCAAATTCGAGTTTGAAGGTGCCGCCGGTTATCAGTCCATTGAGAGAGACCGTCTGCAACTCGTTGACATAGACCGCCACCCGTTCGCCTTCGGCGACGTAGAGTCCGCCGTCGTAGCGGTCCACGGAGATGCCCTTGGCTTCGCCGGAGGTGTCGATGGTCACCGGAGCTTCGTAAGAGGGGGCGCCGGTAAACGGATATTCCGTGGGGTGATATCTGACCACTTCGCCGGTAGCCTTCTCGGAAACGTAGAGGTTGCCAGTCGGATCAACGGCGACGCCACACGGTAGATTCGAATTCGGGATCTCGCCTAGCGGTGTTTCATGGTCAGCAGGTCCGAATATCTCGATCTTCGATTCGCCCGCACTGGAGGCGTAGAGGTCGCCTTGTGAGTCGACGGCGACACCGCAGGCACGATTGAGACCTTCGACGTCAAGGGTGGGCGTGCGATGATGGCTGGGCGGACTTGCGAGTGCCGTCGACGCCGTCCAGAGCGCCATTGCGAACAGCCCGGGGGCCAAACCCCACCGGACCCGCCTACTCAAAGCGCCCATGCCAATCCCCCTTGATCTCATCTCCCAGGCAGCGCTCCCAAAGCCGCCAAAAAATGAGGTTAGAGAACTCCCTCGTACCTGTCAAGTATTTATGCCGTACCTATAAATACGGCCACCCCGGACTTCCGGGGTGGCCGCGGTGTTGCTCGAATCGGTTCGCCTTCGGCGTCCTTCGAGTCGTCTACGACGAGATGTAGGTCGCTTCTAACGGTGTCGTTAACAGATCTAAGAACGCTGATGCGGGACAACTGCCGCTCACTATGTGAGTTTCCTGTCCCTCGATCCGGACTTCACCGTTTTTCTGTGTAGATAATAAGGGCCCTAAGCCATGGCCTTGCAGCCCTGTGCCGTTGTACACACATTTGACGAAGCCGAAGAGGCAGGTCAGTTTGACTTCGCCTTTGCCGGTTACGTCAGCTAATTCGTGACCTAACCTTAAGACGGTGATCACCGACGGTCCACCCTGTTCCACAACCGAACATGAGTTGTTGCAGCCGCTGTAGGTGAATTTGCCCGTCACCGTCGCCGGGTTGCCTAATTTGGCAGTGCCCGAGAATAAGACGTTGCATTCAACGTTCAGGGTTGAGCTTAAGAGAGTCGCTTTCCCCACAGATTCTTCATGAACAGTGCCGAAAAGGTTTCCCGGTGCACATTCGGCTTGATCTACTTTGCACAAAGCTGTGCTGCCTTCGGCCATCGCCGAAGATACGCCGATGAGTGCCATCGCGGCCAGCGCGGTCAGCGCGGTCAGGCCGATTAGCTTGATCGTTCTCACTTTGAACTCCCTTCTCGGCAGGTGATCCGCCGAGATCGATTGGACGTTGGCGCCCACAGTTGGGGGCGCAGTCCAATCTTAAAGTTCGATTAAAGGAAGTCAAGTATTCAAGAATACTTGAGCAAGCGATCCGGGAGTCGGCCGGATCGGCAGCCACCGGGCTCGACGCGACCTGGGTCGGCCGAGCCCGGTGGATCCGCTCGGTCAGGGAGCCGCGGGGGCCGTCACGGCGTAAGTAGCGCCGATGGTGTCGAATGTTTCGCTGGCTTGCGTGGAGACCAGTGCGCCGGTTCTGGCGGCTCCGTTGTTGTTCGCGACAGGGTCGAACACGTTGATCAGTTTGGCCTGTGCTTCGGTTTCGAATACTTCGCTGAAGGCGCTGTTGTAGGCGCATAGATAGCCGGGCGCGGCTTTTGGATTGGCGACGGTCCCACCCGCGCATTCCGCCGGCACCGAATCGCCGACGTTGACGACCTTGACGTGAGAAGCGTCCAGTGCCGCCGGCAGGGGGATGGGGAAGGAGATCTGAATGAAGCCGGCGCTGACGCCTCGGCCACCGATTAGACCGGTCTCGGTCTTTTCTGGCGGCAGCACTCCACCCGCCGTCCAGGGGGAGCCTTCATCGCCGTTGCAGACCTCCTGTGCGGTACCGGGTTCCCCTTTGACCTGCACGGTGCTGCCACCGGGCGTGCCGCAACCGGGCGCGCCGCTGAGCACTTCGACGGACTTGCCGTCAGTGCCGGCGGCTCCGTCTTTGCCGTTGGTGCCGTTGGTGCCGTCGACGCCCTTGGCGCCAGGAGCACCGGGTGCGCCCTGGGGGCCGGCCTTCGCGAACTTCTTGGCCGCCTTTTCGGATTCTTTCTTGATCAGCGTCTTCTCGGCGCCCGAAAGGCCGCCGGAGGCGATCGCGGTGCCGCCGAGAGCGGCGATTAGGGCGATCACGGCGATGATCATTCCGGGCGTGCCGAAGGATCCACGGATGGCGCGAACCGGGTGGCGTAGTCTCGAGAACATCAGGATGCATTCCTCCCTTGAAGGCTGGCGCCAATTTGGGATCGAGGCATCCCGCCTCCCAAGAGCACGTCTTTCCAGCCGAATCTCCCTCCCCGGCGCCAGCGTTTAGCTGGTCTAGAGACACGCTAGCGTACCGAATTACTGTACGCAAGTACCAAGGGCCACGAAGCTCCTGAAACGGCGGCGGGATCCGAATTCGCGTCAACCGCTGCCGACGGGGCGGTTCCGGTATTCGACCTGGCGATCGGACGGCGGTTCCATGCCGACCAGATCAACGACGTAGATGCTGACGTAGGGGGCGTATCCCCAGCTCGGCTTCCAGCGTGGGTAGGCCAGCTTCGGTGGCACGATCAGCTCACGACGACCCCCCACCTTCATCCCGGTCAGACCACGGACGAGGCCCTTGCTCCTCCCTTCGAGCAGAACCCTCTTGACCGGGATACGACCGAAGATGTGACCTTTGCGGGCACCGCTGTAGCTGGCCTCGAGCAGCCTCATGAACACTTCCTCCCTGTTGGTCACCCAGTCGCGCTTGGGCACCCCCGGACCCGAGCCCTTGCGAAGATCGATCACCACCAGGCGATGGGGCGGCGGTCCGGTGGGCCTGCGCACGGTCAGGGGCGGGATTCGTGCGATTTCCGCCTTGGTCATCCTCACCGTCGGGGCCGGCGGACGGGGTCGCGCGTGTGCCGCCGCCGTACCGGCGGTCTTCTGGCCCGGGCCGGCACCCCCGCACGCCGCGAGGCTCAGGACCGAGAGGCACGCTGCGAGTGCGGCGGCCTTCAACCTAGGGAGTTTGATCCGCGCCACCGCGTTCCACGGCCAGCAAGTCGATCAAGTAGATGTCGACGAAGGGCTTATAGCCCCAACTCGGCTTCCAGCGTGGGTAGACGTATCGCGGCGGCAGGATCAGCTCCCGCCGGCCCCCGACTTTCATGCCGGGCAAACCGTCTTCCCAACCTTGGACCGCTTCGTTGAGCCCGAAGCTGCGCGGCCCGTAGCGTCCCGTCCGGCTGCGCTTGAGCGCTTCCGGGTAGCTGACGACGTAGTAGCGGACGTAGGCCGCGTCGTTCTTCGTCAGAGCGGTTCCCCAGCCCTTGCGAAGATCGATGGCTTCGAGCTGCTTGGGCGGAGGGCCGCTTTGCTTCGCGATCGTCAGCTTTGGCAGCTTCGCGATTTCCTGCTTCGACATTTCATCGCCGGGACGAGGCACCGGCACGAGCTTGCCGCTATGGCCGATGTGCAGCTTCGTCTTCGGTTGACCCGGCTCGGCCTTGCTGACCGTTGAGGACGTCTGGGCCGTCGGATCGTCCGAGCCATTCCCGCAGGCAGCAAGGAGCGAGATGCTTAGGCAGAGTCCAATTACTCCAAAGAACTTCATGCGATGATCTTAGGGAACGACGCCGCCCTCGGGCACTTGCCATGGACCCAAAGAACAGTGGAGGAAAGGAAGCTCTGTGGCCGCTGGGCCTGATCGCCGCGATCCTGGTCCTCGCGGGCTGCGGCGGCGCGGCGCCGAGCAGTCCATCCCTGTCAGCAATCGACCTCGAGAGCCCCGCATTGCAGGCCAACGGCGAACTCAAGCCGAGCACTCGCTGCGGCTGGGGATCTCTCTGGGTTCCACTCCAGTGGGGAAAGGTGCCCGAGGATACGAAGGAACTCGCCGTCTACCTCGGACGCTTCAAGTACGTGAATGAGCACGGCAAGCGAAGGGTCGTCGTTCAGTTCGCCGATCTCGTCAGCAAATTCGAACCTTCCGAACACCGGCTTGTCGCCAACGTACTCCCGGAAGACATCAGCTGGTCTTACTTCGGGACCAACTGCGTGACCGCGCGGAGAGGCCAGAAGCTTCTGCTCGAGGTCTTCGCGCTGGATCGAATCGGCCCGCGACAGATCACGCGTGCCCAGGCGACGCGGCTGACGGAAGAAGCGTTGGCGCACCCCCGGGCGACCGAGGGAGCCCAACCTCCGGGCAAGCCGCTGCAGGGCGCCACGGCCGTGGGTCGCCTGATCACCGGATACACCACCGGCCCTCACTAGCCGCAGGGCTCGACGGACTATTCGATCTGCAGGGGCGGCGACTGTGCCGGAGGCGCGGCAGCGGCCGGTGCCGCCTCAGGCTGCTCAACGCCAAGCGCCTCGGCCAGCTCACCGGAGTCGAACATCTCTTCGACGATGTCGGCGCCGCCCAGCAGCTCGCCGTTGACGTAGAGCTGGGGGAAGGTCTGCCAGTCGGAGATCTCGGCGGTGACTTCGCGCAGCGGCTGCAGCGCCGGCAGCACGTCGATCGCGCCGTACTCGACGTCGAGCGAGTCGAGGACCTGCACGACCCGCATCGAGAAGCCGCAGCGCGGCATTTCCGGCGTGCCCTTCATGAAGAGCAGCACCGGGTTGGCGGCGATCAGCTCCTCGATCTTCTGTTTCAGCTCGGCGTCGGCCATTGGCACAGAGTAGCTATCCGGGCAGCCCGGTCTTCAGCGAGAGGGCGTGGATCGTGCCGTCGTCGAAGCGCTGCTTCACCGCGGCCTTGACCAGGCGGTGCTGATCGAGGCGCGAGAGGCCTTCGAACTGGGCGGCCGAGACCGTCGCCCGCAGGTGGTCCCCGGTGCCGGTCTCGTCGATGACCTCGACCGCGGCGCCCGGCAGCGCCGCCTCGATCATCCGCTCGATTTCAGCCAGGTCGGCAGCCACGGCGCGATTGTATGGAAGGCGCCCCGTAGGATCGTTGCCGTGGAACGAGAGGACGTCGACTTCGCTTCCGGGGAGGATCGATGCGCCGCCTGGCTGTACCGACCGGTGGGTACGACGAGCGCAGCGCCCTGCGTCGTGATGGCCTCGGGCTTCTCCTGCGTGCGCGACCAGGGACTCGACGCCTTCGCCGAGCGCTTCGCGGCGGCCGGCTTCGCCGTGCTCGCTTTCGACTATCGCTGTTTCGCCGACAGCGGCGGCGAGCCCCGGCAACTGGTCAGAGCCGACTGGCAATGCGACGACTGGCGCGCGGCGCTGTCCTTCGTGCGCTCGCTCGACTGGATCGACGACCGCCGCATCGCCATCTGGGGCTTCTCCGCCGGCGGTGGGCACGTCCAGTTGCTGGCTCTGACCGAGCCCGATATCGGCGCCGTGATCGGCGTCGCCCCACTCGTCGACGGCACCCGCACGCTGCACTACATCGGCGGCGTCCCCCTCTTGACCCGCCTTGGCCTTGCGGGAATCCGCGATGGCTTCCGCGCCCTGCGTGGCGCAGAGCCCTACCGAGTCCCGGCCGCCGGCGTGCCCGGCTCGGGCGCGGTCATAAGCAGCCCGGAAGGCCTGAGCGGCTTCGAATCGATCACGCCGCCCGATTCGAGCTGGCGCAACGAGGCCTGCGCTCGCACCTTCATGGCACCGCCCTACCGGCTGGCCCGCAAGGTCCGCCAGATCCCGATCCCGATTCTCTATTGCATCGCCGAAGGCGATGACGTCACTCCCCCGACGCTCGGAAAGCAGGCCGCCGAACGAGCCCCATTCGGTGAGCTACGGACCTATCCGGGCGGCCATTTCGATGCCTTCCTCGGCGAGACCCTGGAGCGCATGGCGGCCGACCAGCTCGACTTCCTCGCCCGGCGGCTGACGGCCAGCTGAGGGTGAACAGCGGGCGCTGCTAGCGACGGCGGCGCAGCATCATCAGGCCGCCGAGGGCGAAACCGGCGATCGCGGCACCGGCGATCAGCTGCGAGCGGTGCTCATAGGCCTGGCGGCGCCAATCGGTGAGCTCGGCGACGCGGCCACGCAGGATCTCGACCGAGCTGCCCAGGTCACGGCGCTGCAGATCGATGTCGCGGCGGATCTCCGCCGCGGAGCGGCCGGGCCTGCCGGCGCTCGAGGGGCGGACGGGATCGGGTTGAGCGCTCATTCCTTGCCTGCCTTCGCTCCGGATTCAAGCGTTTCCTTGGTCAGCTTCGCCTCCGCGATCGCCTGCTCGGGCAGCGGCGGGGCGCCGGCCTGCACGGAGCGGTAGGCGATGAAGCCTGCCGCCGCCGCAACGAGGAGGAAGACTGCGGCCTCGACGAAGAAGCCAGGCCAGACATTGCCGTCGAAGACCTCTTCGGCGAGCAGCCAGGCGATCCCCTCCATGACCAGGATCAGGGCCAGGAAGGCGAAGACACCGGCGGCGATGCCGACGACCGAGCCGCGCAGGATCTTGCCGACCTTCTCTGAGATCTCCGTCTTCGCCAGCTCGATCTCCTCGCGCACGAGCGAGGAGCTCTTCTCGGCGACGTCGAAGACGAGCTCGCTGACCGAGCGATCGTCGGGCGTCGGCCCTTGCGGTGCGCCAGGGCCGACGGGCGGTATGCCGGGACCGTCGGGCACGCTACTCGGGCGGGTCCTCGTCGAACACCCGCCGCCAGACGAACGCGGCGATGCGCGTTGCGGCGATGCTTGCGAGGGCGCTGCTGGCAGCCAGCACGCCGCTCCAGACGAGACGTTTGGCGATGTCGTTATCCATTAGCTCGACCATACCTATCGAGGCTCGAGACCGTCGCAGATCGTTGTCACGAGCAAGGCCTTTGCCTCGTCGAAGTCGCTGTCGGCGGCCGGGATCACCTCGAAGATCCAACCCGAGAGGAGCTGCTCGACCGCCCCGTAGAAGGCCATCGAGGCGAAGGTCGGATCGATGTCGCGGCGGAAAACCCCGGCCTCCTGGCCGTCGGCGACGATCTTGGCGATCGAGTCATAAGCGCGGCGGATCTCGGCCAGGTGAGTACGGCCGAAGGAGTTGGCCGCCCGGGTGACCTCGACGATGATCACCTTCATCAGCTCCGGGTCATGCCGATATGAGTCGACGATGAAGCCGGCCGAGGCTTCCAGCTTCGCCCGCGGCGAGTCACCCTCGCGGTCGGCCTCGTCGATCGCGGTGATCAGCAGCGACCAGCGCTCGCGGAAGAGCTCGTTGAGCACCTCGTCCTTCGACTTGAAGTAGTGGTAGACGAGGCCGTAGGCGACCCCCGCCTCGTCGGCGATGTCGGAGACCCGGGTCGAGTGGAAGCCCTGGCGGGCGAAGACGCGGACCGCCGCGTCGAGGATCTGGCGGCGCTTGTCCACCGCGGCTGTCGGTGCCTTGGCCATCAGGCGCGCGCCTCGCTCAGCTGAGGCCAGGCGTAGGCGCCGGGGCGGCGGTTGGCAAGCGAGGGCAGCGACTCGCGAACGCTCTCCTGGGCGGCGAAGTCGAGTTCCGCGGCGACGAAGCACTCCTCGTCGGGGGCGGTCGCCAGCACCACGCCCCAAGGGTCGACGATCGCCGAGCGACCGTTGGAGTTGAAGTGCGGGGCCGCCGCGCCGAACTGGTTGGGGGCGAGCACGAAGGCCTGATTCTCGATCGCCCGGGCGCGCAACAGCACCTCCCAGTGATCGCGACCGGTCGCCAGCGTGAACGCCGAGGGCACGATGAGGACCTGGGCGCCGCGCACGGCGAGGATGCGGAAGAGCTCGGGAAAGCGCAGGTCGTAACAGATGCCGAGCCCGACGGTGATCCCCGCGAGCGCCGCGGTGACGATCTTCTCACCGGGCTCCTCGTGGGCCGACTCACGGTAGATCACGCCGCTGGCTTCGACATCGAACATGTGGATCTTGCGGTAGGTGGCGAGGTCCTCGCCGTTGGCGCCGATCAGGACGGAGGTGTTGAAGGCCTTCTCTCCGGGGCCCTGCTCGGAGACGCTGCCGGCGAGCAGGTGGATGCCGAGCTCGCGGGCCCAGCCGCGCGCGGCGCTGAGGCTGGGGCCATCGAGCGTCTCGGCGCCGGCGAGCAGCTCCTCACCGGCGGCGAGCAGGTTCCACTTCTCCGGCAGCGCGACCAGCTCGGCACCGTCGGCCGCGGCAGCCCGCACCAGCCGCTCGGCGGCTTCGAGGTTCCGTGCCTTCTCGCCGGTGGAGTTGAGCTGTACGACGGCTGCGCGCAAGAGTTCCTTTTTGGCTCCCTGGTTGACTGACCAGTCAATCGGTTTGCTCAGTATAGGTGCAGGCGTAAGCTGGAGTTTTCATGAGTGAGATCGCCCAAGCAGGCGGTGAGCGCAAGCAGGTCACCGTCCTCTTTGCCGATGTGCAGGGCTCGATGGACATGGCCGAGGGCCAGGACCCCGAGCAGTGGCACGCGATCATGCAGCGCTTCTTCTCGACCCTCGCCGAAGCGGTGCACCGCTTCGAGGGCACGGTCGACAAGTTCACCGGCGACGGGATCATGGCCGTCTTCGGGGCGCCGGTCGCCCACGAGGACCACGGGCGGCGCGCCTGTTACGCGGCGCTGAAGATGCTCGACGACGTCGGCGAGTACGCCGCCGAGCTGCGGCGCAAGCACGGGCTCAACTTCTCGACCCGGATCGGGATCAACTCCGGCGAGGTCGTCGCCGCCGAGGTCGGCGAGGGCGGCTACACCGCGGTCGGCCACACCGTCGGCCTGGCGCAGCGCATGGAGGCGCTGGCCGAGCCCGGCAAGGCGTACCTGACCGAGAGCACCGCCGAGCTGGCCCACGGATATATGGAGCTGGAGGACCTCGGCTCCTTCGAGATCAAGGGCGCCAGTCGACCGGTCGGGGTCTTCGAGCTGGCCGGGGTCGGCACCGCGCGCTCACGGCTCGACCTCTCGCGCGAGCGCGGCTTCTCCCGCTTCGTCGGTCGCGACGAGGAGATGGCGGTGCTGGAGGCAGCGCTGGCGCGGGCCGAGAGCAGCGCGGGCGCCGCGGTCGGCATCGTCGCCGAACCCGGGGTCGGCAAGAGCCGCCTCTGTCACGAGTTCGCGGAACGCTGCCGCGAGCGTGGGATCGAGGTCTTCGAGTGCCAGGCCCAGGCGCACGGGCAGTCGATCCCCTTCATGCCGGTGCTGCAGATGCTGCGCTCCTACTTCGGCATCGCCGACGGCGACCCGGAGCGGATCGTGCGCGAGAAGATCGCCGGCCGCACCCTGCTGCTCGATCCCGACTTCGCCGAGGACCTGCCCCTGCTCTTCGACTTCCTCGGGGTTCCCGATCCGCACCGGCCACTGCCCCAGCTCAGCGCCGAGGCGCGCCACCGAGCTTTGCGCGGTGCCGTCTGTCGCCTCGTGCGGGCGCCCAACCGGCGCAGCTCGATCGTCACCTTGGTCGAGGACCTGCACTGGATGGACGAGGGCAGCGCCACCCTGCTCGGCGAGCTGATCTCCTCGGTCGAGGGGACCAAGACCCTGGCGATCGTCAACTTCCGGCCCGAATACGACGCCGCGCGATGGGCCGGGGCGAGCACCTACAGGAGCATCTCGCTGGCGCCACTGGGGCCCGACGGGACTCGCGAGCTGCTGCGCGACCTGGCCGGTGAGGACCCCTCGCTCGACGGGCTCGCCGACCTGATCCACGAGCGCACCGCCGGCAACCCCTTCTTCACCGAGGAGATCGTCCGCGGCCTGGCCGAAGCCGGCAACCTCGAGGGAGAGCGCGGTGCCTACCGGCTGGCGCGGCCGGTGGAGGACGCCGGCGTGCCGGCAAGCGTGCAGACGATCCTCGCCGCCCGCATCGACCGGCTCGGTCCGACGGCGAAGCAGCTGCTCCAGGCAGCCTCGGTAACCAGCAAAGAGATCAGCGGGCAGGCGCTGGGAATGGTCTCCGGGTTGAGCGAGAGCGAGGACTACCGAGCCGCGCTCTGCGAGCTCACCGACGGCGGCTTTCTCTTCGAGGCCGAGGTCTACCCGGAACGGGTCTTCTCCTTCCGCCACCCACTGACCCGCGAGGTGGCCTACAACACGCAGCTCGCCGACCAGCGTGCTGCCACGCACGCCGCAACCGCGCGCGCCCTGATCGAGCTCAATCCCGACCGCCACGACGAGCTGGCGGCCCTGATCGCCAGCCACATGGAGGCGGGCGGGGAAACGCTCGAGGCCGCTCGCTGGACGGGGCGAGCCGCCTACTGGGCGGGCAGCAGCCGCCCCCAGGACGCGCTGCGGCTCTGGCGCAAGGTGATGGAGCTGACCGAAGAGCTCGAGGAGGGCGAAGAGGCAACAGCGATGGCGGTGATGTCACGCCTCCTGCAGCTCGACTACGCCTGGCGCGTCGGCATGGACGAGGAGGAGGAAGCCCGCCTGGTCGCCGAGGCCGAGGCGATCGCAACCGAGACCGGCGACCTGCGCTCGCTCGCCCTGCTGCGCACCGCGACCTCGACCCGGCCGGGATTGCCCCATCAAGCCGACGCCTGGCTCACGGCGGTCGCCGAGGCCAACCGCCTCGCCGACGAATCGGGCGACCTGCACCTGCGCATCGCGATTCGCGCCGCCGGCTCCTACGCCCACCTCTGCGTCGGCGATTTCGACGGCTTCGACCTAGCGCTGGACGAGGTGCTCGAGCTGGCGGGCGAGGACCGGCGCGCCGGCGCCGGGATCGTGATCGGCAGCCCGGTCGCCTGGGCGACGATGGCGAAGGGTCTGGTCCTGCGCGAGCGCGGCCGGCTCGACGAGGCGGAAGCGCAGTTCAACACGGCGCTGCAGATCGCCACCGAGGAGGGCGACCCTGAGATCGCCAGCTGGACCCGCAGCAACCAGTCGCTGATGCTGGCGATGCGGGGAGATCTCGACGCCGCGATCGCGATGGCGCGGCGCAACTGCGAGCTGACCGAACGGCTGGGCGACGTCTTTTCGCGCAGCCTCGCCCTCTCGAACCTGGGTGGCGCGCAGATCACCGCCGGCGATTACGCCGGCGCGCTCGACACCCTTGAGGAGGCGGAGCGCGTCTACCGCGCCGCGGTCAGCGGCGGCGACGAGATGGAGACCTGGCGCGCCGGGCTGCGCTCCGAGGCGCTGACCGGCGTCGGCCGTGCCGAGGAGGGACTGGAGTTGGCCGAATGGGCGACCGGGGTGGCGCGTGAGCGCGGCATGCTCTGGTCACTGCCGCTCGACCTGCAAGCAGTGGCGATCGCCTGCACCGCGCTCGGCCGCGACGGCGCGGAGGAGGCCCTTGACGAAGCCGCGGAGACGGCCAGGCGGACCGGCGCGATGATCAGCCTGGAGGCGGTCGAAACGACGCGCACGACGCTCGGCGCCCTGCGCTAGGACCGGCGCAGCTCAGATCCCCATGGCGCGAGCCACGATCCGGTCCATCACCCGGTCGGGCAGGAGCCGGGACAGGAGCGCCTGCCCGCGAGCGTCGGCGCCGACCAGGTACCGCGTGCGGGGACGGCGGGCGGTGAGGGCGTGCTGCACCGCGTTGGCGACCTTCTCAGGTGGGATGCCGCGCTCGGCGGTACGCCGCACGGCGCCTCGGAAGCTCTCGATCTTCTCTCCGTAGAGCTCCTCCTGGGCCGCCGGAGCCCGCTTGGCAAGCTCGTCGGCAACGTCCTCTCCGCGTTCCCAGATCGGAGTGTCGATCGAACCGGGCTCGATCGCGACCACGTCGATCTTCCACGGCCGCAGCTCCTGGCGCAGGCAGTCGACCACCGCCTCGATCCCGTACTTCGAGGCGTGGTAGGGGGCGCCAAACGGCATTGCCATGCGACCGCCGATCGAGCTGAGGAAGATGACCCGGCCGCGGGCGGTGCGGATCAGGGCCAACATGGCCTGCGTCACCGCAACCTGTGCGACCAGGTTGACCTCGAGCTGCTTGCGCAGGTCGTCGAGCGGGATCGTCTCCAGCGGCGACATCACCGCCATGCCGGCGTTGTTGACCAGGCCGTCCAGCCCGCTCCCCCCCGCCGCCTCGCCGATCTGCCCGGCGACCGCGGCGATCTGATCCGCCTCGGTCACATCGAGCATCAGCGGCACCAGCCGCTCGGAAGCGGCCTCGCGCAAGTTTGCGGCGTCCTCCTCGCGGCGAACGCTGGCAAAGACCCGCCAGCCCTCGGCGTCCATTCGCAGAGCGGTCGCACGACCAATGCCGGTCGAGGCGCCGGTGATTAGAACGGACTTCACGTAGCGCCAGGCTAACATCGCTCCAGATGGCCGAAACGTGCTTCGTCACCGGCGGCTCCGGGTTCATCGGCGGCAGGCTGGTTCAGCGGCTGGTCGGCGAAGGCCACGCCGTGCGGG
>DASXKW010000054.1:0-3151 GCA_036496625.1 Solirubrobacterales bacterium | reverse complement strand
GGTCGCTGAGGACTCCAGCAGCCCGGCTGCCATCCCCTGCCACTGGGAGCCCTGGCCGGGGAAGAGGAAGACGGGGGGCGCCGAGGAGCGCGATGCTCCTCTTGCGATGCCGGGGGCATCGGCGCCTTGGGCTATCGCCTCGAGGGCCTGCAGCAGCTGCTCGCGCTCTGTGCCCACCGCCACTGCCCTGTGCTCGAAGGTCGAGCGGGTGCTCGCCAGCGAGTAGGCGACGTCGAGGGGCTCTGCGTCTGGGCTGTCTTTCAGATGCGCCGCCAGGCGAGCTGCCGACTCGCGCAGGGCCGGCTCTGTCTTGGCCGAGAGGGCGAGGGGGATCGGGCCGGGGAGGGGCTGCTCGGCGCCCTCTCCCCCCGGCTCTGCCCCGCTGGGGCTCGGCTCGGGCGCTGCCGGCTCGGGCGCCTCCTCCAAGATCAGGTGGGCGTTGGTGCCGCTGATCCCGAAGGAGGAGACTCCGGCGCGGCGCGGTCGGCCGTTTTTCTCCCACTCGACCGCCTCGGTCAAGAGCTCTACCTTCCCCGCCTCCCAGTCCACGTGGGAGGAGGGTGCATCGACGTGCAGGGTCTTCGGCAGCAGGCCTTCGCGCATCGCCAGCACCGTCTTGATCACGCCTGCCACGCCTGCGGCAGCGGCCGTGTGGCCGATGTTGGACTTGATCGAGCCGAGCTTCAAAGGCGTCTCGCGCTCCTGGCCGTAGGTGGCGAGCAGCGCTCCGGCCTCGATCGGGTCGCCGAGGGTCGTGCCGGTGCCGTGGGCCTCGACCGCGTCGACGTCTTGCGGGGCGAGGCGGGCGTTGGCGAGCGCCTGGCGGATCACCCGCTCCTGGGAGGGGCCGTTGGGGGCGCTGAGGCCGTTGGAGGCGCCGTCCTGGTTGACGGCGGAGCCCTTGATCGTGGCCAGGATCGGGTGGCCGTTGGCCCGCGCGTCGGAGAGGCGCTCCAGCACCACGACCCCGACCCCCTCCGCGAAGCCGGTGCCGTCGGCCGCCTCGGCGAATGCCTTGCAGCGCCCGTCGGGAGCAAGGCCGCGCTGGCGGGAGAGCTCGGTAAAGGTTTCCGGAGTGGCGAGGACCGTCACTCCGCCCGCCAGCGCCAAGTCGCACTCCCCCCCGCGCAACGCTTGGGAGGCGAGGTGCAGGGCGACGAGCGACGAGGAACAGGCGGTGTCGATCGTCATCGCCGGGCCCTCCAGGCCGAGCGAGTAGGCGACACGGCCGGAGACGACGCTGGTCAAGCCTCCTGTTATGCGGTACCCCTCAGCCGCACCCTCGCCCGCCGGCAGGCTGGCGATGTAGTCCTGGAAGCTGACCCCCGCGAATATCCCAGTCGCCGTGCCGCGCCGCGAGGACGGATCGACGCCGGCATCCTCCAGCGCCTCCCAGGACGCCTCGAGCAGCAGTCGCTGCTGGGGATCCATCGCGGCCGCCTCGCGCGGAGCGACCTCGAAGAACTCGGCGTCGAACTCGCCTGCCTCGTGCAGGAAACCGCCCTCCCGCACATACGAGGTGCCCGGGTGATCTGGGTCCGGATGGTAGAGCCGCCCCAGGTCCCAGCCGCGGTCGGAAGGGAAGCCTGAAATCGCATCGCCGCCTTGCGACACCAGATCCCAGAGCGCTCCGGGAGAGCCGACTCCACCGGGGTAACGGCAGCTCATCCCGACGATCGCGATCGGCTCCTCGTTGGTCTGAGCCCTGACGATCGCCTGCTTGCCGTCGCTGCTCGCGGTCACCTCGGCAAGCAGGAACGCCGCCAAGGCGGCGGGCGTCGGGTGGTTGAAGACGACCGCCGTGGGCAGTTGCATGCCCACGGCGCTGCGCAACCGATTGCGCAACTCGACCGTGGCCAGCGAGTCGAAGCCGAGGTCCTTGAAGGCCCTGTCGGGCTTTACCGCATCGGGGGAACCGTGGCCCATGACGGCGGCGACCTCGGTGCGGACCAGATCGAGAACCAGCGTTTCGCGCTCGTCCTCGACGGCGGCGGCAAGTCTTTTCGCCAGCAAAGAACCGGTCGTCGAGCGCCTGCGTGCCGGGTCTCGAACGAGGTCGCGCAACATCGCCGGCAGTTCGCCGGCCGAGGCTTGGGCGCGCAGTCCGGCGGGATCGAGGCGCAGAGCCAGCGCCTCGGCCGGCCCGGCTACGAGCGCGGCGTCGAAGAGAGCAAGGCCATCCCGATCGGAGAGCCCCGCAATGCCCGAACGTTTCATCCGGGCCAGATCGGCATCGCCCAAATGAGAGGTCATGGCGCTTTCGCGCTCCCAGAGGCCCCAGGCGATCGAGGTCGCCGACAGCCCCTCGGCTCGGCGCCGAGCGGCGAGCGCGTCGAGGTATGAGTTGGCGGCCGCGTAGTTGGCCTGTCCGGCGGTCCCCAGGACACCCGCAAGGGAAGAGAAGAGCACGAAGGCGGACAGGTCCATTCCCTCGGTGAGCTCGTGCAGGTGCCAGGCGGCATCGACCTTTGGCTTGAAGGCCCTTTCGATCTGCTCCGGCCCCAGGGCCTCGATTACGCCGTCGTCGAGCGCGCCGGCCGCGTGGATTACCGTTCCCAGGCTGTGCTCGGCGGGGATCGAGTCGAGCAAGGCCCTGACCTGATCGCGATCGGCCACGTCGCAGGCGACGATCGTGACCTCGGCGCCAAGCCCATCCAGCTCCGCCGCAAGCCCGCTTGCCCCTTGCGCCCGTTCGCCGCTGCGACTCGCCAGAAGCAGCCGGCGAGCGCCGTGATGCTCGACCAGGTGGCGGGCGATCAGGGAACCGAGCCCCCCGGTTCCGCCGGTGATCAGGACGGTGCGCTCGGAGTCGATCGGCCGCGGGATCCCGAGCACGATCTTGCCGACGTTCCGCCCCTCGCGCAGATGCCGGAAGGCCTCGGGGGCACGGCGCACGTCCCAGGTGGTCATCGGGGAGTGCGCGAGGACCCCGCGCTCGAGCAGGCCGACGATCTCGGCGAGCATCTCCCCGGTCCGCTCGATCCCCGCTTCCGGCAGGTCGAACGCTCGGTAGGAGACGCCGGGATTCTCTCGCTCGACCTGCTCGGGATCGCGAATGTCGGTCTTGCCCATCTCGACCAGGCGCCCGCCGCTGCGCAGCAGATCGAGCGAGGCGTCGACGAACTCCCCGGCCAGCGAGTTGAGGACGACG
>DASXKW010000053.1:0-140455 GCA_036496625.1 Solirubrobacterales bacterium | reverse complement strand
CCAGGGGGTCCAACTGAGCAATATCTCTTAAATTGGAAACCAACAAAAACGGTCTCCGTGAAACCCGGTCCGGCTCAACGAGGTCAACGACGCTTTGTTGGCTCAATTGGAGCGGGGACAAACCTGGAGGCGTGCCAGGGCTCGCTCAAGGGACATTCGGCGTGATAAAGAGGCCGAGCGCCGCGTACGTCGCATTGAGCTTCGTCGGGCAATGAAAGACGCCGACGCTAACGTTGAGTTTCTCCAAACCTTGAGCCACCTCCGCGATTTGCTCGACGTGTTGTTTGTAATTGGCCGCGAGGTAGAGGCTGAACGGACACGACAGGGCAGGGGTGAACCTAGCCAAATCGCTGCATCCAATTGGCCGGCATTGGCGAAAAATGTGCGAGAGATTTTGGAAACTGGGCAAGGTATCTTTAGCGATCTGGCGGATCTAATGGACCATCCAATGGAAAGTTGCCCGCTTTGTGGCGAGCGGCTGCATGCAGCCTCCACCAGACTTGACGAGGGCTACATCGAGGGAGACGTCATCGAGGTAGTCGATGTCACAAACACGTGACCAACGGCCGCTTAGCAGTCGCCACATGGTCACCGGAGGGTCGGACGCCCCAGCTGTGTCAGCATTGCTGCCCCAGCGTTCAACGTCCCGAGGGCGGCGGGGGCGGAGGCCTCCGCCGCCAAGCTCCGTCGCTCGGGTTAAATTGGGCAGTGGGGCTATCTCGCTGCCCAAATCCGTGTCAATCGTGCGTAATCCGATGTCTCGCTAAGGGTCTCGCAGTCCGCAGCACGAAGCGGAAAACCCCCAACTTCCCCAGATTAATTAGGAGGGAGTCGCTCTATCCAGCTGAGCTATCGGGGCCGGATTGTCGAATCGTAGAGCTAACTGCCTGCAGCAACGAGGTCCTCCAGGTCTGCGAGATCGCGGGTTCTCCCGGCGGCCTGCTTCATGGCCTTCAAGTCCTCAATTGAACAGACCGTAACTCTGAGGCAGAACCTCGGTTTCCGTGGCACGAGCATGTAGCTCCTCAAATCAGGACCCCGTTAATCCCCTGGACGATGTCCAGGGGACCAAGCTCGGTCTCAATGGCAACCTGCTCACCGATCGCGAGCTGGTCCGCAATCGAAGGTTGGCTGCTGAGGAAGGATTCACCGGTTTGCACATGGCCATTGATCGCCGCCGCAACCGCCGCAACGCGCTTGAGGTTCTCGATATCCGGGGCAACGACGACGTCTACATCCTTCGTTCCGCGGACCACCCCCAGGCGTTGACGGCCAGCCCACCGATCAGCACGAATTCGACGCCTGCCTCCGAGAGGCCCGCGAAGGAGTTGATCGAAGGCCGCTTCGGTCAATGTGGACGAGCGGTGCCCACGAATTGCATCAGCCTATGACTCAGTGCAATTCCCTCGGCCAGGTTGATGCTCATCGGTCGCCGAGCGTCATCGCGCAGTCGCTGGACGCGAACCGCCTCGGCCGCCGCCGCGGGACCCTTCGATGCTTCTCCCGGCTGTTGGGTCGATGCCACGAAGACACGGTAGCGGAGCGGGGTGGTTCTTTCCCCGGTCGGGCAGCGGACGCTCTCGCTGCCCAAATCGGCATCAATCGCGGGCAATAGAGCAGAGCTATGGCTACGCGTAGAGGCTCTCGCTGGCCAGCTCTTGGCCGCGGCGGCTCCAGAGCTTGACCTGGACGAAGATGTCGTCGCCGTAGCCCTCGAGGGCGTCGAGGGCGAGGAGGGTGAAGCGGCCGTTGGAAACCACTTCCTGGTCGACCGTCTCCCCATCCAGCTCGGCCGTGGCAGCGACGGCGCCTTGGAGGAGGGGGCTGCCCCAAATCAGGGTGACTGCGCCGGCGCGGCCGTTCTCGCCACGCCAGCGGCCGATCACCTCGTCGTTGAGGTCGATCTTCCAGCCCGGGTTGTTCTCGGCCAGCACGTCGGTGAAGTCGGCTTCGGCGCGGAGGTCGCTTGGCTCGCCGCCCTCGGGTTGCAGGTAGGAGACGTGGCCGAAGAGCTCGAGGTCGCCTTCCGGGCCTGAGGCCCTTGCGGTGCAGGGAACCCAGACGCGCCCACCCCAGGCGCGCTCGGGGTGCCAGTCGAGCTGCTCGGGTGCCGCGACCCCCGTGGGCATGCCGTCGACCGCCGCGCACATATCGCGGAAGGCTGCCCCCAACTGCTCGGCGAAGCGCCCGTGCGGGATGCCCTCCTGGGTGCTGTCGGCGACGAAGCGGGGGATCGGTCGCGGGTTCGGAGGCATTTGACGCGTGAGGCTATAGGTCCCCCGTTAACGCTTGTCGAACTGAGAAACCGGAGCAATAGGCCGTTGCTACGGTGAATAAACATGTTGGTTCGCATGCAGGTCGGGGGAGTCGCCTTTCTATTGGCCGCTCTCGCCGTTTTCACGCCGGTTGCCCAGGCGAGCCTGGGATACGAGCCCGATGCCACCACCCCGGTCATCGACCTCCCGGGCGAACAGGTCCAGCAGGTTGCGATCGACCAGGGCACCCAGGGCATCTACGCCGCGATCCCGAGCAACAGCGTCGCCAACCGGGAATTCGGGTATGTCGAGCAGCTCGAAAGCACGGGGACCCTCACCGCGGCATCGCCTTTCAGCGTTGGAGGTCAATCCCTCTTCTCGGGTGTCGCGGTGAACCCCCTCACGCATGGCATCTACGCTGCCGAGTTCATCGCCCAGACTCCCGTCGGCCCCATCGGCTCCTCTCGGATCGACGAGTTTTCATCGTCGGGGACCCTGGGAACTCAGTTCGTCACCGACAACTCGGGAGTCTCGCCGGAGATCGGCACCGACTCGGGAGGCCGTCTCTTTTACCCGAACGCCACGGCCAACGCGGTGCAGGTGTTCAACTCGGCGGGATCGCTTCAGGAAACGATCGCATGCGGTGCCTGTCCCGGCGGCAGCTTCGACAATCCCAGCGGCGTAGCCCTCGACTCGGAAGACAACCTCTACGTCGTCGATCTTGAAAACGAACGCGTCCTCAAGTTCACCCACTCAGGCGGCCCTTACGCATATGCGTCGGTTCTGCAAAGCGGCAAGGGGGCAGCCGCGGTGGCAGTCGACACATCGAATGACTCGGTATTCGTCGGCGATGCGCCCAGCCACGGCAGCTATCACATCGTTGCTTACAATTCCTCGGGAACGCAGTTCGACGATTTTGGCGCCGGCCTCCTATCGTCGTCGTCATTCGGTCGAGACGCAGCCGGCCAGATCGCCGCAAACGTCACGACCCACAAGCTATATGTCGGCGATCCCGGCACCAACTCGCTGCATGTGTTCGCCCGTGTGACAATCAATCCTCCGACGGCGACGACTGATGCCGCCTCGCCGGTCGGGCAAGTTGCAGCCACCCTGCGGGCGACGGTCAACGCCAATTTCCACGCAACCACCGATTGCCATTTCGAATACGTGGACGATGCCGGTTTCCAGGCCACCGGCTATGCGACCGCGACCGACGCCCCCTGCTCCTCGCTGCCGGACGGTTCGAAAGGGACGCTCGTCAACGCAAAGGTCAACGGTCTCTCGCCCACCACGACCTACCACTTCCGAATTGTCGCGACCAACAACGCCGGCACGGCGGAAGGCAGCAGCCAGACCTTTACGACCATGGCAGTCACGCCGTCGACCGTGACAACCGGGGAAGCTTCAGGGGTTGCTCAAACGGTTGCGACCTTGACCGGCAAAGTAAACCCACACGGGGGCTCGGTCTCCAATTGTCATTTCGAATACGGCGAAGGCATCTCGTATTCGACGAGCGTTCCCTGCACGACCGGAATCGAACCGGTCGACGCGGACGTCGCCGAGTCGGTCAAAGTGACCGGCCTGTCACCCAAGACGAGCTATCACTACCGCTTGTCCGTAACCAGCAACGCCGGCACCGTCCTCGGCAGCGGAGTGGAAGTGACAACCCTGCCGCTCGCACCCGCGGTGACCACGGGATCCGCTTCAGGAGTCACCCAGGCGGGGGCGACCGTCGGCGGCGTGGTCAATCCCAACGGCGGCGTCTCCAGCTGTCACTTCGAATACGGCACGACGACCTCCTATGGGAGCAACGGGGAATGCGCGACTCCCCCGGGCGAAGGCGAAGCTCCGGTGGCCGAGCAGCTGGCGCTCTCCGGCCTGGACGCGGGCACCACGTACCACTACCGGCTGGTCGCGACAAATCCCGGCGGCACGACAACGGGCTCCGACCTGTCCTTCACGACCCAGCTGCCCTCTCCGCCCGTCATCCCACAGGAAACGCAGCCCAGCGGCCCTCTCGTGGTGACTCCGAAGCCGCTCAAGTGCAAGAAGGGCTTCCAGAGGAAGAGGGTCCGCGGCAAGCTCAGGTGCGTGAAGAGGCACCGGCACCGGCACCGCTGAGGCAATCGCGCAGGTCGCCCGCTGCGCGCTCGGGCGGGTAGGTGTTGATGTCGACCCCCGTGGCGAACTCGAAGGCTGCCTTGATCGTCAGGCGGGGAGCGATGTCGACGTGCCAGTGGAAGCGCTCGGCGCCGCGCGGGGCGGTGCGCACCCAGAGGTTGAGCTCGGGCGGGCTGTCGAAGCGCTTGGCGAGGACTCGCAGGGCGGTGTGGATCATCGCTGTGCCCGCGGTGTCTTCGGCGAAGCTCGCCGACCCGCGGCGGGGGATCACCCGCAGCTCGAAGGGAGAGCGCGAGGCCCAGGGGCAGATCAGCGCCGCCTCGTCGTCGATCGCGACGAGGCGGTCACGGCGCCGCACCTCCTCGACCAGGACATCGCTGAGCAGCCCGCCGCCCGCGGTGCGTTCGGCGTAGGCGCCGGCACGCTCGCGCTCGCGGGCCACCGCCGCCGGGACGAACTCGAGCGCGTAGAGCTGGGCGTGGGTGTGCTCGAGCGAGGCGCCCGCGCCGCCGCCCTCGTTGACGATCAGCTGCACGTAGGCGGCGCCGGCGTGGGCCCGCATCCGCTCGCGCCAGGTCGCCACGGCGGTGGCGAATTGCTCCTCGCCGAGCCCTGCCATCGCCGTGACGTGCTCGGGCCCGTTGACGAGCACCTCGTGGGCGCCCGCCGCCGGTCGCGATGCGAAGAGGTCGGGCTCGCCGGCGCGGCGCGACTCGAGCAGCGGGTCGCCGGCGCTGGCGAAGGCGCCCGCCTCGCCCTGCGTGGCGCCAGCGGCAGGCGCATCGTCACCGCCCCCGAGCGCCGGGTAGAGATTCGGGACCACGCGCGTCGTCCAGCCGGGGCTGTCGGCTTCCCCTCCACCCGGCCGGGTCGCGTAGGCCTCCGGTGGCGTCCGATCCTCGCGCCCCTCGCAGAAAGGACAGTTCTCGGGCCCCTTGGCCTCGCTCGCGGAGGGCCGGAACCCCTCGGGGCGATCGGCGCGGCCGGGCGCCAGGATCGCCGGCAGCCCCGAGAGCTGGTCGATGCGTAGCTCGGGCGCGCTCAGGAGCGGGAGGGGGGAAGGTCGTCTGCGGTGGGCTTCGGCGGCTCCGGGGGAGGCGGCGGCTTTGGCCTTTTCCTGCCCTGCTCGCCTCCCAGGAACGGTTCGATCATGTCCATCGGCAGCGGGAAGACCACGGTGGTGTTCTGGGTGCTGCCGATTTCCAGCAGGGTCTGCAGGTAGCGCAGCTGCAGCGAGGCCGGGTTGGTGCTGATGATGTCGGCCGCGTCGGTGAGCTTCTGCGCCGCTTGGTACTCGCCCTCGGAGTTGATGATCTTGGCCCGGCGCTCGCGCTCCGCCTCGGCCTGACGGGCGATCGCCCGCTGCATCTGTTCGGGGATTTCGACGTCCTTGATCTCGACCGCGGTCACCTTCACGCCCCATGGCTCGGTCGACTCGTCGATGATCTTCTGCAGCTCTTCGTTGAGTCGCTCGCGCTCGGACAGCAGCTGGTCGAATTCGGCCTTGCCGAGCACCGAGCGCAGCGCCGTCTGTGAGATCTGCGAGGTGGCGATAAGAAAGTTTTCGACCTCGGTGATCGCCCGGTTGGAGTCGACCACGCGGAAGTAGGCGACGGCGTTGACGCTGGCGGGGACGTTGTCGCGGGTGATCACCTCCTGCGGCGGGATGTTGAGCGTCACCGTGCGCAGGTCGACCCGCACCATGCGGTCGATCATCGGGATCAGCAGGATCAACCCCGGCCCCTTGGTCGCGATCAGGCGACCGAGGCGGAAGATCACCCCGCGCTCGTACTCGCGCAGAACCCGGACCGAGGTCCCGATCGCGATCAGCAGGAAGAAGGCCAGGATGACCACTACCCCAAGCGCGACTGCCATCAGCTTGCTCCTTCCTCGGCTTGACCGGTGGGCGGCGCCTCGGGTCGGACCACAAGGGTCAGCCCCTCGACCGCATCGACCCTGACTCTATCCCCCACGCCGATCGGGCCATCGCCGCCCGCCAGCCGCGCTCGCCAGAGCGCCCCCTCGATCCAGACCTGGCCGGTGGGGTCGAGTGTGCTGCGCACCTCGGCCAGCGCCCCGGGCAGCTCCTCGGCGCCGCTGCGCGCCGGCTCCTCATGGGCCTCGATCACCTTGCGGGTGATGAAGTAGAAGGCGACGAGGGAGAGGATGCCGAGGCCGATCAGGGCCGGGCCGACGTAGTCCGCGGCGCCGCTGTCGGACTGGAGCGCGAGGATGCCGGCGGCGACCAGCCCCAGCGCCCCGAGCGCCGCCAGCACGCCGCCGGTGGAGAGCATCAGCTCGCCGGCCAGCAGGGCGATGGCGATCAGGGCGACGACGAGCGCTGCGTCCATGACTCGATTATCCGCCTTCGGCTTTGCTGCCATCGGCGAGCGCGTAGCGCTCGAGGTCGGCGCGCAGCTCGGCGTGGTTCGAGTAGGGCCCCTGCTTGAGGTAGACCAGCTTGCCGCTGCGGTCGTAGTAGGCGGTGTCGGGAAGACCGAGGCCGGCGCCGATCTGTTCGGCGATGCTCTGATCCGGATCGGCGTAGCTCGGATAGGGGACGGGGGCCTCCTTGAGGAAGGTCCCCGCCGCGTCGTCGGAGTCCTGGCTGTTGACGCCGAGGAAGGCGACGCGTTTCCCGTATTCGGCCGAGAGCTTCTGCAGGACCGGGAACTCGAAGCGGCAGGGGCCGCACCAGGACGCCCAGACGTTGACCACCACCGGGTAGCCCTTCAGGGCTTCGATCCGCCTGTCGAAAGCGGCTGTGCCACCCGGCAGCAGCTGGTCGGACTGCCTGTGCAGGGCGGCGAGGGGGGCTGGGGAGCCGGCAAGGGAGGTCGCGTAATCGGGATGCTGGACCCCGTAGTCACCGCCCTCGCTGGAGCCGCAGCCGGCGCTGGAGAAGGCCGCAATCGCCGCCAGCGCCAGACCAATTGCGACCTGTCGTCCCGCCTTCGTCAATTCCTTGATTACAATACGGGCGTTCGGCTTTGCAGTTGCGAAACCGAAGCAAACCGCTGAGAGCGCCGGGGGGACGTAAGACCAGCCGCCCGGCATCCTCGTCCTAGTGCCCTCGCCCACGTCTTCGTGCGGTGGGGACGGAACCCGAAAGCCTTTATGGCCAAGACCAGAGAAGTTGCCGCGTCGGCGGCAGTTCCATCCAGTGCCGATATCGAGCGGGCCGCGAAGTTCGTCCGCGAGCCTTTCCTGCTCGATGGCGAGGGACCGGAGGCGCTTGCGCCGGGAGCGGCGCGTCGGCGGGCGCTCGACGCCGCCCTGCGGGAGCTCGATGACGGGGCGGAGGACCCATCGATCCAGTGGCGCCGGGATTTCTCGCTGCTGCTCGGCTTGGAGCGACTGCTCGCCGACGAGCCGCCGAAGCTGCGCGACGGGGCGGAGCTCAACCCGCATCAGGTCGACGCGCTCTCCGGCACGCTGACCGAGCTGATGGCCGAGCAGCAGGTCGCGATCGACGGCGAGGCCAACGGAAACGGGTCCGCCCAGGCAGCCGCTGAGAAGAAGGCGGCCGCGGCCGAGGAGTCGAGCGAGGATGGCGCCGAGACGAACGGCGACGGCGAGCTCGACGACGAGGATCTCGCCGCCGACGAGGAGCCCCAGGACTGGGAGGAGCAGGCGCCCGACGACGAGGAGATGATCGAGGAGGCGCCGGAGGACCCGGGCGCCGAGCGTCGCTTCTGGTTCGAGCACGCGACCGGCGCCGGCAAGACCGTCGCCGCGGTCGGCTTCATCGACGCGACGCGCACCGGCGGCGTGCTGATCCTCACCCATCGTCGCAACCTCGTCGACCAGTTCATCGGCGAGATCTCCGATCGCGGCTACAAGGAGCGACTGCGCCCGCCGCTGATGGGCGACCGCGACGATCCCGACGGCCCGGTCACGGTCGAGACCTACCAGTGGTTCGTCCGCAACCACAAGAAGATCTCCGACGCCTACTCGATCGTGATCTGCGACGAGGCGCACACTGCGCTGGGCGAGAAGACCAGCGCCTGCATCCGCGCCTGGACCGGACCGGTCTTCATCGGCATGACCGCGACCGGGGCGCTGATCGCCCGCCACGTCGCCGACCTCTTCCCGACCCAGACCTCGCGCTTCGACCTGATTCAGGCGGCGCGGCGCGGGGTGATCTCGCCGCTGCGCTGCATGCGCATCCCGCCCGGCCCGGGAGTCCGCACGATCGCCAAGGTGCCGCTGCGAAAAGGCGAGGTCGACCAGGACTTCGACCAGGAGGAGCTGGCCGCGCTGCTCGACCAGGAGCCCTTCAACGTGGCGATCGCCGACCTCTACAAGACCCGCTTCGACGGCATGCCCGGCGTCCTCTACACCGCCGGCGTGCAGCACGCCAAGAACGTCGCCCGGGCGCTGCAGAACGCCGGCGTCGCCGCCCGCGCGGTCTCGGGCGAGACGCCGAAGCGCGAACTGGCCGAGATCCTCGCCGGCTTCGAGCGCGGCGAGGTCGACGTGCTCTGCAACGCGATGCTGCTCGCCGAGGGTTGGAACTCGCCGCGGGCAACGCTCTGCATGCATCTGGCGCCGACCGCCTCGCGACGGATCTACCAGCAGCGGGTCGGCCGCGTGACCCGGCGCGCGCCGGGCAAGGAGGCCGGCCTGGTGATCGACTTCGTCCACCCGGCGACGACCCACGACGAGTCGATCGTCACCCTGCACAGCCTGCTCGACCGCGACGTCTACCGCGGCGGCGCGATCGTGATCGGGCCGGTGCGACGAGCGCGGGGACGGCGGATCCGGGTCGAGCGGCGGATTGTTCCCGTCTCCGACAAAGAGGAGCGCCGCACACAGGTGCTCGAACGGGAGATCTGGCGGATCGCGGTCGAGAACCTCGACTACCCTGAGCAGCACGCCTGGGCGGCGCTTGCCGGGGCCCGGGTCAACCCGCAGGGCTGGCGCCGGGCGCGGGCGATCCTGCAGGGCTCCGGCTCGAAGGAGCTGCGCCGGCGCTTCCTGCTCACCTGTGTGCAGCGCAACCGCAACTCGCAGCTGAAACTGAAAGCTCTGAGCGAGATCGCCGACCTCGGCGACGCCGACGCCTTCGACGACGCGATCGACATCGTTGGGACCTGGAGCCGCGAGGACAAGCGGGCGGGGACGAAAACGCTGCTGCAGGCGCTGGTCGACAAGCGGATCGGCCGCCGCGACCAGGCACAGGCGTGGGTCTGGCGGCTCGCCTCCTACACCCGCGACCTGCACGAAGAGTATGCGGCGCAGCGCTGGCCGGAGACGAAGCGGCTGCTCGGCCTGCTGGTCAACTCCTCGGGCCGCGCCCACGGGCGCAACGCGCGCCGGCTGGTCCATGCCGCCCGCAAACAGGATCGTCGCCTCGCAGTGGCGCTGCTGGCCGGCGCGGTCTCGCACACGCCGGAGGGCGAAGAGGTGCTGCGCGGCGCCCGCATGCGGATGGCCCGCAAGCCTTCGGCGATCGCCCGCGAGTTGCTGCGCAACTTCCCCAAGGGCGGCAAGCGGCGCAAGCGCGGCAAGCGCAAAGGCGAGAAGGGCGAGGGCCAGGGCAAAGTCAGGGCCAAACGGAAAGGCAGATCGAGGGCCGACAAGGCGAAGGCCGAGGGCGCCAAGGAGAACGGCGCCGAGGTCGAGTCAGGCTCAGAGGCGCAGCTGGACCTCACCGGCGCCGAGGCTGATCCGGTCCCCGCCGGGGGCGATGACGACGAGGTTGCCGCGGTCGTCGATGCCGTCGGCGACGCCTGAGCCGTCCTCCCAGGCGACCTCGCGGCCGCGCAGGACGTCGCGCCGGCGCCACTCTGCGAGGACCTCGTTGTCCTCCGCGCAGGCCCAGCCGGAGAGCTGTGCGTCGAGCGCGCGCCGGGCCTCTTCAGGCGTGACGCCGCCGCCGAGGGAGGTCGCCGGCTGGCGCAGGTCGGCGGGGAACTCCTGCGGCTCGATCGAGAGGTTGAGGCCGACCCCGATTACCGCCCAGGCGTCCTGTGGGCGCGCCTCGATCAGGATGCCGGCCAGCTTGCGCCCGTCGAGCCAGACGTCGTTCGGCCACTTGACCGCGCACTCGGCGCCGGGACGCAGCGCCTCGGCGGCGGCGCAGACGGCGAGCGGGACAGAGATCGGCAGCAGCAGGTGGCGCTCGTCGAGCGGGCGCAGGATCGCCGAGTAGAGCAGCGCCTTTCCCTCGGGCGCCGTCCAGACCCGGCCAACGCGGCCCCGCCCAGCGGTCTGTTCGCGAGCGGTGACCACGGTGCCGCCGGGAGCGCCGGCTGCGGCAAGCTCACGAGCGCGGGTATTGGTCGAATCGGTAACGCAGTAGTGGCGGTGGGGCGCCCCGAACGTCATTTCAAACGCTGAGTTTGTGTTTTTCGCCGATGGGGCGAGAAAGTACAAACTCAATCAGCGGTCAGTGTCGGCGAGCAATGCGGCGAGGAGGCCGTCGACGTCGTGGCGCTCGGCTTCTACGTGGACCTCGAGGCCGGCGGTTCGGGCGGCGTCGCTGGTGACGGGGCCGATCGAGACGATCCGCGCCGCGCTCGGGAAGCGATCGCCGAGGGCCTCGGTCAGGTTGCGCACCGTCGATGACGAGGTGAAGGTGACGTAGTCGGCGCTCTGGGCGGCCTCCACCGCCTCGGGGCTCGGCTCCTCGCGCACGGTCTCATAGAGGGGGACGACGTCGACCTCGGCGCCGCGGTCGCTGAGGCGCTCGGGGATGACGTCGCGGGCGTCGGCGGGGCGGGCGACGAGGACGCGCTTGCCTGCGACCTCGATCTCATCAAGTGCTTCGACCAGCGACTCGGCGACGAAGCGCTCGGGAACGATGTCAGCGCTAATGCCGTGACGGGCCAGGGCGCGCGCGGTGCCCGGGCCGATTGCCGCGACGGTGGCGTTGGCCAGGGCGCGCGCGTCGAGGCCGGCCTTGCGCAGCGCCTCGAAGAGCAGCCGCACCCCGTTTGGGCTGGTCAGGCAGATCAGTGAGTAGTCGCCGATCGCGGCGACCGCCTGGCGAACCTCGTCGACCTCGATCCTCGGCTCGATTCGGATCGCCGGCAGCTCGACGACCTCGGCGCCGAGGTCGCGCAGGGTGGCGGCGAGGCCGCTCGCCTGGGCGCGGGCGCGGGTGACGACGACGCGCCGGCCGTAGAGGGGCCGGCGCTCGAGCCAGGCCAGCGATTCGCGGCGCTCGACCACGCGTCCGACCACGATCAGGGCGGGAGCGACGACGTTCTCGCGCTCGACCTCGCCGGCGAGCGTCCCGAGCGTTGCGACGACGGTGCGCTGCCGGTCCATCGTGCCGCGTTCGATCGCCGCGGCCGGCTCCTCTCCACTTCGTCCAGCCTCGATCAGCGCGGCCGCGTTGGCGGCCAGGCGCTTGACGCCCATGTAGAAGACGAGGGTGCCGGGGAAGCGGGCCAGCGCCCCCCAGTCGAGCGCGCTCTCCTCCTTCTCGGGGTCCTCATGGCCGGTGACGAAGGCGACGGCGGAGGCATCGTCGCGGTGGGTGACCGGAATGCCGGCGTAGGCGGTGGCGGCGACTCCGGCGGTGATTCCAGGCACGACCTCGAACTCGATCCCGGCGGCGCGCAGCGCTTCGCCCTCCTCGCCGCCGCGGCCGAAGACGAACGGGTCGCCGCCCTTGAGACGCACCACGCTCTTGCCCGCCCGCGCCGCCTCGATCAGCCGCTCGCCGATCTCCTCCTGCCGAACCGAGGGCTTGTCGGGTGTCTTGCCGACGTAGATCAGCTCGGCGTCGGAGCGGGCTCCGTCGAGAGCGCCAGGAGGGATCAGCCTGTCGTGGAAGATCGCGTTCGCAGAAGAGATCAGCTCCAATGCCCGTGCCGTCATCAGCCCCGGATCCCCCGGCCCGGCGCCGACCAGATAGACGATCCCCTTGCGCGCCCTCATGAGACCACTCCCTGGGGGGGTGTGTGAGGTTGACCATCTATATGAATGTCAAGCTCACACACGCCTGCTCCACTCCTCCGCCCGGTCGAGGATTTCGCGGGCGCCGGTGTCGATGAGGCGCTTGGCGAGCTCGGCGCCGAGGAGCGTCGGTTCGGTTGGGTCGCCTTCGACGCGGTCGCGCAGCCACTCGCTGCCGTCGGGCAGGCCGACGAAGGCGTCCATCCGCATCTGCGAAGCAGCAGCATCGACCTTTGCGTGTACGCCGAGCGGGCTGTTGCAGGTCGCGCCCAGCAGGGAGACGACGGTGCGCTCGGCGGTCAGCTCGCGCAGCGATGCTTCGTCGACGATCGGGTCGACGGCCCGCAGAGCGGCCTCGTCCCCGTCGCGAATCTGCAGCACCAGCGAGCCTTGGCCGCCTGCCGGGGTCATCGACTCCGTCGGGATCGCGAAGGCGATCTCATCGGCCCGGCCGAGCCGCCGAAGGCCTGCGACCGCGAGGACGATCGCGTCGTGCTCTCCATCGGCGAGCTTGCGCAGGCGCGTGTCGACGTTGCCGTGCACCTCGCCCACCTGGAGGTCGGGCCGGGCAGCGAGGATCTGGGCGCGGCGCCGCAGGCTGGCGGTGCCGACCCTCGCGCCCTCGGGAACGTCGCCAAGCGAGGTGCCGGCGCCAACCCAGGCATCGCGCGGATCCTCGCGGCAGGGCACCGAGGCAAGGGCCAGGCCTTCGGTCAGCTCCGCCGGCAGGTCCTTGGCGGAGTGGACGCCGATCTCGGCCTCGCCATCGAGCAGCGCCCGCTCGACCCCGCGCACGAAGCGCGCCTTGTCCCCAACCTCTCCATCCGAAGAAACCTCAACCAATTCGGCTCCTCCAAGCATCTCGGCAACCTGGCCAGCCTGAGCCAACGCAAGCTTGCTGCCGCGCGTGGCAATCCGAAGCATCAGCGCGCGTGCCGAGCCGATCCCGGTAGGGGTGAAGCGTCTTGTGCTTTTTCGCCGCCAGCCATCGTCGGTAGCCGCAGACGCGACTCGAAAAGGTTAAGCGGAGCCCCTGCCGGGATCGGCTCGGCGCAACTCGGTCACGTTCGAAGTGCCCTCGTCGGCCTCCGGCTCAGTCTCGACGTGCAGCCCGAACAGCTCGCGCAGGGCGCTGACATGGAGGTAGGCCTCCTCGTTGCCGGCCGCGCGCTTCATCCGCAGCGTCGGCTCGTGGAGGAGGCGGGAGGCGATCGCCTTCGCCATCGTCTCGAGCCGTCCGCGGTCGGCCTCGCCGAGGCTCGCCCAACGGCCGTCGTTCTCGGCCAGCACACGGCGCACGACCTCGTCGCCGCGCTCGCGCAGCGCTGCGATTGTCGGAACCACCTCGAGCGAGGCCAGCCAGCGCTCGAAGCGGTCCTGCTCGGCCTCGAGGATGCGCTCGGCCCGTCGCGCCTCGGCCTCGCGGCCGCCGGCATTGCGGGCGACTATCCGCTGTACGTCGTCGATGTCGTGCAGGCTGACCCCGGCGAGCTCGCGGCAGGCCGGCTCGATGTCTCGCGGCACGGCGATGTCGACCAGCAGCAGCGGCCGCCCCTCGCGCGTCGCCATCACCTCGGCGAGGCCGTCGCGCTCGACGATGTGGTGCGGCGAGTTGGTCGCCGAGACGACGATGTCGGCCACCTCGAGCTGCTCGGGCAGCTCCTCGAAGCGGACCGCGTTGCCCTCGAAGCGCTCGGCCAGTCCGATCGCGCGGTCGTAGTGGCGGTTGGCGACGAAGACGGTGGCGACGCCGCGGCGGACCAGGGCGCGGGCGACCAGCTCAGCCGTCTCGCCGGCGCCGATCACGAGCACGCGGCGGTCGGCCAGGTCGCCGAGGGTGCGCCGCGCCAGCTCGACCGCGACCGACGGAATCGAGACGTTCTTCTCGCTGATCCCGGTCTCGTCACGGGCGCGGCCCCCGGCGGCGAGGGCGCCGCGGAAGAGGCGGTTGAGGATCGGCCCGGTGCCGCCCTCGATCAGGGCCAGCTCGTAGGCGCGCTTGACCTGACCCTGGATCTCGGCCTCGCCGACGATCATCGAGTCGAGCCCGGCAGTGACGCGGAAGAGGTGGCGGACGGCCTCGCCGGAGCGCAGCGAGTAGAGGTGGCCGAGCAGCTCGGTGGGACGGATCTCGGCCTGGCGAGTGAGGATTCCGAGAGCGGTCGACTCGGCCTCGACCGGGTCGGAGACGACGAGGTAGAGCTCGGTGCGGTTGCAGGTCGAGATCGCCGCCGCCTCGTGGATGCCGGCGGCATCGGTCAGCTCGCGCAGCGCCCCGACCGCGCGACCCTCGGTCAGCGAGAGCCGCTCGCGCAGGTCGAGCGGGGCGGTCTTGTGGGAGACGCCGAGCGCCAAGAGCTCAGACATCGGCGCTGACCTTCTCGCGATCGGTTGCGGCCGCCTCGCCGTTTGCCCGGCTCTCGGCGAAGCCGGCGAGCTCGCGCAGCTCCCGCTCCATCCGCTGCAGTTTCGCCGCCATGATCGCGACGTAGACGATGAGCAGGGCGAGGAAGACGATGTAGGCGGCGGCGACGTACTTGCCGGCTTCGCCGAGCGGAATCGCCGGGGCGTCGGCGAGCGGCAGCAGGGCCATCTAGCTCACCTCCGGGGCGACGCGGGAGGCGGCGCCGGTCGCCGGAGCGTCGAGAGCCCGGCGCAGCCGCTTGATCTGGCCGGAGGCGCTCTTCGCGGTCAGCTCGAACTTGACCAGGGTCAACCAGAGCAGCGCGATCGCGGTCAGGCAGACGAGGAAGGTGAGCATCATCGAGCCGGGAAGGCCGCCGTTGGCGGTGGCGAAGACGCGCGGATGGACGAGGCTCTGCGACATCCGCACGGCGATGAAGTTGAGCGGCACGAAGGCGCCGGCGGTGACGGCGAAGACCGAGGCGTAGCGCCCCTGGCGCTCGGGGTCCTCGATCGCGTAGCGGAATGGGTAGTAGGTCGCGTACATCAGGAAGACGATCAGAAAGCTGACCAGGGTGGGCTCGTCCCAGACCCACCAGTGCCCCCAGGATGCCTTGGCCCAGATCGAGCCGGTGATCAGGACCGCGACCCCGAAGATCACCGACATGTGGATCGAGACGTAGGAGTAGGCGTCCCACTTGCGGTTGCCGCTGCGCAGGTGCAGGACCGCGAAGACGCCGCCGACGATGAAGCCGACCAGCGCCGTGATCGCCAGCGGCACGTGCAGGTAGAAGATCTTCTGGATGAAGCCTTGGTCGCCGTCGAGCGGCGCGTAGAAGAAGACCAGCGTGAAGGCAGCGAGGATCGCTACGACGGTCGCAATCGAGAGTGGTCTCAGTCCTTTGCCGTACATGCGTTTTTGGGCGGTGCGGAGCGGCTGGCGCCTCAGTCCTCCAGGAGGAAGTCGAAGACCGCGTAGCCGACCAAGAGGAAGATCAGATCGTATAGGGAGAGCACCGCCAGCCAGGTCCCGAAGCGGTGGTAACCGGGTCCGCCCACGGCAAGCAGTGGCTGGCTGGCGCCGGTGGCGGCGATCATCAGCGGCACCACGAGGGGCAGCAGGACGAGCGGGCCGAGCAGGTCGCGGGCGCGTGAGTGGACCGCCATCGAGGAGATCAGCGTTCCGGTGGCGGCGAGGCCGAGGTCGGCGAGGAGGAGGACGGCGAGGAGCGGCGGCAGCGCCGCGGCGGAGCCGAGGAAGAAGAGGGCGAAGATCGGGACGACGACCAGCTCCAGCACCAGCAGGTACGTGAAGAGCGCCGTCGCCTTGGCGGCGAAGAGGGCGCTGCGGTCGATCGGGGCGAGGCGGATCGCGTCGAAGCCGCCCTCCTCGCGCTCGGCGACGAAGAGGCGGTTGACCCCGAGCAGGGCGGCGAAGAGCAGGGTCGCCCAGAGCACCCCTGCGGCGAGGCTGCCGGAGAGGCTGGTGCGGTCGAGGCCGAAGCGGAAGATGACGAATGTGGTGATGGCGAAGAGCGCCATCGCCGGCAGCGACTGCAGGGTGCGCAGCTCCGCTCGCAGGTCCTTGGCGAGGATCGTGGCGAAGGCGAGCCGGGACGGTGTCACGCGGTGACCGCCCGCCCGCCCGCCTCGAGCCGCAGCACCTGATCGGCCTCGGCTTCGAAGCGCTCGGGGTCGTGGCTGACGATGACGCGGGTGCGCCCCTCGCTGGGGCCGATCAGAGCTCGCGCCAGCTCACGTCCCTCGGCGTCGAGGTTGGAGTCGGGCTCGTCGAGCAGCAGCAGCCCCGGCTCGTGCAGGACGCAGCGGCAGATCGCCAGGCGCTGGCGCATTCCGGCCGAGAGCTCGGCGATCCGCTCCTCGGCGCGGCGCTCGATCGCGACGGCTGCGAGCAGCCCATCGATCCGCTCCTCGGCGGCCTCTCCTCGCATGCCGTGCAGGCGGGCGTGGAAGCGCAGGTTCTCGCGCCCGCTGAGGTCGCGGTAGAGCAGCGGCTCATGGCCGAGGAAGCCGATTCTCCCGCGCAGCTTCCAAGTTTCGGACGGGATCTGGCAGCCGAGCGCCCGCACCTCGCCTCCGCTGGGGCGCAGCAGCGTCGCGAGGATGCGCAGCAGCGTCGTCTTGCCGGCCCCGTTGGGCCCCAGCACCAGCAGCGTCTTGCCCTGCGCCAGCTCAAAGCCGACGCCGTCGAGCGCCGTCCGCTCGCCGTAGTCGCGGCGCAGCCCGGCGAGGCTGAGCGCCGGTTCGTCTGTCGCCTGGCCGGGCTCCACCGGGGGATTGTGAACGTCCGCGCCGCCGTGCGGTGGGGCGCCCCCGCGGGCGACCGAGATCGACCGCTGGCGATCGGCGCGGGCTTTGGTTTGCTCGCGGTACGCTTTGAGTTTCATGAGCGATCCACCCCCCCTGCTGAACGAGGTAGACACCTACGGACCCGCCTACATGCGAGTCGCCGAGCGGCTCGGCCGCTACGACGCAAGCGAGGAAGAGGCCCCGCTGGCGATCGAGCTGCTCGGCCTCATGCCCGGGGACCGGGTGCTCGATGCGGGCTGCGGCCTCGGCCGCTTCGTCGCCGCCCTGGCCGAGCATGGGATCGACGCGGTCGGGGTCGACATCTCGCGGATCGCGATCGCCGAAGCACGGCGCGAGCACCCCGGCCCGACCTACGTCGTCGCCGACCTGATGCGGCCGCTGGCGGAGGAGCTGCGCGGCTTCGACGGCCTGGTCAGCCTCTCTTCGAGCTTCGGGTTCGGGGCCACCGTGGCCGAGGACGAAGCGATGCTGCGCGCCTACCACGACGCATTGCGCCCCGGCGGCAAGATGGCGATGGAGCTCTCCGATCTGGAGCGCTCGCGCCACCGTCTCAAGACCGACGAGGGCCTGGTCGAGCGCGAGACCAACGGCGTTGCCGAAACCCTCGACGTCGACTTCTCCACCGGGATGCTTCACGTCCGCTACGTCTACGGCGACGACGTGGTCGACTCGCGGATCCGCATGTACGAGGCGGACGACCTCGAACGGATGGCGGTGGAAGCGGGCTTCCACGACGTCGAGCGCTACGGCAACTTCGCCGCCGGCCGAAAGCGCCCCGAGGACCGCCTCGTCCTCGTCGCCACGGCATGAACTCCCACGGTGAAACGCATTTTCGGGGTAATGCAACGAAAAAACGTTTCACCGGCGGGGCGGCGGTTGTGGTTGACGCCTACTCGACCGGGGCGCGGTTGGCGCCACGCTTTGCCGCGGCTGGCCTGCCCGTCGTCCATGTGCAGAGCAGCCCGCGGCTGCCCGAGTTCTACGCGCGCGCCTTTCGCGCCGGCGACTTCGTCGAGAACGTCGTCCATGAAGGCGACCTGGAGGCGACGGCGGCACGGCTCGTCACCCACGACCCGGCCTTCGTCGTAGTCGGCGCCGAGCCAGGGGTGCCGCTGGCCGACGCGCTCAGCGAGCGGCTCGGGCTGCCTTCCAACGGCAGCGAGCTGAGCCGGGCGCGGCGGGACAAGAACGCGATGTCCGAGGCGCTGCGCGGCGCCGGCCTGCGCACGGCCGAGGCGCTGAAGACCGCCGACGCGGCCGAGGCAGTCGCCTGGGCGGCGGTGCGGGGTGGCGCCCCGGTGGTGGTCAAACCGCTCGACAGCGCCGGCACCGACGGCGTCAGCATCTGCCATGACGCGGCAGCGATAGAGGCCGCCTTTGCGGCGATCCTGGGACGGCCCAACGCACTGCACGGCGCCAACGAGGAGCTGCTCGTCCAGGAGTTGCTTCAGGGCACCCAGCTCTTCGTCAACTCGATCAGCTGGGACGGCGCCCACCATGTCTCCGAGGTCTGGCGGGACAACAAGCTTCGCGCCGGCGCCAACTTCGTCTACGACTACGAGGAGCTGTTGCCCCGCCACGGCCCCCAGCAGGATCAGGTCGTCCCCTACGTCGAAGCGGTGCTCGACGCGCTCGGGATCCGCTACGGCCCCGCCCACACCGAGGTGATGCTGACCGAGACCGGGCCGGTCCTGGTCGAGTCGGGGGCGCGCATGCACGGCTCGGTTCCCGACGAGGTCGTCGACCGCTGCACCCCGAGCCACCAGACGCTGACCGCCGAGGCTTACCTTGATCCGACCTCTGTGCCGCGCCGCGCCGCGCGGCCCTATGAGCTGGCAGCGGGTGCCTACTGCGTGATGTTGATCTCCCAGCACGAGGGACGGATCGTCACTGACGTCGGGATGCGCGAGATCGAGGCGCTGCCGTCCTTCGCCGGCTCGATCTCGATGCTCGGCCCGGGCGACCGGCTCAAACGCACCGTCGACCTCTTCTCCTGCCCGGGGATCATCTACCTGGTCGACCCAGAGCGCGAGCGGCTCAAAGCCGACTACGACCGCATCCGCGAGCTGGACGCTGCCGGCGCCGTATTCGAGCTCGAGCAGCTCGTCGCGTCCTGAACCGCGAGTCCGCAATTACCCCGTGCTGAGGACGGGCAATCGCGGTCTCGATCAGCCGCTGCGCTTGCGCAAGGTGCGTTGCCCTATCTTGAGAAGAGGGCCGGCTCCCTCGCGCAGCGCTTTGCTGCGCACCGCGCCCTTGCCGTAGAGCAGCTTCGCTGAAGCCTGCACCGCTTCGCCCAGGGTGCGGTCGTAGGGATGCCACCAGAAATCGCGGGTCATCCCCGGCTCCCAGGCGTTCATCTTGACGTTGACGCACTCGTAGAAGCCGAATTTGGAGTGCGAGCGGCCGACGCCGGAGTCCTTGACGCCGCCCCAGGCGCACTGGCAGGCGCCGTGGCTGAATGAGTGGTCGTTGATCCAGACCATGCCCGATTCGATCCGCCGCGCGATCCGCTCGCCCTTCTGATGGTCCTTGGTCCAGACCGAGGCGCCGAGGCCGAACTCGGAGTCGTTGGCGAGGTCGATCGCCTCCTGCTCGGAGTCGACGACGACGATCGGCAGCACCGGGCCGAAGATCTCCTCCTGCATGATCCGCATCTCGTGGGTGACGCCGGTGAGGACGGTGGGGGCGACGAATTTGCCGGAAAGGCCGGCGACGTCGGTCGGGCCGCCGCAGAGCTTGGTCGCGCCGGCGGCCTCTGCGTCGACGATCAGGTCGACGACGATCTCGTACTGGCCGTCGGAGGTCATCGGGCCGATCTCGGTCTCCCACTGGATCGGGTCGCCGAGGCGCAGCTTCTCGGCCTCGCGGGCGACGCCCTCGACAAAGCGCTCGGCGACCTCGCGCATCACGTAGACGCGCTCGATCCCCGAGCAGGTTTGGCCGGCGTTGGCGAAGCCGCCCCAGACGGCGCCAGAGATCGCGTTCGGCAGATCCGCGTCGGCGCAGACGATCATCGGGTCCTTGCCGCCGAGCTCCAGCACTGAGCCCTTCAAGCTCTTGGCGCAGACCTCGCCGACCTTGCGGCCGACCTCGACCGAGCCGGTGAAGAAGACCTTGCCGACGCTGGAGCGGGCCAGCGCGTCGCCGACCGCGCCGCCGCCGTGGACGACCCGGATCAGGCCCTCGGGCAGGCCGCCCTTCTCGAAGACGCGGCGGATCGCCTCGCCCAGCAGCGGCGTCAGGCTGGCCGGCTTGAGGACGACGCCGTTGCCCGCCATCAGCGCAATTGCGACCTCGCCGAAGGGGATCGACCAGGGGTAGTTCCAGGGGGCGATCACGCCGACGACGCCGATTGGCTCGTAGGAGAAGTGCGCTTTCTTGCTCAGCGTGAAGGCCTGGCGCATCGGCACCTTCTCGTCGGCGAGGATCTTCGGCCCGGCCTTGGCGCACCAGTGCAGGGCGTCGATCGTCGGCAGCAGCTCCATCGTGTAGGCCTCGGCGCGCGGCTTGCCCTGCTCCGCAACCAGCAGCTCGGCGATCTCGTCGATGTCGTCGAGCAGGGCGTCGGCGGCGCGCTTCATGTAGCGGGCGCGGTCCTGCGGTGACAGCTCCGCCCAGGCGGGCTGGATGCGGGCTACGTCGTCTACCACTGCTTGGACCTGGTCGGGGGTGATCGTCGCTACCGAGCCGACGAGGTCGCCGGTGGCGGGGTTGAATGACTCAAGGGTTGACTGGGCCGGGGGGGACTGCGTGGCGATCTCCATTGGCTGAGTGTAGATCCCCTCATACTGGGCCGTGGTGGCAGACCGGCTATTCGATACAGGCGAACCCACAAAGCCTGAGGTTCCAGCTATGGATGCTCCTCTGGCGGTGCGGATGCGGCCGCGGAGCCTTGACGAGCTTGTGGGACAGGAGCACGTGCTTGCGTCAGGCTCCGCGCTGAGGACGGCGATCGAAAGCGGGCATCCGCATAGCTCGATCTTGTACGGGCCACCCGGGGCAGGGAAGACGACGCTGGCTCGGATCGCCGCCGTGGGGGCCGAGGGGGCTTTCGAGGAGGAGTCGGCGGTCAATGCGGGGCGGGCCGAGATTCGGGCGGTCATCGAGCGGGCTCGGGAGCGGCGGCGGGGGAGTGGGCGGCCGACGGTGCTCTTTCTCGATGAGATCCATCGCTTCAACAAGGCGCAGCAGGATGCGCTGCTGCCGGCGGTTGAGGAAGGGCTGTTGACGTTGATCGGGGCTACTACTGAGAACCCCTACTTCGAGGTCAACTCGGCGCTGCTCTCGCGCTGTCAGGTCTATGAGCTGCTGCCGCTGGAGGCGGGGCAAGTCGAAGAGCTGCTGCGCCGCGCTCTTTCCGACCCCGAGCGTGGGCTGGCCGATCCGCCGCCGGTCGAGGACGCGGCGCTGTCGATGCTTGCGAAGCGCAGCGGCGGCGATGCGCGAGTGGCGCTCGCGGGGCTGGAGCGGGCGGCCGAGCGCGCCCGCGGCGCGACCGTCGATGTAGCCGCAATCGAGGACGCCCTGCAGCGCAAGGCGCTCGACTACGACCGCCAGGGCGACCGTCACTACGACTTCGTCTCGGCCTGGATCAAGGCGACTCGCGGCTCCGATGTCGATGCCTCGCTCTACTACCTCGCGGTGATGCTGGAGGGCGGCGAGGACCCTCGCTTCATCGCCCGGCGCATGGTAATCCTCGCCTCCGAGGACATCGGCAACGCCGACCCGCAGGCCCTGCTCGTCGCTGACGCCGCGGCGCGGGCCGTCGATCGGGTCGGCCTGCCCGAGTGCGCGCTCAACCTCGCCCAGGCAGCCGTCCATCTGGCGCTGGCGCCGAAGTCCAACGCTTCCTACAAGGCGCTCGCCTCGGCCCGGGCCGAGGTGCGCGAGCACGGCGCCAAGACGCCGCCCGACTATCTGCGAGACGCTCACTACCCCGGCGCCAAGTCGCTCGGCCGCGGCGAGGGGTACCGCTACGCGCACGACGAGCCGGGTGGCGTGAGCGATCAGCAGTTGCTTCCCGAAGGACTCGAGGGTCGACGTTTCTACACGCCCACCGATCGCGGCTTTGAGGCCGAGCTTGGACGGCGCCTCGAAGCTCTCCGAAAGAAGTTCCGCGGCGATTGATGCAACCGCAACTTCTTTGAGCGTCCGTGTTTTAAAGAGCGGCTTTCCAAGCTAGAGCCAGGGAGAGCCGACACACCCGCCGGAGGCCTGGACTGGGGGCCTCCGGCGGGGACCTAAATGGGAATCAGGGGGGAACGGTGACGGCGCCTGCGATGGCGCCATCGCCGCGTGTTGGGGCCGCTTCCCGCCTCCTCTATCGTCCGTGCATGGCTTCGGACGAGCAGCGCCTGCGACTCGGTGGGATGGCGCTGCGCAACGGACTCTTGATTCACGGGCCAACGCAATGGGCTGCGGCCGTACGGCGACCTGACGGCTCGGTCGAAGTTGCTGCCGAGCCCAAACCACAGCTTGCGCCTGGCCTGGCGGCGCGGCTGCCTGGTCTGCGCGGGCCGCTGAAATTGGCTGAGGCGCTGGCGGTGCTGCCAATGGTGCGGCGGCGAATGCCGGCGGCGCGGCTTCCCTTCGAGGACTGGCGGGTCGTTGCCGCGATCGGGGGGTCGCTGCTCGCCACCGCGGCGCTGCGCAAACGCTTCGGCAGCTCGGCGCTGCGCGAGGGGGCGGTGCAGGCGATCGGCGCCGCGCCCGCCATCGTCGCCCTGCTCGACCGCGACCTCGCCGCATACCACGGGGTCGAGCACAAGGCGATCGCCGCCTATGAGCAGGGGGTCGACGATCCGGCCGGCGTGCCCAAGGAGCACGACCGTTGCGGCTCCAACCTGCTGGCGCCGATGATGCTGCTCTCAGCCGGCGGCACGGTTCTGCTCGAGCGCCTGGTCGATCGGCCCGGCCCGGCGACCCGCGCCGTCGTCGGCCTCGCCGGCGCCTCGATCGCGGTCGAGATGTTCGCCTGGAGCGACCGACACCACGGCGATCCGCTCGCCGAGGCCTTCCACGCGCCGGGCCGTGAGATCCAGCGCCTGATCGCGACCAAGGAGCCGACGCCGCAGCAGCTCGAGGTCGGCGTCGCGGCGCTGGCCGAGATCCTCCGGGCCGAGAACGCCGCATAGACTGCCGCTTCGTGTTCGGACGGATCGACCACATAGGCATCGCCGTGGAGGACATCGACGCGGGCATCGATCTTTACGAAAAGAGCTTCGAGATGGAGCTGGGCCTGCGCGAAACCGTCGAGGAGCAGGGGGTCGAGGCGGCGCTGCTGAACGTCGGCGAGGGGCACGTCGAGCTGATGGCGCCGCTCGGTCCCGACACCCCCGTCGGCAAGTTCCTCGCCAAGCGCGGCGCCGGCCTCCATCACGTCGCCTACGCGGTCGAGGACATCGACACGACCCTGGAGCGGATCGCGGCGACCGGGATCGAGCTGGTCGACTCCGAGGCGCGGGTCGGCATCGGCGGCTGCCGCGTCGCCTTTCTGGAGCCGCGCTCGACCGGGCGCGTGCTGATCGAGATCGTCGAACCCGTAGGAGGCACTGATGGCTGAAGCGCAGCGAGTTGAGATCGGCTTCGAGGGCGGCCAGGTCGTCTCGGTGAGGCTCACCGACGACGAGCTGAAGGACCTTCGCGAGCAGCTCGAGAAGGGCGGTTGGCACGACGTCAAGACGGAGGACGGGACCATGGCCGTCTACCTCGGCAAGGTCTCCTTCTTGAGAATCGACTCGGGCGAGCACCGGGTCGGCTTCTCAGGCGGCGCGTGACCGGCGCATTTCGGCGTCCTCGGTCGCTCGCGCGCAGGGCACGCCACGCTCCCTGCGTCCTTGAACTGCTTGGTCACGCGCCGCCTGAGCAATGAGAATTAGGGCGGCAATCGGCCTAATTGGAGCTGCAGTCGTCGGCGCGGCGCTCTGGTGGCGCAAGAACCCTTCGGCCTGTCCATACGGCCAGCGCTTCTGGGTCGAAGCGCCGCACCCGATCATCACCCGGGATCGCCTCCGCTCTGTGCTGCGGCCAGAGCCGGGTGAGCGGATCCTCGAGATCGGTCCCGGCGTCGGCTACTACACCCTCGACATGGCCGGCTGGGTGGGCTCGGAGGGCAAGATCGAGATCTTCGACCTCCAGCAGGAGTTCCTCGACCACACGATCGCCCGCGCCACAGAGCGAGGCCTGACCAACGTGATCCCCACCCAGGGCGACGCGACGGCCCTTCCCTACGAGGACGACTCGATGGACGCAGTGGTCCTGACCGCGGTCCTCGGCGAGATCCCCGACCCGGTAGCCGCCCTGCGCCAGATCGCCCGAGTCCTCAAGCCCAACGGCCGCCTCGTCGTGGGGGAGCTGTTTGGCGACCCCCACTTCACCACCCAATCCGCGCTCAGGAGCCGAGCCGCCGAAGCCGGCCTAGCCTGGCAAGACCACTCTGGCAACTGGCTCGGTTTCTTCGCCCGGCTCTCCGCCGCTTAGCCGCGAATCGCTTTGCCGGCGATGTTCTTCAGACGGGTCCTGTCTCGCTGGGGCAGGGCGGCGGGGCGCCCCTTCGACTTCTTTACTAGACGCAGAAGCTCCTGCTGTTCCCCCTTGGTCAGGTTGGCTGTGGCTCGATCGCGGCCTTTCCGGACGAGCCAGACGGAGACGGTCCAGACCACGCTCCACGGGACCCGTTTCCAGATGCGCTTTGTCGTCCACCAAGCCACGGGCTTCAGCTACCCGTGGCGCCCAACGACAATCCCGCGATCAACCTGTGGGTGACGTGGCTTGGCACCTTGGGCACCAGTAGGTGGCGCGGTTGGCGTCGCCTTGGCCACGGGAGCGGATTGAGGTGCCGCAGGTTGGGCAGGGCCGGCCGGCTCGGCGGTATACGGCCTGGGCGCGTCGGCCGTGCTTGACGGCGTCCTGCATCAAGTCGTGAGCGGCCTGGATGACGATCTGGAGTTGGTCGTCGGACAAGCCGGCAATTGGCTGCCAGGGATCCAGGCGAGCCGCGAAGCAGGACTCGCTCTTGAAGATGTTGCCGATGCCGGCGACCAGGGTTTGGTCGAGCAGGGCGTCGCCGAGGGTTCGGCGCCGGTCGGCTCGAAGCGAGCGACTGACGACCTCGGCGTCGAAGTCCGCGGCGAGGATGTCGGGGCCGAGGCGGGACAGGACGGGATCGCGGCGCAGCGCTGAGGTCGTGATGACCCGCAGCGTGGGGCCGCCGAACTGGACCGCTTCTGAGTCCGGCCCCTCGAGTGCGACCCAAGCGGCTCGCGCCGGCTCGCGCCAGGCGCGGCCGCGGGGGTAGACGTGCCAGGAGCCGTGCATGCCGAGGTGGCTATGGAGGACCAGGTCGTCGAAATGGAGCAGCAGGTGCTTGCCTCGCGCTTCGGCCGAGCCGAGCGTCCTGCCGTCCAGTCGCTGTACTCCGCTCGCGCGTCCACGGGGGTTTGGGGCGCTGACCTCCACCTGCTCGCCGCCGATTGCCGCGGCGATCCGTCTTGCTGCCCGCAGGATCGTGTCGCCCTCGGCCACGGATCAGGCGAGGGCGGTCCAGAGGTTGTTCTCGGCCTCGGCGACCCGATGGGCCGCGGCATCGATCTCGCGCCAGAGGCCAGGGTCGGGATCGTCGTGTTCGCTGGCGGCGTGGAAGGCGCCGGCGAGGTCGGTCCAGCGGGCTGCCGCCTCAGCGGCGAGCGGGGCCTCCTGCCGGCCGGCCTCGTCGAGGAAGCGCGAGTACATGAGGCGGAAGGCGCCGCCGCCGGTGCCGCGACGCTCGATCACCTGATAGCCGAAGCGGGCGCACCATTGCCAGTCCTCGGTGGCCTCGGGCCAGTTGCCGGCCTCCTCGGCGAGGCGGTCGACGGCGCCGAGGCCGGAGAACTCGCCGAACTCGGATTCGACCATCGCCTTGGCGGCGCGCTCGATCGCGGCCGGGATCGCGTCGCGCAGCTGCGCCTGGCTGACTGCGCCCGAGGCGGTGAACATGTGGCCGGCGAGGGGGTAGGCAGGGTGGCTGCTGTGGCGCGCTCGGTCGAGATCTTCAAGCCGGGTTGTTGTCTGCAGCTCCTCGAAGCCGGTGTCGGAGAGGTGTGCGAACTGCTCGTCGTAACCGGCCAGGACCACGGCATGGCCGGGGAAGTGGGCCGAGTTGCCGTAGTGGTCGAGGTAGTAGAGGTCGGTGAGCAACAGCACCGGCTGGCCGGCGTCGACCTCCGCCCGCGCCGCCTCCCAGGCGTCGCCGTCGCCGGCCTCGAAGGTGCGCAGCTCGAGTGCCGCACCGGTCAGCTCGTCGAAGTTCTCCTCCAAACGCGCGGCGCGGCCGTTGAACCAGCGCGCCGGCGAGGCGTCCTCGAGGGCCACGTAGTAGAAGCAGGCGCCGGCTCCCAGCCCGAACGCCATCTCCTCGCTGATCTCGACGCCTTGGAAGCGGAGGAGGTTGCGCAGGGCGGTTGAGCCACAGTGGTGGCCAGGCGTGTGGGTGTAGCCGGGAACCGACGGCATCGAACCCGGATTATCCTGCCCCGGCGATGGAGAGCGCCGACCTCAAGCTGCTTCGAGTCATGCGGACGCGCGGGCACTCGCCTGGAATAGAGAGAGCTGCGAAGTCGTTGGGGAAGGCTGGGAACAACGGAGGCATCTGGGTTGTGCTTTGCCTTGTCGTTCTGGCTGCCACCGACTCGAATGGCGAAGCATGGTTCATCTGCGCTCTGTTGGCCCCGATCGCTATTGCGGTCAACTACGTGATCAAGCTGATCGTCAAGCGGCCGCGACCGGTCTTGGAGGGGCTGCCGCCGCTGGGCGGGGCGCCCAGCTCTCTCAGCTTTCCCTCGGCGCACGCGACCTCTTCGTTCGCCGTGGCTACCGCGATGACCCGGGTCGATTCGCTCGGCGCCCTCGCCTTCGTCCTCGCCTTCGCCCTCTCGCTCGGCCGTCCCTACCTGGGCATGCACTACCCGTCCGATGTCCTTGCCGGTGCCGTGCTCGGCATCGCCCTGGGCTTGATCGTGCCGCTCTCGCTATGAGGCCCTGTCGATGAAGGTCGGGATCGTCGGGCTGCCCAACGCGGGCAAGTCGACCCTCTTCAACGCGCTGACCAGCGGCGGGGCGCAGACCGGCGATTATCCGTTCACGACGATCGAGCCCAACGTGGCGATCGCCCAGGTCCCCGACGAGCGGCTCGAGCGCGTCGCCGAGACGGTCCGCAGCTCGAAGCTGGAACCGGCGACGATCGCCTTCCACGACATCGCCGGCCTGGTCAAGGGCGCCTCCGAAGGGGAGGGGCTCGGCAATCAGTTCCTCGCCTCGATCCGCGAGACCGACGCGATCTGCCACGTCGTTCGCTGCCACGCCGACTCCGGCGTCCCGCACCCCGACGGTCGGGTCGATCCGCTTGCCGATATCGAGACGATCGAGACCGAGCTGGTGCTCTCCGACTACGAGCAGGCCGAGCGCCGGCTGCACCGGGTCGGCAAGGGGGCGAAGACCGGCGACGCCGAGGCGATCGCCGAGCGCGACTGGCTGGAGAAGGTGGTCGCGGCGCTGGCCGAAGGCAAGCCGGCCCGCTCGATCCCGGTCCCGGACGCAGCCGCCGACGGCCCCCGCAACCTGCAGGCGCTGACCTCGAAGCCGATCCTCTACGTCGCCAACGTCGACGAGGGCGACGCCGAGGCGCCCGAGGCGGTCAGCGCTCACTCGGCGGCTGTCGGCGCCGGCGTGGTCGCGGTCAGCGCCCGGATCGAGGGCGAGCTGGCCGAGCTCGACCCGGCCGAAGCCGAGGAGATGCGCGAGTCCTACGGAGTCGAGGGCTCCGGCCTGGCGCGCCTCGTCCGCGCCGCCTACGACCTGCTCGACCTGATCACCTTCTTCACCGCTGGCGAGGACAAGGAGGCGGTCGCCCGTCCGCTGGCTCGCGGCGCGACTGCCTGGGAGGCGGCGGGCACGATCCACACCGAGATCCAGGACGCCTTCGTCAAGGCCGAAGCGATCGGCTGGCAGGAGCTGGTCGAGTGCGGCGGCTACGCCCCTGCGCGCGACAAGGGGCTGCTGCGCATCGAGGGCCGCGACTACGTCGTCCGCGACGGTGACGTGATCACGATCAAGGTTTAACCCGACTCGGCTTCCGCGCTCTAGGGTTGCTGCATGCACGAAGGCGGGCGCTTTCCAAAGGTTGCCGCGAAGGCCGGCCACTACGAGAGCTTCTACATCAAGGCCTGCCGCCCTGGCGGCGGCCAGGGGATCTGGATCCGCCACACCGTGCACAAGCGCCCCGGGGCCGAGCCCAACGCCTCGATCTGGTTCGTCCTCTTCGATCGTCAGGCCGACGGTCCGCGGGCCACCAAGGTGACCGTGCCGACGGCCCAGCTGTCGGCGCCGGCCGGCTCGTGGATCCGCGTGGACAATGTCGAGATCGGCCCCGGCAAGGCGACCGGCTCGATAGAGACCGAGGCGCTGAGCGCCTCCTGGCAGCTGACCTTCGCCGGCGACGCGGAGCCATGCAAGTACCTGCCGGCGGACTGGCTCTACGAGGCGCCGGTTCCCAAAACCAAGTTCGTCGCCCCGTACCCGGACGCGCGCTTCAGCGGCCGGCTGGAGATCGACGGCGAGGAGATCGCGCTCGACGGCTGGCCGGGGATGATCGGCCACAACTGGGGCAGCGAGCACGCCGAGCGCTGGGTCTGGCTCGAGGGGACGGGCTTCGCCGATTCGCCCAACGCCTACTTCGACGCCGGTGCCGCCCGGGTCAAGATCGGCCGCCGCACGACCCCGTGGCTGCCCTCCGGGATGATCGTCCTCGACGGCGAGGCCCACCGCCTCGGCGGCTTCGGCAAGATCGGCTCCGCCTCGATCGAGCCTTCGCCGACCGCCTGTGAGTTCACCCTGCCCGGCAAGGACATCGTCGTCCGCGGTCGCGTCTCCGCCCCGAAGAAGGACTTCGTCGGCTGGGTCTATGCCGACCCCAAGGGCCCCGAGCACCACACGGTCAACTGCTCGGTCTCCGACCTCGAGCTGACGGTCGAACGCCCGGCTGTCTCCTCTCGCAAGCTAACCCTCAACGCTGGTGCCGCCTACGAGTTTGGGATGAGAGAGACAGACCACGGAATTCCGGTTCAACCGTACGCGGATGGCTAGCCCGTCTGGGCTCCCCCGGCGGGCCCGCCTTCTCCCGTCTTTGCGCCTTCTTCGGCTTCCCCACCGCCGGCGACTTTGCCGTTGACCACCTTGACGAAGTCCATCCAGTCGCTGTAGGCGCCCAGCGCGGACTCCAGCTCATCGCCGCGGACCTTGGTCACGCCGGCCGTTCCGTAGAGCCTCGCCCAGATGATCCGGGGCGAGGCGCCGCGCTGGGTTACGACGACCCGCTTCAGCTGGCCGTCGAGGTAGCCACCGAGCTTGGCGCTGATTTCGGGGCCGGAGAATTTGAGCGTCCAGCTGTGCAGCGGGCAGTAGTAGTCGTAGGGGTCCGGGACGCCGACGAGATAGGGGACAGGTGGGCCGAAGAAGACGTTCTGGACGCTCTCCGTGTGGCCCCCCGAGCAGGCTGAGAAGTAGGTCTCGGCGATCTTGCCCCCGTACATGACGACCTGCCCCTTGGTCGCGTCCGCCGCTTCGTTGGTCGAGGACGTCTCGCTTTCAAGCCCCTCGTAGACCTGGCTGCGGGTGTCGTCGTAGAGGTCGAAGCCGTTGCCGCCGACGGTGGCGGTGAGGGCGAAGGAGCGCGCCGCCACCGCCTGGGCCCGCAGCTCCGCCTGCGGCCAGGAGGGCGGCGACTCGTTGGGGATCACTCCCTTCACGTACTGGTCGACGGGCAGCGCGTCGACGACGTTGAGCGAGCCGGCGTCGCTGTCGGTGGGCACGACCTCGAGCGCGCCGCGGTAGGCGCCGGCGCCGGCGATCGCGACCCGCCCGTTGCCGGCGGCGCGCAGGGTGCGGCCGCAGGTGGCCAGCGGCCGGCCGGAGGAGCTGCGCAGCTTGACGCCGGAGCCGTCGCGGTGGGCCTCGTAGCTGCGGCTCGGGTCGAGGGCCTGGCCGCAGGCGCTGGTGGCGTCGCTGAAGCCGACGTCGCCGCCGGAGATGTCGAGCAGGACGCGGACGATCCGCGTCCCCGCCACCTGCCCGATCGTCGTTCCGGAGTAGTAGTGGGCGAGGATGAAGCGATAGCCCTTGCCGTGCCTTGCGTAGCCGTAGGCGCCGTATTGGCTCATCCCGACGCCGTGGCCGAAGCCGTGGCCCTTGACCAGCCAGGAGACGCTCGCGCCGGCTGCCGGCGCGAGGGTGAGGACCGCCAGGGTGGCGGCGAGAAGGACTCGCAGGGCTGTGCGCCGGGTGGCACGCATCTCTCGGGTCAACAGATTCGCCTTGGGCGAGTCGCGGCCTGCTCTAGGCTGAATTCGACCAGCGCAGGCCCAGCAAAGGAGCTCCAGGCATGGCAACGCAGACGGTGCAGGCGGTCGATCACAAGCTTCTCGCCGCCGGCAAGTGGCTAGAGACCGGCAAGTGGGGCGAGGTCGAGAGCCCCTACGACGGGACCCTCGTCGGCCGGGTCGCCGAAGGCGATGCCGCGCTCGTCGACCGCGCCGCGATAGCCGCCCAGGCGGCCTTCGAGTCGGCCGACTTCCCCCAGCATGAGCGCGCCGCCGTGCTCGACCGCGCCGCCGAGCTGGTCGGCGAGCGGGTCGAGGACCTGGCCCTGGCTATCGCCGCCGAGGCGGGCAAGCCGCTGAAGACGGCCCGGGTCGAGGCCGCCCGCTGCGTCGACACGCTGACCTTCTCGGCGACCGAGGCGCGCAAGCTGACCGGCGGCACGGTGCCGATGGAGGCCTCGCCGCCCGGCGCCGGCAAGCTCGGCGTGATGCTGCGCGTCCCCTATGGGGTGGTCGGCGCGATCAGCCCCTTCAACTTCCCGCTCAACCTGGTCGCCCACAAGCTCGGCCCGGCGATCGCCGCCGGCAACGCGGTCGTGCTCAAGCCGGCCGGACAGACGCCGATCTCGGCGCTGAGGCTGGCCGCGGTGCTGCAGGAGGCGGGGCTGCCCGAGGGCTGGCTCAGCGTCATTCCGGGGCCCGGCTCGGAGGTCGGCAACGCGATCGTCGAGCACGAGCTGACCCGCGCCCTCAGCTTCACCGGCTCGGCCGGCGTCGGCTGGGGGATCCGCAGCCGCGTCCCGCACAAGAAGGTCAACCTCGAGCTCGGCTCCAACGCGCCGCTGATCGTCCATTCTGACGGCGACTGGGAGGCGGCCGCAGACAAGGCGCAGGTCCACGCCTTCTCGCACGCCGGCCAGAGCTGCATCTCGATCCAGCGGGTGCTCGTCCAGGAGGACGTCGCCGACGCGTTTACCGAGCGCCTCGTCGCAAAGATCGAGAAGCTCAAGGTGGGGGACCCGCTCGATCCCGAGACCGATGTCGGGCCGCTGATCACCGGCGGCGATCGCGACCGGGTCAAGGACTGGATCGAGGAGGCGGTCGCAGCCGGGGCCGAGCTGCTCGCCGGCGGCGAGTTGGTCGACGAGGGCCGTTGCCTCGCCCCGACCCTGCTCGGCTCGCCGCCGCGCGAGGCGAAGGTCTGGTGCGAGGAGATCTTCGGCCCGGTCGCGACGATCGACCGTTACGCCGACTTCGGCGAGGCGCTGCGGATGGCCAACGACTCGAAGTTCGGCCTCCAGGCCGGCGTCTTCACCCGCGATGTCGGGCGAGCCCTGGAGGCCGCCCGGACCCTCGAATTCGGCGGGGTGTTGATCAACGAGGTCCCCACCTTCCGCGCCGACCAGATGCCCTACGGCGGCGTCAAGGACTCCGGCAACACCCGCGAGGGCCCCGCCTTCGCTGTCCAAGAGCTGACCGAGGAGCGCTTCGTAACCCTGCAGGGCTAGCGGTAGACGTGTGACGGAGGGCGGTTGCCCTTCCCCGGAGGCTTGGAGACCACAACCCGAGCTGCCTGAAGCGATCTGCTGCGCAACGGCCTCCGGGGAAGGGCAACCGCCCTCCTCTGGACGCTACTCGTGCGGTCTCGCCATGCGGCGATGGTCCAAAGCTTGCTCAAGCACGGAAGGCTCGACTCCCTGCTCGAGGGCGACCTCGCGCAGGGAGCGGCCTGACTCCGCTGCCGTCTTGACGATGTCGGCGGCGCGGTCGTAGCCGATGTGCGGGTTGAGCGCCGTGGCCGTGGCCAGGGTCGCCTCGGCGTGGCGCGTCGTCATCTCCTCGTTGGCCTCGATTCCGGCCACGCACTTCTCGTCCAGCAGGCGCGAGGCGGAGGCGAGCAGCTTGATCGAGTCGAGCAGGTTGCGGGCGATCAGCGGCACCCGCACGTTGAGCTCGAGCTGGCCCTGGCTGCCGGCGACGGTGATCGCGCTGTCGTTGCCGATCACCTGGGCGGCGACCTGGATCACCACCTCGGGAATCACCGGGTTGACCTTGCCCGGCATGATCGAGGAGCCCTTCTGCAGCTCCGGCAGGCGCAGCTCGGCGAGGCCGGCGCGCGGGCCCGAGCCCATCAGCGCCAGGTCGTTGGCGATCTTGTTGAGCGAGACCGCATAGACCTTGAGCGCGCCCGAGAGCTCGACCAGGGCGTCGCGGTTGCCCTGCGCCTCGAAGGGGTCGAGCGGCGCGGAGATGTCGAGGCCGGTCTCGCCGGCGAGCTTCTCGCGCACCTTGACGGCGAACTCGGGGTGGGTGTTGAGGCCGGTGCCGGTCGCGGTGCCGCCGAGCGGGATCTGGCCGACCCGCCGCAGCGTCGCCTCGACCCGCTGCACGCCGAGCCGCACCTGCGCCGCGTAACCGCCGAACTCCTGGCCGAGCGTGACCGGGACCGCGTCCATCAGGTGGGTGCGCCCGGCCTTGACCACGTCGGCGAACTGCTCCGCCTTGGCCTCCAGAGCCGCCTCCAGCCCCCCCATCGCCGGCAGCAGGTCGTGCGTGACCTCGCCCAGCGCCGCCAGGTGCACGGCGGAGGGGAAGACGTCGTTGGAGGACTGGCCCATGTTGACGTGGTCGTTGGGGTGAGCGCCCTCGCCGGCGAGGTTGGCGAGCACCTCGTTGGCGTTCATGTTCGAGGAGGTGCCGGAGCCGGTCTGGAAGACGTCGATCGGGAACTGGTCGTCGTGTTCTCCCGCGGCGACGGCATCCCCTGCCGAGGCGATCCGCTCGGCCAGGGCCTGGTCGAGCCCGCCCAGCTCGCCGTTGACCAGCGCCGCGGCGGCCTTCAGCCGGCCCAGCCAGCGGACGACCGGGACCGGAACGCGCTCGCCCGAAACCGGAAAGTTGTCGACGGCCTTGGTGGTCTCGCCACCCCAGAGCTGCTCAGTCACGTCCATGCCTCCATCGAAGTCGTTGTCCCTTCAGCGTATTCAGCCACGGGCTTCGCCCGCGTCGAAGCCTTCGCGATAGGCATGCGCGAAGGCCGGCGAGAGGGCGCGGTTGTCGGGGCTGTAGCGGGCGGCCGCGGAGAGGCGCCGGATCAGCTCGGCATGGATGCCGTCGGTGCGGTCGGCGCCGCGTTGCGCCGCGCCGAGCAGGTAGCCGAGCTGCAGGTTGGCAGCGCCGCCGGGTTCGGCCCGTGCCTCGGCGTTGAGCTTGGTCGCCGCCGCCACCATCGCGGTGCCGACGGTCGCGAGGTCGCCCGCCTTCTGGCTCTCGACCAGGCAGTCGCTGATCGGCGTCTCGCCCCGCACCTTCACCGACCCCGGCGCGTCGCCGAGGGCTTTCAGGTAGGCGCCCCTCCCTTCCCGGCAGGCGATCGGGGAGATCCCGCTCGGTTCGCCGCAGCCCGCCGCGGCGAGGATCGCCACGGCCGCGGCGAGGATCACGAGCGCGGTTCGCATCGGCGAGGCATCCTATGGCCGCGGTTGCGGCGGGGCGTCAGTCGCCGTGAGTGGAGAGGCCGCCGGAGCGGACCGTCGACATGCCCCCGGCGGGGCCGGCCGGCGGCTCGGGCTTGGCGTCGGCGCGGGGGTGGCGAGGCGAACGCGGGGCGGGGTCGCCCGTTTGGAAGACTTCGACCCATTCGGCGAGCTGGTAGCGGGCGGCGGGGGCGTGGTTCCAGGAGAGGTGGAGGTGGTTGCCACAGCCGTGGCCGGCGTCGCCTTCGTAGCCGACCCAGCGAAACGGCGCCACCGGCTGGTTCTGGACCGGCTCGGCCCATTCGGCGAGCCGTGTGATCCCGGCCCAGCTGGCGTCGCATTTGCCGCTTGTGCCATGCAGGGGGACCACGTCGACGGCGAGCCCGTTGTAGTGGTCGGAGCCATTGACGTGACAGTTGTCGCAGCCGACGTGTTCGCCGTTGGGCAGCGGGCCGGAGTAGCCGTCGGTGACGTAGATCGGGAAGCGGGCGGCGATCCAGCGCAGGTCGCCGACGATGCGGCTGTCGACCATGTCGCCTTCTTCGTGCGGGACCGCGGCCGGGATCGGGACGATTTCCCCGCTTGTGTGGATGATGCGGGTTACGGGCGGCCCGGCCTCGGCCGAGTTCGCCGCCAGAAGGCAGATCGCCAGCACAGCCGCTAGCCCTAGAAGGGCACGGCTCATCTTTTCGGCCGCTGGCGCCATGGGTCTATTCATCGGTCCTGCCGGGTGTTTCCTTGAGAACAGCAACTCATCTAGGGTTGCGCCCGGGATGCCGACCGTTCGAGAGGCCAGCTTCGATCTTTTCCGCGCCCACGGGACGACGACGATGTTCGGCAACCCGGGCTCGACCGAGCTGCCGATGCTGGCCGATTTCCCGTCCGACTTTCGCTACGTGCTGGGCCTGCAGGAGGCGGTCGTGGTCGGAATGGCCGACGGCTATGCCCAGGCCTCCGGCCAGACCACCGTTGTCAACCTGCACACCGCCCCCGGAGTCGGCAACGCGATGGGGGCGATCTTCAACGCCCAGGCCAACCACTCGCCGTTGCTGATCACGGCAGGGCAGCAGGCGCGGGCGCAGATCACCCTGCAGGCGAACCTGACTAACCGCGACGCGATCCGGATGCCGCACCCGCTGGTCAAGTGGGCCTACGAGCCGGCCCGGGCCGAGGACGTGCCGCTCGCCCTCGCCCGCGGCGCCCACCTCGCCGGCCTGCCGCCGAAGGGCCCGGTCTTCGTCTCGCTGCCGATGGACGACTGGTACGCCGAGGTCGACGAGGCCGACGCCCGCGAGGCGATCTCCCGCCGCGTCGACGGCCGCGCCGCCGCCGACCCCGCAGCGGTTCGGGTCCTGGCCGATCGGCTCGACGGCGCGACCAACCCGGTGATGGTCGCCGGCCCCGACATCGACGCCTCGGGCGCCTGGGACGATGCCGTCGCCCTCGCCGAGCGCCAGCGCCTGCCGGTCTGGGCGACGCCGGCCACCGGCGGCGGCCAGCTGGGCTTCCCCGAGAGCCACCCGAACTTCCGCGGCGTGCTGCCGCCGGCGATCGGCCCGGTCGGCCAGACCCTCGAGGGCCACGACCTGATCCTCGTCGTCGGCAGCTCGGTCTTCCCCTACTACCCCTACATCCCCGGACCGCTGCTGCCCGAGGGGGCGAAGCTGGTCGCGATCACCAGCGACCCCGACGAGGCGGCGCGGGCGCCGATGGGAGACGCTCTGGTCGCCGACGTGAAGCTGACCCTGGCGGCACTGCTCGCCGACCTGCCCGAGTCGACGCGCCCGGCGCCGGAGCCGAACCCCGGCCCGCAGGAAATCCCGCCCAGCGACCCGCTCAACCCCTCGACCGTGCACTCCGCCCTCGCGGAGGTCTTCCCCGAGGACGGCATCGTCGTGCTCGAGTCGCCGACCAGCACCCTGGCCCTGCGCAACCAGATGCGCCTCTCGCGTCCCGGCAGCTACTACTTCGCGGCGGGCGGCGGCCTCGGCTTCGGCCTCGCCGCCTCGGTCGGCGTGCAGATCGCCCAGCCCGACCGCCCGGTGGTCTGCGTGATCGGCGAGGGCTCGGTTCAGTACGCGGTCAGCGCCTTCTGGAGCGCCGTCGCCTACAGGGCGCCGGTCACCTTCCTGGTCGTGCGCAACGAGGAGTACGGGATCCTCAAGTGGTTCGCCGAGGTCGAGGGGGTGCAGGGGGCGCCCGGGCTCGATTTGCCGAAGCTCGACGTCGCCGCCGTCGCCGAGGGCTACGGAGTGACGGCGCACCGGGTCGAGGATCGTGACGAAGTGCGAGGCGCCCTCGCGAAGGCGCTGGCCTCCTCGCAGCCCGAACTTGTCGAAGTCCCGGTGACGCCGGGGATGTCCCTCTTCTAGCGACGACGATGGCGCTGCTGGAGCAAAAGCTCGCGCCGCCGCCCTCTGAGCCGGCGGCGGACCGCGCTCCGGACGAGATTGCCGGGGGCGTCGCGCAGCCGCTGCGCGGTGAGCTCGAGCGGTTGCTCGGCGCCGACCGGGTCCTCGCCCGCGCCGGCGACATCGTCCGCTACGCCTCCGACGCCAGCCCCTACCGGCTCTTCCCGCAGGCGGTGGTGATGGCGCACGACGCCGACGACGTCGCCAAGGTCCTCGCCTACGGCCGCCGCAGCGGCACCCCAGTCACCTTCCGCGCCGGCGGCACCAGCCTCAACGGCCAGGGCCAGGGCGAGGGCATCCTCGTCGACGCGCGCCGCCACTTCGGCGGCGTGGCGGTCGAGGACGGCGGGGCGCTTGCCCGGGCCAAGCCGGGCGCCGTGCTCGGCCACGTCAACCGGGTGCTGGCGCCGCACGGCCGCAAGCTCGGCCCCGACCCGGCCAGCACCGACATCGCCTGCGTCGGCGGCGTGATCGCCAACAACTCGGGCGGGATGCGCTGCGGGGTCAGCAAGGACTCCTACTCGACCGTGCGCTCGATGACCCTGGTGCTCGCCTCGGGCACGACGATCGACACCGCCGCCCCCGGCGCGGGAGAGCGCTTTGCAGCGGCGGAGCCGGAGCTGGCTGCGGGCCTCGCTGCGATCCGCGATGAGATCCGCGCCGATGCCGAGCTGAGCGAGCGCATCCGTCGCAAGTTCGCGATCAAGAACACGACCGGCTACCGGCTCTGCGCCTTCCTCGACGCCGAAGAGCCGCTGGAGATCTTCCGCCGCCTGGTGGTCGGCTCGGAGGGCACGCTCGCCTTCGTCGCCGAGGCCGTCTTCGAGACCGTGCCACAGCCGGCCCACACGACCACCGCCTGGGTTCACTTCCCCGGCATCGACGAGGCGATTGCGCCGGTCCGCGACCTGGTCGAGAGCGGTGCCACCGCGGTCGAGCTGATGGTCGCCCCGGCGCTGATAACCGCCGCCTGGAACATGGTCGGGGCGCCGCAGGAGTGGAAGGAGCTGCCGCCGGAATCGGCTGTGCTCCTGGTCGAGTTCGGGGCCGGGACCGACGGGGAGCTGGACGCTTGCGTAACCCGCGCCGCCGAGATCTTCGCCGGCCACGAGACGATCCGGCCGATCGATTTCACACGCGAGGCGGAGGAGATCGAGCTGGCCTGGCGTGTGCGCGAGGGTCTGCACGGCCTGATCGGCCGTCTGCGCCTGCCCGGCACCGCGCTGATCGTCGAGGACGTCTGCGTGCCGCCGGAGCGGATCGCCGAGGGCGCCCGCGACCTGCAGGCCCTGCTGGGCGAGCACGGCTTCCTGCCCGGCGTCGCCGGCCACGCCTCGGCCGGGAACCTGCACTTCATGCTCACCCCTGACTTCGCCAAGCAGGAGGACCTGGAGCGCTACGAGGCCTTCATGGCGAAGCTGGTCGAGCTGATCGTCGGCAAGTACGACGGCTCGCTCAAGGCCGAGCACGGGACCGGGATCAACATGGCCCCGTATGTGGAGAGGGAGTGGGGCAGGAAGGCGACCGGGCTGATGTGGCGAGTGAAGGAGCTGGCCGATCCCGACGGCGTCCTCAACCCCGGCGTGGTGCTCAACCGCGACCCCGGCGTCCACCTGCGCAACCTCAAAACGACGCCGTCGATCGAGGAGTCGGCAAACGCCTGCGTCGAGTGCGGCTTCTGCGAGCCAGTCTGCCCGAGCCGCAACCTGACCACGACGCCGCGCCAGCGGATCGTCCTGCGCCGCGAGATGGCCCGCCAGCCAGCCGGCTCGCCGGTGCAGCGCGCCCTGCTCGAGGAGTACGAGTACGACTCGCTGGAGACCTGTGCCGCGGATGGCTCCTGCCGGCTTGCCTGCCCGGTAGGAATCGACACCGGCAAGCTGGTCAAGGAGCTGCGCGCCGAGCGTCACACGCCACGCGCGGAGCGGGCGGCGCTGGCAACGGCGAAGCGCTGGCGCCTGGTCGAGAAGGCATCGCGCCTCGGACTGCAGCTCGGTGGCCCTCTTGCGCGGCGGACCAAACGTGGCAAGGGCCTGCCCGGGCCGGCGCCCAGCGGCCTGCCGGCAACGACACGCGAAGGCGCCGCCGCCGTCTACGTCCCCTCCTGCACCAACCGCATCTTCGGCCCCACCCCCGCCGACGGGCCTAAAAGAACAGCGGGAGTGGTTTTTTCGGCCCGTCGGCCGCTGGTTGAGGCGCTGGTCGAGGTTTCGCGGCGTGCTGGGCTGCCGGTCTGGATCCCGCAAGACGTGGTCGGCAGCTGCTGCGGCCTGCCCTGGAGCTCGAAGGGCTTCGGCGACGCCCACCGCCACAAGGCGAACGAGATGGTCGCCCGCCTCTGGGCCTGGAGCGGCGAGGGGACGCTGCCGGTCGTGATCGATGCCGCCTCCTGCACACAGGGAATCAGCGAACCCGGCGAGGGAGTGCTGAGCGAGGAAAACGCCGAGCGGCTCGCCAAGCTGGAGATCCTCGACTCGGTCGCTTGGGCGCACGACCGGCTGCTGCCGAAGCTCGAGATCGGCTCCAAAGTCAATTCCGCCACCGTCCATCCGACCTGCGCCACCCGCCAGATGGGCCTGGCGCCGCGCCTGCGGGCTGTCGCGACGGCCCTGGCCGACGACGTCTACGTCGCTCCCTCGTCGACCTGCTGCGGCTTCGCCGGCGACCGCGGCATCTCCCACCCCGAGCTGACCGCTGCGGCGACCCGCCCCCAGGCCGAAGAGCTCGCTGGCCGCCAATTCGACGCCTATCTCTCCAGCAACCGCACCTGCGAGATCGGCCTCGGCCGCGCCACCGGCGCAGACTACGAGTCGGTTCTCATCCTGCTGGAGCGCCTGGCTCGCTGAAAAGCTCGATGCCTTTCTGAACCCAGGGGTTCAGAAAGGCATCAGACTTTTGCCGCTGTGACCGCCGCCGCGCCCTGCTCGTCGGCTTCGGCCTCTACTTCGCGGATCGTCGCCGTCATCGCGGCGTCGTTTTCGAAACGGCGGTCGAGCAGCGGGTTGAGGACGCCGCGCAGGGCGGAGACGTAGCGCCACCATTTCGGCGCGAAGATGCGCGGGGCGCGCGCTTCGATTCCACTCACCACTGCGGCGCCGGCCTCCGAGGGCTGAATCCGTCTTTTGAGGAAGTTCGGAAGGTTCTGCTGCATGCGGTCGCCGTTGTTGGCGAAGGCGTCCTGGACCAGCTTGGTGTCGACCCAGCCGAAGTAGGCGACGCTGGCGCTGGCGCCCAGCGGCATCAGCTCGGCCCGCAGCGAGCGGCCCAGCGACTCGACCCCGGACTTGGCGACCGCGTAGGGGCTGTTGAGGACGCCGTTGACGAAGGCGTAGACGGAGGAGGTGACGACGATGTGGCCTTTGCGCTCGACGATCTGCGGCAGCGCGGCGCGAACCGTGCGCCAGACGCCGAGCATGTCCACCTCGAAGACCCGCTCCCACTCCTCGGCGCCGATCCCCCGCACCGTCGCCATCTTCTTCTGGGCGATGCCGGCGTTGGCGACCACGACATCGAGGCCGCCGAAGCGCTCGACGGTCACGGCGACGGCCTGCATGACCGCGGTGTGGTCGGTGACGTCGGTGGCGATCCCGATTGCCCGCTCGCCGATCCGCTCCGCTGCCTCGCCCGCCTCGCCGGCGTCGAGATCGACGACCGCGACAGAGGCGCCGCGCATGTGCAGTTGCCGCGCCGTCTCGAAGCCGATCCCGCGCGCGGCGCCGGTGACCAGCGCCACCTTTCCGTTCAGGTCGTAGAGCGGCATGCGGCGGAGAGCCTACCCACTCCTAGAATCACCCGTCCATGCCCGGCTTCCGTCCCGTCGACGCCAAGCAGTCCTTCCCCGAATTGGAGGAGCGCGCTCTGGCGCGCTGGCGGGAGCGCGACGTCTTCCACCGTTCGCTCGCCCAGCGCGAGGGGGCGGAGATCTGGAGCTTCTACGAGGGCCCGCCGACGGCCAACGGGCGGCCCGGCTCCCACCACGTCCTCGCCCGCGTCTTCAAGGACGTCTATCCGCGATACCGCTCGATGTGCGGCTACCGGGTGCCGCGCAAGGCGGGCTGGGACTGCCACGGCCTGCCGGTCGAGATCGAGGTCGAAAAGCAGCTCGGCATCGCCTCCAAGCAGGAGATCGAGGAGTACGGGATCGACAGGTTCAACGCGCGCTGCCGCGAGTCGGTCTTCGAGTACGTCGAGGAGTGGAACCGGTTGACCGAGCGGATCGGCTTCTGGATCGACCTCGACGACCCCTACGTCACCCTCGACGACGACTACATCGAGTCGGTCTGGTGGTCGCTGAAGCGGCTTTGGGACGACGGCCGCCTCTACGAGGGCCACAAGGTCGTGCCCTACTGCCCGCGCTGCGGCACGGCGCTCTCCAGCCACGAGGTGGCGCTCGGCTACAAAGACGTCGAGGACCCGTCTATATATGTGCGCTTCCCGCTGCTGAGCGAGGACGGGAGCGAAACCGGCGAGTCGCTGCTGGTCTGGACGACGACACCGTGGACGCTGCCGGGCAACGAGGCCGTTGCGGTCGCGCCGGGGGTCACCTATGCAAAGGCGAAGGTAGGCGGCGAGATCCTGATCCTGGCCGAGCCGCTGGTCGACCGGGTGCTCGGCGAGGGGGTCGAGATCGTCGAGCGCTTGCAGGGCGACGATCTGGTCGGTCGTCGCTACAAAGGCCCGGTTTTCAATCTCAACGACCGCGAGCCCGGTGGATTCCCGGTGATCGCCGGCGGCTTCGTCACCACCGAGGACGGCACCGGCCTCGTCCACATCGCTCCTGCTTTCGGCGAAGACGACTACCGGGCGGCGGCGGAGAACGGCATCTTCGACCCGACCAGTCACGGCACCCTCTACAACCCGGTCAGTCTCGAAGGGCGCTTCGACAATCGGGTCATCGGCTTCGAGGGCGGCTTCGTCAAGGACCCCGAGGTCACCCGGGCGCTGATCGCCGACCTCGACCGGCGCGGCCTGCTCCTCCGCGAGCAGGTCTACGAGCACGCCTACCCGCACTGCTGGCGCTGCGACACGCCGCTCCTCTACTACGCGAAGTCGAGCTGGTACGTCGCCACCTCGCAGGTCCGTGACCGCATGCTTGCCAACAACGAAGGGATCGGCTGGCGCCCTGAGCACATCAAGGACGGTCGCTTCGGCAAATGGCTGGAGAACAACGTCGACTGGGCGCTCTCACGCGACCGATACTGGGGCACGCCGTTGCCGATCTGGGAGTGCACCGGTGAGGATTGCGATGGTCATTTCTGCGCCGGCTCGGTCGCCGAGCTGCGCGAGCGCTCCAAGGGTGAGATTCCTGAGGACCTGCACCGCCCCTACATCGACGAGGTCACGGTCGAGTGCGAGGACTGCGGAAGTGAGATGCGCCGGGTCGATTCGGTGATCGACACCTGGTACGACAGCGGCGCGATGCCGTTCGCGCAGCTGCACTACCCGTTCGAGAACGAGGCCGAGTTCGAGGAGCGCTTCCCGGCCGACTTCATCTGCGAGGCGATCGACCAGACGCGCGGCTGGTTCTACACGCTGCTCGCCGAGTCGACCCTTCTCTTCGACGCCTCCAGCTACCGCAACTGCGTCTGCCTCGGCTTGATCCTCGACCCCGAAGGGCAGAAGATGTCGAAGAGCAGGGGCAACGTGGTCGAGCCCTGGGACGTGATCTCCGCCCACGGCGCCGACGCCTTCCGCTGGTACTACCTGACCGCGCAGCAGCCCTGGTCGGGCTACCGCTTCTCGGTCGACACCGTCGGCGAGTCGGTGCGCCAGTTTCTCCTCACCCTGTGGAACACCTACTCGTTCTGGGTCCTCTACGCCAACGCCGAGAACCTCGACCCCCGGGACTTCGACGATCAATCGCTGACTTCGCCTTTCTTCGCGGATATGGCGAAGAAAGGCGAAGTCAGCAAGCTCGAGGGGGTGGAGGATCTCGACCGCTGGGCGCTCTCGCGGCTGCAGGCGACGGTCGCGACCGTGCGTGAGCGCATGGACGACTTCGACTGCACCGCGGCCGGCAGGGCGATTGGCGAGTACGTCGAGGAGCTCTCCAACTGGTACGTGCGGCTCTCGCGCCGGCGCTTCTGGGAGGGCGATCGCGCCGCCTTCGCGACCCTGCGCCATTGCCTGCTGGAGACGGCTGCGCTGCTTGCCCCGTTCACTCCCTTCCTCGCCGACGAGATCCACCTCAACCTCGCCGGCGGCGAGGGCGAAGAGCTGGGCAAGCAACCTGACTCGGTCCACCTGCGCGACTTCCCCGAGCCCGACGCGGCACTCGCCGACGCCGAGCTGGAGGCTGCGATGAAGGCGGTGCGGCTCACGGTCGAGCTCGGCCGCACCGCCCGCGCCCAGGCCAAGGTGAAGATGCGCCAGCCGCTGCGGCGGGCCGTGATCGTCGCCAACGACGCCGAGCGCGAGGCGATCCTGGCCGGCGCCGGGTTGGTCACCGCCGAGCTCAACGTCAAGGAGCTCGACTTCGTCTCCGAGGAGGCCGACCTGGTCAGCTACGCGGTCAAGCCCAACTACCGCTCGCTCGGCCCCCGCTTCGGCAAGCGGATGCCGCAGGTCGCCGCCGCGGTGGAAGCGCTCGACTCCCTCCACGTCGCCAAGGCGATGGCCGACGGGGGCGAGATCGGGATCAACGTCGAGGGCGACGAGCACGCGATCGGACCCGACGAGGTCAGCCTTGCCCTGCAGCCCTTGGAGGGCTATGAGGTCGAGGCCGAGGCGGGTCACGCAGTCGCCCTGCAGCTCGAGCTCGACGACGAGCTGCGCCGCGAGGGCCTCGCCCGCGAGATCGTCCACGCCGTCCAGGAAGCCCGCAAGGGCGCCGGCCTCGAGATCACCGATCGGATCGAGCTCAGCCTCGGTGGCGCCGAGGAGCTGCTCGCTGCGGCCCGCGAGCACGAGTCCTACATAGCCGGCGAGGTCCTCGCCACCTCGGTTGCCTACGACGGCGTCGACGGCGCCGCGGCAAAGATCGATGGCGCCGAGCTCCGCATCGCCGTCAAACGCGCCTGAAGGAGAAGTCGAGGGGGGAGAACCCTCCTCTCCCAACCCTTATACAGGCATGAATACACGCCGAGTTGCTGTTACACCGCCGGTGCTACACTCCTCGGCTATGCCCACCAAACACCGGCGCATAGCCTTGACGACCGACCCCGAGCTGACAGCGGCGATCGCCGCCGCCCGCCGCGAGCTCGGCGATCTCCCCGAGTCGCGCCTCGTCCGCGAGCTCGCCCTCCGCGGCGCGCGCGACCTTCGTCCCGACGAGACAGCGCGGGTGATTGCGGAATTCGAGCGGGAAGGCATCGAGTGGCCCAAGGAATCGATGGCCGAAGCTCTCGACCGGCTTGGGCCCCTCGGCCCTGTCGATCCCGACGATCCCTATCGCGCCACGCGGATCCTGCAGGAACTTCGCGAAGATCGGGTCTGAGGCCGGCATGCGCAAGCCGTTCGCCTACATCGACACATCGGCCTTCGTCAAGCTCTTCTCGGTCGAGCCCGAGAGCGAGGCGTTGATCGCGGCCATCCACTCGGAATGGGACGGAGTCCTGGCCAGCGAGATCTTTGCCGTCGAGGTCATTCGGGCCGCTCGGCGAGTTGGCGGCACCGCCGTCGCGCAGGCCACTGAGTTGCTGCGCACCGTCGTGCTGCTGCCGCTCACGGCGGAGATCCGCCGTGACGCGGGACGGATCGGCCCGCCCGAGCTGCGCTCCCTGGATGCCATTCACCTCGCCACGGCGCAGGCCTCGAGCGAGCGGATCGGCGCCGTCCTCACCTACGACGAGCGCCTGGCATCGGCCTGCGCTGCCGCCGGCCTGCGCGTGGTCGCGCCCGCCTGAACGGCGGTGCTCAGGGCCGGCTCAGTCCTCGGCCGGCTCGCCGATGATGAAGTCGGTCTTCTTCGAGTCGGAGAACTTGACCCAGCAGTGATCCGGGGCGACGCCGGCCACTTCGACCAGCGCCGCTTCGATCCGCTTGGCGATCTCCGCCTTCTGCTCGTCGCTGCGGCCCTCGAACCAGTGGACGTGGACGAAAGGCATCGGGGTGCGCGCTGCCGAGTTAGGCGAGCGCCGGCTCCAACTCGGCCTCGAGGCGCCGCTTGGGCATCGCTCCAATCACCTTCTTGGCGATCGCTCCCTCCTTGAAGAGGATCAGGGTCGGGATCGAGAGGACTTCGTACTGGGCGGCGGTCTGCTGGTTCTCGTCGACGTTGACGCTGACGATTTTCAGGTCCTCGCGCTCGGTCTCCATCTCCTCGAGCACCGGATGGACGACCCGGCAGGGGCCGCACCAGGGAGCCCAGAAGTCGACGAGCACGGGGCCGTCGGCGTCGAGCACATCGGATTTGAAGGTGGCGTCGGTCACGTCGTGGAGTTTGCCTGTCACTGGGAATCGGTCTCCTGGGATCGAGGTTCAGCGCTCAATACTTCAGAAAGTATAGCGAGGGTGCGCTCGTCTTCCAAAGCGTAGAAGAGGCACCTGCCAGATCGCCTCGAGGACGATCGAGCGGCTCATCTTCGACGAGCCGGCCTGGCGGTCGCGGAAGACGATCGGCACCTCGGTCACCTCGAAGCCGAGCTCGATCGCGCGGTAGGTCATCTCGACCTGGAAGGCGTAGCCGCGCGAGCGGATCGAGTCGAGGTCGATCGCCTCCAGAACCTCGCGGCGGAAGCACTTGAAGCCGCCGGTCAGGTCACGGACCTCGAGGCCGAGAACGCGCTGGGCGTAGGCGCTGCCGCCGCGGCTGATCGCGCGCCTCAGCGGTCCCCAGTCGACGACGCCGCCGCCGGGCACGTAGCGCGAGCCGATTGCCAGGTCGGCGCGCTTGGTGGCCTCGAGCAGGCGCGGCAGGTAGGCGGGCTGGTGGGAGAAGTCGGAGTCCATCTCGACGATCAGCCCGGCGCCACCCTTCAGGGCGCGGCGGAAGCCGGCGATGTAGGCGGGGCCGAGGCCTTCCTTCGCCGGCCGGTGGAGGACTTGGACCGCGTCGTCGGCGGCGGAGAGGCGGTCGGCGATCTCACCCGTCCCGTCGGCGGAGTTGTCGTCGACGATCAGGACGCGGGCGCTGGCGGGCAGCTTCGCCCGCGCCTGCTCGACCAGCCGCTCGATGTTCGCAGCCTCTTCGTAGGTGGGCAGGACAAGCCAGGCGGGCCCTCGCTCGTGCTTGTTCGCGGCCATTTGCGCTGGCGATGCTAGCCGCGAACCTGAGCGAGGGCTAAAGAGCCGCTTTCCCCTCGCTAGCTTGCAGGGGTGACCAACGCCGAAATCGCCGCTGCCCTGGACGAGCTGGGGGTGCTCTACGAGCTCGACGGCGCGGTCAAATACAGGGTGCTCGCCTACGGCGCAGCGGCGAAGGCGATCCGCGAAAGCCCGGTCTCCGTCGCCGATCTCGCCGCTGCCGGGCGGGCCACCGAGGTGCCCGGGGTTGGCAAGACGCTGGCGGAGAAGATCGACGCCCTGCTGGAGACGGGCGAGATCCCCGCGGCGATGAAATTGAAGGCGAAGTTCCCGCCGACCCTGGTTGAGGTGACGCGGGTGCCCGGAGTCGGGGCAAAGACGGCGCGGCGGCTCTTCGAGGAGCTCGGCGTGGCCACCCTGGACGACCTCGGGGAGGCGGCGGAGGGGCAGCGCATCCGTGCGCTGAAGGGGCTCGGCCCGAAGGTCGAGGAAAACGTGCTCGCCGGGCTCGAGCGGCTCGGCGGCGCCGGCGAGGGATCGGGCCGGGTGCTGCTCTCGATGGCTCGTCCGATCGCCGAAGAGCTGGCGGCGGCGCTGCGCGAGCATCCCAGCGCCGATCGGGTCGAGGTGGCCGGTTCGGTGCGGCGCCGGGCCGAGACTTGCAAGGACATCGACCTGATCGCGACCGCGCAGGAGCCGACGGCTGTGGCCGAGCACCTCGTCGCCAGCCCGCTGATCGCCGCAGCTGGCAAACCGGGGCCGAACGGGGTGCGAGCGCAGACCCAGAACGGGATCTCGGTCGACCTGCGGATCGTCGCCCCGGAGGCGTTCGGCAACCTGCTCCAGCACTTCACCGGCTCGGCCGCCCACAACCTGCAGGTGCGCGAAGAGGCGGTGGGCCGCGGCCTGTCCGTCTCCGAGCACGGCATCGCCGATGTCGAGAGCGGCAAGGTAGAGCGCTGCGCCGGCGAGGAGGCGGTCTACGAGCGCCTCGGCTACGCCTACATCGAGCCGGAGCTGCGCGAGGGCCGGGGGGAGCTGAAGGCCGCCCGCGAGGGCAGCCTGCCCGAGCTGGTCGAGCTCGACGACATTCGCGGCGACCTGCACTCGCACACGACCCTCTCCGACGGCCGCAACACGCTGGAGGAGATGGCGGCGGCCGGCCGCGAACGCGGCTATGAGTACATGGCTATCACCGACCACTCGGCCAGCCACGGCTTCGGCGATCACGTCACCGCCGAGCGGCTCTGGGAGCGGATCGCCGAGATCGAGGCCTGGAACAAGGGCGCGCGCGGCTTCCGCCTGCTCCCCGGCTCGGAGGTCAACATCGGCCTCGACGGTGGGCTCGATTACCCCGACGACCTGCTCGAAGCGCTCGCCTGGGTCGTGGCCAGCGTCCACACCTCCTTCGCGATCTCCGAGAAGGAGATGACGTCGCGGGTGCTGGCGGCGATCGAGAACCCGCTGGTCGACTGCATCGGCCACCTGACCGGGCGCCTGATCGGGCGGCGCGAGCCCTATGGGATCGACGTCGAGGCGGTGGCCGAGGCGGCGGCGCGAACCGGGACGATGCTGGAGATCAACGGCAACCCGAATCGCCGCGACCTCTCCGAGCATCACGCCCGGCTCGCCGCCGAAGGCGGGGTGACGATCGTGCTCAACACCGATGCGCACGGGGTCGAGACGCTGAACAACATGGACTACGCGGTGGCCACCGCGCGGCGGGCGTGGCTGACTGCCGGCGACGTCGCGAACGCTCGGAGCTGGGGGGAGTTCAAGAAGCTGCGTAAGCGGTAGGGGGCAGGGCTGCCGAGTGCTACTCGAGGGCGAAGACGACGCGGACCGTGGCGGTGACCGTGGAGGCGCCCGGCTTTACGGGAGGAGCGGGCGCAGCCTCCGGACCTCCGGCCTTGGCGGTGCGTTCGGTCGGAGCCACTTCCGTGCCTTCTTCGATCGTGATGGCTGGGCCCAGGGTGGCGCCGGCCCGGGTGGCCAGGGCTGCGGCCTTGGCTTTGGCTTGGTCGAAGGCGGCGAGGAGGGTGTTGGTGAAAGCGAGTTCGGGGTTGCCGGCGAAGAAATTCGGGCCTCGGGTGCCGGTTGCCCCGGCGGCAACGGCGGCGTTGACGAGTTCGCCAGCCCGCGACGGTTCGTGCAGGACGACGCCGATTCCCTCGGCTGCCCGGTAGAGCGCGCGTTTGCCTCGGGTCGTTTTCCGCACCGAGATTTCTCCGGTGGTCACATCGCCTGGGCCGATTCCGGGTGTGGCTTGAACCACCGCGATCACTGCGCGCAGGCCCGCAGCGGCGGCCCTTAGGGCTGCCTGCCTGCTCTTCCGCTCCTTGCTCACGGAGAACCCGAGGGAGGCGGTGTCGTTCGGCACCTTCTGGGTTGCGCTGCCATGGACGGTGACGGTTCGTTCCTGCGCTGCAGCCGTCGCGGGCGGGGGCAAGGCGAAGGCAAGGCCGACGAGCAGGATCAGGAAGCGGCGGTTCCGGTTCACCGGGTTCACGCTACCCCCTGTGAGCGAATGCCACTCAGGCGCGCGACCTGTCGGTGCGCAGGCCCGGGGTGCGGACCAGCTGGATCGGGCGCATGGCGGAGTTGGGGACGACGTAGAACTTGACCCCGTCGCGCTGCTCGATCGCGAGGACCGCAGCCTCGCGGGAGTGCCAGGCCAGGGAGATGAGCAGGGCGTAGCCGGCGCCTATCGCCGCCACGCCCGGGAAGAAGACGCCGAGGACTCCGGCCGCGATCGCGGTCACGGCCACCGGCCAGAGACGGCCGAAGGAGATCCTGGCCGGGGTCTCCGGTGGCAGGGAGGTGGCGGTGCGGGCGCCGGCGAGGGTGTTGCGAAGGACGCCCGCGGCGCGGGACGGTCGGCCCAGGTAGAAGCCGATCGCGAGGGCGATCAGCCACCACGCCGCGGCGACGATAAGCGTTCGTGAGTCGTTGTCGCGGTTGACCGCGATCGCGGTGATCGTCGCCAGCGCGGTCGCCTCGGCGCCGCTGAGCAGGACGGTGACTCGCAGCAGGTCGGCGTAGGGCATATCGCTATTCCGCCAGGGTCTCGAGGATCGCCAGCCAGCCAGGCGGGCCGTCGACGAGCAGGTCGGCCTCTTCGGCCAGCTCGGGCGGCGCCTCCCGGGAAATCACCCCGACGCAGACGACGCTCTCCAGCTCGCCGCCGCCGCGAAGCTCGCGCAGGCGGCGGAAGGCGTCGAGGTCGGTGCGATCGTCGCCGGCGTAGATCGCAGCGCTGACGCCGCCGGTGGCAAGCAGCGCGGCGATCGCCGCATCCTTGCCACCGCCACCGACCGGGCGCAGCTCCAGCACCTTGCGCCCCCAGTGCGGTTCGAGCTTGGCCCGCCCCGCCGCGGCGGCGACCTCGTGGGCGTGGGCCTCGGCGCCGCGTTCGTCTATGGCGCCGCGCCAGTGCAGCGATTGGATCGGGCCCTTGTCCTCGAGTCGCAGGCCGACCGAGGTCAGCTCCGCGGGATCGAGCGCGGCGGCGAACTCGGCGGCGCCGCGCTCCTGGCCGGCAAGCGCCGGGTCGAGCCGCGGAGCCTGCTCGCCGGGAAGCAGCAGTTCGAGCCCGTGGTTGCCGGCGTAGGCGATGCCGTCGACGGCGACCAGCCGGCGGGCCTCCAGCGCCTGGCGCCCCGAGATGCAGCCGACCAGCCCGAAGCGAGCGCTCAGCGCCTCGAGCAGCTCGCTCGCCCGTTGCGGCACCGCCGCCTGCTCGGGCCGCTCGACGATCGGCGCAAGCGTGCCGTCGACGTCGGTGAGGACCGCGGTCCGCGCGGGATCGGCGCGCAACCGCTCCAGCGCCGCCCGCCGCCCGCCGCCCTCCTCTCTCTCGGCTCCGGGAGACACGGCTCTAGTATCGCGGCACGATGTCCCTGGACCCGGCGTTGCCTTCCCATCCCGTTCTCAAGCTCGCCACGATCGGCACCCTGGCGGGAATATTCAGCGGCCTCTTCGGCGTCGGCGGCGGGACGGTCATCGTTCCCCTCCTGATCTTCTGGTTCGGCTACGGCGAGCGACTCGCCACCGGCACCAGCCTGGCGGCGATCGTCCTGATCGGCCTGCTCGGCGCGATCGCGCAGGGCGGGATCTACGGCAACGTCCACATCCTCACGGCGCTGCTGCTCGCGATCCCCGCGGTGATCGGGGTCGTGATCGGGACCGCTGTCCAGCAGCGGATCTCCCAACGCGCGGTCTCGCTGCTCTTCGCGGCCCTCCTGGTCGCGATAGCAATCGAGCTGATCGTCTCGTGAGCGAGCTGCTCGCGGCGCTGATCTGCATGGCCGGCGGCTTCACCGGGGGCATCGTCGGCGTCGGCGGCGGCGTCCTCTTCGTCCCGGCGCTGACCGTCTTCATCGGGCTGACCCAGGTCGAGGGCGAGTCGACCTCGTTGCTGATGATCGTCATCGTCGCCCTGATCGGGGCGATCCGCCAGAACGCCTACGGCAACGTCAACGTCCGCAACGCCCTGATCATCGGCATCCTCTCCCCGCTCGGAGTGCTGATCGGCGTGGGGATCGCCAACCACGTCTCCGACCGGGCTCTGCAGCTTTCCTTCGCCGGGCTGGCGCTCTTCGTCGCCTACCGCCTGGTCAGGCGGGCGCTGGCGGCCCCGGCGTAGGGTGAGGTCTCAATCCGGGAGCCGCCCATCGGTAGTCTCAGAGTGTGGATTCACTCAGCTGGGAAGGCGACGTCCCGCAGCTTCGAGACCCGATCCTGGTCTGCTCTTTTCGCGGTTGGAACGACGCCGCCGCGGCCGCATCGACGGCGCTGAGCGCGGTCGACGACGCCTTCGACTCGGAGCTGATCGCCCAGGTCGACGCCGAGGACTACTTCGACTTCCAGGCGACCCGGCCGACGATCGTGCTCAGCGAGGGCGAGGCTCGCCGCATCGATTGGCCACAGAACAACCTGATCGCCGTGCGGGTGCCGGGGGCCGAACGCGACCTGGTCCTGCTCGACGGCACCGAGCCGAACCTGCGCTGGCGCACCTTCTCGGAGACGATCGCCACCGCCGCCGACGCCCTCGGCGTGGACATGGTGATTACCCTGGGCGCGCTGATCGCCGAGGTCTCCCACACCCTGCCGGTGCCGATCACCGGCATCGCCTCCGATGAGAAGCTGGTCGAGGAGCTCGACCTGCAGCGCTCCAGCTACGAGGGCCCGACCGGGATCGTCGGCGTCGTCCACGACTGCTGCCGTCAGGTCGGGATGACCTCGGCGTCGCTCTGGGCGGCGGTCCCCCACTATGTAGCCGCCGTCCCCAACCCGAAGGCCGCCCTCGCCCTGCTGCGCCGCCTCGAGGGCCTGACCGGCATCGCGGTGGATGCCACCGACCTGGAGGAGGAAGCCGCCAGCTACGAAGACCAGATCAGCCGAGCGATAGCCGCCAACCCGGAGATAGAGGAGCTGGTCGATCGCATAGAGGCCGAACAGTCCGAGCAGCTGGAAGGTCCCGAGGACATCCCATCTGCGGACACGATCGCGCGCGATTTCCAGCAGTACCTGCGCCAGCAGGGCAGCCAGTAGCTAGCTCTCGGCGGCCGGGCAAATCAACCGGTAGTCGCACCACCCGCAGGTGGTGGGCGAGGGCCGCGGCTCGAAGTCCTGGCCGAGCACTCCCTCGCCCACCTCGAGCACGGTCCGCTCGACCCGCTCGGCGTCGTCCGGCCTGACCGGCGCAGCGACCTTGTCGCCGTCGAGCACGTAGTAGTAGCTGCCGCTCGCCGCCTCGATTCCCCAGGCCTCGCGGGCGGCGAGCCGGTAGAGCGCGAGCTGCAGGTCGTTCTCCAGCTCGGCTTCGCTCTTGCGCAGGCCGGTCTTGTAGTCGATCAGCTCGTAGCCGCCATCGGCGAGGCGGTCGACCCGGTCCACCCGGCCGCGCACATGGTGCGGCCCGATCCGGATGTCGAACTTGCGCTCGAGCCAGGCCGGCTCCCCTTCGGCCTCCCGCTCGCGCTCCCAGTAGAGGCGCATCGCCTCGCGGGCGCGGTCGCGGAACTGCAGCTCGTCGTCGCTGGTGCCGAAGCCCGAGCGACGCCAGCCGGCCTCGAAGAGGTCCATCAGGCGCTCCAGCCCGTTGCCGCCTTCCTCGCTGGAGTCCTTGTGGAAGCGCTCCAGCACGTTGTGGATGAGGATGCCGAAGCGCTGGTTGATCGTCGGCTCCTGCGGGATGCCGAAGACCCGGCCGAACTTGTACTTCAGCGGGCAGGTCAGGTAGAGATCGAGGTCGGAGGCCGAAAGGCTGAGCGCGCCGTCGCCGCGGCGGGGCAGGAAGGCTTCGAGCGACGGCTCGTGGCGGGCCGCGATCAGCCGGCGTCGGCCGTCGCGCTCGTCCTCGGAGTCGAGCAGGTACGCGTCGAGCGGCGAGGCGTCGAGCTCGGCCTGCTGCTCGGCGCTCGCCACCTGGCGCAGCAGGCCGTTGACCGCCTCGATCGCCTCCGCGGTCGCCTCCTCGCCGGGCCGCTGGGCCAGGGCCGCCAGCTTCAGCAGCTCCAGGTGGCGGGCGATCGCGCGGTTGACGTCGACGACGGTGTCCAGGCGCGGCTCGGAAAGCTCCCGGCCGGCCTTCCACGACGCCTCCAGGACGTCCTCGCGCAGCTTGCGGTAGGTCGCGTGCAGCCCCTCGGCCGGACCGAAGAGCTCCTCCTCGCGCAGCTCCTCCTCGCCTCCTCGCGGCTCCTCGCCTTCGCGCTCGACTCGCGATAGGACCAGAGTGGAGCGCGCTTGAACCCCATCCTGATCGTGCCCCAGCACAAAGACGTGGTCGAACTCCATGCCCTTTGCCGCCGCCCGCCCGAGACCCTGGACAGCGCCCGGCGAGGGCGGCTCCTCGCCGCCGGCGGCCTCGACCCCGGCCTCAGCCACGGCGCTGAGGTAGCGGACGAAGTCTCGGGTCGAGCCGTGCGGTTCCCGGCGGGTCCAGGTGGCAGCGAGCTCGGCCAACCTGGAAAGGCCGAGCAGCCGCTCGGCCACCTCGGGCTCCGCGGCGAAGAGCCGTTGCCGGCGCATGCCCACCCGCTCGATCAGCCGCCGCACGAACACATCGGCGCGACGTTCCTCCATCGCGGCCGAGGCTTCCCCGTAGAGCTTGACGAACGACTGGATCCGCTCCCGCCCCTCGGGCGGGATCTGCGGGCTTTCCAGCGCCGCCTCGCAGCCCGAGACCATGTCGACCTTGCGGCGCCGGGCAATCGTCGTCAGCCGGGCGAGATCGGCCGAGCGCAGCTCGATGGGCGGCCGGGTCAGCGCCCGCGCGGCGGCCGGGGAATCGCCGGGATCGGCCAGCACTCGCAGCCACGCGATCGCATCGCGAACCTCGGGGCGTTGGAACAGGGCCGCCGGGCCAGCCAGGTGAAACGGGACGCCCCGTTCCTCCATCGCCGCCGCGACCGCACCGCCATCGGCTGCCAGGTCGTCGAGCAATATGCAGATCGCCTCGGGCGAGGTGCCGTCGACGAGCAGGTGCTCCACGTCGCAGGCAACTGCCTGGGCCTGCGCCCGCTCATTGGTGCAACGCCAAAATCGCACCTTGGGATCGCGAAACACCTCCTCAAGGATGAGGACGCTCGGCTGCGGGTCCTGTCGTGGGTGCGGGGGGGCCGGCGGGCGGGTCAAAACCGTCCTCGACCCCCCCTCACCCACGCCACCCGCAGATGAGGCGCTTTCGGCGTAAAGTTGATTCGGGTTCTCGGCGGAGAGCTTGAAGAGGATTGCCCGTTGGGCCTCCGTCGCGTCCTCGAGCTCGTCGACCATGACGTAGGCGAAGCGGGTTGCGATCTCAGCAGCGACGTCCGGCCGCTCGTGCAAGAGCCTGTTGAGCGTCAGGAAGACGTCGCCGCGATCGAGGTTGCCCGACTCGGAGAGGATTCGATCGTGGGCGGCGCAGAGCTCGGCCAGCTCGGGCTCGGGTGGTTCCGAGCCCCTCTTCAGCTCGTCGATCTGGCCAAGGAGCTTGGCGAGCAGGCCGGCCGGGTTGCCGCGAATCTCCCGGTTGCGAAGGGGGAGGTCGTCGAAGCGGTCGAGGAGCATCGCCAGGCGTTCGGCGGGGCCGAGCACGTCGAAATGAGGATCGAGGCCGGCGGCGGTCGAATGCTCGCGCAGCAGTCGCTCGCCCAGCTCGTCCCAGGTGCCGACCCAGAGCTCCTCGTAGGGGCCGGCGAGCAGCGTTTCGACGCGCTCCCGCAGGCGTCGTGCGGTCGGCCGGTTCGAGGCCAGGACCAGGATTCGCTCTGGCCGGGCGCCCTCGTCGGCCAGGCGGGCGGCGCGGCGGGAGAGCGCCTCTGTCTTGCCGGTTCCGGGGGCGCCGACGACGAGCAACGGGCCTTCCCCATGGTGGACGGCGCGTTCCTGGGCCTCGGCGAGAGCGAGCATGCTTCAACGCTAGCGAGTGGGCGGCCTCCATAGGATGGCCTCGGTGGACGTTTTTTCCGCAGACTGGCTGGGAATCTGCCGCCGCGCCGTGGCGACGCAGCGGGCGATCTTCGACGAAGTGCGCGGAGTCGAGGCGCGCACGGTCTACGAGGGGGTTGGCGAGGGAGGCGATCGGACCCTGGCGATCGATCGGCGCTGCGAGGACGCGGTCTTCGTCGAGCTCGACGCGCTGGCCGCGCAGGGCGCCTCGTTCGTCGCGGTCTCCGAGGAGCGCGGGGAGGTCGCGTTCGGGTCTGGGGGGCCCGCCCGGGTCGTGATCGATCCGATCGACGGTTCGCTCAACGCCCGCCGCACCCTGCCGTCGCACAGCCTCAGCATCGCGGTCGCCTCGGGCGATTCGATGGCCGCGGTGGAGTTCGGCTACGTCTTCGATTTCGGCGCCGGGGAGGAGTTCGTCGCCCGCCGCGGCGCCGGCGCGACGCTTGGCGGCGAGCCGCTCGGAGTCGCATCCGACGCCGACAAGCTGGAGCTGCTCGGAGTCGAGGCGGCGGAGCCGGAGCGGGCTTTGGCAGCGCTCGAGGCGCTCGCCGGCAAGGTCTACCGCCTCAGGGTCGTCGGCTCGATCGCAATCACCGCCGCCTACGTTGGCGCCGGTCGTCTCGATGCGATGCTCAGCCTTCGCCCCTGCCGCTCGGTCGACGCCGCCGCCGCTCAGCTGATCGTCCGCGAGGCAGGAGGCCAGGTCAGCTTCGGCGATCTCGCTCTCGACCAAGCGCCGCTCGGCCTCGACGCCCGCTACCCGATTGCCGCCGCCGCGGGGGAGCGAGGCCTTGCGATTGCCAGGGCCGCGCAGTAACCGACCGGCGAGACGGGTTTAAGAACACCTGTTCGCTGGAACGTATGTTCGCTAGACTCGCGAGCTCGCCAGGCAGGCAACCCCATTACCGAAGGGATCAACTTCATGGCAACTCAGACCAAGGCCACCAAAAAGGCCATCAAAAGCAACGGCGCCGCGTCGAAAGCCAAAGCTCCGGCCGCCGAAAAAAACCAGGCTCGCACCGTCGCCGAGACCGCGGTCGACATTCCCGTCGGCGTCGTTCTCTCGGTTACCGACCGCGTCACCGAGCTGGTCGAGCCGTTCACGGCTCGCCCCGCCGCCGAAAAACAGCTTAAGTCCTACCGAACCGAGCTTCGCCGCCGGGTCAAGCGCACCGAGCGTCGCGGTGCCACCGCTCGCCGCAAGGCGACCACGGAGGCAAGGAAGACCCGCAACCGGGTCGAGCGCGAGGCTCGCAAGCGCCAGCGCACGGTTGAGACAACCCTGAAGCGCAACCGCACCGAGCTGGAGCAGCGGGTACGCAAAGCGGTCGACCTGCTCCCCGTCTGAGAGCGCCCAACCGGCGCATATCGGCGTCCTCGGTCGCTTGCATGCAGAGCACGCGGCGCTCCCTGCGTCCTTGATCTGCTTGGTTGGGCACTCTCAGGTGCCGCGAACTGCTATCGGCGGTGAACCGGCTGGCTCGAAGGGCCAGCCGGCTTGCGCCGGGGCGAACGCCCTGAACTGGAAGCGAGCGCCGCGGCTGTCGTCGTCGGCAAAGCGGTAGGCGTAGCGAAAGCGCCCCCGCGCGTCGGTGTGAATCGTGCGGAACTCGCTCCAGGGAAGGTCCGGCAGACGGAACTGAAGCTGCACGGCCTTGCCGTCGGCGGGGATCGGCGCCCCGTCGTCCGCGACCCTGCCGCTGAAGACGATCGGTCGGCCGCCGACCTTTGCGACCGCCGCGGAAGCGCGCAGGCGAACTCCCCCCCGCACGTTCAACCGCAATGGTCCGCTGCTCGCCCCACGCAGGGTCGCGCTCGCCGGCGCCACCGCAATCACTTCTCGGCTGGGCCCGCCGCCGAGGCGGACTGCGAAGGCGCCGCCGGCGCCTGTTCGCACCGTGGTCGCCCGTTCGCGTGGCAGCGCCCCGTCGTCGAAGCGCTCGATTACCTGGACGGGCATTCCGGCCAGCGGCGCCCGGCGTCCGGAGAGGAGGCGACCGCTGAACGACGTCCTGTGCCCGTAGGCAACGGTGCGCGAGCGGAAGTCGGTGACCAGCCTGGCATCGACTTTGAGCGGGCTGGGGAGCCGCATCGCGGAGCCGTCGCCGCGGCTGGTGGTGCTGGCTGAATTTCCGGCCAGGTCGTATGCGGTGGCGCGGAATTCGTACTCGCCGGGCGGGTAGTCCTCGGAGCTCCAGCGGGCGCGCAGCAGCCTGCCCGACCAGGCCGTCGCCAGCCCGGCGAAGCGCTCGCCCGATCCGGCCGGGCGAACCGCGATCGAGCCGCGGTCGGGGTCCAGCCCCGAGAGCAAGTCCGAGGCGCGCGCCTCGATCCGCTCCGGGTCGAGCGGGTCCTGGGCGCCGGCGAAGGCGAGCTGGGGAGGCTCGCGGTCGATCCTCACAAGGGCGATCTCCGGCTCGTGGTTCGGCTCGCCGTTGAAGCTGCCGCCGTCGGCGACGTTGCCGGCCGCGTCGCGAGCGTAGTAGGCGACGCTGTGGGTGCCCGACGAGATCAGCGTGGTCGACACCGAGTCTCCCGCTGCGGCCACCGGTGCGCCGCCGTCGACCCGGATCGCCGTGAACGGCGTGGCGCCACTCCCGGTCGCGCTCATCCCGGAGGCCGTATCGGCGGCGTAGGCGGTCAGCCTCACTGGCCGATCCGACCAGCTGCTCTGCTCGCCCTCGAGTCGGGTCACGGGGTCGGTCTCGTCGACGTGCAGAGCGGTGGTGGCGGGCAGCGCGGATCGCGTCCCCGAGCCGGAGACGGCGACCGCGTGGAGGTAGCTCGTTCCCTCCGGGAGGCCGGCGATCGTCAGCGAGCCCTCGGCCCCGCCGTTCAGCTCGGTCTCGGTCGCGCTGCACGGCTCCGTGGCCAGGCAAGGGCTCGCTTCGGGATCCCGGTCGATCGAGACGGCGTAGCCGCGGATCCCGGAGAGCGGCGCCGGCCCGGGCAGGCGGTCGAGGCGGAGCGTGTACGGAAAGGCGTTGCGGCCGATCCAGGCCGGCTCGGGCGGGAGCTCGAGCGGTCCCGGCACCGCGTCGTCGAAGCGCAGCTTGGCGGCAACGGAGGCGCCCTCGGTTCCATCGGCGGCTTCCAGCCACAGCTCGGCCGTGTAGGCGCCGGGGGACGGGGGAACGCTGAGATGTTCGATCGAGGTCGCCGCCCAGGCGATCGTCGTCTCTCCCTCGGCGATCTGGCCCGATGGATCGAGCAGGCGGTAATGGACCGCGGCGACGTTCCCGGGCGGGTTGGTCCAGCGCAGCGCAAAGCTGCGGCTCTGATGCCAGCTCTCTTCGCCGCCGTCGACGCGCAGGTCGACCGGTTGCAGGCTCGCGGCGCTTGCCCCTCGCGCACCCGCTGCGAGGGCTGTCGCCAGGAGCACGAGCCCCACGGCCCAAGCCGGCCTGCAATGGAATCTCACGGCCCGAACTCTCCCGCCGCCGAGCTGCTCGACGAGCTCGAGCCAGCGGCTTCGCCGCTCGGTGGCGCCACTGGAGCCGGCGCCGGCGCCGGGTCGTATTCGACCGCTTCGGTTGGCGCTTCGACCGCTTCCGGGCTCGCGAGCTCGGAGTCTCTCCCTGGCGGTGGCTTCGGCTTCGGGTCGGGCTTTGGCGTCGCGACCGGCGCCGGTTCGCGCTGAACGACGTCGCCGGCTCGGACCGTGACGGGTTTCGTCGCAGATCTCTCGACAGTCGGATGCGGGGCGTGTTCGGGAGTCAGGTCGGGTGCGGGCAGCACACCGGTCGCCATGCAGGCAGCGGTTCCCGCCGCCCCCGCGCAGAGAGCCACCGCTTTGGCGAGGCCCGCCATGCCCGCTCCCCGCGCACCGCCGGTCACGGCGATCTGGTTCACGGCGGAGCCGCCGCGCCTGAGGCCGGGCAACCTCGACGCCGGCCGCGCGATGAATTCCCGTGCCCTTTCCAGCAGCGAGCGCGATGCCGGCAGCGCCGGTGCGATCGCGATCGCGATCCGCGGCGCCGCCCGGTAGGCGCGCATGGTCGCGCGGCAGCGACCGCAGGCCCGCAGGTGCTCCCGCACCGTCGCCGAGTCCTGCGGGCCCGTTTCACCGTCGCAAAAGGCCGAGAGCAACGGCCGCAGCTGGCGGCAGCGGCTGCCGTCCTCGCTGCTGGAGAGGAGGGAGCGGAAGCGGTCTCGGCCCTCGGCCAGGACCCGGTTGATCTTGGTCTGGCTGAAGCCGGTCAGCTCGCCTATCTCCGCGTAGGAGTGGCCCGCCGCGAGCAGGCTCAATGCCCGCAGCTCGGCCGGCTTCAGCGCCCGCAGCGCCTCGCGGCTGCGGGCGATCTCCTCGCGGCGCTCCGCCTGCTCGCCGGGGCTCTCGCCTGCTGCCGCAATCCGCTCCATCGGATCGGCCGCGGCGTCGTCGCCGCTGAATCCGAGCAGCCGCTCTCGACCCTGCCGCACGGCGAGCGCCTCGTGCTTGACGACCGTGTGCGTCCAGCGGATCAGCTCCCGCGGGTCCGTCGTGGGAGCTTTGGTGAGGACGATCTCCAGGGCTCGCTGGTAGGCGTCCTCGACGTCTTCGCCGTCGAGCGAGTAGCGCCGCGCGGTGCGCTTCAGAGAGGGCTCGTGCTCGGCGATCATTTCGATCGCCGCCCGCTTGCGGGCGGCGTCGCTCTCGGCGCGTCGGGAATCGCGACGCTCGGATAGCGCCGTCTGCACCGTCATCGATTGCCGTCCCTGGCTCACTCCCGCTGAGCTCCCCCGCACCGGTTCAGATTCGCGTTGCAAACATGCCAAGCCAATGCCGGAGCGGCCGCCGGTTCTCCCCCCCGTTGGACGGACGATCGGGAGCGTAACCCGCAAATTGCGTGAATCGCGCCCGCAAGTCCCTTCGGCCGGGGGGCCGATAGCATCAGCGGCGATGAGCATCTGCGTGGTCACCGGCGGCGCCGGCTTTCTCGGCTCGCACCTCTGCGAGCACCTGCTCGGCGAGGGGCACAGGGTGATCTGCCTCGACAACCTCGAGACCGGCTCGCTGCAGAACATCGAGCACATCCGCGACGGCGACTTCGACTTCCGCCACGTCGACATCATCGAGTACGTCGACATCCCCGAGGACGTCGACTTCGTCTACCACCTCGCTTCCCCGGCCAGCCCGATCGACTACCTGCGGCTGCCGTTGCACACGCTCAAGGTCGGCTCGCACGGCACCCACCACATGCTCGGGGTGGCCAAGTTCAAGCGCGCCCGCTTCCTGATCGCCTCGACCAGCGAGGTCTACGGCGATCCCCAGGTCCACCCCCAGACCGAGGACTACTGGGGCCACGTCAACCCGATCGGCCCGCGTGGCGTCTATGACGAGGCGAAGCGCTACGCCGAGGCGATGACGATGGCCTACCACCGCCAGCAGGGCGTCGACACCTCGATCGTGCGCATCTTCAACACCTATGGGCCGCGCATGCGCGCCCATGACGGGCGGGCGATCCCGACCTTCCTGCGCCAGGCGCTCGAGGACCGGCCACTGACCGTCTTCGGCGAGGGCGAGCAGACGCGCAGCTTCTGTTACGTCGACGATCTGATCCGGGGCATCGTCGCCCTGGCCGAGTCCGACGTGCACTCGCCGGTCAACATCGGCAACCCGAACGAGTTCACGCTGCTCGAGCTGGCCAAAACCGTGATCGAAGTGACCGAGTCGCGCTCGGAGATCGTCTTCGAGCCGCTCCCGGTCGACGATCCCCAGCAGCGCCGCCCCGACATCACCCGCGCCCGCGACCTGCTCGGCTGGGAGCCGCAGGTGGAACTGCGCGACGGCCTGCGGATGACGATCGACAAGTCGGGCGTCGAGAGACTGGCCGGCGCTTCGGACTAGACAGCGACCGCGATGCTCTCGGGGGCCGCTACGTCGCTGGTCCTGTAGAAGGCGATCGAGGTGGGGACGTTGGCGAGCTCCTCGCGCATCGCCCTCAGGGTTTCGCCCGCGGGAGCGCTCGGCGTCTCCCCGGCCGGGAGGTCGGCCGGCCAGGCGTAGCGGTCGACGAACAGAATCGCCTCTCGCTCCTCCGTCGGGGCCACGATCGACCGCGTCAGCGCTCGTGCCAGAGCCACCATCCCGCGGTAGAGCCCGTCCTCGTCCCAGTGGACTCGTCCGCTTCCGTCGATCTCGACGAACCCCTCGCTCGACAGGAAGCTGAGTTCGAGGTAGGCGGAGCCTGGGTCGCTATGGTGCTGCGGCCCGCGGCGCATGTAGTGCAGCAACTCGGCGATGTGGGTCGTGCACATCTCGAGGCGGGTTGCGCCGGAGATTCCCCGCCATGCCCGCGAGACGGTCATGAGGAAGCCATAGGCGTTGGCGAACGCCTCGCCCAGCATGTAGAAGGGCTCTTTGCCCAGCGTCTCGCAGAGCCCGTCGTGGGCGGCCTCGGTTCCCTTGACGGCGAGGTTGTGTCCGTGGTCGTGTCCGCGGATCCAGGGGGCCAGCGTGGCTTCGATCGGAACCTCAGCGGCTCGCATCGGGCCGTTCAGGAGGCCTTCTGCGAGGGGAGCCGTGATCTTCTCGAAACGGGCCAGGTGAACGTTGTGGAGGTAGAGCGTTCGCTGGCGCTCCAGCGGAAGGTCATCTACCCCTTCGTCCTGCGGCAGGAAATAAGCGAAATGCTTGGGGTGGGCTGCTGCCTCCCCGGCGGAGACGATCATGTCGGTGGCGTGCATCGCCATCGCGCACTTGCTGTACAGCTTGGGGGCTTCGAGCACGTCGCGAAGCTCGGCCATTGCGCCGTCCAAGGCTCGATCGATGGCATCGAGGCGGCCCTGCGCCTGCTCGTTGTGACTCGCTGCGATGAACGAGTGCAGGGGGCTGCGAGTCTTCGCCCGCCAGGTGCAGAGCGGGCCGCAGACGACCTCAAGCGGCGGGGCGGACCCTTCTTCGGCGATCTGACGGGTGATCGCCTCTGCATCGGCCCGGCTTGCCAGAGCGTCGGCGCGCTTGCCTATGAGGGCGGCGCTGTCGTCGTCGACGAGCTCCGCGAGCTCGGACAGCGCATCCGCGGCCTCGGCGCTCAGCACTGCTGCTCCCTGCTCGAAGACCGACGTGCCGTCGGCAGTCTGCAGGCTGCGCAGCGCTTCGCTCAGAGCGGCGATATCCATCAGCAGCGGCATCGTTCGCTCGGCGTTGGCCGGGGGAAGCCCCTCCAGCTGCACATGGTCGACTCCGTGCTGGTCCTCGAGCGGCCAGAACGGCGGTAGCAACTGCGGTGGCTTGCGACTGGCCAGCTGCGGCATCTCCCTAGCTCCCTTCCCCTCCAGCACGGTTCGGCGCCATGCGCGCTTGAGTCATGTGCCGGATACGCCTGAAATACCTATCCGGTACGGCCGAAGGTATCGAAGGGAACATGCAGATGCAAGCTAAACGCTTGAAAATCCCAGATCGAAAGCCAAAAGAGAGGGCGGCCGCTGGGGCCGCCCTCTCTCCGAGCCAGATATGTCAGGCTTGCTATTCCGTCTGCGCGGTGAAAGAGAAGACGCCGAGCGGGTCGCCGCCGGCAAACTTCGTCTGGGGTTCTTTCGTCGCTTTTTCGATCGGCGTGATGAACACGGAGTTCAGCGTTTCCGCAGTCACTGCCTGCAGCGTTGCCGAGGCGTTCTGAACGCTGACCGTCCGCGCGGTCGGGTCCGAGGTGATCGTCGCGCCAGCCAGGTTGATGTCGGCGATCGACGCTCGACCCAGGTTGCCGAGGTTTGCTTCGGGGGTCTTCGGGTTTGTGATCGTCACTTCCACCGAGGCGGTTTTCGCGCCCAGGTCGACCCAGATGTTGCCCATCACCAGGGTGGTTTCGCCCCGGGTGCCCGGAGGGGGAGCCCCTTCGAGGTTCTGAGTCAGCTTCAGGCCGCCCGCGGTCTGCAGGACGCCGGCCGTTGCGACCGGGCCGATGGTCCCGCCGCTGATTGGGAAGACGGCGGTGACCGGTGACAGCGAGACGACCTTGGTCGGTTCGATCGGGGCCAGTTTCACCGCGAACGGATGTTCACCCGACGCCGGTGGATTTTCAGGCCCCACCAGCGCCAGCTTTTTCAGCGCTTCGGGGCTGAGCACAAGCTGCGCGTTCCCCGTGGCGAGCACCGCAACGGTCTTCGGCTGCGTTTCGCTGGTCGAGCTGCCGAGCACCTGATTGCCCTTGAACGGCGGTTGCACGACCTTCGTCTTGCTGACCGAAGCTCGCTTATGGCCTTTGCCTTTGCCGTTGCTCTTCTTCTTGCCGGTGAAGCCGAGCTTCTTGTTCAGCTGCTTGGCGGCCTTGCCGGTCAGCTTCAGCTTCGCCACGCTGACGTTGGCGCCGAAGCCGTTGCGGACGACGCTGACGCCCTTGACCGAGGCGAGCTTCATCGTCTTGCCGGCGACCTTGGCGTTCAGCGCGCCGGTCGAGGTTTCGAGCACGAGCGTGTTCACCGGGGCCGACTTCTTGCCGGCCTTGAACTTGATTCCGCCGCTCTGTTCGATCGTTCCGAGGCCGGTGATCGGGTCGAGCGAGCCGCCGCTCACGGGCAGGGTCACGGTGCGGCCTTTGACGGCGCCGGGGCGCAGCTTGAGCACCTTGACGCCGCTCTTGCCGAGCTTCTTGAAGAAGCCCTTGTTGAGCGTCAGCGTCGTCGTGCCGCTGCTGAGTGGGTCGCTGGTGGCCGATGCGAAGGGGGCGAAGGCGAGCAGGGCGGTGAGCGCAGCGACCACCGCTACAGCCGACAGCATCGTTCTCCGGGCCCCCACTGGCTGGGTCACACGTTTCATTCGATCCTCCGTTTGCTGCCGCCCCCTGCTGCCCCTCATGGCGACTTACGGCAAGTCGATTAGCAGCCGAGATTATTCCCGGCCTGCTTCCTCACAAACCCGTAATCGGCCGCAAGGTTCCGCTCCCCCATATCCTGTCGCCATGGCCATCGAGGAGATCCATCGCACCATCGCCCCGGTCGTCGGGCCCGACGACGAGCGCGTCTTCACCGATTCCGGGATCGAGATCGAGCGCGTCTACGACGAGGACGACGTCGCTCCCGGGCTCGAGGAGCGCCTCGGCGAGCCGGGCGCCCCCCCCTTCACGCGGGGCATCCACGAGGGGATGTACCGCGATCGCCTCTGGACGATGCGCCAGTACGCCGGCTTCGCCACCCCGGAGGACACCAACGAGCGCTACCGCTACCTGATCGAGCACGGCTCGACCGGGCTCTCGATGGCCTTCGACCTGCCGACCCAGCTGGGACGCGATTCCGACGATCCGCTCTGTCGCGGCGAGGTCGGTCGCACCGGCGTCCCGATCGACACGATCGAGGACATGCGGATCTGCTTCGACCGGATCCCGCTCGACGGCGTCTCCACCTCGATGACGATCAACGCTCCGGCGGCGGTCCTGCTGCTGCTCTACGAGCTGGTCGGCTCCGAGCAGGGCGTTCCCTCCGAGAAGCTGCGCGGCACGGTCCAGAACGACGTGCTCAAGGAGTACATGGCGCGCGGCAACTACATCTACCCGCCGGCGCCGACCATGCGTCTCACGACCGACATCTTCGAGTACTGCCATGCCAACGTGCCGAAGTGGAACACGATCTCGATCTCCGGCTACCACATCCGCGAGAAGGGCTGCTCGGCCGTGCAGGAGGTGGCCTTCACGCTCTCCAACGCGATCGCCTACGTCGAGGCGGCGCTCGAGCGGGGCCTGAAGATCGACGAGTTCGCGCCCCGCCTCGCCTTCTTCTTCAACGGCCACAACAACGTCTTCCAGGAGATCGCCAAGTTCCGCGCGGTGCGGCGGATGTGGGCGAAGATCGTCGCCGAGCGCTTCGGGGCAAGCGATCCCGACTCGATGAGGATCCGCTTCCACACGCAGACCGGAGGGGTGACGCTGCAGGCCCAGCAGCCCGAGGTCAACATCATCCGCGTCGCCCTGCAGGGCTTCGCCGCCGTCTGCGGCGGCACCCAGAGCCTGCACACGAACGGCTTCGACGAGGCGCTGGCGCTGCCGACCGAGCGCTCGGCCCGGATCGCCCTGCGCACCCAGCAGGTGCTCGCCCACGAGTCCGGCGCCGCCGACACCGTCGACCCCTTCGCCGGCTCCTACTTCGTCGAGTCGCTGACCGACGAGGTCGAAGCCCGCTCCTGGGAGCTGATCGAGAAGGTCGAAGGGCTGGGCGGCTCGGTCGAGGCGCTGGAGTTCATGCAGCGCGAGATCGAGGAGTCGGCGCACTCCTACCACGAGCGCTACCAGAGCGGCCAGGACATCATCGTCGGCGTCAACAAGTACGTCACCGACCAGGTCGACGACGTCGACATCCTCCGCGTCGACCCCGAGGCCGAGCAGAGCCAGCTCGCTCGCCTGAAGACTTTCAAGGAGGCTCGGGATCAGGCCGCGGTCGAGGCCCAGCTGGAGGCGCTGCGCGACGTCGCCCGCGGCGAGGGCAACCTGCTGCACCCGATTCGCGATGCGCTTGCCGCCAACGCCTCGATCGGCGAGGTCTGCGGCGCGATGCGCGACGTCTTCGGCGAATACCGCGGCGGCGCCTTCTTCTAGGCCGCGCCCTTCCGCGGGCGCGCATCCGACATCGACCACACCTGATTGGAGTCAATGTCGGATGCATGCGAACTCCCCCCTGAAGGGTCTCGTTCAGCGCAATTTGGGGGGAGGAACGGCGCGCCCAGAGTTGAACCGGGGCACATGATCGAAGCTGAGCGGACGCTGATGAAGTCCGAGCCCGAGCTGGCCGAGTTGATCGTCACGGTCGAAGGCGTCGAGGTGACGATGGCCGAGAAGGGCTTCGGGACGCGTGTGGCGGTACGGGCGGGGGACGATTCGGGCCTTGCCGAAGCGGACCTGGAGCGGATTCTCGACCGCTTGGCCGAGCCGCAGAAGCAGCCGTTCTCGTCATAGACTCCCGCGCCGATGCGCGAGAAGAATCCGATTACCCACGAGGAGAAGCTCGCCTACCTGCGCGAGCTGCGCGATGCTGCGATCAACTCCGCCTCCGAGGAGGCGGTGGAGAAGCAGCACGCGAAGGGCAAGATGACCGCCCGCGAGCGGGTCGAGAAGCTGCTCGACCCCGGCTCCTTCGAGGAGCTCGACACCTTCGTCCGCCACCGCACCTACGACTTCGAGATGCAGAAGAAACGGCCTTGGGGCGACGCCGTCGTCACCGGCCACGGCACGATCGACGGCCGCACCGTCTTCGTCTTCTCCCAGGACTTCACCGTCTTCGGCGGCAGCCTCGGCGAGGTGATGGCGGAGAAGATGTGCAAGGTGATGGACCTCGCCGCCCAGGTCGGGGCCCCGGTGGTCGGCATCAACGACTCCGGCGGGGCGCGGATCCAGGAGGGCGTCGTCTCGCTTGGCGCCTACGGCGACGTCTTCGTGCGCAACGTCAAATGCTCCGGCGTGATCCCGCAGATCAGCCTGATCATGGGTCCATGCGCCGGCGGCGCCGTCTACTCGCCGGCGATGACCGACTTCATCTTCATGGTCAAAGAGACCTCGCACATGTTCATCACCGGCCCGGAAGTGATCAAGACCGTGACCGGCGAGGAAGTCGAGTTCGAGGAGCTCGGCGGGGCGATGAGCCACAACTCGAAGTCCGGCGTCGCCCACTTCGCCTCCGAGGACGAGGAGAGCTGCCTCGAGGACGCCCGCTACCTGCTCAGCTTCTTGCCCTCCAACAACCTCGAGGCGCCGCCGCGCTTCGAGCCCAGCGACAACCCCGACCGCGAAGATCCCGAGCTCGACACGTTAGTCCCCAATGATCCCTCCAAGCCCTACGACATGCGCGGGGTGATCTCCGCCGTCGTCGACGACGGCGAGTTCTTCGAGGTACACGAGCACTTCGCCAAGAACATCGTCTGCGGCTTCTCGCGGCTCGACGGCTTCCCGATCGGCATCGTCGGCAATCAACCCGCATTCCTCGCCGGCGTGCTCGACATCGAGGCCTCGGAGAAGGCGGCGCGCTTCGTCCGCACCTGCGACGCCTACAACGTCCCGATCGTCACCTTCACCGACGTGCCCGGCTTCCTGCCCGGCACCGACCAGGAGTGGAACGGGATCATCCGCCACGGCGCCAAGCTGCTCTACGCCTTCACCGAGGCGACGGTGCCGAAGCTGACCGTCGTCACCCGCAAGGCCTACGGCGGCGCCTACGACGTGATGAACTCGAAGCACATGCTGGCCGACTTCAACGTCGCCTGGCCGACCGCCGAGGTGGCGGTGATGGGCCCCGAGGGCGCGGTCAACATCATCTATCGCAAGGACATCGCCTCCTCGCCGACCCCCGAGGAGCGCCGCCAGAAGCTGATCGACGACTACAAGGCCCACTTCGCCAACCCCTACTCAGCGGCTGAGCGCGGCTACATCGACGACGTGATCGAGCCCCGGGAAACGCGGCCGAAGCTGATCAAGGCCCTGCGGATGCTGCAATCGAAGCGGGTGGCGCAGCCCAAGCGCAAGCACGGCAACATCCCGCTGTAGGCCCGGCGCCCGCGCCTCGATCGATCAGGGAAGCTGCGATGCGGCGTCGCGCCGCGAGTGCCAGGTGGCCACCGAGGCCGCGGTCATCTCTTCCCAGGCGGCGTCCTCGCCGTAGTACTGCATGACGACGAAGTAGAGGAGGCCGGGGAGCATCTCGGGGGCGCCGGCGGCGTCGCCGTCCATCAGCTTTGCGCACACAAGCGTGTCGATAGCGCCTACCATGAAGGTCGACGTCACTGGAGGTGGAGCTTGGCGAGTTGGAATCTCGCGGCGCGCGCTGTCAAGCGCGCGGGAGAGGCGCTCCATCAAATCGCGCCGCTGGGCGAGCGACCGCTCGCCCGCCGCATGCACCTCAACGAAGATCGCCTTGGCGATCTCCGGCTGGTTGGCGCAGAACTCGAGCAGCTCCGCCATTCCCGCGCGCAGCCCCTCGCGCCATCCGGTTTGGCGCCGGGCCGCGCCGATCAGCCTCTGGTAGAGCCACTCGCTGGCGTCGTGATGGGCCTGCGCGAAGCAGTCCTCGCGATCCTCGAAGTGCTTGTAGAAGGTCGCCCGGCTCGCCCGCGCCCGCTCGATCACATGCTTGACCGCGACCTGCTCGTAGCCGAGCTCGCCGCTGACCAGCAGCATCGCCTCCAGCAACCGCTCCCGCGGCGGCCGCGAGCGCAGACCCGGGAAGGGGACCACCGGGGCAATCTCAGCGCCTTTCCCGGGCGCCTTGGAGGGTTTTTCCGACATTACTCCTCCTGTTCGCAAACAAGCACCTTCTGTCTAGGTATACCAACTTTCAGAAACTGAGTGGGCTAGAACGCAATGTTTTTTGTAAAACAGGAAAGTAGACATCAGAGATATGTTTTGGTACCTTGTCGGGATGGCGGACTCGCGCTCGCTTTCCGAAAGGCTCGCCAAGATGCCCCCCGGGCGCCATCTCGTGCCCCGCGACTTCGTCGCTCAGAACCAGCGCGAGCGGATGCTGCTGGCCACGGCCGAGCTGGTCGCCGAGCGCGGCTACCAGAAAACCACGATCGAGCTGATCGCCAAGACAGCGCGGGTGGCCCTCTCGACCTTCTACGAGCAGTTCTCCAGCAAGGAGGAGTGCTTCCTCGCGGCCTTCGACGAGACCGTCGCGGCGGCGGCGGAGGTCTTCGAAGAGCTGCTCGACGAGGGGGAGCCCTGGGTCGACCAGATCGCGGCTGCGATCGAGATCTTCCTCGAAATGGTCGTCAACGAGCCGACTCGGGCACGCCTGTGCATCGTCGAGTCGCAGGCCGCCGGCGGCGCGGCGCTGGCCCGCTACCAGGCGATGCTGGGGCGGGTGGCTCCGAAGCTGCGCGAGGGACGGCTCCACAATCCCCGTTCGGGCAGGCTCCCCGACGGGCTCGAGCCGGCGATCGCGGGAGGTCTCGTCTGGCTGGTCCACCAGCGGCTGGTCGGGAACCGCGACGACGAGATCAGGGGGCTGCTGCCGGAGATGCTGCAGGTGACGCTGACGCCGTACGTCGGCGAGGTCGAGGCGGGCAGGGCTGCCGACGCGGCGCAGGCGCGCGTCGCCGCTTGACGAGGACGAGCGCAGGGGGAGGGGCCGGGTCGATGTGAGCGGCGCCAACGGCGGCTCGCCCAGGCACGGTCCGGCTGATCCTGCCCGCGACCGGATCGCGGCCGCCATGATCGAGCTGGTCGGCAATCGGGGCTTTGCCGAGACGAGCGTCGAGATGGTCTGCAAAGCGGCGCAGGCCCGTCGCTCGCATTTCGATCGCTGCTTCGCCGGCAAGGAAGACTGCTTCCTCACCATCCACGACGAGGTGGCGGAGGAGTTCTGCGATCGGGTCCTGGCTGCCTACGCCGGCGCATCCTCCTGGCACGACCGGGTCTGGGCGGCGGGGTGGGCGGCGATGCGCTTCTTCCGCGAAGACGCGGCGCGGGCCCGCTTCCTGGTGGTCGAGGTGAACGGGTCCGGCAACGGCTCCCAGGCCCGCCGCGATCGCGTCCTGCAGCGGCTCGCAGACATCCTCGACGGGGGCCGGGAGGAGCTCGAGAAGCCCGAGTCGGTCTCGCGCTGCACCGCCGAAATCGTCGCCGGGGCGATCTACGGCACCGTCCTCAGCAGGATCGAAGCCGGCTGCCTCGAGCGCGACGAGGACTTCCTGCCCGAGCTCGTCTACATGGCGGTGATGCCCTACCTCGGCTCGCGCGCCGCTGAGGACGAGCTGACGGTCCAGTCGCTGCGCTGAATCGGACCGATCGGCTCACCCCGCATCGGGATCGGTGAGCGCTGCGACGTCCGCGAGGTCGACCGGCCGCCCACGTGCCAACTTCATCTGGATCAGGTCGTCGAGGTCGACGACCGGCACGTCGATGTCGCCGAGGCGAACGTTGAGCGCCCGCTCGCGAAGCTCCGCGAACGGGCGGCCGCCCGGCACCTCGTGCATGACGTCGATTCCGCCGTCGCGGCTGGCGAACTGCCAGATCGTCGCCCGCGGCAGCATCTTCGCGTCCACCGGCGTCTTCTCCTCACCAGGATTGAGGACCCTTGCATCCAGCGCTCGAAGCGCAGTGGCGAGTCGCTGGAGGTTGGCGGGGTCGGGGGCCGGGATCAGGTCGGCGTCGTTGGTGGTGCGCACGTGACCGTGGGTCTGTACTGCCAGCCCGCCGATCAGCACGTAGTCGACTCCGTGCTCCGCCAGGGCGCGCAGGATGCGTTCCGCGTCGAGCGGAGCCTCAGGCACGGGCACGTGCCTCGCGGCCCGCCGTCTGCAAGCGACCCGCCATACGGTTCCAGGAGATGCCCAGGGCAAGTCGCTCCGCGGCCGGGCGGGCGGCGGTCGCCTTGCGGTGAACCGAATCGTAGTTCCGCTCCAGTGGCCCGCTGGCAAGCTCGAGGCGCTCACCCATGGCGCTCAGGAGCAACGTCAGCGTCTCGACGCTGGGCGAGACCTCGTCGGCCTCGATTCGGCTGATCGCGGATTGCTGTGTGCCGACCCTGCGCGCAAGGCGCGCCTGGCTGAGGCCATGACGAGTTCGGGTCGCTCGAATCAGCTCTCCAGGAGTCATCTACAGACTATAACAGATAAGTGATTATCCAAATTTGGGATCCGGGTGAGGGAAGGTCACTTCACCCGGCAGCTGCGGACCAGGGTGCTGGAGAGAGTGCGGCCATCTTCGAAGGTCATCGAGGTCTTGGCGAACGGGAAGGTCGCGCGGTTGAAGCCGGTCGGCGCTGAGCAGGCGGCGCTGAGGTAGGAGCGCTGGCGCCCGCGGTAGGAGTAGCGGCGTTCGAGTTGAAGGAAGATCGACTCGAGATAGCCGTTGCTGTTGACCGAGGGTGGGATGTCACCGGTGATCACCGTGCCGAAGGAGCCGCTGCTGCGGCGGATCCTGAACACGACCAGGCGTGTCAGTGGGGTCGGCTCGGTCTGGTAGATGTGGGCGAAGATCACCGGGCGGCCGTTGTCGACTCCGTTGAAGAGCAGGATTTCGCCGCGCACCGTGGTTGGCTGCTGGTTTTGTAGGTCGGTCCTCGCCACGATTCCTCCTGCCCCGACGAGCGCCGTTTCGCAGGCGTCCAGCGCTTCGGCAGGTGTCCCCGATTCGATCTTGTGTCGAGGGCAGCGCGGCAGCCCGGTTGTTTCGAGGCGCCCGGCTCGGTTGAGGGCCACCTCTATTCCCCGCAGCGAGGGGTGCTGTTGCCCAGGGGGGACCTTGATCTTGCCTTCGATCCGCACGCCGATCGGCGCTGGGGCGCTGCGCGGCAGCGCCCGGGGGGAGATGCCCCCATCGAAGTTGACGAAGAGGTCGCCTTTCTGCGTGAGCTCGGCGGATGAGATGGAGGCGGCAAGCGCGGAGAGGAGCACCGTGACCAGAAGCACGCCCCCCGCTCGCCACCGAGATTTCGCCGAGGCCGTCACGGAGCGATTGCGCACCACGGCTGGCGCGATCGCCTGGCGTCCTCGAGGTCGAGTCGCTGTCTCTTCACTGTTTCCAGCGCTTCTCGGTGCGCTGCCTGGGCCTTTTCGCGGGCAGCCCGCTTCGCGTAGCGGCTGCGTCGCAGCCGGGCAATCGCTCTCTGCAGCTTTGCCTTGGCGCGTTCGACGCGGACGCTGCCCGTCTTCACCGCTTTCTGGGCGAGCTGACAGCGCCCGGCGATCTGGGCGTAGCCGGCGAAGGCGCCCGCTGTGCCCCCGGCGCCGAGGCTGTAGGAGTCGCCGAAGCCTTCGCCCGGGGCGATTTCGACGTAGTACTTGCCCGCTTCCAAGTCGGCTGACACGATCCGGGTTTCGTTGTCGCGGATGAAAGCCTGTCCGGCGATCGCGGTCCCCGAGGGATCGAGGATCGAGGCGTCGACGTCGGAGGGTTCGCCCCCTCCGCTGAGGTTGCGCACCGCGAGTTCGACCCGCGCTGCTTTGACCGAGGCGACGTAGAAGTAGAAGAAGTCCCTGTCGCCGCTGCTCTCCAGGGCGGCTGTGTAGCTCTGGTCGAACAGCAGCGGCCCGGCTGCCGCCGGGGCAGACTCGTTCGGCTCGTAGGGCGCGGCCGCGGCCGCGCCGGCTCCCGCCAAGAGCTCCAGCGCGAGGCAGATCGCCAGCACCGGGAACGCTTGCGCGCATCGCTCCCTAATGCCCCGTTTCCCCCCTCGACTCATCCCATCTCAATGTACACAGTCGGGTTTCCCTTGTCCAAAGGCGGTTTGATACAGATCCTTTCGTTTCGAAAACAGCAACTTGCATAAAGAAGAGCAATCGTTTACAGTCCTCTCATCAAGTACCTGGAGGCGGCACATCGCCTCGCCTACTGGGAACGATCGAAACACAGGGAAAAACGGAGCCCACGGGGGCCGCCAAGGGAAGCGGCCGGTAGAGGGGCTCACGGGACAAGGAGAGAGCTACGTGAGAAGCCACGCGAAGGCGTCGTCCGCGGGATCGAGCATGCGCCGGGCCATGGGCCTTGGCCGCATCGTCCGTGGAGCCTTCGCCACCCGTGCGTCCTCCCTCCGTGTCGACGGGACCGGTGCGCCTTTCGGCAGAGCCGCGATTGCGCTCTGTTCTGTCACCTGCGCCCTCGGCCTGCTCGCCCCGCCTGCCGGCGCAGCCACCCCCACCCACGCCGAACTGCCAGCCCTCAACCAGACCGGCTTCGAAAGGGCCTGCGGCCTGGCGGTCGACTCCGTCGGCAACCGCTACGTGGCCGACTACGGGGCCGACCAGGTCAAGGTCTACTCGTCGGCGGGCGCTCTGATCACGAGCTTCACCCCCTCGGCCAACGCCGAATCCCCCTGCGCTTTGGCGGTGGACTCCAACGGCAACCTCTACGTCAACGGCAAAAACACCGACGTGGTCAAGTACAAGCCGTCGGCCTTCCCGCCGACCGCCTCCACCACCTACGCGCCCGACACCTCGGTCAACGGCACCGGCGTGCTCGTCCCCGAAGAAGCCAAGGGCGTAGCCGTCAACTCGGCCACCGATGACGTCTACGTCCCCTTCTTCGGCCACATCTCCTCCTACGAACCCGATGGCACCCCGATATCCGAAACGCTCGGCGAAGAAGCGACCGGGGGAGGCGCATCGTTCATCAGCGTCGCCGTGCGCGGCTCCAACGGCAAGATCTATGCGTACAACAGGACCGGCAAGAAGGCCTATGTCCTCAGCGCCGACGGCTCCCAGGTACTGGCCGAAGTCAACGGCTCCACCACCAAAGGAGCCAGCTTTCCGATCGCCCCCCACACGATCGCGGTCGATCAATCCAACGGGCACTTCTACATAGCCGACATCGGCGGCGCCACGGGCCACAAAGTCGTCGATGAGTTCGACTCCGGTGGTGAGCTGGTTTCCGAAATCGCCACCCCGTCAGCGCTCGAAGAAGACAGCCCCAGCGCGCTGGCGGTCGACAACAGTGGCGGTGAAAACGACGGCGACGTCTTCGTCAGCGCCGGGGTGAGCCCCTCGAGCGTGCTGGCGTTCGGGCCTTTGACATATGCCGAATTCTTTGAGCTCAAAGTCACCAAGGTCGGCGCTGGGCAGGGCACGGTGACGAGCGCCCCGGCTGGGATCGACTGCGGGACCACCTGCAAAGTCACCTTCCAAGAAGGCACCGAAGTGACACTTAGCGCGGTTGCCGCGGCAGGCTCGAAATTCTCCAGATGGGAAGGCTGCGACACAGTTGTCGGCAGCGAATGCAAGGTGACGATGGCGGCCAAGCACCAGGTGACTGCGCGGTTCACCGCCAAGCCCGCGATCGAAACCGAGAGTGTCAGCCCGCGCGACACCTCGGCCCTGCTCGAAGCCACGGTCAACCCCAGCGGAGAGGAAACGAACTACCAGTTCGAATTCCTCAGCGAGGCCGCCTATCAGGCAAATGGGGAAAGCTTCTCTGGGCCCGAAGAACCACTCGAGCTCCCCGCCTCCCCTGAATTGATTGGCAACGGTGACGCGGGTGTGCCCGTGAGCGCGACGGTCTCCGAACTCACACCGGATACTCCCTATCGCTTCCGAGTGGTGGCGAGCAACCCCGCCGGTATCACCCCTGGGAAAGCGATCGCCTTCACCACCTACTCGCCGCCGAATGTATTCAAGCCGTGCTCCAACGACGCCTTCCGCGCAGGCCAGCCCTCGGCGCAGCTCCCCGACTGCCGCGCCTATGAGCAGGCATCGCCGGTCGACAAGAACGGTGGCGACGTAACCGGCACGGTGATAACAGCCCGGGCTTCGGTCGACGGCGAACGGGTCAGCTTCGTCTCGGCGACGCCGATTCCCGGCGGCGAAGGGGCCGCGAACTACGCTCCGATGTTCCTCGCCAGCCGCGGGCCTTCGGGCTGGAGCACACAGGGCCTCCTTCCACCGCAGAGCGACGGGATCAAGGCGGTGGTCGTGGGTTGGAACCCCGACTTCTCGCAGGTCATCTCGCGAGCGGCGAAGTACGCCGCGGGCGAAGCCCAGACCACGCTCCTCGAGCGCTCGACCTCCACGCCGGGAGCGCCGACTGCGATCGTCCCGCGCAGTGCCGCCACCGGGTATTTCGAACCGCACGTGGCGGGGACCAGCGATGACGGCTCGGTCGTCTTCTTCGAAAGCAAGGAAGGGGTCCTGGCCGAAGGCGCGGCCGCGGGAAGGCGCAACCTCTACGTGTGGGATCGCGAAACGGGAGCCGTGCGACTGGCCGGCGCGCTCAACGACGGCAAGGCGCCCCCGAAGGGGTCCATCGGCGGTCCCTACAGCTGGGAGGGAGGGTACCTGGAAGCCGGTGGCCCCGAATGGGGCTACTACACACGCGACCAGCACGCGATCGCCCCGGACGGCTCGAGCGTCTACTTTACGGCCGTCAACACTGGGCAGCTCTACCTGCGCCTCAACCCGACCAAGCCGCAGAGCCCGCTCGACGCCGAAGGCGAATGCAGCGACCCGTCGTTCGCCTGCACGATCCAGGTCTCGGCCTCCCAGAAGCACAACGGCGACGGGTTGGAAGGAAACGATGGAGCGGGTCCGCACCCGGCCGCCTTCATGGGTGCCAGCGCCGACGACTCGAAGGCGTTCTTCACCAGCTCCGAGATGCTGACCAACAACGCCAACACCGGGCCCGAACAGCCTGCCGCGGCGATCGGCCGCGCCAAGGTGGGCGCCACCGAAGCCGAAGAAGCGAAGCCCGGCTTCCTGCCCGCCCACGCGGTCGGCGTGGCCACGTCACCCGACGGCGAATACGTCTACTGGACCGACCCGACGGCGGGTACGATCGGCCGCGCCAAGCTGAACGGCGACGGCCAGGCGAGCGAAGTCGAGGACGGATTCATCTCCCCGGGCCCGACCGAATTCGAAACGCACCCGAAGTTGGAACCCGGGGTCCTCCAATCTGCCCCGAGCACACCCCGCTACGTCGCCGTCGAGGGCGAATACGTCTACTGGACGAACACCGGGCCGCTGGTGTCCTATCAGGGTGGACCGGAACAACCGGTGGAAGGCGCCGGCACGATCGGCCGCGCCAAGCTCGACGGCTCGGGCGCCCTCATCCCGGGCAGCGTCGAACCCGAATTCATCACCGAAGCCACCGACCCGCAGGGGATCACGGTCAACTCCGAACACATCTACTGGGTCAACGGAGACGGTGGCGGCTTTGGGGAGCAGATCGCGGAACCGTCGAAGGACTGGATCTCACGTTCCAACCTGGCCGGAAACGCGGTGCAGCTGGAATTCTACCGGTGGGAAAACGTGGGGGCAGGGTACCGCGCTGAAGCGATCGCGCTCGACGAAAGCCACCTCTATTTCACGGTGACCACCGGCAATGGGAGCACTTCCATAAATCGCGTCCCGCTCGAAGGCGGACCCGAGGAAGCCGCGTACATCGCTGGGGATTTCGACCACAAGACTCGGCTCGAAGGCCTCGCAATCCAGGGCTCCTACGTCTACTGGACGAACGCGGGCGAAGAACGAGTCGGCCGCCTACCAACCGCCAGCTTCACGGGCTCCTGCGACGCTGGCAACCCCGAATGCGAACCGGACTACATCGAACTCGAAGGCGTCCCGGCAGGCCTCGCCTCCGACGGCGAACGTCTCTACTGGGCGACCAACGGCGAAGCGTCGGCCAACCCCGGCAACGACCTCTACCGCTACAGCGTCGCGAAGAACAAGCTGGTCGACCTTGTGCCCGACTCGACCCACCCTGACGGAGCCGAAGTGCTCGGCGTCGCCGGGATCTCCGAGGACGGCTCCTACGTCTACTTCGTCGCCAACAGCGCCCTGGCCGAAGGGGCGAGCCCGGGGACTTGCGAAGGGGCCGTCCCCGAGGACGTGAAGGGGGAATGCAGCCTCTACCTCGAGCACGAAGGGCAGGTCGACTTCATCGCCCGCCTCAACGGCGAAAGGGACTTCGGCGATTGGAAGGGGAAGACCTCCGGTTCCAGCAATGTCGGATTCGGCGAGCCGAAGCTGTCGCGGGTAAGCGCCAACGGCCGCACCCTGCTTTTCAGCTCCACCGAGAAGCTGACCGGATACCAGAATGAAGGAACCCAGGAGCTCTACCTGTACCGCGCGGACGCCGCTGAGCAGATCGTCTGCATCTCCTGCAACCCGACCGGTGTGCCGCCCAGCTCGGCAGCGAGCATGGGCATAACTGCCTCGGTCTCCACTGAAATCGAAGGAGGCCGGTCTGCGCCCGTCCTCACGCGCAACCTCTCCGCCGACGGCGGCCGCGTCTTCTTCGAGACCGCCGAAGCGCTGGTCGTCTCCGACACCAATGCCGACGAAGGCTGTCCGAGCGTTGGCGAATTCCACGTGCCTGCCTGTCAGGACGTCTATGAGTGGGAGGCAAAGGGCGAAGGCTCCTGCGAATCCGAAGACCAAAACGGCGGTTGCCTGTATTTGATCTCCAGCGGCAAGAGCGCCGATCCCTCCTTCCTCGCCGATGCCTCGGCCAGTGGCAACGACGTCTTCTTCTTCACCCGCGAGCAGCTGACCGACACGGACGACGACTCCCTCCAAGACGTCTATGACGCCAGGGTCGGGGGAGGCTTTGCCGCAAAGCCAGTGCCCCCGCCGCCCTGCGAAGGGGAGGCCTGCAGGGACGGCGCCCACCCCGCACCCCAGGTCGGCTCGCCCAACACGCCGCTCTTCTCGGGACCGGGCAACCCCAAGCCCCAGCACAAGAAGCCGAAAGCAAGAAAGCACCGCCACAAGCACAAGCGACACGCCAAGAGCAACGGGAGGGCACACCGATGAGCAGGGAGAAGAGCAAGACAGCGATCCCCCGTGTCTGGCTGCTGGGCGCCCTGCTCGGCCTCGGCGTCTGGCTGGCGATCCCGGCCCTCGCCTCAGCGGCGACGCCGCAGTGGTCGCTGGACCTCTCCGCCTTCCCCTCGAGTTTTGCCTCCGGGGAAAGCGGCAACGCGGCAGAAGGCCCCGCCTACCGGATCGTCGCCACCAACAAAGGCGACGCACCGACCGCGGGCGCCTATGAGATCGCCGACGTGCTGCCGGCAGACCTCGCCCCCGTGGCCGGTGAAGTCCAGGGCGAAGACGAAAAAGGCAACCCTCTCGCCTGCGTAACCACCGGTCAGGAAGTCTCCTGCTCGGGAAGCGAAGCGCTCGAACCCGGCGAAGCGGCCGAAGTGATCGTCCCGGTCGAAGTCCCGACCGGCCTCTCGGGCAGAGCCGTTTTTGACGAAGCAAGCGTCGAAGGCGGCGGTGCCGCGGTCGCCACGGCGAAGCTGAAGACCGCGATCGGGCTGCCGGCCTGGAAGCTCTTGGAGATGTCGGAGCCGACCAACATCCCGCCGGGAGGCAAAGCCGTGCTCCACGTGGTCGCGCTCAACATCGGCGGCACCGCGACCCACGGCCCAACCACGATCACCGACGTCGTTCCGCCGGGTCTGACGGTGATCGAAGCCTACGCGCTTGAAAACGGCAGTAAGAGCAAGAGCAGTTGCACGACGACGGCGCAGGTCGTGACCTGCACGCTGAACGAAGCATCGCCCCCGGGGCTCGTCCTCAGGGTTGGCATCGAAGTCGAAGCCGACCCGCTCGCCTCGGGCACCGAGCAAAGCGAAGCGACCGTAGAAGGCGGCGGTGCGGCGCCGGCTGTGACGACGATGCCGGTGACGATCAGTCCCGCGGTCGCCCCCTTCGACTTCCTTCCGGGCGACGGCGGCTTCAGCGCGCCGCTCACCAACGCCGACGGCTCGGCGGCCGTTCAGGCAGGGTCGCACCCCAACCAGCTCACGTTGCAGCTCGGCTTTCCCTCTGAAGAACCGTTCTTCGACTTCAACCTGCCCACCGAGTCGCCGCGGGACATCGCCGCAGACCTGCCGCCGGGCGAGATCGTCAACCCTAACTCCACCGCGGAGCTCTGCACGCAGGCCGAGCTCGTCACGGGCAGGTGTCCGCCGGGCTCGCAGATCGGCGAGACGACGGTGCTGACGAGCATCTTCCGCCTCCTTGCCGTCGCCCCGTCGCCGCTCTACAACATGGTGCCCACCCTGGGCTCGCCCTCGACCTTCGGCTTCGACGCCGCCGAAGTGGGCATCTTCACCCACATCGAAGGCTCGCTGCGCAGCGACGGCGACTACGGGCTGAGCGGCACCACCCGAGAAGTGCTCGCCGTCGGCGCGCAGCCGCTCTACAGCGTTCGTTTGGACTTCTGGGGCGATCCCTCGAGCTCCAGCCACGACAGCCAGCGCCTTAGTGGTTGTCACGGCCCAGGCACCTCGGGCTGCCCCGCCGCAGAAGAAACCAAGACAGCCCTGCTGACCGCCCCGGTGCAGTGCTCTGGCCAGCCGACGGTGACCCGCGGCCGGGCCGACTCATGGGAGCACTCCGGCGTCTTCAAGACCGCCAGCTACGAAAGCGCCGACCTCGCCGGCACTCCGGTTGCCACCAACGGCTGCAACCAGCTGCAATACGAACCCTCAATCGAAGCCCGCCCGACGACCGGCCTGGCCGACTCGCCATCGGGCCTCGACGTCGACGTCCACCAGCCGATAAACGAAGACCCCGGCGGCATCTCCCCGGCGATGATGAATGACATAAGGCTCGCCTTGCCCAAGGGCATGTCGGTCAACCCGTCCTCGGCAGAAGGGCTGGGAGCCTGCACCGAAGCCCAAGCCCACGTCCACAGCTTGACGCCCACCGAATGCCCGGCCGACTCCAAGCTCGGCCCCGCAGAAGTGATCACGCCGCTGCAGGAAGACCCGCTGAAAGGAGCGCTCTACCTGGCCCAGCCCTTCAAGAACCCAAGGGGCTCTTTGATCGGCCTCTACCTGGAGATCAGCAACCCCGACACGGGAATCGTCTCCAACCTGGCCGGCGAAGTAAAGGCAGATCCCCAAACCGGCCAGCTGACCACGGTCTTCGAAGAAAACCCCCAGCTGCCGCTCGAACACATCAGGACCAAGCTCTTCACCGGACCGAGGGCAGCGCTCAGAACCCCAGCCGCCTGCGGTAACTACGCCTCCCGGGCCGACATGACCCCTTGGAGCGCTCCGCAGACCCCGGTCGCCCATCCGACAGACCCCTGGACGATCCAGGCCAACCCCAACGGGGGAGCCTGTCCTTCACAGGGACAGGCTCTGCCCAGCAATCCCTCCTTCACGGCGGGAACACTCGATCCCCAGGCAGCCGCCTATACCCCCTTCGTCTTCAAGCTGACAAGGCAAGACGACACGGCCGAAGTGCAGAAGATCGACACCACCCTGCCGCCGGGGCTGACCGCAAAGCTCGCAGGGGTGCCCTATTGCCCGGAGGCAGGCATCCAAAGAGCGCAATCGAGGAACAAGCCCAACGAAGGCGTCCTCGAGCAAAACGACCCCTCCTGTCCGGCCGCATCGAAGGTGGGGACGGTCAAGATCGCCTCGGGCGCAGGCATCACCCCCCTGCACGTCCAGGGCAACGCCTACCTGGCAGGCCCCTATAAGGGAGCACCGCTCTCCTTGGCCGTGATCACCCCGGCGATCGCCGGGCCCTTCGACCTCGGCACCGTGGTGGTCAGGATCGCCCTGCACCTGGATCCCGAAACGGCCAAGGTCACCGCCACCTCAGATCCGTTGCCGACGATCCTCTACGGCATCCCGCTCGACATCCGCCAGATCGCCTTCGAACTGGACCGAAACCAGTTCACCCTCAACCCGACCTCCTGCGATCCGATGTCGATCGGCGGAACCCTGACAACAGCCACGGGAAGTGCCTCTCCGCTTCAGGCCCCCTTCCAGGTCGGCAACTGCGCCGCCCTGGCCTTCAAGCCGAAGCTGGCCCTGAGGCTCAAGGGAGGGACGACGAGAGGAGCCCATCCGGCTCTGAGCGCCAACCTCACCTTCCCAAAGACCGGCCCCAACGCAAACGTGAAGACGGCCCAGGTCACCCTGCCCCATGCGGAGTTCCTCGACCAGTCCCACATCGGCACCGTCTGCACCAGGGTGCAGTTCCAAGCCGATCAGTGCCCGGCCAAGTCGATCTACGGCAAGGCGACTGCGACCACGCCGCTGCTCGAAGACCCGCTATCGGGACCGGTCTACCTCAGATCCTCCAGCCATGAGCTGCCAGACCTCGTAGTCGACCTGAAAGGCCAAGTCGAAGTCGTCTTGGACGGGCGGATCGACTCGATCAACGGCGGCATCAGAACCACCTTCGAAGCAGCCCCAGACGCCCCTGTCTCCAAGTTCACCTTGCAGATGCAGGGCGCCAAGAAGGGCCTGCTCGTCAACAGCACCAACCTCTGCAAGCACTCCAACGCCAACAAAGCCATCTCCGAGATGGAGGGGCAAAACGGCAAGGTCTTCGACACCGAACCTGCCCTCGCCAACTCCTGCAAGAAGGCCAAGAGGCATAAGAAGCACAAGAGCTCCCGATGAGAGGCGGGGCCCTGGCGGCCCTGGTGACAGGAGCCGCACTCATCCTCTGCCCCGCCGCTAAAGCGGCGGGGCCACCACTGATCGCCGAAACCTGGGTCGAAGAAGTGAAGGCAGATTCGGCGCTGCTCAAGGCGAAGATCAACCCCAGCGGTGCCTCGACCACCTACCGCTTCGAACTGACCACCCAAAGCGCCTTCGAAGCGAAAGGCTTCGAAGGGGCGACCCTGATCCCGACCTCAGGACCTGCACCGGCGGGAGCGGGCACCTCCAACGTCACCGTGGGTCAGCAGGTCGGACCGCCGCTCAGCCCCCTGCAGCCGGCAACCCAATACCGCTACCGGGTAACGGCAAAGCACACATCCGAATCTACGGTGATCGGCCCCGATCACCTCTTCTCCACCCAGGGCACAGAACTCACTTTCCGCCTGCCGGACAGTCGGGGCTGGGAGATGGTCTCTCCGGTCGACAAAGGCGGCGGGGCGATAGCTTCGCCCGAATCGCTCTTCGGCGGCGGGGACCTGCAGGCATCTCCCTTCAGCGAAGGGGCCGCGATCGCCTACGGCTCCTCGACCTCCTTCACGCAAGCTGCTGGAGCGCCGCCGGTGAGCCAGTACCTCTCCACGAGGACCCCAGGAGGATGGGCCACCCAAAACGTCTCAGCCCCACTCGAATCGGACGCCTACGGCGACGAACCAGACGGCGCCCCCTACCGGCTCTTCTCAGCCAACCTCAGCAAGGGCCTGCTCTTCGGCGGGCTGCCGTGCCGGGGCGCGATCGCAGGCTGTCCGGCTCCCAATCCCGTGATCGCGGGCTCCGGAGCGCCAGGGGGCTTCATGGCCTACTACCTGCGAGCGGGAGGCTCCTATTCCTCGCTGCTCGATGCAACCGATCTCTCCCATACCGCAGTCGGCAAAGAAGACTTCTCGGTATCCCTGGCCGGGGCAACCGAAGACCTCTCCCACGTGATCCTCTCCAGCTGCGCTGCGCTCACCTCCAACGCGACCGAAGTGCCCGACGGCAAAGGGGGCTGCGAAACAGAAGCGCGCAACCTCTATGAGGCAAGCGGGGGATCGCTGAACGCGATCAGCCTCCTGCCGGGCGAAACCCACACGACTCCCGAACTCGAACCGCCGGCACGCCTGGCGGCCCCGCTCGGAGCGATCTCCGAAGACGGATCGCGGCTCTACTTCACCGCTGAAGGGAGCCTTTACCTGCGCGAAGGCTCCCAGACCCACCTCGTCGTGTTCTTCGGCAACTTTCAGACGGCCTCCCGCGATGGCTCGATCGCCTTCTTTACCAAGGAAGGGCACCTATTCCGCTACCTGGCCCAAAGCCAGGCGAGCACCGACCTCACTCCAAGTGGGGGAGTGGTCGGGGTATTGGGCGCATCCAATGACGGCTCGATCGTCTACTACCAAGATGCGACCGGCATCCACAAGTGGGCATCGGGGACGACGACCTTGATCGCCTCGGGTCCAGAAGCCGCAAAGCCAAGCGATTACCCGCCCTTCACAGGCACCTCCCGCATCACCCCAGACGGATCGCACCTCGCCTTCCTCTCGACAAAAGAACTGGCCGCCTATGACAATGGCTCTAGAGCCGAGCTCTATCTCTACGGGCCCCCAGTCGGCGGCGGAGCCCCCCAGCTCCTCTGCGCCTCCTGCAACCCGACCGGGGAAAAAGCAGCGGGCTTCGCCTCGATCCCAGGGACGCAGGCAAACGGCTCGACCCTCGCCTACCGGCCAAGGGCCCTTTCTTCTGACGGGCACAGGGTCTTCTTTAACTCAACCGACAAGCTCGTCTTCTCCGACACCGACAACCAGCCCGACGTCTATCAGTGGGAGGCCAGGGGAGAGGGCGGCTGCACGATCAGCCCCGGCTGCCTGGATCCGATCTCGAGCGGCAGGGCACTGGAAGGCGCATCGTTCATCGACGCCTCAGCGGATGGAACAGACGCCTATTTCCTCACCGATGAGTCGTTGGTAGGAGCCGACCCAGGCTCTATAGACCTCTATGACGCAAGGGCCGGCGGTGGCTTTCCCGAAGCCGCCAAACCGATCTCCTGCGTGGCAGATGCCTGTCAGCCCCTGCCGGCAGCACCAGAAGACCCAGACCCCGGCACCTTGATCAAGAACTCCGGCAACCCGCCGGCTAGGTACGTAAGGGAAGAAGCCAAAAAGAAGAAAGGGCACAAAGGCATGAAGAAGGGCAAGGGCAAGAAGCATCACAAGAGAGGGAGGTCGGGCAAGTGAGGCGCTTGAGCATCCTCACCGGGCTCGCTGTCCTTCTTCTGGTTCCCTCCCAGGCTTCTGCCTTCTCCTTTTTGCCCGCAGCAGCCGGCTTTGAAGCAAAGCCCGAAAAGCAAGGCGGGGAAGCCTCCACCCAGGCCGGCTCTCACCCAACGGCGCTGAAACTCTCGGTCGGCTTCACTCAAAGCCCAGCTCCCTTCACCCAGGGAGATCTCAAGGACCTCTCCCTCGAATTGCCCGGCGGGCTCTTCGAAAACCCGACCGCGGTGCCGACCTGCACACAAGCTGCCTTCCACACCCAACGCTTCAACCCCTTCGAAGAAAGCAAATCGGGGGAGAGCTGCCAGGACAAGGCCCAGGTCGGGACCTTGACAGTGAAGTCGTCTTTCGCCGGAGGCGAAGAAAGGACCTTCGGCCTCTACAACCTCGATCCGCCTCCGGGGGTTCCCTCGGAGGTCGGCGCAAACCCCTACGGCGCTCCGATCGTCTTCATCCCCGAAATACGCCAGGCCCAAGGCGAATACGGGATCACGCTGAGAAGCTCAAACGTCTCTCAGCTGACCGACGTCTCTGGCTTGAGCTTGAGCCTTTGGGGCAATCCCTGGTCTGTCCTGAACGACTCTCAGCGCGGCAATTGCCTGAATGAGCAAGAACCCTCCTTCGGCTGGTCCAAATGCTCTGTGGGCAGGCCATCGAAGAACCCCCAGACGGCCTATTTGACCTTGTCGACGGCCTGCGGGGCGCTTTCCTTCACGGCCAGGGCGACTTCATGGCAGGGAGGCCCCCAGATCGAAAGGTCCTTCACGACAGCAAAAGCCCTGGAAGGCTGCGAAACGCTCAGCTTCGAACCAAAAGCGGTAGCCCAGCTGTCGGATCCCAGGGCATCGTCTCCCTCGGGCTATGAGTTCGACCTAGACGTCGATACCTCTGGGGTATTGAGCCCAGAACGACTTGCTCCTTCGCCGATCAGGAAGGCAGTCGTCTCTTTGCCCAAGGGCGTGACGATCAATCCCTCGGTCGGAGCGGGGCTGGGAGTCTGCTCGCCGGCTCAGTTCGAAGCAGAGACGCCGCTCTCCCCACCGGGAGCGGGCTGTCCCAACGGATCGAAGATCGGCGACTTCACGGTCCAAAGTCCGATCATCGATAAGACGATCGAAGGGGCGATCTTCCTCGCCACCCCGCACGAGAACCCCTTCGGATCGCTGATCGCCGTCTACCTGGTCGCAAAGTCGATCGACAGGGGCATCTTGGTCAAGGTCGCAGGGGAACTCAAGGCAGACCAGAGCGACGGGACCCTCACCGCCACCTTCGACAAGCTCCCACAGCTGCCCTACGAATCGCTTCGAATCCACTTCCGCGAAGGGCAGAGAAGCCCGCTTGCAACTCCAGCCTCTTGCGGGCAGATCTCAACCGAGGCAGACCTGACGCCTTGGCGAAACGCAAGCCAGATCGTCCACGCATCGCTGCCCGCCCAGATCACAGCTGGAGTCGGAGGGGGGCCCTGTCCCTCTGGACTGGCCCCCTTCGCGCCGAAGGGAAAGGGGGGAACCTTGAGCTCCCAAGCCGGCGCCTACTCGCCCTTCTATTTGCACCTGACCAGGGAAGACCAAGAGCAGGAGATCACCTCCTACTCGGCGACCTTCCCAAGCGGCCTGTTGGGAAAGATCGCCGGCATCCCCTATTGCCCGGATGCTGCCATAGAGGCCGCCTCGCACAGAACCGGGATCGAAGAGCGAGACCATCCTTCCTGTCCGGCATCAAGCCAGATCGGGCGGACCTCAGCCGGCTATGGCTTGGGCCCAGTGCTCACCTACGCACCGGGAAAGCTCTACCTGGCAGGCCCATATAGGGGCTCTGAGTTCTCGATCGTCGCGATCGACTCTGCATTGGTCGGGCCATTCGATCTCGGCGTGGTAATCGTCAGATCGGCGATCCGCATCGACCCCGAAACGACTCAAGCCTCGATCGACGCGACCGGCACGGACCCGATCCCCCACATCATCGACGGCATCCCGATCCACCTCAAGGACATCCGCGCCTACATCGACAGACCCGACGTGACGATCAACCCGACCTCTTGCGAAGCATCTGCGGTCTCCTCTGCGCTGAACGGATCGGGAGCCAAGTTCGGCGATCCCTCAGACGACACCCTGGCCACCGCGACGGCTCCCTTCCAGGCCTTCAACTGCTCTGCGCTTGGCTTCAAGCCCTCGATCGCCCTGCACCTCAAAGGCGGCACCAGACGCTCAATGCACCCCGCCCTTCGCGTCGTCGTAAAGCCACGTTCTGGAGACGCAAACATCGCCCAGGCGCAAGTCGCGCTTCCCTCCTCGCTCTTCCTCGACCAGGGCCACATCAAAACGATCTGCACCAAAGGCCAGTTTGCACGTCACGCTTGTCCGCCCGAGTCCGTCTACGGACACGTCAGGGCCTATACGCCGCTTTTGGAAGAACCGCTTGAAGGCGATGCGATCCTGCGCTCCTCGAGCAACGTCTTGCCAGACCTCGTCTTCGTGCTCAAAGGCCATGGGATCGAGGTAGACGTCGCGGGCAAGATCGACTCTGTGAACGGCGGTCTCAGGGGCACCTTCACGCAGATCCCAGACGCGCCGGTATCCAAATTCGAACTGACCTTGGACTCCGGCAAGCAGGGCCTCTTGGTCGTCTCGGCCAGGAACCTCTGCGCGAAGCGCCAGCTGGCCGATTCGAAGTTCATGGGCCACGCCAACAAGGGGCTGATCTGGAAGCCCGAAGTGCGGGCTGAGTGTGGGGGCAAGAAGAAGGGCAAGGGCAAAGGCAAGAAAGCGAACAAGAGGGGGAGCAGATGAGGAAGAGATCGATCGCTTGTCTGCTGTTCGGCGGAGCCCTGCTGGTCCTTTGCTTTCTCACTCCCTTTGCTCAGGCGAGTCGCACCCTGCTTACGAAAGAAGCGCTGCAGACCAATGAAAACCCCAAAAACCCAATCCCGCCCCCAGACGGTGAGATAGAAGCCGCTTGCGGGCTGGCCTTCTCTGGCGAAACGCTCTACGTGTCGGACTACTACCACGGTGTCGTCTATTCCTACGACACCTTGGCTGGCCTGCCCTTTACCTACAAATCCTCCTCCTCGGTTGGCACCGACCCAGAAGGTCCCTGTCAGCTTGCTATGGGCACGGGAGGCACCCTCTATGCCAACGTCTGGCACCAAAGCGCCCTGCGCATCGCGCCAACCCCCAAGACCTTCGACATCGCCTCCTCGACGGGGATCGCAACCGACTCGACGGGCAACCTCTACGTCAACGACCGGACCCATGTCAACGTCTATAGCTCCGCAGGGGCTCTCTTGCAGGAAGTCGGTGTTGGCCACCTCACCGATGTCTATGGCCTGGCGGTATCGGGCAAAGAAGTCTTCGTCGCCGATGCCGGCACAGACGAAGTCAAGGTCTTCGAACCCTCCGTGGATGCGATCGACCCGAAGCGGACGATCGCAGGCACGAGTCCCATCCATCCCTTCGTCTCGCTCACGGACGCCTCGTTGGCCATCGATCCCACAAACGGGCACCTCCTCGTCCTCGACGACCTGCAGCCGGGCTTCGAACACCCACACGGAGCGATCGAGGAGTTCGACTCAGAAGGCAACTTCCTCTCACAGCTCAAAGATCAGGTCATCGACGCCCTGCCCTCCGGCCTGAGTGTGGATCCCGTCACTGGCGAGCTCTTCGCAGGCTCGGGCAACAGCGAAAAATCAAACGTCTATGCCTGGGGGCCTTATTCCGAAGGGAGCGAAGCGGCTGCTTTGGGACCGGCAGCTCCCTCTGCGCCTGCGGGATCGACGCTGCCAAGCCCCCAAGCCGCTGCTTCTCCAACCGGGCAGACGACAGCAGCTCGAAAGCAGACTCACGCAGGCAGTGCAAAAGCCTCAGAGGTGGTCCAGCACGGCGCCCTGCGAGTCGCGATGCAAGCCCAGTTGGCCCCCCACAAGCTGCCGCGAAGCAATCCGGCCCCGATCCACTTCTCGGTCTCGGCGAACATCGCCTCAACCGACGGCTCGATCCCCCCACAGTTGAGCGGCCTGACCGTGAAGCTGAACCGAAACGGCAACATCGACCCAGGTGCAGTGCCGATCTGCACGATGGAAGAGGTTCAGCCCTCGACCACCCAAGGAGCTCTCAACGCATGCAGGAGCTCATTGGTCGGAGAAGGGCGCTTCTTTGCCAAAGTCCTGCTCAGCCAGAAGTCCCCGTTTCCATCGGTGGGCAGGATCGTCGCCTTCAACGGCACCTATGAGCACCACCCGGCGATCTTGGCCCACGTCTACGGCACAGCACCTGTGCCGACTTCCTTCACGATGGCATTCCGGATCACCAAGATCGCCAAGGGCACCTACGGAACCCAATTGCATGCCGCCCTGCCACGCTTCTCAGGCAAATGGGGATACGTCACCGGGATCTCGCTTGACCTCGGAAGGCCCGGCTCAAAGCGCCGTCCTTACCTGAGCGCCTCCTGTCCTGCTCCTGCTGGCTTTGGCAAGGCGAGCTTCTCCTTGGCCCAGGCGACGCTCAACTTCGCCGGGCACGGGCCTGTCTCGCAGGTGCTTACTCGTAGTTGTGGGGTGCGGTGAGGGGGCGCTAGGGCTTTTACGGCAACCGTCTCGGGTATGGTCGATTCGTGGCAAAGGGGACGGCAAAGCGCGTTGCGGTGCAGGGTAAGGAAAAGGACGGCGATTCCACGCCGCCCGCCGGCGCCTCGCCCCGCCTGCCCGCCGGCCGGCATGGCTTGCCGCGCGAGTTCATCGAGCAGAACCAGCGCGAGCGGATCATCACGGCGATGGTCGACACCGTCGCCGAGCGCGGCTACAACGCGACCACGGTCGCCAACATCACCAAGGCCGCCTCGGTCTCGCGCCGCACCTTCTACGAGCACTTCGCGGACAAGGAGGCCTGCTTTCTCGCCGCCTACGAGATGGTCGCCGACCACATCCGCGCCTCGATGCGCGCTGCCGCCGAGTCCTTCGGGGACTGGCCGCAGCAGGTGCGCGCGGCGCTGGCGACGATGCTGCGCTTCCTCGCCTCCGAGCCCGAGCTGGCCCGCCTCTGCATGGTCGAGCCCGTCGCCGCCGGGGGCGAGATCGCGGCCCGCCACCGCGCCTCGATGCAGGGCTTCGTCGCGATCCTCAAGGCCGGGCGGCCCGAGCACAGCGGCGAGCGGCCGCTGCCGGAAGCGACCGAGGAAACCCTGGTCGGCGGCATCGTCTCCCTGATCGTGCGAGAGATCAGTGCAGGACGCACGGCGGATCTGGAGAAGCTCCTACCCGACCTGGTCGAGCTGATCCTCGCCCCCTACCTGGGCGTCGAGGAAGCCGAGCGCCTGGCCCGCGAATGAAGGACAAAGACAAACAGCGCCTGATGCTCCGAGCGGGAGTCGTGGGCCTCGCCGTGGTCGTTGCGCTGATCGCCTGGCTGGCGACGCGCGGCGGTGGTGGTGCCAGCGAAGAAAGCAGCGCGGCTGCGAAATCGGACTCGAAGATGGTCTCCGAGGCCGAGCTGGGCGAAACCGCGGCAGCTCTAGGGCAGCCCGTCTACTGGGCCGGAGCGCAGGCGGGGAACGAGCTCGAACTGACCGAACTGAGCGAAGGCGGCGGCACCCAGGTCCGCTACGTGCCCGAAGGCACCGAAGTGGGGGGAGGCTCGGCCGCGCTGCTCACCATCGGCAGCTACCCGCTTCCGAATCCCGAAAAGGCTCTGGAAGGCTTCGCCAAGCGTCCGGGCTCGATCGTCCGCCACGGCAAGGGCGGCGCCGAGGTCGTCTCCAGCGAAGAAAGCCCGACCAGCGCCTACTTCGTCAGCCCCGACAACAGCGTGCAGGTCGAGGTCTACGATCCCTCGCCGCAGCGGGCGATGAGCCTCGCTCTCTCGGGAAGGGTTCAGCCCGCCCATTAAGCCGGCCGCCGGAGGCACACGATGAGCATGTTCCTCGCCTGGGTCGTCTTCCCGCTGGTGCTGCTGGCGCTCTGCGCCGGCCTCGGGCTGCTGGTCGACCTGCTCAGCGCCCGCCGCCTGCCGGGAGCCCTGGTCCTGCCCGTGGGGCTGGCGGCGATGATCGTCGTCGGCGAGCTCACGACCGCCGCCGCGGCGACGGCCAAGCTGACCGTCCCGGTCCTGCTGCTCCTCGCGGTGCTCGGCGCCGGGCTCTCCCTTCCCTGGCGCTTCGGCCGTCCCGACCCCTGGCTTGTCGCGGCGGCGTTCGGGGTCTTCTGCGTCTTCGCCGCGCCGGTGGTGCTCTCCGGCTCGCCCACCTTCGCCGGCTACATCAAGCTCGACGACACCGCCACCTGGTTTGCCCTCACCGACCGCTTCATGGAACACGGCCACGGCATCGGCGGGCTCGAACCGTCGACCTACCGGGCGACGCTCGAATTCAACCTCGCCGGCGGCTATCCGGTCGGCACCTTCGTCCCCTTCGGCGCGGCGCAGAAGCTGGTCGGCGGCGACCTCGCCTGGGTCTTCCAGCCCTACGTCGCCTTCCTGGCGACAATGCTGGCGCTGCCGCTCTGGGAGATGCTCGGCGGCCTGCTCCCCTCGCGCCGGGTTCGCGCCTTTGCCGTCTTCATCGCCGCCCAGCCGGCGCTTCTCTTCGGCTACTCGCTGTGGGGCGGGGTGAAGGAGGTCGGGGCGGCGGCTGGGGTCGCGCTCGTTGCCGCTCTCGCGCCGGCGGCCGTGCGCCCCGGCGCGCGGTCACGCGACGTCGTCCCCCTGGCGATCGCCTGCGGCGCGCTCGCCGCCCAGCTCAGCGTCGGCGGCCTCGCCTGGATCGGCCCGGCGCTGCTCGCCGTCGCCGCGATCGCGGTCAGCCGCTTCGGCTGGCGCAGCGCCCTGCGGCTGGCGCTGCCCTTTGCGCTTCTGCTCGGCGCCTTTGCCATCCCGGCCGTCGTCCACGGGCTGCTGCCGCCCTCCGCGGAGCCGCTCACCGACCCCCACTCTCTGGGCAACCTCGTGGCCCCGCTCAAGGTCGTGCAGGCGCTCGGCATCTGGCCCTCCGGCGACTTCCGCTTCGATCCCGAACCGTCGGTCATCACCGCGGTCCTGATCGCGGTCGGCCTCGCCTCCGCCGCCTTCGGGCTCTGGCTCGCCTGGCGGCGGCGCAGCCTCGCCCTCCTCCTCTACGCCAGCAGCCTGCTCGCCGCCGGCGCGCTGGTCCTCGTCGGATCGCCCTGGAACGGCGGCAAGGCCCTGGCGACGGCCTCGCCGGTGGTGCTCTCGCTGGCGATCGCCGGCGCCGCCTCGCTGCTGCGCGTCGACCGCGTCACCGGCGTGGTCCTCGTCGTCGCGATCGCCGGCGGCGTGATCTGGTCGAACGTGCTCGCCTACGGCGGCGCCAGCCTCGCCCCCTACGGGCAGCTTTCCGAGCTGCAGCAGATCGGCGAGCGCTACGCCGGCCAGGGGCCGGCGCTGATGACCGAATACAACCCCTACGGCGCCCGTCACTTCCTCCGCAACCTCGACGCCGAAGGGGCCTCGGAGCTGCGCGTTCGCGAAATCCCCCTGGCCGCCGGCGGCACGGCGGAAAAGGGCGAAGCGGTCGACACCGACGAGCTCGCCCTGCCCGGGCTCTTCGAATACCGCACCCTCGTCCTGCGCCGCTCCCCGGTGCGCAGCCGGCCGCCCCTGCCCTACCGGCTGGTCTGGTCCGGCAAGTACTACGAGGTCTGGCAGCGCCCGGCCGATTTCGAAGGTCCCCTGCCCGAACACCTGGCGTTGGGCGGTCGGCTCGAACCCGCAGCCGTGCCCAAGTGCGCGGAAGTCGGCGGCCTCGGCGAGCTGGCCCTGCTGCACCGCCTCCCGGGCGCGCACCTCGTAGCCGCCCGCCACGCGCCGGTCTACGACGCCACCGACGGCACCCTCGAGCTGCCGCGGGCGGGTCGCTACGCCGCCTGGCTGCTGGGCTCGGTGCGCGGCGACGTCGAACTGTGGATCGACGGCCACAAGACCGGCGAAGCGCGCCAGCAGCTCGAGAACGAAGGCAGCTTCGTCGAGCTCGGTGAATCCCAGCTCGGCGGCGGGACGCACGAAGTCGAACTGCGCTTCGGCGGTGCCGACCTGCACCCCGGCAGCGGCGGCTTCCCCCGTCCCGCGACCGGCCCGCTGCTCTTCTCCCCGGCCGGCGAAGCGCCCGGCGAACTGGTCACCGTGCCGATCGAAGGCTCGCGCCGCCTCTGCGGCAAGCCCTGGGATTGGATCGAGGCGGTCGGCTCGGGTTGAGATGAGCGTCAGGGCGCCGCGGTCGCCTCTGCTTCGACGGCCTCGAACTTGCCGCCACGGCCGGCGGTGGCGCCGCCTTCCTCGCGGGTGAGCCGGTGGGCGAGGTAGACGGGGACGATCGAGATCAGCACGACGAGGACGGCGACGACGTTGACGATCGGCAGTTCGTTGGGGCGGAAGAGGCGGGAGAAGATCCAGATCGGCAGGGTTTCTTCGCCGGCGCCGATCGTGAACGTGGTGACGATGATCTCGTCGAAGGAGAGGGCGAAGGCGAGCAGGCCGCCGGCGACGAGGGCGGTCTGCAGGCTGGGCAGGGTGACGAAGCGGAAGGTCTGCCAGGTGTGAGCGCCGAGGTCGGCCGAGGCTTCCTCGTAGGAGGTCGAGACGCGGCGCAGGCGGGCGACGACGTTGTTGTAGACGACGACGATGCAGAAGGTGGCGTGGCCGACGATCACGGTGAGCAGGCCGAGGTTGACTCCCAGCACCTGGGTGAAGGTGTTGCTGATCGCGACGCCGGTGACGATGCCCGGCAGGGCGAGCGGCAGGACGACGAGGAAGGAGACCGTCTCCCTGCCGAAGAAGCGGTAGCGGGCGACGGCGAGCGCCGCCAGCGTGCCGAGCACGATCGCGATCGCGGTTGCGGCGAGCCCCGCCTTCACCGAGGTGAGCAGGGCTTCGTGGACCGACTGGCTTTCGAGCGCCTTCGGGAACCAGTCGAGGGTCAGTCCCGGCGGCGGCCATTCGAGGATGTTGCTCGAGTTGAAGGCGTAGATCGCGATCACGATCAGGGGGATGTAGATGAACGCCAGCCCGACCCCGATCGCGAGGCGGAGCAGCAGGGTCGATCGGCGCGAGAGCCTCATCGCTAGATGTGCTCGAAGGCGCCCAGCTTCCGGGCGACCAGCAGGTAGGCGATCATCACCACGATCGGGACGAGCGCGAGGGCGGAGGCGAACGGCAGGTTGTTGGAGATGTTGTCGAAGATGACGTTGCCGATGAACTGATCGTTGGAGACCAGGCGCGGCGTGATGTAGTCGCCGAGGGTGAGGGCGAAGGTGAAGATCGAGCCGGCGACGACGGCCGGGAAGGCGAGCGGCAGGATCACCCGCCGGAAGGTCGTGAAGGGCGAGGCGCCGAGGTCCTCGGAGGCGCTGATCAGCGAGTTGGGGATGCGCTCCAGGCCCGCGTAGATCGGCAGGATCATGTACGGCAGCCAGAGGTAGCTCATCACCAGCCAGACCGCCGTGCTGCCGAAGCCCGGGCCGTGCAGCCCGAGCGGCGCCAGCGCCCAGTTGACGATCCCGTTGGCGGAGAGCATCGTGCGCCACGAGTAGACCTTGACCAGGTAGCTCGACCAGAGCGGCAGCAGCACCGCGACGATCAGGATCGCCTTGCCGCGCCGGCTCGCCAGCTTCGCCATGTAGAAGGCGATCGGGAAGGCGAGCACAGCGTCGGTCAGGGTGACCAGCGCCGCGATCAGGACCGTGCGCTTGACGATTTCGCGGTAGACCGGTTCGTTGAAGAGGGTTTCGAAGTTTTCGAAGCTAAAGCCGCGGACGACCTCGCCGCTGAGCGGGTCGACGCTCCAGAAGGCGGCGATCAGCAGGACCGCCAGCGAGCCCAGGTAGCCGATCACCAGCCAGCCGATCGGCCCGGCCAGCAGGCCGCCTACCTGCAGGCGACGGCGGCCGTGGAAGAAGCCGGCGAGCCGGTGGCCCACCGACCTGCGTTCCACGACCGCCTCAGTCGCCATCGAGCGCGAGCTGCCCGTTCAGCCCTTGATCGAGGTCCAGGCCTGGACCCAGTCGTTGTAGTTCTTGCAGTTGCTGGAGCCGTTGCCGCAATCGGAGACCGGCGTTTCCCAGTAGTAGACGCGCTTCCAGAACCCCGGGTTTTCTGCGTGGTATTCGTTGCAGAAGCTCTTGTTCGCGGTGTGTTCGCAGGCGAGTTCCTGCGCCGGCGCCTCGCCGAAGAATTCGGCCACTTCGGCGTTGACTTGCGGCGAGACGATCCAGTTCATCCACATGTACATGCAGTTGGGATGCTTGGCTTCGGAGCTGATCATCCAGGTGTCCGACCATCCGGTCGCGCCCTCCGTGGGCAGGAAGCCCTGACTCGCCGGGCTCGCCGCCACCGGGTGGCCTGCGTTCTTCAGTTCGAAGTACTGGTACTGCCAGGTGGTTCCGACCGCGTCGTTGCCGCCGGCGAAGGCGGAGATCTGCTTTGCCGCTTCAGACCAGTATTCGCCGACGTAGGGACGCTGTTCCTTGAGCAGGCTGATCGCCGCCTGGAACTGTTCTTCGTTCAGCTCGTAGGGGTTTTCGATCCCCAGCTGAGGCTGGTGGGCCTTCAGGTAGACGGCTGCGTCGGCGATGTAGATCGGGTCGTCGTAGGCGCTGATCTTGCCCTTGTGCTTGGCCGCCAGCTTCGGGTCGAACATCACGTTCCAGGAGGTCGGCGCAGGCTTGACTTCGTTCGAGTTCCACATCAACAGGTTGGCCCCGCGGCCGTGCGGGATCCCGTAGTGGACGCCGTCGAAGGTGTTGTAGGGCTGGTTCTTGAGGTCGCTGAAGATCGTCTTGTAGTTGGGCACGAGGCTGACGTTGACCGGGGCGACGTTGCCGCCGTCGACGAGCCGGGCCGTGGCGTTGCCGGAGGCCGAGACCCCGTCGTACTGGCCGGTCCTCATCAGGGAGACCATTTCGTCGGAAGTGCCGGCGATCTTGTCGTTGACCTTGCAGCCGGTCTTTTCTTCGAAGTGCTTCTTCCACGGTTCTTCTACGTAGCCGGCCCAGGAGATCAGGTTGAGGGCGCCCTCGCCCTTGCCGACCTTGGTCAGCTCCTTGCCGGTCGTGCTGCTGCTGCTGGAGCCGCAGCCGGCGAGCAGAAGCATCGTGGCGATCAGGCCTGCCGCGATCGTCCATGCCGTCCGTGCGGGGTGTGCGTCGTGCGTTCTCACGGTGATTCCTCCTCTGTAGTCGAACTCCCACGGACGGCGACCGCGTGCTCCGGGCGCCAGCCCACAATTACCTCCCTACCCTGCTCGGAGGCGGCGTCGGGTGACGTGCCCTCCACGTTTTGGCGAATGACCTGAAGCTCTCCGCCGCCCTCGAGGGCCACCGTGTAGCGGGTCACCATCCCCGCGTAGGCGGTCTCGGCGATGCGGCCGCGCTCGGTGCGCAGGCCGTTGGGCGCCGCGGCAGGGTCGACCAGCTGGATCTTCTCGGGACGGATCGTGAAGCGGGCGCCGTCGCGCTCGATCGTGTTCGAGACGCCGACGAAGCCGGCGACGAACTCGGTCGCGGGCCGTTCGTAGAGCTCGACCGGCGGGCTGACCTGCTCGATCCGGCCGGCGTTGAAGACCGCGATCCGGTCGCTCATCGTCAGCGCCTCGTCCTGGTCGTGGGTGACGTAGACGAAGGTGATGCCGACCTCGGCCTGGATCGCCTTCAGCTCGACCTGCATCTGCTCGCGCAGCTTCAGGTCGAGGGCGCCGAGCGGCTCGTCGAGCAGCAGCACCCTGGGCCGGTTGACGATCGCCCGCGCCAGGGCGACGCGCTGGCGCTGGCCGCCGGAGAGCTCGCTCGGCCGGCGCCCGCCGTAGCCCGGCAGGCGGACCATCTCCAGCGCCTCGTCGCGACGGCGAGCCCGCTCGGCCTTGCCGACTCGGGCGATGCGCAGGCCGTAGGCGACGTTCTCGCCAACGGTCATGTGCGGGAAGAGCGCGTAGTCCTGAAAGACGGTGTTGACGGCGCGGTCATAGGGCGGCACGCCGCCGACGTCCTTTCCCGCGAGCTCGATCGCGCCCCCGCTGGGATCCTCGAAGCCGGCGATCATCCGCAGCGTCGTGGTCTTGCCGGAGCCCGAGGGCCCGAGCATGGTGAAGAACTCCCCGGCCTCGACCTCGAGGTCAATTCCGGCAACCGCAACCACCTCGCCGTAGCGCTTGGAGAGGTTAGCCAAACGGATGTCGGGCGTAGCAGCTACCCCTTGACGTTAGCCGAGTGGTTCAGGATGCAATGGCCAAACTCACCCCGGCCGGTTGGCCGGGGTGGAGTACGGCACAGGCGCGGCCTAGAAGCCCGTCGGGTGGCGGGCGACGTAGCCGGCGTTGCTGAGCAGTTCTTCGTGCCAGCGCGGGCCGGTGCCACTGGCGTCGCCCGCGGTGTCCCAGCGGACGCCGGCGATCACCGCGTAGGCGTGGCCGGCATTGGCGTAGACGGTGATCCAACGGCCTTCGCCGGGGAGCCCCCAGCTCTCCATCGGACCGGACGGCAGCGGGCTTTCGAGGAATTCCCCGCCGTGCAGCGCGAAGCTGACCGAGCCCGAGCAGTCGTAGCCCCGGTCCCACCAGCGGGCGTGACCGCCGCCCCAGATGTAGGGCTTGGTGCGGATCTTGTTGGCCGCTTCGATTGCCTCTTTGACCTGAAGCGGAGCGGACTTCGGCGGGATCAGGATCCCGCTGGGGAGCAGGCGGGCTTTGGCGGTGGGGGTGCAGATGTCCGTTTCGGCGGCCGAGACGCCACCGCCACCGCAGTTTGCCGATGCTGCTCCGGGGGTAAGAATCAGAGCGATGAAAACCCCTGCTGTCGCTACGCCTACCTTGAGCTTCCTGCTGTTCTTGCGCAAACCGATCTCCTTCGTCGGCCTACGGGGTTAGCTGTCGGGCTGGCGCTATAGGAGCCTGCGCCCCCGCCTGAACTAGGCGAGTTAGCCCCGAAAACGTGGTTCCCCCGTTCCCGTGGCGCCTCCAGCGCACGGGATTCGGCGTTTCGGTTATTCGGAACGGCGGCAGCGTACACGATCGAACGGCCGCCTGCTCATAGAACGCAAACATTTAGGGAATCTTTCGACAGCGAGGCTGATAGCTTGCGCGCTGCGATGGATCTTGCGGGGAGAACGGCGCTGCTGACTGGGGCCACGGGCGGGCTCGGCCGAGCGACCGCCAAGGCGCTCGCTGCCCGCGGGGCGACCCTGGTGCTCAGCGGACGCAAGGCGGAGGCGCTGGAGAGCCTTGCGGCGGAGCTGCCGGGCGACGGCCACCGCGTGCTTCCAGCCGACCTCGGCGAGGCGGGGGCTGCCGAGAAGCTCGCCGCGGAGGCAGGAGACGCCGACATCCTCGTCGCCAATGCCGGGCTCCCCGGGTCGGGGCGGCTTCAGGAGATGACCAGCGAGCAGTTGCTCAAAGCGCTGCGGGTCAACCTCGAGTCTCCGATGCTGCTCGCCCGTGCGCTCGAGCCGCAGATGCTGGAGCGTAGCCGGGGTCACATGGTCTTCATCTCCTCGCTCTCGGGCAAGTCGGCGACGCCGCTGTCTTCGGTCTACAACGCGACCAAGTTCGGCCTGCGCGGCTTCGCGCTCGGCCTGCGCGCCGATCTCGACCCGCTGGGGATCGGCGTCTCGCTCGTCTCCCCGGGCACGATCCGCGAAGCAGGCATGTACGCCGACTCCGGCGCCGATCCGATCCCCGGTCTCGGCACCGGCTCGCCCAAGCAGGTGGCCGATGCGGTGGTAAAGGCAATAGAGCGCAACAAGGTGGAGATAGCCGTAGCCCCGGTCCAGCAGCGCTTCCTCGCCCACTTCGCTCTTGCCAGTCCAGGAATTGGCGTCAAGGCGGCCAGTGGCGGCGCAGGTCAAAAAGCCGCCGCCAGCGTCGCTGCGGGTCAGCTGGACAAGCGTTAGCTAGCGGTGGGGCAGGAGGGGTGCCCCTCGGCCGTCCAATCGCCGGTCTAATGACCGGCGATTTGAGTATCCGCCCGCCCGAGGGGCACCCCTCCTGCCCCATGAAGCGGTCGCTTTGAGCAGCGCATCCGACTTTGACCACACTGGGGTGGGGTCAAAGTCGGATGCGCCTAGGATGGAGCTATGAGCTGTCCGGACTCCTTTGGCGCCCGTTCGACCCTTGAGGCGGGGGGACGCTCCTACGAGGTTTTCCGGCTCGACGCGCTGCCCGGCAGCTTCGACGTCGCGCACCTGCCCTACTCGATCAAGATCTTGCTCGAGAACGTCCTGCGGCTCGAGGACGGGGTTGCGGTGAGCGCCGCTGCGATCGAGGCGATTGCCGGCTGGGACGCTGCCGCCGAGCCCAGCGTCGAGATCCCCTTCCAACCGGCGCGGGTCCTGATGCAGGACTTCACCGGGGTGCCGGCCGTGGTCGACCTGGCGGCGATGCGCGACGCGATGGCCGAGCTCGGCGGCGATCCCGAGGCGATCAACCCGCTCGTCGACGTCGACCTGGTGATCGACCACTCGGTCCAGGTCGACGCCTTTGGCAATGCTCGCGCCTTTGCCGTCAACGCCGAGCGCGAGTTCGAACGCAACCGCGAGCGCTACTCGTTCCTCAAGTGGGGCCGGGAGGCCTTCGACAACTTCAGCGTCGTGCCGCCGGCGACGGGGATCTGCCACCAGGTCAACCTCGAGCACATCGCCCAGGTCGTCTACAGCCGCGAACAGGACGGCGCCCTGCGGGCCTATCCCGACACCCTGGTCGGCACCGACTCGCACACGACGATGGTCAACGGCCTCGGCGTGCTGGGCTGGGGCGTCGGCGGGATCGAGGCCGAGGCGGCGATGCTCGGCCAGCCGATCTCGATGTTGCTGCCGCAGGTGGTCGGCTTCAAGCTGGGCGGAGAGCTGCCCGAGGGCGCGACCGCCACGGACCTCGTGCTGATCGTGACCGAGATGCTGCGCGAGCGCGGCGTCGTCTCGAAGTTCGTCGAGTTCTACGGGCCCGGTTTGCCGACGCTGGGCCTGGCCGACCGGGCGACGATCGGCAACATGTCGCCGGAGTTCGGCTCGACCTGCGCGATATTCCCGGTCGACGCCGAGACGCTGCGCTACCTGGAGCTGACCGGACGACCGACGGCGACGATCGAGCTGGTCGACGCCTACGCGCGCGAGCAGGGCATGTTCCACGAAGAGGGATCGCCGGACCCTGCCTTCTCCGACCTGCTCGAGCTCGACCTGAGCGAGGTCGTGCCCAGCATCGCGGGGCCCAAGCGTCCCCAGGACCGGGTGCCGCTGGCCGATGCCAAGGAGGCGTTCCTCGAGGCGATGGAGGAGTTCGACCCCGAGGCCGCGGGGGAGATGGGAAACGGCATCGACGAGGCGGGCGACGAGTCCTTCCCCGCATCCGACCCGCCGGCGGAGGGCCACGACGACGAGCGCGGCAGGCCCCGACCCGCCGTCAGCGGCGCTCCGGCAGCGCTTGCCGAGCGGGGCAGCGGCGACGCGATCGAGGTCACCCTGGAGGACGGCACGACCGTCGAGCTTGACCACGGCCGGGTCGTGATCGCGGCGATCACCAGCTGCACCAACACCTCGAATCCGACCGTGATGGTCGGCGCCGGGCTGCTCGCCCGCAACGCCGTCGAACGTGGCCTGACGCGCAAGCCGTGGGTGAAGACCTCGCTGGCGCCGGGCTCGACCGTGGTCACCGATTACCTCGAGAAGGCTGGCCTGACCGAGCACCTCGACCGGCTGCAGTTCAACCTGGTCGGCTACGGCTGCACGACCTGCATCGGCAACTCGGGGCCGCTGCCGGCGGAGATCTCGGCCGCTGTCGAGGAGAAGGACCTGGCGGTCTGCGCAGTGCTCTCCGGCAACCGCAACTTCGAGGGCCGTATCAACCAGGACGTCAAGGCGAACTACCTGGCCAGCCCGCCGCTGGTCGTCGCCTACGCGCTGGCCGGGCGGATGGACCTCGACCTGACCAGCGAGCCGCTCGGCGAGGGAAGCGACGGCGAGCCGGTCTACCTGCGCGACGTCTGGCCCGACGCGGCCGAGGTAAAGGACCTGGTCGGCCGCTCGATCGCCTCGGAGATGTTCACCCGCAACTACGGCGGGGTGCTGGACGGCGACGAGACCTGGAAAGCGGTCGACGTGCCCGAGGGCGACCGCTACGACTGGCCCGACTCGACCTACGTGCGCAGGCCCTCCTTCTTCGAAGGGATGCCGCCCGAGGCCCCGGGGATCGAGCCGATCTCAGGGGCGCGGGTGCTGGCCCTGCTCGGCGACTCGATCACCACCGATCACATCTCGCCGGCGGGGGCGATCAAGAAGGCGAGCCCGGCCGGCAGCTGGCTGATCGAGCAGGGCGTCGAGCCGCGCGACTTCAACTCCTACGGATCGCGGCGAGGCAACCACGAGGTGATGATCCGCGGCACCTTCGCCAACATCCGCCTGCGCAACCTCCTGGTCGAGCGCGCCGGCGGCCACACCCGTCACTTCCCCGACGGCGGCGAGACGACGATCTACGAGGCGGCGATGGCCTATGCCGGCGAAGGCGTGCCGCTGGTGGTGCTGGCGGGCAAGGAGTACGGCTCCGGCTCATCGCGCGACTGGGCGGCAAAGGGGACGAAGCTGCTCGGCGTCCGGGCCGTGATCGCCGAGAGCTTCGAGCGGATCCACCGCTCCAACCTGATCGGCATGGGCGTCCTGCCCCTCCAATTCCCCGAGGGCGAGAGCGCCGAGTCACTGGGACTGAGCGGTGAGGAGGCGTTCAGCGTCGGCGACCTCGAAGACGGCGAGGCGAAGACGGTGAAGGTCACCGCGGGGAATGTCGAGTTCGAGGCAACCGTCCGCCTCGACACCCCCAACGAGGTCACCTACTTCCAAAACGGCGGCATCCTGCAGACCGTGCTGCGCAACCTCAGAAACAGTTCTTTGTGAGTTTCAGACGGCGCCGGGTCAAGCGAGGCAAGGACGCAGGGAGACTGAATAGCAGCGCTATTCAGTCGACTGAGGACGCCGCATCGCGCCGACTCGCCGCCGTCTGAAGCCGCAAGGCGGCACAGCGAGGGTCGCGGGAGGCAGGGGGGTCCGCGCGACCCTCACTGCACCTGCGCGTCGGTAGCCAGGGAGGGATGCCGACGCGGCCGTTCCCCTAAACGGGACTGCTCAGAGGAACAGTCAGCCTCTAGCTATACCGCGTAGATCGCTTTGGGTCAACCCTGCCTGAGCGGATTTACGGCGATCCCGCAACTCTTTGCGGGGAATCCGCAACCCCCCAGCCCTTGCGTTCGATCAACTCGATCCCGATTATGCTTCCGACCGGACCGACCGGTGTCAAGGTTGCCGCAAGCAGCGCGTAGGGCGCCTGTCGCTTGCCGCAGGCAACCCAGATCACTAGGCACAGAGCCACAAAACCGAGGCCATGCGCCCAGCCGAACAGCATCGTCTCGGTTTCGAATCCGGGCAGCAGCCAGAACGCGATCAGGGCGCTGAAGATCCCCAGCTCGACCCAGGAGAGCCACTTGACCCAGGTGAAAAAGGGACCGGGGACGGGCTTGCGCATTAAGCGCTAAAAGTTAGAGCGGTGAGCACAATTCGCTCCTGCTCGCGGGCGTGGGCCACCGAGTAGCCCTCGCCCGGGCTGGCTCGTATCGGGCGGCCGACGTAGTCGAGATCGACGCCCTCGGGGAGAAGATCGGGGAGGCGGCGGGACATCACCTTCCAGCAGCCCATGTTGCGCGGCTCCTCCTGGACCCAGACGATCTCCTTCAGGTTCGGGTAGGAGGCGATCAGCTCGGTCAGCTGCTCCCTGGCGAATGGGTAGAGCAGCTCGACCCGGGCGATCGCGACGTTCTCGGCCGCCTCGCGCCGCTCGCTGGCGTCCATGTCGAAGTAGACCTTGCCGGTGCAGAGGACGAGGCGCTCGACCTTCTCGCGCCGCTCAGCCGCCGTCGGGTCGTCGAGGATGAAGTGGAAGTGTTCCTCGATCAGCTGCTGGGGCGTGGCAGCGGCGCGGTCGAGGCGCAGCAGCCCCTTGGGCGTGAAGACGACCAGCGGCCGCGGCTTGCGGATCAGCGCCTGGCGGCGCAGCAGGTGGAAGTACTGGGCTGCCGTGGTCGGGTTGGCGATCCGGATGTTGCCCTCGGCGGCGAGGGCGAGGAAGCGCTCGATGCGGGCGCTGGAATGCTCGGGGCCGGAGCCCTCGTAGCCGTGCGGCAGCAACAGCGTCAGGCGGCTGGTCTGGCCCCACTTGGCCTCGCCGGAGACGATGAAGCTGTCGACGATCACCTGCCCGGCGTTGGCGAAGTCGCCGTACTGGGCCTCCCAGAGGATCAGCGCGTTGGGGGTCGCCGCCGAGTAGCCGTACTCGAAGCCGAGGCAGGCGGCCTCCGAGAGCGGGCTGTTGTAGAGCTCGAAGGGCGCGCTCGCATCGTCGAGGTTCTGCATCGGGCTGTACTCGAGGCCGGTGTTCTCGTCGTGGAGTACGAGGTGGCGGTTGGAGAAGGTGCCGCGCTCGGTGTCCTGTCCGGTGAGGCGGATGTGGACGCCCTCGGTGAGCAGCGAGGCGAAGGCGAGCGCCTCGGCGTGGCCGAATTCGATCCCGCCGTTCTCCAGGGCGTCGAGTCGCTTGGCGAGCGGTTTGCGCAGCTTGCGGTGGATCGTGAAGCTCTCCGGGACCTCGATCAGCGCCTGGTTCAGCTCGCGCAGCTTCTCCATCGGCACCGCCGTCTCCACCGGCGGGCTGGCGCTGCGGTCGAGCTCGCCGGTGCTCGACGTGGTCACGGTCGGATCCTCGTAGTCGCCCAGCTCCATCTTGTGGCGCAGTTCCTTCAGCGCCGCCGACATCTCGTCGTGGCGCTCCTTGGCGGCGGCGTCGACCTCCTCGCGGGAGATTGTGCCCTCCTCGACGAGCTTTTCGGCGTAGAGCTCGGAGACGGGCGGGTGGGCCTTGATCTTGGCCGTGATCAGCGGCTGGGTGTAGGCGGGCTCGTCGGTCTCGTTGTGGCCGTAGCGCCGGTAGCCGTTGACGTCGATGACGATGTCCTGGCCCCAGCGCTCGCGGTAGGCCATCGCCAGGCGCACGGCGGCGGAGCAGGCCTCGACGTCGTCGGCGTTGACGTGGACGATCGGCACGTTGAAGCCCTTCGCCATGTCGGCGGCGTAGGGGGTGGAGCGGGCATCCTCGGGGTCGGTGGTGAAGCCCACCTGGTTGTTCTGGATCAGGTGGATCGTGCCGCCGGTGCTGTAGCCCTTCAGCGCTCGCAGGTTGAGGGTCTCGGCGACGACGCCCTGGCCCGGGAAGGCGGCGTCGCCGTGCAGCAGCACCGGCACGGCGCGCTTCGGCTCATGCTCGATCCTGGCGCCGTCGGAGCTGGACTGGATGAAGCGGGTGCCTCCCTCGACCACCGGGTTGACGAACTCGAGGTGGCTCGGGTTGGGGTAGAGGCGGACGGCGATCTTCTCGCCCTCGCTGGTCTCGTAGATCCCCTGATGGCCGTAGTGGTACTTGACGTCGCCGGTGCCGCCGTGCGGGATCGCGGCGACCGCCTTGACCGCGTCGATCTGCTTGGCGCCCTCGAACTCGGCCAGGATCGACTCGACCGAGCGGCCGAGGTTGTGGGCGAGGACGCTTAGCCGGCCGCGGTGCGCCATGCCGAAGACGACCTCCTCGGCGCCGCTGCGGTGCGCCAGGGTGACCAGCTCGTCGAGCATCGGCACGATGGCGTCGAGGCCCTCGATCGTGAAGATCTTCTGGCCCAGGTAGGCCTTCTCGATGAAGCGCTCGAACTGGAAGACGTCGATCAGGCGCGCCAGCAGGCGGCGCTTCTCCTCGTCGGCGAGCGGCTGGCGATGGGCGCCGGTCTCGACCATCTCGCGCAGCCAGGTGCGCTGCTGGTGCGAGGAGAGGTGCTCGAACTGGTAGGCGATCGTGCCGCAATAGGCCTCGCGCATCCGCGGCAGCGCCTCCAGCAGCGTCTCGCCGGGGACGCCGATGCGCAGGATCGAGGCCGGCACTCGCGCCATCAGCTCCGGGGTCAGGTTGAGGCTCTCCGGCTGCAGGGAGGGATCGCCCTTGGGCTCGCGGCCGAGCGGGTCGAGGCGGGCGGAGAGGTGCCCGTGGGTGCGGTAGCCCTTGAGCAGCGAGGTGGCGGCCTGCACCGCCTGCAGCAGCTCCTCGTCCGGTTGTGTCGCGGTGACGGTGTGCTCGGTCGTGGCCGGCGCCGGGGCGCCGAGCGGCGGCGCCGAGGCCGAGGCCGGGTGGGCGGATGCGATCGGCGCCGCCTCGAGGCCGAGGTCGGCGGCGACCGCCTCGTAGAAGCCCTCCTCGCCCTGCAGCAACAGCTCGATGCTGCGCAGGAAGGCGCCCGACTCGGCGCCCTGGATGACGCGGTGGTCGTAGGTCGAGGTCAGCGTCATCGTCTTCGAGACGCCGAGCTGGCGCAGGCGCTCCGGCGAGGCGTGGGCCCACTCCGGCGGGTAGGCGATCGCGCCGGTGGCAATGATCGCGCTCTGCCCGCTCATCAGGCGCGGCACCGAGGCGGCGGTGCCGATCCCACCCGGGTTGGTCAGGGAGATGTTGGTGCCCTGGAAATCGTCGGCGGTGAGCTTGCTCTCCCGCGTCTTCGTGATCAGATCCTCGTAGTAGCTGTGGAAGGCGGCGAAGTCGAGCCCCTCGGCACCCCTGATCGCGGGCACCATCAGGCTGTGCGAGCCGTCCTTGCGCTCGACGTCGACCGCGATCCCGAGGTTGACCGGCCCGTTCTCGACCGCGAGCGGCTTGCCGTCGCGCCGTTCGAAGACCCGAGTCATGACGGAGTGCTGCTTGGCGGCCTGCACGATCGCCCAGGCGACCAGATGGGTGAAGGAGACCTTCATCCCCCGCTCCTTCAAAAGCCCGTTGAGAGCCTTCCGCTTCGCATCCAGCGTGTCCACGGCAATCGTCCGGAACGAGGTGGCGGTGGGAACCGCCAGGCTCTCGTCCATCAGCTGAGCGAGAGTGGCGGCCGGCCCGCGCAGCGCCTTCTCCTCGCCGGTTGCGGCAGGGGCCGGCCCCCCGCCGTTTGCGGCCCCAAGCACGTCCTCCTTGGTCACCTTCGCCCCCGGCCCCGAACCGGCAACCGAGCCAAGGTCGACGCCATTGGCCTCAGCAACCCGTCGGGCGACCGGCGTCGCCCGCACTCCGTCGGCTCCGTTGGAAATTCCGGACTTAGACGTGCCACCCGCGGTCGACCCCTCCGACCCTTCCCCGGGCTCCATCTCAGCCAACGGAGCTCCCACCGGCACCTCGTCGTCGACGGACACCAGCAGCTTCGTGATGATGCCATCCGCAGGCGCCGGCACCTCGGCGTCCACCTTGTCGGTCGAGACCTCGACCACGGTGTCGCCCTCGTTGACGAAGTCTCCCTCGGCGACGTGCCACTCGAGCACGATCCCCTCGGTGACCGACTCGCCCATCTCGGGCATCTGGATCTGCACGGTCGCCGTTTGCGCCATTCCTGCACCCCAGTCTATGAAAACGGGATAACGCGCTTCTAAGTCGAGGTAGGCTGAAAGCGATGAACTACTTCGTCACCGGCGCCACCGGATTCATCGGCCGCAACCTCGTGCAGCGACTCCTGCATCGCGAGGGGACGGTCTACGCGCTGGTCCGGGCCGGCTCGCGGGGGCGTTTGGAGGAGCTGCGCACCGCCTGGGGCCCCGACGGGGCGCGGGTCGTGCCGGTCGCCGGCGACCTCTCCCAGCCCGGCCTCGGCGTCTCCGAGGAGGACCTGTTGACCTTGCGCGGCGACGTCGATCACTTCTTCCACCTGGCGGCTATCTACGACATGACCGCCGGGGCCGAAGCCCAGGAGATCGCCAATGTCGAGGGGACCCGCCACGCGGTCGAACTGGCCGGCTCGATCGAGGCCGGCTGCTTCCACCAGATCAGCTCGATTGCCGCCGCCGGCCTCTACCGAGGCGAGTGGCGCGAGGACATGTTCGAGGAGGCCGAGAAACTCGACGCCCATCCCTACTTCCGCACCAAGCACGAGTCCGAGCGGGTCGTGCGCGAGGAGTGCTCGCGGCCGTGGCGGGTCTACCGGCCCGGGATCGTCGTCGGCGACTCGCGCAGCGGCGAGATCGACAAGGTCGACGGGCCCTACTACTTCTTCAAGCTGTTGCAGCGGGCGCGGCGGGTGCTGCCGGCCTGGCTGCCGGCGGTCGGGATCGAAGGCGGCGAGATCAACGTCGTCCCGGTCGACTTCGTCGCCGACGCGATCGACTACATCGCCCACCAGCCGGATCTCGACGGGCAGGCCTTCCACCTCACCGACCCGGCGCCGAAGAGCGCCGGCGAAGTGATCAACCTCTTCGCTCGCGCTGCCGATGCGCCACGGGCGACGCTGCGGCTCGACTCCAACGTCACCGACCCGGCGACCTCGCTGGCCAAGACCGGGCTGCGCTTCTTCCCGCCCGCGAAGCAGGTGGCGAAGCGGGCGCTCGGGCAGCTCGGCATCCCCGCCGGGATGCTCGACTACGTCAACTACCCGACCCGCTTCGACTCGAGCAACGCGCAGGCGGCGCTGGCCGGCTCGGGGATCTCCGCGCCGCCGTTGGAGTCCTACGCGGACCGCGTCTGGGACTACTGGGAGCGCACCCTCGATCCCGACCTCTTCAAGGACCGCTCGCTGAGCGCCGCGGTGCGCGGCAAGGTGGTGTTGATCACCGGCGCCTCCTCGGGCATCGGCAAAGCGGCGGCGGTCAAGGCCGCCGACGCCGGCGCGACGGTGCTGCTGGTGGCCCGCTCGGTCGAGAAGCTGGAGGAGACCAAGCGCGAGATCGAGGCGGCGGGCGGCGTCGCCCACATTCACCGCTGCGACATGGCCGAGATCGAGGACGTCGAGCGGATGGCCGAGGAGGTCCTCGCCTACCACGGGCAGGTCGACGTCCTCGTCAACAACGCCGGGCGCTCGATCCGCCGCTCTGTGGGCCTCTCCTATGACCGCTTCCACGACTACGAGCGGACGATTCAGCTCAACTACCTGGGCGCGGTGAGGCTGATCCTTGCCCTGCTGCCCTCGATGCGGGCGCGCAAGTCGGGCCATATCATCAACGTCAGCTCGATCGGCACCCAGACGAATCCGCCGCGCTTTTCCGCCTACGTGGCCTCGAAGGCGGCCCTGGACGCCTTCAGCCGCGTGATCGCCTCCGAGGTGATCGACGACGGCGTCCACCTGACGACGATCTACATGCCGCTGGTGCGCACGCCGATGATCGCGCCGACGCGGATGTACGACATGTTCCCGGCGATCTCTCCGGAGGAGGCGGCGGAGATGATCTCCGCCGCGATGATCGCCCAGCCGAAGAAGGTGGCGACGCGGCTCGGCACCTTCGGCGAGCTGCTCTACGCGGTTGCCCCGTCGCTGAGCGACAAAATTCTCAATACGGCCTACAAGCTGTTTCCGGAGTCGCAGGCTGCGAAGGGGAAGGGCGAGGAGGCGCCGGACAAAGCGCCTTCCACCGAGGCTGTGGCGTTTGCTCATCTGATGAAAGGGGTGCACTGGTAGCGGTTGGCCCGGCGGGTCCTGTCACGGGGGAGGGGGGCCTGCGGGCGGGCCACGGTCCGTCCTCGACCCCCCTCCCCCGCGCCACCCGCGGGAGACGCGCTTTCGGTGCAGCTTCTGTGAGCTCGGAACGCAGACTCAAGCACTGGGGGTGGGGGTATGAGGATCAGGTGCCTTCGCGGAAAGAGCTTGGGGAGGCTGCTGCCGGGATCAGGGAGCGGTTTGGATTTGGCGAGGCGCCGGAGGAGGCGGTGCCGCTCGATGAGGTGAAGCTGCGCGATCCGCGGTTGAAGGTTCCCAAGGCTTTCGGGGATCTGTTCGGCGATGGGCATTACGAGCGGGTCTCGCATTCGCTGGGGAAGGCCTATCGGGATGTGGTGCGGGGGTTTCGGGGGGAATTTCCGAACCCGCCCGATCTCGTCGCCTTTCCCAAGGACGAGTCGGAGATCGAGGCGGTGCTCTCCTGGGCCGAGGCCGAGGGGGCGGCTGTCGTTCCGTTTGGCGGAGGGACCAGCGTGGTCGGTGGGGTTGAGGCGAGGCTTGGCGATCGGCCGGTGGTGTCGCTCGATCTGAAGCGGCTCGATCGGGTGCTGGAGGTCGATGCGGAGTCGCTTGCGGCGCGGATTCAGGCGGGGGCGCTCGGGCCGGGGCTGGAGGATCAGCTGCGGGAGCGCGGCTTGACGCTGCGCCACTTCCCGCAGTCGTTCGAGTACTCGACGCTGGGGGGCTGGATCGCGACCCGCGCGGGAGGGCACTTCGCGACGCTCTACACCCACATCGACGACCTGGTCGAGTCGGTGCGGGCGATTACGCCACGGGGGACCTGGGAGAGCCGGCGGTTGCCGGGCTCCGGCGCCGGACCGTCGCCGGACCGGGCGCTGATCGGCTCCGAGGGCATCCTCGGCGTGATCGCCGAGGCCTGGGTGCGGGTCCGCCCGCGCCCCGAGTTCAAGGCATCCTGCGGGGTCGAGTTCGAGGACTTCCACGCCGCCGCGCGGGCGGTTCGCGAGATCTCGCAGTCGGGCCTGTACCCCTCCAACTGCCGCCTGCTCGACGCCCTCGAGGCGGGGACCACCGGCGCCGGCTCAGGCGAGAAGCACCTGCTGGTGCTCGGCTTCGAGTCCCCGCACCTCCCGGTAGAGGAGCCGATGCGCCTGGCCCTCGACATAGCCCAGTCCCAGGGCGGCACCCCAAACCCCGCGCCGACGGGCCTGAAAGCCCACTCCGGCTCCGGAAATAGGCCCGTCGGCGGCGAAGGCTCCGATGCGGTCGGGGCTTGGCGGGGGGCGTTTCTGCTGGCGCCCTATCTGCGCGACGCCTTTGTTGCCTGCGGTGTGCTCAGCGAGACCTTCGAGACGGCGATCACCTGGGATCGCTTCGAGGAGTTCCACGCCGAGACGATGGCCGCGGTGCGGGCCAAGGTCGCCGAGGTCTGTGGCGCTCCTGCCGACGGTGCGGGCGCTCCGCGGGTCAGCTGTCGCTTCACCCACGTCTACCCCGACGGCCCCGCCCCCTACTTCACGGTGCTCGCGCCGGCGATTCGCGGCGGCGAGATCGAGCAGTGGGACGAGATCAAGGCCACCGCCGCGGAGGCCGTGATCGAGGGCGGCGGCACGATCACGCACCATCACGCCGTCGGTCGCGATCACCGCCCCTGGTACGACCGCCAGCGCCCGGCCCCCTTCGCCGCGGCGTTGCGCGCCGGCAAGGCCGAGCTGGACCCGGCGGGGATGCTCAACCCGGGCGTCCTGATCGATCCGTAGCCCGCCTCGGCGCAACCGACTTTGACCCCGCTCCAGTGTGGTCAATGTCGGTTGCGCTGCGCCGACGGCGGCCAGCGGTACCCTGTCGCGACTGAATCTCCTGGCCGGGAGCGAGAATCCGCCTCTCTCCGGCCCGCCAGCGTGGAAACCATTACTTCGGAACAGCCGACGGTCCCGGCGCCTGCCGGCGACGCAAATCCCTCCATTGACGAGCCCGTGGTGCCGCGTCGCTCCCCTCTGCGGGCGGCGATCAAGACCGGCCGGCCGCAGGAGTGGATCAAGAACCTCTTCGTCTTCGCCGGCCTGCTCTTCTCGGGCAAGTTCAACCACCCTCACGACGTGCTGGAGGCGACGCTCACCTTCGTCTCCTTCTGCCTGATCTCGAGCGCCGGCTACTACGTCAACGACCTGATCGACGTCGAGCTGGATCGCAATCACCCCAAGAAGCGCTTCCGGCCATTGGCCGCGCGCGAGCTCTCGGAGGGCGTCGCCAAGACCATCGCGCCGCTGCTGGCCCTCGTCGCGATCGCCCTCGCCTTCGCCGCCGTCAACTGGCAGGTCGGCCTGATGGTGGTTGGCTACGGCGTCGGCCAGATGGCCTACAGCCTCGGCCTCAAGCAGATCGTGATCGTCGACGTGATGACCCTCGCCGGCCTCTTCATCCTCCGCGTCGCCGCCGGCGCCAGCGCCGTCGAAGCCCATGCCTCGGAGTGGCTGATCCTCTGCACCGGCATGATCGCGATGTTCCTCGGCTTCACCAAGCGGCGCCAGGAGGCCGTCTCCGAGCTGCACCAGGGGACCAGCAGCCGCCCCGTCCTGGAGCATTACTCGCTGCCCTTCCTCGACCAGATGGTTTCCCTGGTCACCACCGGCACCGTGATCAGCTACGCGATCTACACCGTCAACTCGCCGCTGATCGGCAGCCGCATGATGCTGACCATCCCGCCGGTGATCTACGGCATTTTCCGCTACCTCTACCTGATCTACGACCGCTCAGACGACCGCTCGATAGCCGCCATGGTCTCCGACGACAAGGGCATGATCGCCGCCGGGGCCGTCTTCGTGGCGACCGCGTTTCTCCTGCTCTACGTCTTCAAGTAGAGCCCGCTCTGGCGCGTCGGCGCGTCGGGAAACCGGCCCCCTGCGGGCCGGGGCATATGGATCAGTCGGCCTGGACTGGCAGGTCGGAGATCAGCTCGGTCTTGCCGGCGCGCTGGAACTGGAGGTCGATCGTCTCGTTCTTGCGGTAGGTGCCGAAGAGCCCGAGGTACATCGCCAGCCAGCGGCCGGTGCCGACTTTCTCCTTGACGATCTGGCGGGTGAAGACGATCTCTCCCGCCCTAACGTTGTAGTCGGCCCCCTGGCGCTGCTCGACCCCGTTGACGAAGACCGCGTAGGGCGCTTCCGCCCCAGCCGGCAGCTTCACCCGCCGCCCGGCCGCGTAGCTGCCCTTGGGGATCTCGGTGTTCGGCTCAGCCATCCTGCTCCAGAGTCTCGCGCACGAGGTCGAACGGCGTGTCGTGGCTCGACGGGTCCAGCTCTTCGCGCCGCAGCCCGCCGCGAAACGGCATGAAGGCGCCGTCCCCACGCACGTCGATGCCGGCGACCGGCTTGCGCAGCAGTCCCCTCCCGCTCAGCTGCAGCCGCGCGTGAACCTGGGCCTCCGGTCCGAAGTCCCGCAGCGAGGAAACTCCCTTGACCGGGCCCTCGGCGCGGATCTCCAGGGCGCGCGAGCGCATCGCGGCGACCGCCTCGCCGAGATCGTCGAAGCCGAGGTGCTCCACCTCGGACCCGTGCCGGGTCGTCAACTTCCAGCGCGGCACGGCGATCGAGGTGAGCTCTCAGGCGCCGCGGCGGGGACGCTTCGGCCTGCGCGCCGGCGGCCCGACGATCTTTTCCGGCCCCTCGCGATCCTCGACCGGCACGTAGTCCCGTTCCCGCTCGCCGGTGTAGATCTGTCGCGGTCGGGAGATTTTCTTCTCGGGGTCGTCGAGCATCTCCATCCACTGCGCGACCCAGCCTGCCGTGCGGGGGATGGCGAAGATCACCGTGAACATCTCGGTCGGTATCTCCAGCGCCTCGTAGATGATCCCCGAGTAGAAGTCGACGTTGGGGTAGAGCTTGCGCGAGGTGAAGTACTCGTCGTCGAGCGCCCGCTTCTCCAGCTCGCGGGCGATCTCGATCAGCGGGTTGTACTGGGTCGCCTCGAAGATCTCGTCCATGTGCTGCTGGATGATCCGCGCCCGCGGGTCGTAGTTCTTGTAGACGCGGTGGCCGAAGCCCATCAGCTTCGCCTCGCGGTCCTTCACCTTCTCCAGGAAGGCGGGGACGTTCTCCACAGTGTCGATCTGCCTCAGCATGCGCAGCACCGCCTCGTTTGCGCCCCCGTGCAGCGGCCCGTAGAGGGCTGCCACCCCGGCCGCCACCGCCGAGTAAGGATCGACGTCAGAGGAGCCGACCCCGCGAACGGCGCTGGTCGAGCAGTTCTGTTCGTGGTCGGCGTGGAGGATGAAGAGCACGTCGAGCGCCTTCGAGAGGCTTTTCTTCGGAAGGTGCTTCGCTTCCGTCTTCTTGAACATCATCGAGAGGAAGTTCTCGGCGAAGTTGAGGTCGTTGTCGGGGTAGACGTAGGGAAGGCCCATGTTGTGGCGGTAGGAGAAGGCGGCCAGCGTCGGCACCTTGGCGATCAGCCGCACCGCCGCCATGTAGCGCTCTTCGTGGTCGTCGATGTGCTTGGCGTCCGGGTAGAAAGTCGAGAGGGCGCCGACCCCCGATAGCAGCATTCCCATCGGGTGGGCGTCGTAGCGGAAGCCCTCGAAGAACTGCTTGAGGTCCTCGTGGACGAAGGTGTGGTGGACGATGTCGTAGGTCCAGCGGTCGAGCTGCGGCCCGGTCGGCAGCTCGCCGAAGATCAGCAGGTAGGCGACCTCGAGGAAGCTGGAGCGCTCGCAGAGCTGCTCGATCGAGTGGCCACGGTGTTCGAGCACCCCTGCCTCGCCGTCGATGTAGGTGATCGCCGAACGGCAGGCGGCGGTGTTGGTGAAGGCCGGGTCGTAGGCCAGCATCCCGAATTCGTCCTCTTTGACCTTGATCTGGCGCAGGTCCATCGCCCGCACGGTGCCGTCGCTGATCGGCAGCTCGTACGTCTTTCCGGTGCGGTTGTAGGTGACGGTGAGCGTCTCGGCGCCGGGGCTGGCTCCGTCAGTGGCCGGACGTTCGATCTCCTGCTTGGTGGCCATGCCCACCTCCTCGCGACTCGCTTGCTGGGAGAACCAATTCTCGCAGTTCGGGGCGGCCGCCCGTGTTACGCACTCGTGGGGAATGGCGCCTTGGTTGCAATATGTGCGACCAAGGCGCCATTCAGCCTGCCGTCGGCAGCGGCTCGAAGCGGGTCATCGCCTGCAGCTGGCCGAAGCGCTCGTCGATCTCCTCGCGGCTCAGCGCGGCGACGCGCTCGGTCCCGAACTGCTCGACGTTGAAGGAGGCGAGCACGGTGCCGTAGCCCATCGCCCGCCGCAGGCAGGCCTCGTCGAGGTCGCCGTCCTGGCCGTCCAGGTAGCCGATGAAGCCGCCGGCGAAGCTGTCGCCGGCGCCGGTCGGGTCGCGCACGTCCTCGAGCGGGAAGCCCGGCAGGGCGAAGAAGCTGTCGTCGGTGAAGAGGGCGGCGCCGTACTCGCCCTGCTTGGCGACCACCGCCTGTGGGCCATGTTTCATCACGGCCCGGGCGGCCCGGGCGAGGTTGCCCTCGCCGGTCAGCTGGCGGATCTCGGCGTCGTTGAGGATCACGCAGTCGACCTCGGCGATCGCCGCCAGCAGCGAGTCCCTGGCGGTGTTGATCCAGAGATTCATCGAGTCCAGGGCGGAGAAGCGTGGCGAGTCGCACTGGGCGCGAACCTGGCGCTGCAGGTCGGGCTGGATGTTGGCGAGGAAGAGCATGTCGGCTTCCTGGGAGGCGGGGGAGAGCTTCGGCTCGAACTCGCCGAAGACGCCGAGCTGGGTGTCCTCGGTGTGGGCGACGTTGAGGTCGAACTCGTAGCGGCCGCGCCAGAAGAAGGACTCGCCGCCCGCGACGCGCTCGATGTCGTCGGTGTGGACGCCGCGGCGCTCGAGGATCTCGAACTGGGCGGGGCCGAAGTCGTCGCCGACCGGCCCGACCGGGCGCACCTCGGTGAAGAAGCTGGCGGCCAGCGAGAAGTGAACGGCGGCGCCGCCGAGCATGCGGTCCCGCTCCCCGAAGGGGGTCTTGACGCTGTCGAATGCGATTGAGCCGACCACGGTGAGGGACATTGCGCGGCAGGGTATCGGGGGTCGGGGGTGGCTTGGCGGATGCCTATGTTCACTTCGCCTGCGGCTTCGCTCACGATGATGGAGCCGCTTTGCGGCTGAGAATCACCTTGCCGGGGGCCGCTTCGCGAGGCACCCGCCAAGGCGCCCCCGGCCCTTGGTCCCGGGCCGTCTATGGTTCTCCGCCGTGAAGGCGATTCAGATTGAGGAGTTCGGTGGCCCCGAGGTGCTTCGGCACGTTGAGGTTGAGGATCCGGTTGCTGGTGAGGGCATGGTCGTGGTCGATGTTGCGCGGAGTGGGATCAACTTTGCTGACACGCATGCGACTCGAAACGACTATTTGGCCGAGCAGTCGCTGCCGCTGATTCCCGGGGCCGAGGTCAGCGGCAAGATTGCGGATGGGCGCCGGGTCGCGTCGCTGCTGGGCAGCGGGGGCTACGCGGAGAAGGTCGCGGTGCCCGAGGCGCTGCTGATCCCCGTGCCCGACGAGGTCGACGACGATCAGGCTGCTGCGCTGCTCCTGCAGGGATTGACCGCGATGGCGCTGGTGCAGCGCTGCGCTCGGGTCGAGCCTGGCGAGACGCTTGTCGTCGAGGCCGCCGCCGGGGGCACCGGCAGCTTGGCCGTGCAGCTCGGCAAGCGCGCCGGGGCGAAGGTGATCGGCCTCGCCTCCAGCGAGGAGAAGCGGGCGCTGGTCGAGCGACTCGGCGCCGACGCCACCGTCGACTCGCGCTCCGAGGATCTGGGCGCGGCGATCCGCGAGGCCAACGGCGGCGAGCGGGTCGACGCGATCCTGCACATGAGCGGCGGCAAGGCCTTCGACGAGGAGCTCGGCATCCTGGCGCCGCTCGGCCGCATGGTCGTCTTCGGCATCGCTTCGCGCGAACAGCGCGACTTCTCCACCGCGGCGCTGCTGCGCGGCTCCAAGACCGTGGTCGGCTTCTGGCTGCTGCACCTGCTCGCCCGCCGCGAGCTGGCCGCGCCGATGATCGGCGAGCTGCTCGGCGCCGTCGCCGCCGGCGAGCTCGAGGTCACGGTTGGCGGGGTCTACCCGCTCTCCGAAGCCGCCCGCGCCCACGAAGACCTGATCGCCCGCCGCAGCAGCGGCAAGCTCCTGCTGGACCCGTCGCGATGAACGACGCATCCGACATTCACCACACTCAGGTGTGGTCAAAGTCGGAAGGGCGTGGTCGATGACCGCCTTCAAAGACCTCGGTCTCTCGCCGCAGATCCAGCAGGCGCTTGACGAGCTCGGCTTCGAGGACCCGACGCCGATCCAGGAGCAGGCGATCCCCGAGCTGCTCGGCGGCCACGACGTGATCGGCCAAGCGCAGACCGGCACCGGCAAGACCGCCGCCTTCGGCCTGCCGCTGCTCCAGTACCTCGACCCGCCAAACGACGAGGTGCAGGCGGTCGTCCTCACCCCGACCCGCGAGCTCTGCATCCAGGTGACCCAGGCGCTGCGCTCCTACGCCGAGCACCTCGACGTCGAGATCGTCGCCGTCTTCGGAGGCGCCCCGATCAAATCCCAGCAGGCGCAGCTGCGCTCCGGCGCCCACGTCGTCGTCGCCACCGTCGGCCGGATGATGGACCTGATGAGCCGCCGCTCGCTGGTCCTCACCGCGGCCCGCTACATCGTCCTCGACGAGGCCGATGAGATGCTCGACCTCGGCTTCATCGAGGACGTCGAGAAGATCCTCCGCATGTGCCCGAGCGGGCGCCAGACGGCGCTCTTCTCGGCGACGATGCCGCCACCGGTCAAACGCCTCGCCGAGAGCTATATGTATGACCCGACGACGATCAGCATCACGCCGAAGACGCTGACCGTCGACGCGATCGCCCAGGCCTTCGTCGAGGTGCCGGCCAAAGAGAAGGGCTCGCGGCTGATCGAGCTGCTGAAGACCGAAGAGCCCGAGCAGGCGATCATCTTCTGCCGCACCAAGATCGGCGCTTCGCGGCTGGAGAAGATGCTGAAGGAGAAGGGCCTCGACGTAAAGGCGCTGCACGGCGACATGAGCCAGGGCTCTCGCGACGGCGTGATGATCGCCTTCAAGGACCACCGGGTGCGGCTGCTGGTCGCGACCGACATCGCCGCCCGCGGCCTCGACATCGAGCACGTCACCCACGTGATCAACTACGACGTGCCCGCCTCCTCCGAGGTCTACGTGCACCGCATCGGCCGCACCGGCCGGGTCGGCAGAACAGGCCGCGCGATCACCTTCGTCACGCCCGCCCAGCGCGAGGAGATCGGCCGCATCGAGCGCGACGTGAAGACGACGATCGGCGAGTGGGAAACCCCGGAGGAGCGGCTCGAGCACGCGCCGCGGCCGCGCCGCCGCGAGCGGAGCAAGCCCGTTTCCGAGCCGAGCGAGCCGGTCGGGGTCGAGGAGAACGGCGTCGAGCCTGAGAGCGAGGAGCCAAAGGTCGAGGAGCCGAGGGCCGTGGAGTCGAACGGCCCGGTCAAGCTTTTCGTGAACCGCGGCGAGCGCAGCGGCATCACCGAGGAGGACCTGCGCTGGGCCCTGCGCGAGGGCGCCGTCCTACCAGAAGAAGCGATCCATGAGATCAACGTCCTGCACCGCTTCTCCTTCGTCAAGGTTGATCCCGACAAGGCCGAGCGCACGGTCGAGTACCTCGACGGCACGAAGGTCAAAGGCAAAGAGATTCGCCTCGAGATCGCGAAGAGCTAAAGTAGGCCGCATCTTGATGCTAAGGTGCGTTGATGGCGAAGACGCGCACCACGCTCACCATCGACGAAGACGTATTTCGGGCAGTCAAGATCAAGGCGGCGCGGACGGGTAAGCGAGACTCCCAGGTAATCGAGGAATCCCTTCGCCGGGATCTCGGTCTTGATGATCTGGAGGATCTCTGGGCGCAGGTGAAGTCGGCGCCCGAAGCGGAGGCGCTGCGCTTGGCTAACGCTGAGCTCCACGCAATGCGCGAGGAGAAGCGTGAGACGGGTCGTCCTTGATCCGAGCGTCCTCGTCTCCGCTCTGATCAATCCCTCCGGTGCACCCGGCTTGCTGCTGCGGGACATACGCGGGGGGGCGATGGAGCTGGTCGTTTCCCCCATCCTCCTCGAGGAGCTCGAGGGTGTGTTGGGCCGCGACAGGTTTCGCCGCTATTTCGACCTTGCCGTGGTACGCAGATACGTGGACCTGCTGCATCGCGATGCAGCCGTTGCGCCCGATCCGGAGGACCCACCTCCCCTTCGCTCTACAGACCCCGATGACGACTATCTGATCGCCCTTGCCCACAGTCAGCGCGCCATTCTGGTCTCGGGCGACAAGCATCTCCTCGATATCGGCGGTGGCGCCCCGATCCTTGCGCCCGCCGACCTGATGGTCTCGACGCGGTAGCGCGTCGATCAGGGCCGGCCGAGCGAACAAGGAATCAATAGGGTGCTGTCGGTAAAACGTCCGGTATTTCACCCCAAGGAGATGAAATGACTCGAGTCAGGAAGGTGCTCACCTTCTCGAATGTGGTTGCCTGCATTGCGCTTTTCGTTGCCCTGGGCGGCTCCGTATACGCCGCCGGCAAGATCAGCGGCACCCAGATCAAATCGGGTTCGATCCCGGGTAACCGAATAAAGTCGAAGAGCTTGACCGGCAAGCAGATCAAGCCGGGTTCGCTCACCGGCACCCAGATCCAAGCTGGTTCGCTGGGAGCGACTCAGATCAACCAGAGCACTCTCACGGGCGTCAGCGCTAGCAGCCTGGCCAGCGTTCAGTATGTGTCTGCATCAGCGCCTATCTCCGCAATCTCCCCCACAGGCACCACTGCGACAGCCAGCTGTCCGGCGGGTACCTACGTGACCGGCGGCGGCGCGACGGTGAGCAACGAGGAACTCGCCGGGCTAAACGACAGCGGCCCAACTGCGGCCCGCACGGGATGGTCGGCCACCGCATTCGGCGAAAGCGGCACGTCCGTCACCGTCACCGCTATCTGCACCGCAGTCAAAGCGATCGGATAGCCGTTCGAGACAAGCAAAGGCCCGGTCCCGCTACGCCGGACCGGGCCTGGTCAGGTCCGCGATGCAGGCGAAGAGCCGGTCGAAGTCGATCGGCTTGGTTATGTAGCCGCTTACCTCTACGTCGGTGGCCGCGCCGGCGTCCATTTCGTCCTGGTGGGCGCTGACGATCAGGACCGGCGTCTCGACTCCGGCGGCGCGCAGCTCGCGCAGGGCGTCGATGCCGGACTTGCGCGGCATCATCGCGTCGAGCAGAAGGATGTCCGGCGGCGGCTCGTCGTTGCGTTGCATCAGCTCGATCACCTCGACGCCGTCGGTGGCCGTGACCACCTCGTAGCCCTCCATCTCCAGCCGCGTCCGCATCAGCAAGAGGATCGTCTCGGAGTCATCGGCGATCAGCACCCTCGTCATCGTGCTTCCTCCTGCCGATCGGCCAGAAGGCCATCCATATCTCCGCTTTCAGGCTCGTCGGCACCGCCGTTCGCGGCCGCCGCGGGCAGGGCCGGGAGACGGATGCGGAAGGTAGCGCCGCGCCCGGGTTCCGAGTCGGCTTCGATCGTGCCGCCGTGCAGCTCAACCAGGGATTTCGAGATCGCCAGGCCGAGGCCGGTGCCGCCGACGTGCTGGGTCAGGCCCGCGTCGCCGCGGGTGAAGCGCTCGAATATGTGCTCCAACTGGTCCTCTGCCATTCCGGGGCCCTCGTCGCTCACGGCCATCTCCACTTCAGCACCGCGGCGCACGGCTGTCACCCCGATCGACGCCCCTTCGGGACTGTACTCATGCGCGTTGGTAAGCAGATTCACCAGCACTTGGCGAATCCTGTCCCGGTCGACGCTGACCTGGGGCAGGCCGGGCTCGATCTCGGAGCGCAGCGCCTGCTTTGAGGCTTCGGTCTGGCTGCGCATCGTCCGCACCGCGTCCTCAACCAGCGAGGCCACGTCGGTGGGCGCGGGTTTGATCGTCAGGCGCCCGGCGTCGCTGCGGGCGAGGTCGAGCAGGTCGTTGAGCAGGCGCACCAGGTGGCGGGTGTTGTCGAGGATGATCTCGACCGTGTCGGCCTGCTTGGAGCTGAGCTTGTCGCGCTCCAGCATCAGCAGCTCGGCGAAGCCCTGCACCGAGGTCAGCGGGCTGCGCAGCTCGTGCGAGGCGGTGAGGACGAACTCGTCCTTCATCGTTTCCAGCTGGTCGCGCTCGCCGGCGCGGCGCTGCAGCTCCTCGGCCATCTCGTTGAAGGCGGCGCCCAGCGTCGCCGTCTCGGAGAGGCCGCCGACTTTGACCCGCGTCTCGAGGTCGCCGCCGGCGAGGCGGCCCGATGCCTCGACGAGCTCCTCGAGCGGGCGGCGCATCGAGGAGATCAGGCCGCTGAAGAGCAGCGCCGCGCCGGTCAGGCCGGCGATCAGCCCGGCGCCGACCAGCAGCGCCGTGTCGCGGGTCTCGCCGTCGATGTCGTCGCGCAGGGCCTGGCGCTGGTGCTGCTGGGTGACGATCGCCGCCCGGGCGGCAGACGGGCGCGCGCCTTCGGCGAGGCGGTTGCGGGCGGCGATCTCCACCTGGTAGGAGCGGGCGGTCGCGTTCTCATAGCCCTGGCGCTGCTGCAGGAAGCGCGCCACGCCAACCACGGCGAGGCCGGTGAGCACGGCGAAGGCGATGGCAAAGCCGATCGTCAGCCGGTTGGCAAGCGACGGGCTGAGCCGGAAGCGGCGTCGGGAATATGCTTGGCCCGCGATGGGGGACGAGGCTACAGACACGGCCGACGGCACTGCGGAGGCTCCGGAGGGGATCGATCGCGCCGGCGTGGAAGCCTGGTTCGGCGAGCATGTGCCGGGCGTGGCGCTGCCGCTCTCCTTCGAGCGGATCTCCGGCGGGCACTCGAACCTGACTTACGGCGTGCGCGACTCCGCCGACGGGCGCTGGGCGCTGCGCCGCCCGCCTCTCGGCAAGCGCCTCGGCTCCGCCCACGACATGGGCCGCGAGCATCGCGTGGTCTCGGCGCTGGCGCCGACGTCCGTGCCGGTGGCGCCGGTCGTCGGCCTCTGTGAGGACGAGAGCGTCAACGGCGCCCCCTTCTACGTGATGGAGTTCGTCGAGGGGCCGATCTTGCGTGGCCTCGCCGAGGCGGATGCCTTCCCCGACGAGGGCGATCGGCGGGCGATAGGCGAGCGCGTCGTCGACACCCTGGTCGCGATCCACGCCATCGACCCCGACGCGGTCGGGCTCGGCGAGCTGGGCCGCAAGGAGGATTACGTCGCCCGCCAGCTGCACCGCTGGCAGGGCCAGTGGGAGAAGTCGAAGACGCGCGAGCTGCCGGCGATCGATGCCGTCCACGAGCGCCTCGCCGCGCGCATCCCAGAGCAGGGCCCGGCGACGATCGTCCACGGCGACTACCGCCTCGACAACATGATCCTGACGCCCAGCGGCGAGGTCGCTGCGGTCGTCGACTGGGAGCTCTGCACCCTCGGCGACCCGCTCGCCGACGTCGGCCTGCTGATGGTCTACTGGCCCGAGGCGGGGGAGGAGTTGGTCGCGCTCGGCCAGCCAGCCACCCTCGCGCCCGGCTTCCCCAAGCGCGAGGAGCTGAAGGCCCGCTACGCCGAGCGCTCCGGCCGCGACCTCGCCGAACTCGATTTCTTCGTCGCCCTCGGCTACTGGAAGCTGGCGATCATCCTCGAGGGCGTCTACGCCCGCTACGCAGCGGGCGGATACGGCAAGGTCGACCCGGGCATCGAAGAGTTCGCGCGCCTGGTCGAGCGCCTGGCCGATGCGGCCGAGCAGGCAGAGCGGCGCGGACGTTGAAAAGTCTCCGTCCAGGCAGCTTGACACTGTCCACGCAGCCTGAAAAGGTCCTGCATTACTCAGAGAACTGAGTGGAGGCCGTCGCCCCTGCGCCTGCCTACTGCTCGTCCCAACAGCAAGGAGAGTTTTGTGAAACTAATACGTAAGCGGCTTACATACGCAAACGTAATGTCCTCGGTGGCGGTATTCCTAGTTCTCGGTGGCGGTGCCGCCTACGCCGCGAAGAAAATCGGCTCGAACGAAATCAAGGGCAACTCGATTACGACCGGCAAGCTCAAGAAGGAAGCAGTCACGAGCTCCAAGATCAAGAAGAATGCGGTTTCCACGGCCAAGATCGCCAATAGCGCGGTAACCGGTGCCAAGATTAACCTCAGCACACTGGGTACGGTGCCGAACGCGACCCATGCAACCACTGCTGATACCGCTAATAACGCTAATAACGCGAATAACGCGAATGCAGTTAACGGCATGCACGTCGGCAGAATCAATTTTATCGCGAATGCGAACACTCCGAATACAACAGTATTTAGTGCCGATGGGCTGACATTGTCAGCATCCTGCGATGGGGGAGATGAGCTGAACTTCACCGCAACAACGTCGGTCTCTCATTCGGAGATCATGGAGAGCGGTAACTTTGACACCACATACAAAGGAGCCTTCGATAACGACTTCAACGTCGGAGACGTTGAGGAAGTCGGTGCCAACATTGGTGACGGCACCCAAGAGGAGGATCAGGGTCAGCTGGTGTACGATACCCCAAGTGGTGCAGTGGTAACGGCCCAATTTAGCCTAGAAGACAACGGCGTCTTCGTCAATAACGAGTGTGCAGTTGAGGGAACGGTAAACTTCTCCTAGGAAGTAGTGTGCTGGCCAGTCTAACGACATCGTCATTGCAGATGGTAAAGGCCGGGCGAAAAGCCCGGCCTTTTTATTTCTGAATATACGAATGGAGAGCCTGTGAAACTAATACGTAAGCGGCTTACATACGCAAACGTAATGTCCTCGGTGGCGGTATTCCTCGTTCTCGGTGGCGGCGCCGCCTACGCCGCGAAGAAGATCGGTAGCAATCAGCTGAAGGCATCCTCGGTAACCACTGGCAAGATCAAGAAGGAAGCGGTCGCTGGTTCCAAGCTCAAGAAGAATGCCGTGACCACGTCGAAGATCCACAAGGAAGCAGTGACCGGCGCCAAGGTCAAAGACGGCTCGCTCACCGGAAGCGACATCAATGTGAGCACGCTAGGCACCGTTCCCAGCGCGGCGAGCGCGCAGCCGACGTCGTTTGCCCACGTGAGCGCCGCAGGCGTCCTTGATACGGCTAACTCAAAGAACGCCGGGACAGTGACGAAAATCGGAAGTGGTGGCCTCTACTGCTTCTCGGGCCTTCCCTTCAGCCCAAAGGGCGGCGAGGCGACGGTGGACTACAACGACTCTGGACTTGAGTTCGCCCAGTTCGGTATAGGCGAGGACAGCAAGAAAGAATGTCCCGCCGGAACACAGGCGTTCGTGTTCACCTTGACTGGCAGCGGTACATCAATCGCTTCCGGATTCTTCGTTCTCTTCTACGGTTAGGACAGGTCAAATCACACGGCGCATCCGCAGCAACAGGGGCTGCCGATGGGGTCACCTTGGCCGTGGCGTAGGTGGATAGCCGCGATGTCGAGGTGCCGATTTGGGAGGCGAACTCTGCGCGGGATAGGCCTGAGTTGCGGATGAGCCGGTTGATTTCGCTTGCGACGGCCTTTCGCTCGGCCTCCTCCTGTACATCCCGGGCGCGGGCGATCACTCGCTCCATCGCCTCGGCGACGCCATAGGGGTGGCTGTAGGTCAGCACCTCTTCGACCTCGCGGGCCACTTTGCCCCAAGGTTGGGACCGGATGGCCTTGCCAAGTCGTTGCCAATGAGAGAGGTCACCGCGCTCCAGCGCGATCTGCACTGCCTCAAGTGGCCAATCCGAGACCGGGTCATCGGGCGATGCCTCGACGTTTCGAAAGGACAGTGCGGTCACTGGCTCACCATGCGCGATGCAACCTCGCCGAGAGTCTGTGTCACCGTTCCCCAGCCGTTCCAACGCTTGCGCAGCCGGCGATAGGAGGAGAGCTGTTCAATTACCGAGCGCTCGGCGGGTGCTGGCTTGGATAGCTGCCGGACGAGTTGCGCTGCGACGCCCCGCCCGCCGTCGTGCTGGTCTGCGTAGAAGTCGTCGATTTCGGCCAGGGTCGCGGCTGCCTTCTCGACCCCCATCTGCTCCGATAGCGCTGCGAGGTCGAGATAGTCGCGGGTCTGGTTGCGCCTCACGATCAGGAACGCCTTGATCCTCAGGGTCTCCTCGAGCGTCGGCACAGTCACTTCGCCACCAGATGGCACCGAGACCGTCGAGACTTCCAACGGCGCCTTGCGGATCATCTGTCGGACGCCGGCCTCGATCCCGTCCAGGTTTCCGAGGATCACCTTCCCCGGCGTCACCCGGTTGGTCGCCCAGCCTTCGTCTTCCTCGACGGCTTCAAGAACCATCTCGAATCGGTCGGCCAGGTCGGCGACGACATGATCGTCCGCTTCGAACCTCGCCGAAGTCGAAGGAGCAGAGGAGGATCGCGCGTATATCGAGCTCAGGCACTGCGCTGTCCACGTCCCGACTCGGCCACCCGGGACATGAAGCGGGACAACTCGAAGTTCCCATCAGGCGTCCAGTTTCCGGATCGCGCCCCTGGCTTCATCGTCACCACAGTATTGCGCCTCCAGCGATTAGATCGCCCGTCGCGGGTGCTTGGGATCGAGCTCTCCGCTCGCCTCGGCCTCGGCGCGCTTGGACCAGCGGTTCAGCTCGCGGCGGGCGAGGACCATCTTGTGGACCTCGTCGGGGCCGTCGGCCAGGCGCAGCATGCGGCTGAAGCGCCAGAGGGCGGCGAGGGGGGTGTCGTCGGTCATGCCGAGCGAGCCGTGGACCTGGATCGAGCGATCGAGGACGTTCATGACGATGTTGGCGGCGACGATCTTGATCGCCGAGATTGACTGGCGGGCGGCGCGCTTGCCCTCGGTGTCCATCTTCCAGGCGGCGTAGAGGGTGAGCAGGCGGGCCTGGTCGATCTCCATCCGCGAGGCGGCGACCGCCTCCTGGACGAACTGCTTGTCGGCGAGCGGCCCGCCGAAGGCCTGGCGCTCGTTGGCGCGGCGGCACATCATCTCCAGCGCCCGCTCCGCAGTGCCGATCGCCCGCATGCAGTGGTGGATGCGGCCAGGCCCGAGGCGGTCCTGGGCGACGACGAAGCCCATCCCCTGCTGACCGAGCAGGTTGGCGGCGGGGACGCGGCATTCTTCGTAGCGGATCTCGCAGTGGCCCGGCCCCTTGTCGTGGCCCATCACCGGAATCGGCCGCACGAGGTTGAAGCCGGGTGCGTCGGTCGGCACGCAGATCATCGAGGCGCGCGCGTAGGGGTTGGCTTCGGGATCGGTGACGACCATCGCGATCGCCACCTCGGCCCCGACGGCGCCCGAGGTGAACCACTTGTGGCCGTCGATCACCCACTCGTCGCCGTCGCGGACCGCGCACGCCTGCAGCAGGGTCGGGTCCGAGCCGGAGACCTCGGGCTCGGTCATCGAGAAGCAGGAGCGCATCCGTCCCTCCAGCAGCGGCTCCAGCCAGCGCTCCTTCTGCTCCGCGGTGCCGTGCTCGGCGAGGATCTCCATGTTGCCGGTGTCGGGAGCGGCGCAGTTGAAGGCCATCGGCGCCGCCACCGGGCTGCGGCCCATCTCCTCGCAGAGCAGGCCGTACTCCCAGTTGGTCAACCCTGGCCCGAAGCGCTCCTCGGGCATGAAGAGGTTCCAGAGCCCCTCGCCCTTGGCCTTCTCGCGGACCTCGACGAGGATCTTCGGGAAGGGGACGCCCGGCGCGACCTCGGCGTCGAGGGCCTCCATGATCTCGCGCTCCTGCGGGTAGATCTCGGCGTCCATGAAGTCGAGGATGCGCTCGCGCAGCGTCTCGACCTGGGGGCTCGGCGTGAAGTCCATCGACTGGGTCCTCTCCTCGGGGCTGGGGCCGGTCGAACGCTAGCGGCAACGTGGTGAGTTCGCCTTTACTCGCCATATAGGCGAACAAAGGCGAACTCACCCAATTCAGCGGCGACGGTAGCGGGCGAAGAGCTCGCCGTCCTGCTCGAGCAGCCAGGCCAGCTCCAGCTCCGCGATGCCGGGGAGCGGGGCGCCCTCGACTATGCGCGGGGCATCGCCGCCGGTTAGCCGCGGCGCGATCGTCAGGAAGAGCTCGTCGACCAGGCCGCCGGCCCAGAGTTGGCCGTGCAGATGGGGCCCGCCCTCGCAGAGCAGGGCGCGGACGCCGCGCTCCTCGCGCAGGTGGCGCAGCGCGGCGGCGACGTCCACCGATCCCTCGTGGCGGACGATGCGCAGGCTCGTCGCGGTCTCGGGAGGCTCGGCCTCCGAAGCGGTGAAGATCAGCACCCGGCCGCCGCCGGCGGTGAAGAGGGGTGCGTCCCAGGGCAGGTCGAGCCGGCCGCTGACGATCGCCATCAGCGGGTCGTGGGGGAGGCCGAGCCGCTCGCGGCGCTCGCGCTGCTCCTGGCTGGCGACGATGCGCCCGTAGCGCTCGGCCCGCATCGTCCCGGCGCCGATCATCACCGCGTCGAAACGGGTGCGCAGGCGGGCCAGCATCTCGGTGTCGGTCGCCGAGCCGATCGGCCCCGAGACGCCGCCGATCGTCGCCCGCCCGTCGACGGTCGCGACGAAGTTGGTCGCCACGAAGGGCCGCTCGGCCTGCGGCTGCTCCCAGGGACGGAAGGAGTCGAGCTGCCGCTCGACTGTGGTCTCGGCAGGGTCCGGGATCAGGCGCCGCACAGGCCAGGAGCCTAGTCGGGTGACTTCGCCTTTATTCGCCTATGGGACGAAAAAGTGCGAAGTCAGCGTGCTCAGGAGTAGTCGTGCCAGCCGGCGAACTCGCGGCCGGCGAACTTCTGCAGGGCGGTTACGTCCTCGCCGAAGCGGCTGCGCACGGTCTCGAAGAGGTCGTCGGGGAGCTTCGGCTTCGGCGCCGGTGGCTTCTCCGGGTCGTGGACGGCCTTCTCGACCAGCCAGCGCATCGACTCGGGCAGGCGGTCGAAGTTGCGGTCGAAGGAGCGGAAGCCCGGCAGCTTGATCAGCTTCTCCATGAACTGGTATTTGTCGCCCTGCTTGGCGCTCGACTTCTCCCACTCGCGGTCGAACTGCTCGGAGGTGAAGCTCTCGTCGACGCCGGCGAAGCCGAACGCCTTGCGCATCGTCGCCTCGCGTTCGGATTGCAGCTCCTCCTGGGTGACGATCTCGATCTGGGCCGGGTCGAACAGCTCCAGGTAGGGCTGCAGCTGCATCCAGTACATCGAGCGCTGGATGTAGGAGGAGTCGGGTCCCGACAGGGTCGGGACCATCTCGCGAGTCTCGTAGCCGGCGCCGGTCGCGTGCACCCAGTGGGAGAGGATGCGCTTGATCGGGTCGCGCACCATGTAGAGCAGGCGGGCGTCGGGGCAGTGCTCCTTGATCCGCGCCGGCACCCCCTCGAAGCGGGGCAGGTTGGTGTAGTGCGGGGAGGACTCGCCACGCACCTTGAAGCGGCTGTCGAAGCGGCTCGCGTACCAGTCGAGGCCGAGGTCCCAGTTGAGCTCGGCGGCGAAGAAGTTGAGCTCCTTCGGCTTCGACATCTGGATTTCGGGGTGCAGGCCGAGGTAGTGGTGGATGCTGGTCGTGCCGCACTTGAGGCCGCCGACGATGATCAGGTTGGGCAGCTCGGCGTGGCGCTTGCGTCGGCGGCGGAAGCGGCTTTTGCGATCGGCGCTGTAGCGCTCGCGCGCTCGCGCGCACATCGCCTCGTCGGCGGGGTCGCGGGGAGCCTGGGAAGCGGGAATCTGCGTCTCGGCCTCTGACACGAGCGGGCTAGTGTAACTGCGATGCCACTCGCCGATCTCACGTCGAGCTTCAACTCGTTCTTCAACGCGGCCACGGCGTTCTTCCAGCACCTCTCGGATATCCGCTGGACGCAGTTCGCGATCGCGCTCGCCTTTCTGCTGGCGATGCAGCTCTGCCGCGCCTGGGCCTGGCGGAACGTGCTCCATGCGGCCTACCCCACCGCCCGCCTGTCCTTCCTGAGGCTCGCCGCCGCCTGCCTGGCCGGGGCCGGGATCAACGCGATCATTCCCGCCCGCGCCGGCGACGTGACCAAGGTCTTCCTGGTCAAGCGCCAGATCCCCCACTCCTCATACCCGGCGGTCACCTCCTCCTTCCTGGCGCAGACGGTCTTCGACACCACCGCCGGGGTCCTCGTCCTCCTCTACGCGATCTCGCAGGGCCTGCTGCCGGAACCGCCCGAGCTGCCGCGCCTGCCGGCCTTCGAGATCTCCTTCTGGGCCAACCACCCGCAGACGCTGCTGATCGTCACCGCGGCGGTGCTGGTGGCGATCGCGATCGGCATCTACTACCTCGCCCACCACGTGCGGCGCTTCTGGGACAGGGTCAAACAGGGCCTGGCCATCTTCAGGCAGCCGCGGCGCTACGTCCGCGAGGTGGCCGCCTGGCAGGGGCTTGGCTGGCTCTGCCGCTTCGGCGCCTTCTGGTTCTTCCTCGAGGCCTTCGGGATCGGCGGCTCGGTCGGCAGCGTGATGCTGGTGATGAGCGTGCAGGCGATCTCGACCATCGTCCCCCTCACCCCCGGCGGCGCCGGCGCCCAGCAGGCGCTGCTGGTCGCGACTCTGGCGGGCCCGTCGCGAACCGCCGTGCTCTCCTTCTCGGTCGGCACCCAGATCGCGATGGCGGCCTGGTCGGTGGCGCTCGGCTTCGGCGCGATCCTGCTCGTCTTCCGGACTACCGATTGGCGCGGCCTGATCAAGCAGGCACAGGACGAGGCGGCCTCAGACGCCGCCATGCTGCGTCCTCAGTCGCCTGAATAGCGCTGCCACTCAGGGCCCCCTGCGTCCTTGCCTGGCGACGCCTGGGTCGCGCCTCAACCAGTGGCGAGCGGGTCGCGGCCGTCCCACCTGCCCGTGGAGGCATAGGGCCGGAAGCGGATGAAGGCGGACTCGTGGTGGAAGGACTTCGCCCGGTGCTCGCCGGTCGCCGCGGGGTGGGCGCCGTCGGCGCGGCCGCGGGCGTACTCGCGCATCGCCGCGACGTTGCGCCAGATCGAGAAGGTCGCGACCAGGCGGGGCGGACGCGCCAGGCCGGTCCCGGCCAGCATCGCCGGGTCAGCGACCGCCTCGGCCTCGGCGCGAGCGCTTGCCCTGAGGAAGGGGCGGACGCGGCGCAGCCGCAGCCGGCCGATCGTCAGCACCGCCACCGGTTGGCCCTCGTCGACCGGGATCTCCCGCTCCGGCAGGCCCGGCAACCCGGACCAGGCGCCGTAGACGTGCAGCGGCTCGAGCCGGACCTGCCAGCCGCCGCCGAACTGCTTGGCGAGCGGGTGCTCGGCGCTGAAGCGGTCGAGCGCCTCGTCGTCGTCCCAGGCCGCGATCAGGCCCACCCGGCCCGGTTGCGGCGAGGGCAGCAGGCTGCCGCCGAGCCGTCCGGCGCCGGTCGTCTCCGCGTAGCGCAGCCCGGGGACCTCCGAGGGGCGGGGCGTGTGGCGAAGAACGCCGGGCGCCGCTCGTCCCCCGACGTCGGCGAGGTGAACCGAGAGGACCATGCGACAACCTCCTGTCCAAGAGTTAACCTAAGGATTACTAGGTTAGCAACGATGAGCGACCGAACAGCGACACCCCGGAAGCGCTTGACCGCAGCGGCCCGCCGCGACCTGATCGAAGCCGCCGCCACCGATCTCTTTGCCGAGCGCGGCTACCGCGGCGCCTCGATCGAGGAGATCGCCAAGCGCTCGGGGGTGACGCCGCCGGTCGTCTACGACCACTTCTCCTCCAAGCGCGAGCTCTACAGGCGTCTGCTCGAGCGCCACTTCGCCGAGTTGCGGGGGATCTGGCGAGAGCACTTCGTCGGCGACGAGCCGCCGCGGCTGCGGATCCCCCGCTCCTTCGACGCCTGGTTCGCCTACATCGAGGCCCATCCCTTCGCCGGCCGGATGCTCTTTCGCGACACCAGCGGCGATCCCGAGATCGCCGCCGTGCACGCCGAGGTCGCGGCCGAGAGCCGCGCGGCGATCATGCCCCTCTTCGCCGGCGAGCCGGGCGCCGGCGGCCTGGCCGGCTCGGTCGACGGCGACGGCCTGGAGATGGCCTGGATAGTCCTGCGCGGCGTCCTCCAGGGCCTGGCGATCTGGTGGTCGGAGAACCCCCAGGTCCCCCGCAAGCGCGTCGTCGCCACGGCGATGAACGCCCTCTGGCTCGGCTTCGAGCGCGTCCTCGGCGGCGAGTCGTGGTCACCGCAGTCAGGTCAGCTCGACCAGCCCGGGTAGAGGGCGTGGACGCGCCACTGCCAGGGCGGCCGTTCGCCGGCCGGGAAGTCGTAGTGGTTGCGGCCGGGGAGGGTCTCCAGCGGCACCAGGGCCGGGTCGTCCCCGAGCAGGACGGGGACGCCGCTTGCGGCGTCGATCTGGGCCTTGCCGGCGCGGCGGACGATGCTTTCCCAGCCAAGGCCGGGGCGGTAGAGCCAGTAGGTCAGCTCGACCCAGCCGAGCGAGCGGCGGCGGTCGAGCAACTGGGTGAAGTCGGTGGTGCGGCGCCCCGAGGCGGTCAGGTGGGGACCGGCGGCGACGGCGCAGCTTTCGCGACGGCAGCGGCGGAAGTCGACCGGGACGAGCGGCAGTCCCGCGGGGCCGGGCTTGGCCTCGGGCGCCGGTGCGAGGGCGCGGGCGAGGCGGGCCAGCGGCCAGCCGTAGGCGGGCACGAGCGGGTGGTGGCGGCAGGCGTCGGGAAGGCGGGGCGCGCAGGCGATGCGCCTCGCGATCGTGGCGCCGAGGCTGCGGCCGGCATCGATTTCTCCGCCCGCCGCGACGGCGGCGATAGCGGCGAGCAGCAGCAGGGCGATCAGCGCGGCCAGGCCCGCCTGCTCGACGCTCGCCGAGCCGCGTTGGGAGTTCGATGTGTCGCGCATTGCCCCGACGCTAGGGAGCGCGGTCGCGCCTGTGGCGCGCAGAGCCGCGCGACTTCGTGCCCATTGTGGGCTTCTGCTTTCATGTGCTCAATGGAGGACAGCCCCTTCAACCTCTTTGGCGATTCCGACGAGTTCCGCGCCCGCATGGAGGAGCTTTCGGATCAGATGCAGTCCTCCCAGCGCGTCGCCTGGGCCGACAACGCGATCAAGCTCGCGGTCGAGATGACCGTCGCCTCGATCGCCCGGCTGGAGCTCTCCGGCGGCCCCGACGAGCAGGCGATGCAGGTGCGGGACGCCATCCGAGTTCTCTTTCCCGAGTCCGTGACGCTGGTAAGAGAGGCCCGCGAGGGCCTCTCTTAGAGCAACTCGAAGCGCAGCGATACGGCGCCACCGCGCCGCAGTGCGGCTGCGATCAACTCCAGCGGCAGTGCAACGATCAAGGCTGGTACAGCGACGGCGATGCTGATCGCGGCGTCGATCCGCCGCTGCCATCGCTTCTCCGCGGGGACGGCAGCGGCTCGACCGACGGCACCAAGGGCGACGTTGCGGCCGAAGGTGAAGGCGTTCAGCACCGTCTGCCACATCGACATCAGGCTGGCCCCCGGCGCCCAGCGAGCGCGGGCGACTACCTGGTCGCGGTTGGCGACCAGGCGGCGCACCGCCTCGACCGTGAACAGGTAGCGGGAGCCGGGCTCCAGCCCGGCCCAGCCCGCGCCGCCGATCCAGGCCGCGAAGCCGGCTCGGTTGGCGATCCGCGTCACGTCCTCTCGGCCGAAGCGATCCAGGGCGGCGAGCGCCTCCTCGACGCCGGCCGCGTCGCCGACGACGCCGAGGCCACAGCTCTCGCAGCGGCTGACCGGCCCGCCGAGGCCAGGGCGCGCGTCGATCCAGCCGAAGAGCGGCTCGCCGCAGGCGGGACACGGCGGGTTCTCGGGCCCGGCCCCGGCCTCGAGCGGCACGACCGGGACGGGCTGCAGGCCACTGCGGCTGACTCGCTCGGCATTCATTGGCAGGTAGCGTACGCGCAGTGCAGCTCAGCGAGATCATGACCGTAGGCGTCATCACCGCCATCCCAGAGGCGAGCGCGGTCTCGGTGGCGCGGCAGATGCGCGATCACGGCGTCGGATCGGTGGTGATCGTCGACCCTGCCGGCTCTCCGGTGGCGATGGTCACGGATCGCGATCTCGCTCTGCGCGTCTTTGCCGCCGGGGTCGATGCGGAGGCGCCGGTCGGCGATTACGCTTCGAGGCCACTGGTCTGCGGCGAGTCGGCGATGGAGCTCGACGAGGCCGCGGCGCTGATGGTCCAGCACCGGGTGCGGCGGCTCCCTGTGGTCGATGCGGGTAGGCTCGCCGGCATCGTCACGCTCGACGACATCGCCGTGCGCACCGGCAACCTCGAGGTCGCGCAGAAGATGACCGCCGAGGTCATCGAGGGCGCCCTGCCGCAGTTCTACTTCCGCGAGCGTGGCTGAGGCATGACGCCCCGCAGTGCCCAGCTTGCCTGGGAGGAGCGCTGGTCGCGACCGGTCGCGCTGGCCACCTTCGCCGCGGTCGTCCTGGTGATCGTCGCGATTGTGATCGCCACCCAGGCGGTCGGCAGCGGCAGCGGCGATTCCGGCCTGCTGCGCGACGTCGACCAGCACCGCACAGCGCAGATGATCTCCAGCATCCTGCAGGCGATCGGGGTCGGGCTGCTTGCCGCGCCGCTCTATTACCTCTTCCGGGCCGCCAAGTCACGCAGCGAGCGAATGCGCGGCCAGCTCGTCGGCGTGGTCATCGCGGCGCCGCTCTTCCTCGCCGTCCTGGCGATCCTCAGCGGCGTCTCGACCCTGCACGCCGCCTCGGAATTCGTCTCCAACGAAGTCCCGCATCTGCTGGCCAAGGGGGTCTCGCTGGACAGCGACCACGCCAACGAAATCGCCAAAGAAACGATCGAAGAAGCGCCGCTGCGCCCGCTCGCCGCCGGCTTTGGCTTCGCCGGCCAGATCGGCTTCGTGGTCGCGATGGTCTACGCCTGCCTCTACGCGATGCGGGCGGGCCTGCTGCCGCGTTTCTGGGGCTCCCTCGGCATCGCCCTCGGCGCCGTCTCCTTCATCTTCTTCCAGCTCACGATGCTCTGGTTCGTCTACCTGGCGTTCCTCCTGATCGGCCTGGTTCCGGGCGGGCGGCCACCTGCCTGGGCCTCGGGAGAGGCCGTCCCCTGGCCCACTCCGGGAGATAAAGTTGCGGCTGAAATCTCGCCAAAGCCAGAGGATCCCGAGGACCCGACGGGGACGGGCCAGTCCCAGTAGGCCGGAACGTCTTGTACTTTTTTGCCGTTCCCCCTTGGACGGCCCAACCGATCCACAAAAAAGTTAAGCGGAGGCCTGCTGGGACTGGCCCGTTGCGGTTCGCTTGCGCTGAGTCCGAATCTCGCTGAGGATCCGCTCCAGCCGTGGCTCCTGCGAGGCGTCGACGAAGCCCATCGTCGCCGCGACCCCCGGGTGGATCGCGGCGATTCGCTCGTGCATTGCCTGGGCGACCGCGCGGTACGTCGGATGGCCCTCGCGGCCGGAGCGCAGCTCGATCAGGTGCATCGCCTCGCGCGCGTTGAGGTCGAGCGCGTAGCGGATCCGGTAGGCGAGGCTGAGCGCGTAGGGCGCCTGCTCGCCCAGGCCGGCGGCGGCGAGCCGCTCGTACTCGCTGCGGGAGACGTCCAGGGCCCGCTCGAACTCGTCGCCGACGCCCGCCTCGCGCACCTCGTCGGGAACGCCGGCGCCGAGGTCCGGCCCCAGCCGCTGCCACTGGCAGGTCAGCATGCGGTGGCGCTGCAGGTCGCGGAAGGCGCCGTAGTCGGAGACGATCTCGAAGCGGTAGCGCAGCGCCTCGAAGCCGCGGCCGGGGCGGTGGCGACGGTTGCCGCGCTCCCCGACCATCGCGGCCAGCAGCTCGGCGCGCTCGTTGCGGTCGAGCACGTCGAGGCGGGCGAGGATCTCGGTCTCCGGCGTCGAGGCCGACTCGAAGAGGCAGGAGGCGAGCAGGTCCTCTTCGCTGCCGTCGACGTGGACCAGCTCCACCGACGGGGCGTCCTCGCCGGCGCCGCGGCGATCGAGGCCGAGGCGTGAGACCCACTGCTCGGTCCGCTCGCGCCGCTGCTGCAGGTAGTCGACCCACTCGCCGCCGCGGTCGGGCCGCTCGACCCTGGAGACGAAGCTCGGCATCACCTGCTTCAGCTCGGTGAGGATCATGCCGCCGCACTCGCGCGCCTCCGGCAGCGGCGAGGCCATCAAGCGCAGGAGCAGCTGCTCGTAGGCCTGGCCGGAGGCGTAGATGCCGACGTGGCTCAGCGTCGCCGCGGGCAGCAGGCCACGCAGAAGGTCGAGCGCCTTGGCGCGGATCGAGCGCAGCCAAGGGCCCTCGGGCTCTCCCTCGCCGCGCGGCCAGCGCTCCGCTGCCCACTCCTCGACCCGGCGCAGCGAGCTCGAGTAGATCGCGAAGATCTCGTCCATCGCCACGCCGAACTCCGGCCCGAGCCCCTCGTCGCCGTAGTAGCGGTAGCCGCCGCCGGGCATCGGCTTGTCGTAGGGGATGTAGCGGGTCGACTGCTCGAGGTAGGCGGCGAGGCGGCCGCGTTGCAGCGCCTTGGTGAGGATGTTGGAGACCCACTCGCAGGCGACGTGGGCGCCGCCGACCTGAGCGATCGAGTCGTCGCCGTAGCCGAGGAAGACGCGCTCGTAGAGGCCCGCGGCGCGCTCGCCCTCGGCGCCGTCGAAGGGCCGCGTCCCGGCCTCGGAGTCGGCCGCGAACTCTTCCAGGTAGAGCCGGCGAACGGTCCCGGAATAGCGTGAATAGCGGGCAAAAAGCGCCCCCTTGACGGTCTCCGGCAAGTTGACGAGGGCGAACACGGGCCGGTCGAGGTTGGTGAAGTGGGGAGCGAGCAGAGCCCGCTCCTCGGGCGTGAAGTCCTCGACCGGGTAGCGCACGGGCGCATCGTAGACCCCGTCCCGGCGGGGCAGCCTTCGCTTCGGTGAAGGATTTGGGGGTCTATGGCCCCCCACGACCCTTCACCGACCGGTTTGCCTGGCGTCGGGTGGGGCCGCCATCAGCTCGATCCGGTGCCCGCCCGGGGAGATGGCCACAGCGCGCGGCGCGCCCCAGTGCTCGCGGCGGCGTTCGACCTCGAAGCCGTGCTCGCGCAGCACCGCCACGGTTGCGTCGAACTCGGCGACGACGACGGCGACGTGGCCTCGCGGGGGAACGGTCGGCGAGTCGGTGGGCATCAGGTGGATCTGCGTCCCGTCATTTTCCAGCCAGGTGAACTCGGCCAGCGAGGCCGGCGGCTCGACCTCTGCGAAGCCGAGCGCCTGCCAGAACTCGACCGAACGCTCAAGGTCGGCCGGCGCCACCTCGATACCGACGTGGTGCAGCATCGCAGGGAGCGATAGCACAGCGCCGGCTTTCAGCTGAGATCCCTAAGCGGAGCGACCCTTGGCGATCTCCGCCTTGATCGCCCGAGGCAGGTCTTTTGCGAGGAGGGCGTCGAGGCTCGCCGCGATCGAGCCTCCGGACACGATCAGGAAAGACTCGATCTGGAGGTTGACCGTGGCGCCCCGCTCGCCGGTCTTGCGAAGGTCGGTGCGAAGGCCAAGGCAGGTGAGGCCGAGGGCGCTGGCATAGCCGATCTCTGCGGCCGTCCCCGAATCGACCTCCTGGCCGTCAAGCACCGCGAAAAGCAGACGACTGCTCTTCAGCGCCTCCGTGTTGCGGCGCCCGATCTCCGCCGCGAACGCCTTCTCGGTGCGGGCCTTGCGAGCTGCGGCGATCTCCCGCTTGCTGACGAGCGCCCAGGGATCCACCGGCTCGACCAGCTGGGAGAGCGCCGGCAGGAGGACCTCTGCGTAGTAGTGGCGGCCGGCTTCGAAGAAGCCGAGCGGGCTGGCGACGTAGCAGCGCAGTTTGCCGGGCATCGGAAAGCCATGGTGACGAATGCCCAGGACGCGCCGTCTTGGTTTGCCGTCGCTTTTAACTCATAGTCTTTTGGAGTGATCGTTGGACCCCTTCAGGCGAAGCGCCCTGGTCCTGATGAGTCCTGACGGAGATGGTCAATCGCGCACGGAATTCGACTACGCCTGGGGCTGGTTCCAGTACCACGCCTCGCAGAGGCTGACCGCCTTCAACTTCTTCCTGATCATCGTCGGCTTCCTGCTCGTCGGCTTTGCCCAGGCGATCGGAAATCACTGGGGTGCCTTTGGGACCGGCCTCGGGCTGCTCGGAGCGTGGGTCTCCGCAGGCTTTCTCGCCCTGGACGTTCGCAATGCGGAGCTGGTCATCTACGGGAAAAACGCTCTGACGCAGCTGGAGTCCGGCATGGCGATCTCCCAGTGCGACGGGAAGAAAGAGCGAGCGGAGCTCCCGGAGGCCCTCGGCTTCGGAAGGTTCGGCACGTGGGCAGCCCCGCGCCTGCGCTGGTTCTTCAAGCACGAGTTCTGGCTGCGCGCCATCATTGCTGTGGTCGGCCTCTCCTTCCTCGTCGGCGCGGGGTGGGCTCTCTGTGGCTATCCCGGCACCGGTCAGTCCGAAGCCGCCAGCTGCCGCGCCTCGACCGTGCTCGTCCTGCATCGCCACGGCCTCGACCTCAGCCTCGTGCAGAGGTCAGAACAGGAGCGAGAGCAGGGCGGCGCCGACCACGATCGCAGTCGACCAGGTGACGGCCTCAGCGGTGATCTCCATGTCGAGTCCGTAGGCGTGGGCGATCACCAGCGAGTTGAGGCCGGACGGCATTGCGGAAAGCAGCCGGTAGGCAGCGGGTAGGTGGATCAGCGGCGCCGCCAGCAGCATCAACAGGGCCGGGACGACGGCGAGGCGGGTGGCTATCGCCAGTGCCACCGGTCGGGTCATTCGCGGCGGCATCGGCAGCTCACCGTGCTCGGCGTTCTCGGCGAGGGTGGCACCGACGGCGAAGAAGCCGATCGGCAGGATCGCCACGATCAGGGCCTGTGAGATGTGGACCAGGGCCGCCGGGGCCAGTGCCTTCGGGGCCAGCAGTCCGGCGATCGCCGCGTAGAGCGGCGGGTTGCGGGTGAAGAAGGCGTGCACCCGCTCGCGGGGCGTTTCGCCGGCCTTGGTTCCGAAGGCGGCGCCGACCGCAAAGGCGCCGAGCAGCAGGCAGGGGCCGGTGACGAGGACGTCGTAGAGGACGGCGGTCGAGAGCTGGTCGCGGCCGAGCAGGGCCACGGCCAGCGGGTAGCCGAGGTAGCCGGTGTTGACGCTGAGCACGGTGCAGACGACAGCGCCGACCTGGAAGCGCGGCAGCTTCAGCACACGGCTCGCCACGAGATACGCAAGCAAGGCGCCGAGGGAGGAAGCGATGATCCCCAGCACCAACCCGATTCCATGGCTTACGTCGATGCTGCTGGCAGCGATGTTGAAAAAGATCACCGGCGGCAGGAATGCGTAGAGCAAAAGCATCAATGCCTTGCGAGCGGCCAGCGCCGCTCCAGCGGGCCAGCGCCGCTCCGCACCCACCCCGATACCGACGGCGACGACAATCGCACCGGCTGTTAGCAAGACGCCCATCCCGGCACCCTATGAGCACACCCCCCGCGCCGGGGCGCTACGTATAGAGGGCTTCGATCTCGGCTTCGTACTTGCGCTCGATCGGGCGGCGCTTCAGCTTCATCGTCGGCGTCAGCTCCTCGCCGCCCGGCAGCCACTCTCCGAAGAGGACCTTGTAGCGCTTGATCTGCTCGACCCGGGAGAGGCGGGCGTTGGCCGTCTCGACCGCCTTGACGATCTCGTCGGCCACCGCGGGGTCGTCGGCGCCGACGCCGCGGGCCGCGAGGCTTTCGGGATCGAGCGCGATCAGGGCCACGTTGTAGGGGCGGTTGTCGCCGATCGCCACCGCTTGCGCGATCAGGGTAGATGCGGCCTTCAGCTTCGCCTCGATGTTTGCCGGCGACATGTTCTTGCCCGCTGCGTTGATGATCAGCTCCTTCTTGCGGTCGACGATCCGCAGGTACCCCCGCTCGTCGAATTCGCCGATGTCACCCGTCAGCAGCCAACCATCCTCGGTCAGCGCTTCTGCGGTCCTCTCGGGCATGTTGCGGTAGCCCACCATTACCTGCGGGCCCCGCACCATCACCTCGCCGTCCTCGGCCAGCTTCACCTCGGTGTTGGGGATCGGTGGGCCGACCGTCCCGACCCGGACCTGGCCGGGCGGGTTCAGGGTCGTTATCGCGCTCGTCTCCGACATGCCCCAGGTCTCGCGAATCTCGATCCCCAGCGCGAGGAAGAACTCGAGCACCTCCGGCGGCGTCGGCGCCGCCCCGACCACGAATGATTCGACCTCGTCGAGGCCCAGCAGCGCGCGGATCTTGGAGAGAACCTGCTCGTCGGCGCGATCCCACTCGGCCTGCAGCTCGTCGGGCACGCCGCCGTCCATCTGGGCGCGAGCGCGGCGGCGGCCGAGCTCGATCGCGGCCACGGTGGCCTCGCGTTTCGCCTCGTCAGCCTCGGCCGCGATGCCGATCTCGATTGCCGCCTTCAGCTTTTCCCAGATGCGCGGCACGCCGCCCCAGACCGTCGGCTTGACCTCGATCGAGTAGGCGACCATCTGGCGCGGGTCGGGACAGCAGAAGACGCAGCTGCCGTAGAACATCTGGGCGTAGAGCCCGGCCCAGCGGTCGGCGATGTGGGCGCTGGGCAGAAAGGAGATCATGCGCCCGCCCGGCTCGGTCGCCTGGACCGCGTCGCAGGCTCGCCAGACGGCGACCATGTTGGCGTGCGTGAGCTGCACGCCCTTGGGCGGGCCGGTGGTCCCGGAGGTGTAGATCAGGCAGAGCACGTCCTCAGGCTCGACCGCCCGCCAGGCCGCCTCGAAGTCGAAGTGGGGATCGCCCATCGCCTCCAGCTCAGCGGCGGAGATCGTCCCCGCGGGAGCCTCACCGTCGATCACGACGACGTGCTCGAGGCCCTCGATTTGCTCACGGGCCGCAAGCACCGTGTCGAGGAACGCCTGCTCCGTGACGACCACCCGGTTGCCGGCGTCGCGGACGACGTGCTCCACCTGCTCCGGAGAGGACGTGTTGTACACGGAGAAGCAGGTGGCGCCAAGGTGCATCGCGGCGCAGTCGCTCAGATGCAGGGCCGGTCGGTTGACCAGCATGAAGCCGACGGTGTCGCCCCGCTTGACCCCAAGCTTCGCCAACCCAGCCGCTCGCCGCCGCACGGCTCCCGCGTACTCCTCGAAGCTCGCTTCGTAGTCACTGTCCTTCAACCGCAGCGCCGGGTTATCCGCCCACTCCTCAGCGGTGACCTGAAACGCCTCGCACATCGTCTCCGCTGCGAGAGCTTTTGGCCGCTCACTCATCCGCTGAACATACAACGCCCCTCGCGGGGGGTGGCATCGAATGGGGGGACCACCCTGAGGACGCTTTAGCGACCGGAAGGGTGGTGGGCCCCATTCGGTGACAGGACCCGCCGCGCCAACGCCGTTCGTTCAGCCGAAGAGAGACGAGCCGGCGTGCTCGGCGAACTTGACCAGCGGCTCCGGGATCACGCCGAAGAAGACGACGCCCGCGGCGGCGAGGATCGCCGGCGCTACGAGGTAGATGCGCCGGCCCGCTTCGGGATCGATCGGATCGGCTTCGGGGGACGCTCCCGCAATCGCCGGAACGGCCTTGGTCGACTCGGTCCCCATCCACATCGCCGCCACCACCCGCAGGTAGTAGGCGAGCGAGATCATCGTGCCGACGGCGATGAAGACCGCCAGCCAGGTGTAGTCGCCTTCGACCAGGGCCTCGATCAGGTAGAGCTTGCCGATGAAGCCGACCGTGGCGGGCAGGCCGGCGAGGCCGAGCATCGAGATCGTCAGCGGCCAGGCGAGCAGCGGGCGCTGACGACCGAGGCCCTGCACGGCGCGGATGTCGTCGCCGTAGGGCGTCTCGCGCTCGCGGGCGACGACCACGGCGAAGGCGGCGAGGTTCATCAAGGCGTAGCCGGCGAGGTAGAAGACCAGGGCGTTGACGCCGGCCTCGCTGGCGACGACGAGGCCGCCGAGGATGTAACCGGCCTGGGCTATGCCCGAGTAGCCGAGCAGCCGCTTGAGCGAGTCCTGGCCGAGGGCGCCGACGTTGCCGATCACGATCGAGAGGGCGGCGAGGACAGCGAGCGCCGGCTGCCACTCGTTCGCCTGCGGCGCCAGGGCGACGTCGAAGAAGCGGACGAAGACGGCGAAAGCCGCGGCCTTGGTTGCCACCGCCATGAAGCTGGTGATCGGCGTCGGGGCACCCTCGTAGACGTCGGGAGTCCACTGGTGGAAGGGGGCGATCGAGGTCTTGAAGGCGAGGCCGACCGCTGTCATGCCGATCCCGACCAGGACCAGTGGATCGCTGAGCAGGCCCTTCTGCGCGATCCCGGCGGCGATGCCGCTGAAGTCGGTCGAGCCTGTGCCGCCGTAGAGGAAGGACATCCCGTAGAGCAGCGTTGCCGAGCCGAGCGAGCCGACGATCAGGTACTTCAGCCCTGACTCGAGTGATTTCTCGCGGCGCATGTTGGCGGCGCAGAGGATGTAGAGAGGGATCGAGAGGGTCTCGATCGCGACGAAGAAGCTGACCAGGTTCTGCGCCTGGGAGAGCAGGACCATTCCGAGCACCGAGCCGAGCAGCAGCGCGTGGTACTCGCCCGAGCCGACCTGTTCAACGGCCGGCTCGCGGATCGAGAGGAAGACGGCGAAGGCGGCGGTGAGGATCGCGATCAGCGAGATCGAGATCGCCAGGTCGTCGATTCGCAGAGCGCCGGAGATCAGATCGACCGGATCGTTCCATTGCAGGACCAGTCGCGCCGCCGTCACCGCCAGGATCGACAAGCTCAACCAAGGCGCTGTCCGTCGCAACGGCTTGAACACTGCACTGAGCAGAACCACGCAGACGCCGGCGGTAAGCGCGATGACTGGCGACAGCGCCCCGTAGTCGATGTGGGGGGCATTGAAGTTCACTGGCTGACCTTGGTGGGTTCGGGGGCCGTCAGTGGGGTCCCCCAAAACGCAGCTCCGCGGAGCTGCCGAGATTGTTCTTCCGCGCGGGTTGGCCGCTCCGTGCTGAGTGTTTTGGGGGACCCCACTGACGGCCCTTCGGTCGCCGCCACAGATCTGGCCACCGAGGCATCCGTGCGCTTGAGGATCAGCTGCGGATAGAGGGCGAGGCCGAGGATGCAGAGCACCAGCGGCACCAAGACGACTCCGTCGCGCCAGCCGATCTCGCGCGATTCAAGGCCATCCGGCTTGCGGTTGTGCATCGTTCGCTGGTAGAAGCGCAGGGCGTAGTAGGCGGACATCGCGACGCCGGAAATGGCTACGAAGGCGAAGACGATCTTGGCGTCGAAGAGCCCATTCAGGATGTAGAACTCGCCGACGAAGTTGGCCGAGCCGGGCATTGCCAGCGTGGCGAGGGCGACGATCAGGAAGAGCGCGGCCAGCACCGGCGCCTTCATCGCCATCCCGCCCATCTCGCGCAGGTCCTCGCTGCCCGAGCGCTCGGCGAGGATCGCGACGATCACGAACAGCGGCGCGACGACGAGGCCGTGGTTGACCATCTGCAGGACGGCCCCGTCGGCCCCATCGGCGCTGAGGGCGAAGATCCCGGCGGTGATGAAGCCGAGCTGTGCGACCGAGGAGTAGCCGGCGATCAGGCGCACGTTGGTTTGGGTGAAGGCCATCACCGAGCCGTAGAGGATCGAGGCCAGGGCGATGACCAGGATCACGGTCTGGAATTCGACCGTCGCGGCGGGGAAGAGCGGCAGCACCACGCGTAGGAAGCCGTAGGCGCCGACCTTTGCCAGCACTCCGGAGAAGACCGCCAGGGCCGGCAGCGGCGCGGCGCGGTAGGCGTCGGGCATCCAGCCGTGCAGGAGGAAGGCCGGCATCTTGACCAGGAAGGCTGCGGCGAAGAACCAGAAGATCCAGCGCTGGCTGCCTTCGCCGATCGGGTGCTTGGCCAGCTCGGCGATCGAGAAGGTGATCTGGCCGCCGTGCGCGGCGATGATCGCCGTCGCGATCGCCCCGACCAGCATCAGCAGCGAGCCGATCAGCGTGTAGACGATCATCTTCAGCGTCGCCGCAGCAGCGGTCGGCCCGCCCTCGCGGTCGCTGCCCCAGGCGCCGAAGAGGAAGTAGAACGGGACCAGCATCAGGTCGAAGAAGAGGACGAAGAGCAGCAGGTCCTGGGCGACGAAGGAGCCCAGGGTGGCGGTCTCGGCGATCAGCATCATCAGGAAGAAGAGGTGCGGGCGCTCCTGCTCGCGGAAGGCGGCGAAGGCCGTTCCCGCCGTCCAAAGCACCGCGGTGAGCAGGACCAGGAAGACATTGAGCCCGTCGATGCCGAGGCTGTAGTCGACCCCGAGCCCCGGGATCCAGTTGACGTCGACCGTGTCCTGCAGCCCGGAGGCGCCCGAGTTGAAGCCGGCGACCAGCGAGATCGCGATGCCCAGCGTCACGATCGCGCCCAGCGTCGCCCACCAGCCGGTCAGGCGCTTGGGCAGGAAGAGGCCGACGAGGCCGAAGGCGAGCGGTGCCCAGAGCAGCGCGCTGATCATGAGCTGCTCAGCAGGAAGTAGAGGGCGAGCCCGGCAAAGCCGACGATCAGCAGCAGCGCGTAGCTGCGCACGAAGCCGCTCTGCACGACGCGAACGACGCGGCCGCTGCCGCCGACGATGTCCTCGGTGCCGCTGACCAGGCCGCCGACGACCAGCCGCTCGAAGGTGCGGTTGGCGAAGCGGCCGATCGCCAGCGCCGGCCGCGCGATCAGGAAGTCGATCGCCTCGTCGAAGTACCACTTGTTGACAAACAGGGTGTGGAGCGGGCGCAGGCGCCGGATCAGCACCGCGGAGGTGCCCGGGCGCAGGATGTAGATCCAGTAGGCGATCCCGATCCCGGCCAGCGAGATGACGGCGCCGATCGCGAGGCCGGTCCACGAGGCCGCCACCGAGGGGTGGATCGCGGCCAGCGGCGAGTCGGCGAAGACCGGGTCGAGGAACTTGGTGATCGCGTCGTCGACGCCCGGCACCTGGACCAGGCCGCCGAAGAGGGCGAGGAAGGCGAGCACGCCCATCGCCACCCGCATCGGCCAGGCCTGCTCGGCGATGTGGTGTTCGCAGCCGGGGAAGCCGACCTCGGTGTCCTCCTCTTCGCCGCTCGCCGGGTTGAAGGGGTGGGCGTGGCTGACGTGGCCGGTGTCGATCAGCTCCTGTGCCTCGGGGCACGGCTTGCCGGGAAGGACGCGGAAGATCAGGCGGAAGGTGTAGATCGCGGTCAGCAGGGCGCCGAAGTAGCCGAGCACGGTGAAGATCTCGTACATCCCACCGCGGGCGGTGGCGTAGGCGAGGATCTCGTCCTTGGAGAAGAAGCCCGAGGTGCCGGGGAAGGCGGCCAGGGCGAGGCCGCCGCAGAGCATCGTGATCGAGGTGAAGCGCATCGCCTTGCCGAAGCCGCTCATCCTGTCGATGTTCTGCTCGTTTGCCATCGCGGCGATGATCGAGCCGGCCGCCATGAAGAGCAGCGCCTTGAAGAAGGCGTGGGTCATCAGGTGGAACATGCCGGCGCTGTAGGCGCCGATCGAGACGCCCATGATCATGTAGCCGATCTGGCTCATCGTCGAGTAGGCGATCGCCCGCTTAAGGTCGGTCATCACCAGCGCGATCGTGCCGGCGACCAGCAGCGTCGCCAGGCCGACGAAGGCGGCGATGTCGGCGGCGGTCGGGGCGAGGACGAAGAGGGCGTGGGTGCGGGCGATCAGGTAGACGCCGGCGGTGACCATCGTCGCCGCGTGGATCAGCGAGGAGACCGGGGTCGGGCCCTCCATCGCGTCGGGCAGCCAGGTGTGGAAGGGCAGCTGCGCCGACTTGGCGAAGGCGCCGACGAGGAGCAGCAGGCAGATCGCGGTCACGGTCCACTCGTTGGCGTGGAAGACGTGCGGCGCCCGGGCGAAGACCTGGCTGTATTCGAAGGTTCCCAGCTCGCGGAAGATCAGGAAGGCGGCCAGGACGAGGCCGATGTCGCCGACGACGTTGATCACGAAGGCCTTCATCCCGGCGCGGGTCGCGGTCGCGCGCCGGTACCAGAAGCTGATCAGCGCGTAGGAGGCGAAGCCGACGAAGGCCCAGCCGACGATCAGCAGCACGAAGTTGCCGGCGAGGACGAGCAGCAGCATCGAGAAGACGAAGAAGTTGAGGTAGCTGAAGAAGCGG
>DASXKW010000052.1:0-10099 GCA_036496625.1 Solirubrobacterales bacterium | reverse complement strand
GGTGGGACCTTCTCCCACCGGGACCGCCCGACTTCACAGATTCATGCTGGAGTTATTCGCATTCGGCCGTTCCGGCTTTTTCTTTGCAGCCCGTGACGGCAAAGCTGCCCCAGTCGGATGCGGGACCGGTGTTGGGGTTGAAGCCCACGTACGCCCCACTCTGGGTTGCTCCGGGCCCGCTCAGAAGCGCCGATCTGTATATGCCAGAAAAGGTAGTTCCTATCAAGCCACCTGCCGCCTGGTAAACGCACAACTCGCCGGGTTCGGCTGTTGGTTTGAAAGTTGTGCCGGGACAGGTTTTTTTGAACGGTTCCGTTTCCTGTTCTCCGTAATGAACGTGCGCGGCCTTGATGTTGAACGGGAATCTAATCGGAAACGAAATCGGGGCAAAGGCACCCTTCACGCCGCTTTCGTTGATCGTGATTTCCTGTGTCGTGCCTTCCACGTCCACTTTGATTTTGGGGGTGGAAGCCGAGAAGGACCAATCCCCGAGCTCGGTTGCCCCGGGTGGGAGCGTGCCTCCAGCGGTCCAGGGTTCGCCCGTTGCTCCCGTTGCTCCCGTTGCGCCGGTCAAGCCGGTCGTGCCGGCTGCTCCCGTTGCGCCGGTTGTACCTTTTTCACCGTTTTTGCCGGGTTTTCCTTCCGATCCTTCGCGGCCTTCCGGACCTGGATCTCCCTTGGTGCCGGACGGTCCGGCTGGGCCCTGCGGGCCGGCTTTGCCGGCGAATTTCTTAGCGATCTTTTCGACTTCCTTCTTCTGCTTGCCAGTCAGCGCGCCGCTGGCGGCCAGCGCGCCCCCAGCCATCGCGAGTATCAGCGCGACTATCGCAAGGCTAAGGCCGGCGGTGCCGATCTGTTTCTTCAGTCGATGCAACATGGTTCGTTCCCTCCTGGTGATCGGCCAGGATCACCCGGCCGGGTTGTTTGATTCAGCCCGCCGGGATACCCGGCATGCCCCGGCAGCGCCGGATAAGCCTGTAGAGGTAGAGGCCTCCGCGGCACGGTCCCCTCTTCCCCCCCCATACGATTCCCCTCGGTTCATTGCCTGCTTCGCTGACCCCTTCCCTGAACGACGAGGTCGCTTTCCCACTGCGATCACCGACGCCTAACGCATCGGGACCAGCATCTCGTCAACCCGATGACCATTGCGCCGGCCATCTGAACGGTCAAGTTTTTTGACTCGGTGTTTTCTAACTATTTCGTCGGCCTCGTCCTCGATCGCGGTCACCGCCGCTCGCGCCCCGACCGCGGGCGCGAGGGCCAGGTAAGAGAGCATCGCGCCGGCTCTCGGCAGCTGGTGCGCCCTGCCGCTGACAACGCAGTGGTGGATGACGCCCCAGATCGCGCCGACCGCGGCTTCGGCGGTAAAATCGTCCGTGCGCCCGCCGGCCGGCGCCGCGTTGCGGAGCAGCTCGACGATCTCCGCCATCAGGCGCTCGCGGCAGCGCATCCCGTCGCCGCCCGGGGCGAAGGCCTCGACGAAGCAGAGATTGGCCAGGGTCGGGTCGGCGGCGATCTGGGCGCAGAGGCTGGCGACCGCTCGGTGGACGCCGCCGGGCCAAGAGGCGGCTCCGGCCCGTGCCGCGGTGGCGTGGGCCATGGCCCCGCGGGCACGCTCCTCCAGGGCAGCCAGGAAGCAATCACCGACTCCATCGAAGTGAATGCCGAAGCCGCGACGCGAGACGCCCGCCGCCTTGCAGATCCGGGGGACGGTCAACCGCCCGTACCCCTCTGCCACCGCCAGCTTGGCGACGGCGAAGAGGAGGAGAGCACGGTCGTTCGTCAGCGACCGTGCTCTTGCTCCCCCTTCTTCCGTGCCGCTCGACGGGGCTGGGGAGAGCCAGGCTGGAGGCCCCCCGGGCACGGGAATGCGATCGAGGTCGACAAGCGAAGCGGCCGCCTCGCTCCGGTAGCAGAGCGCCCACTCGGCCAGGTCATCGCCGAGCGCGAGCAACTCCCTTTCGCGGCCGGCGGCCACCCGCGCGCGGGCTATGCGCTCGGCCCCGGCCACCACTCCCTCGATCACAAGCTGGGGAACGACGATCGTGTCCGGAGCGCGGCCGAAGCTCTCGACGAGCATCGCCTCGAAGGTGCACTGGGAGCGCCTGATCCTCTCCAGCGCGGCGGGGCCGGCGGAGTAGGCCTCGACCAGCGCGAGCCGCGCCGCCTGCGGCTCGCGCGCCAACTCTCGCACGAAGGCGTTGAAGGCGAGGCGCAGGCGCCTTCGCCAGTCGCGCTCGCCAGCCTGGGTGATGACGATCTGCCGCGCCACGCGCCTCACGATCAGCTCATGCGTACGGAGGAAACACTCCTCTTTGCTCTCGAAGTGTTTGTAGAAGGCTCGCGTAGACACCCCCGATATCCGCGCGATCTCCCGCGCCGTGACCGCCTCGTAACCACTCTCGGCGACGATCCCCACCATCGCGCTGTGGATCCGCGCGCGCTGGTGGGCCGCCACCTCCGAAGCCGGCCTGCCCGGCCCCGGTCTCAGCTTCCCGTGCAGCGCCTCGCGCGCGCTCGGGGCCAGAGCCTCAGGCGCTGCGGCCATCGACGCACCCCACTCCTACCCGCTCCGGCAAGCCCGTTCTCCCTCCTGCAAACTTGTTTCGTATCTAAAGACTCACCTATTCGTACCAAATTAGACGGCAGACTTCAACCACCGGGCTGGGCGTTGAGGTCGTCCTGATCGCAATGGGGTGCGGCGGATCGCTGTGTCGCGGCGACCCTGGCGGCGTGAGATGAATAAGTTCCCATAGACGGTCGTATAGGCACCGAAAAGGAATATGAGATCGGTCGACAGGAGCCTGCATCGCCTGCTCCCACGAAAAGCTCTTCACCCGATGACTTTGACGGTCGCCTGGAAGCGCTGGCCCGAGCCAAGGACGAAAGCGTCACTCTCGCCCTGGCTACCCTGAATCTGGAGGAAGAGGAAGCGGAAGAAGAAACCGCACTCGAGGACGATGGAGCCGGCCCGGGATCGTAGCCTCGCTCGCGGTTCAGCGGAGAGGGGCGCTCAACGCCGCCCCTCTCCGCGCCCTCGTCGAAGCCCTAGAAGTGAACGATTGGAATTATCAGGATCGCGACGATGTTGGCAACCTTGATCATCGGGTTGATCGCCGGGCCGGCGGTGTCCTTGTAGGGGTCGCCTACGGTGTCGCCGGTTACCGAGGCTGCGTGGGCCTCTGAGCCCTTGCCGCCGTGGGCGCCGTCCTCGATCAGCTTCTTGGCGTTGTCCCAGGCGCCGCCGCCGGCGGTCATCGAGATCGCCGCGAAGAGGCCGACGACGATGACGCCGATCAGCAGGCCGCCGAGCGCGTCGACGCTGAGCAGGCCGACGATCACCGGGACGACGATCGGGATCATCGCCGGCAGGATCATCTCCTTCTGGGCCGCCAGGGTGACGATGCTGACCGTCTTGCCGTACTCGGGTTTTTCGGTCCCCTCCATGATCCCCGGGTGCTCGCGGAACTGCTCACGGACCTGTTCGACCACCTGGCCGCCGGCACGGCCGACCGCCTCGATCGCGAAGGCGACGAAGAGGTAGACCATCATGCCGCCGATGATCAGCCCGATCAGCACGTCGGGGCTGCTCAGGTTGAAGAGGCTGTTGAGGTCGAAGCCCGCCGGCGCCTGGCCGGCGAGTTCGCTCTTGAAGGCGGCGAACAGCACCAGCGCGGCGAGCGCGGCGGAGCCGATCGCGTAGCCCTTGGTGACCGCCTTGGTCGTGTTGCCGACCGCGTCGAGCGGGTCGGTGACCGCCCGCACCTCCTCCGGCAGGTCCGCCATCTCCGCTATGCCGCCGGCATTGTCGGTAATCGGCCCGAAGGCGTCGAGCGCGACGATCAGCCCGCAGAGCGAGAGCTGCGCCATCACGGCGATGCCGATGCCGTAGATGCCCGCCAGCTCGTTGGCGCCGAGGATCGCCATTGCCAGCACGAGCGCGGGCGCCGCGGTCGACTGGAAGCCCTGGGCGAGCCCCTGGATGATGTTGGTCGCGTGGCCGGTCTCCGATGCCTTGGCGATCGACTTGACCGGGTAGAAGCGGGTCGAGGTATAAAATTCGGTGATCGCGAAGAGCAGCGCGGTGACCGCGACGCCGATCACGGCGCAGAGCCAGAGGTCGGTGGTGGTGACCGTCTTCGCAGCGGTGCTGAGGCCGAGCCGGACCGGGTCAGCCATCAGCCACTTGGTGATCGGGAAGAAGGCCGCGATCGAGATGATCCCGGAGATGATCAGGCCCTGGTACAGCGCTCCCTCGACCCGGTCGGACTTGGTCCGCACCGAGAGCGCCCCGACGATCGAGGCGAGAATGGCGACGCCGCCGATGACCAGCGGGAAGATCGCCACCTGGCGGGAGAATTCCCCGCCCGAGCCGGTGAAGGTGAGCACGCCGAGCAGCATCACGGCGACCGAGGTGACCGCGTAGGTCTCGAAGAGGTCCGCTGCCATGCCGGCGCAGTCGCCGACGTTGTCGCCGACGTTGTCGGCGATCACGGCCGGGTTGCGCGGGTCGTCCTCGGGGATCCCCGCCTCGACCTTGCCGACCAGGTCGGCGCCGACGTCGGCGGCCTTGGTGAAGATGCCGCCGCCCAGCCGGGCGAAGACCGAGATCAGCGAGCCGCCGAAGCCGAGGCCGACGAGCGCGTCGACCGCCTCCTTGTCGGAGCTGCCGGTGAGGATGAGGATGCCGAAGTAGCCGGCGACTCCCACCAGGGCCAGGCCGACGACCAGCAGGCCGGTGACCGAGCCGCCCTTGAAGGCGACGTCGAGCGCCGGCGGCACTCCGCCGCGAGCGGCCTCGGCGACGCGCGAGTTAGCCCGCACCGAGACGTTCATGCCGATGAAGCCGGCCGCGCCCGAGAGGAAGCCGCCGAAGACGAATCCGATCGCGGTCTTGTAGTCCTGCAGGAGCCAGAGCACGATCGCGATCGGCACGGCGACCGCGGCGATGATCGTGTACTGGCGGTTGAGGTAGGCCTTGGCGCCTTCCTGCACGGCCCCAGAGATCTCCTGCATGAGCTCGTTGCCTGGCGACTTCGCCAGCAGGCGCTGGGTGATGACGATTCCGTACAGGACTGCGGCCGCGGCGCAGACGAGCGCGACGACGACTCCGTATTCGGTCAAAAAGCTGGTCAAGTTGAGTTCCTCCGGCTGGGGTCTAAGCGGCGCGGGAGTCTATCTACGAGCGCCGACATCGGCGGCGTAGGTGCGTTTGGTCTCCGCCACGGCGTCCCGGTAGACGTCCTCGATCGAGACTCCAGCGTCGATCGCCTCGCGCGAGCGCTGGGCGCCGTTGCGGGCCGGCAGGTCGACCTCGATGCCGAGCTGGGCCCGCGCCGGCTCGCTCCAGGCGAGCGCCGCCTCCAGCGCCGCCGCCGCCTCGACCTCCTCGCCGCGGCGGAAGTCGATCATCCGGCCGCTCATCCCGTGGCGGATCGCCCGCCAGAGGTTCTCCTCGATCTCGCGGTCGCGCAGCGGCGCCCCGGCGCCGTCGCGGCCATGCTCGTCGTAGTCGAGCGCCGTCTGGGCGATGCAGGCGGCGATCAGGCCGGCGAGCGCGAAGGACTCCCCGCCGCGCGTCTGGGCGTCGCAGATCCGCACCTCGACCGTGCCGAAGCTGTGATGAGGGCGCACGCTCCACCACAGCTGCGTCGACTCGACCACCGAGCCGACCCGCTCCAGCATGCCGACGAACTCGGCGTAGCTGGCCCAATCGACGAAAAGGCTGGGCACGCCGCAGCGCGGGAAGGTGCGGGTGAAGATCTCGGTGCGGACGGTGTGCAGGCCGCTGTCGCGGCGGTCGAGGAAGGGCGAGTTGGCCGAGACCGCGAGCAGCAGCGGCAGCAGCTCGCGCATCCGATCGCAGACGGCGATCGCCCGGTCGGCGCCGCGCACCCCCATGTGGACGTGCATGCTCCAGGTGTTGTTGCGCTGGGCGACGTAGCCGAGCTCGTGGCGCAGGCGGGTGTAGTGGGGCGTGTCGATGATCCGCTGGTCGAGGTAGCTCGCCCAGGGATGGGTGCCCATCGCGCCCAGCGCCAGGCCCATGCCCTCGACCAGCTCGAAGAGCCGCCCGCGGCGCTCGCGCTGAAGGGCCACGGCCTCGGCGAAGCTCTCCGCCCGCCCGGAGCGGATCTCGACCTCGGAGGCGATCAGCTCGCCGGCAGCCGATTCGGCCAGCAGCTCGTCGCGCCGGCAGGCGGCGTAGACGTCCTCGAAGCGGTGCTCTAGCTCCAGCGTCGCCGGGTCGAGCAGGGCGAACTCCTCCTCGAGGCCGATCGTGAAGTCGGTCGAGGACTCGAATCTCTCCCGAGCGAGGTCGAGGTCCAGGGGCAAGGTCAGCTCTCAGGTCAGGTAGAAGTAGAGCGCGTAGAGCAGGTCGACCGCCGGGCTGGAGGTGTGAACCGTCACCTCCGGCGGCACCTGGAGCAGCTGCTCGGAGTAGTTGAAGATGATCTTCACCCCCGCCTTGACGAGGCGGTCGGCGACGGCCTGGGCGGCGGCGGCGGGGACGGCGAGGACGCCGACGACGATCTCCTGCTCGGCGACGACCGCCTCCAGCTCGCCGAAGTCGCGCACCCGCAGGCCGCCGACCTCGGTGCCAACCACGCTCGCGTCGACCTCGAACATGGCGACGACCTGAAAGCCGTGGTCGGCGAAGATGTCGGAGCTGGCGATCGCCTGGCCGAGGTTGCCGGCGCCGAAGAGGGCGATGTTGTGCTGGCCCGAGGTGCGCAGGATCTTGCGGATCTCCGCGACCAGCGAGTCGACGTTGTAGCCGACGCCGCGCTTGCCGAACTTGCCGAAGCCGGAGAGGTCGCGGCGGATCTGGGTCGGGTTGATGTGCGTGTACTCGGAGAGTTCCTGCGAGGAGATCGTCTCGCGGCCCATCTTGCGCGCTTGAGTCAGCACCTGCAGGTAGCGCGAGAGCCGCGCCGCGACGCCGAGCGAGAGCCGCTCTCCGTCGACGATCAGGCCGTTGGCCGCGTCCTGCTCTTCGATCACGGTGCCCACGCCCCCACAGTATCGAGCCTCGCCCGCACGGCCGCGTCATCGAGGATCAGCTCGGAGACGACGACGCCGTCGATCTCCACCACCGGGATCTTCTCCAGCATTCGCTTGAAGAGCAGGTCCGAGCTCTCGATGTCGACCTCATGAAGCTCGAAGCGGTAGCCGGCGCCGTGGAGCGCCACGAGCGCGGAAAGCGCCTCCGCGCAAAGGTGGCACCCAGGCCGCGAATAAACCGTGACGCGGGTCATACCGCCGGCCGATGGGCCGAAAACCCAACCCCGGCTCCGCTTCCAGGCCCGTCGGCCGCGTTTTTGCGAGTTGGGAAGGCGTCGTAGGCCAGGTAGGCCGGGTAGGGGATCGGCTCGGCGAAGCGGGCGGCGGAGCCGATCATCGCTGCGTTGTCGGTGCAGAGCTCGCCCGCGACCAGCTTGAGGCGGGCGCCGCAGCGCTCGCAGAGGGCGGCGACCGCCTCGCGCAGGGGGCCGTTTGCGGCGACGCCGCCGCCGAGCGCCACGGCCTCCCACTCCCCCCTCCTCAGCGCCCGCTCCAGCTTGGCGATCAGCTGGCCTACCGCCGCCGCCTGGAAGCTGGCCGCGAGATCCGCGCGGCGTGCCTCGACGCCCTCGGGGCCGAGATCGCGGCAGAGATAGACGAGCGCGGTCTTCAGGCCGCTGAAGCTGAAGTCGAGGCCGGGATTGCGGCTCATCGCGACCGGCATCTCGAACGCCCCCGGATCGCCCTCGCGAGCCAGCTTCTCCAGCGCCGGGCCGCCCGGATAGCCGAGCCCGAGCAGGCGGGCGACCTTGTCGAAGGCCTCGCCGGCGGCGTCGTCGAGCGTCTGGCCGAGCAGCTCGTAGCCGCGGTGGTCGCGAACGCCGGCCAGCAGCGTGTGGCCACCGCTGGCGAGGAGGCAGAGGAAGGGCGGCTCGAGCGGCTCGGGCTCGAGGAAGTTGGCGGCGACGTGGCCCTGCAGGTGGTCGACCGGGATCAGCGGCAGCCGCCGCGGCGCCGCGATCGCCTTTGCCGCGCTGACGCCGACCAGCAGCGCCCCGATCAGGCCGGGGCCCACGGTGACCGCGACGGCCCCGATCTCGTCGAGCGTCACTCCCGCCCCGGTCAGCGCCGCCCCTACCACCGGGGCGGTCAGCTCGAGGTGATGGCGCGAGGCGACCTCGGGCACGACGCCGCCGAACTGGGCGTGAGCCGCCGCCTGCGAGGAGATCGCGTTGGCGAGCACGCGCGGCCCGTCCAGCACCGCGGCGCAGGTGTCGTCACAGGACGTCTCGATGGCGAGGGTCAACCCGGCCATCCCATCCCCCTATCCAGGTGCAACGTTTTTTGGTTCCTATGGCGCCACAATGCGTTGCACCCCAGTCAGTCCAGCCACATGATCAGCGCGTCCTCGCCGTTGTCCTGGTAGTAGCGAGGCCGCACCCCTGCCGAGCTGAAGCCGAGCCGTTCGTACATCGTGATCGCGGGCCGGTTGGAGACCCGCACCTCGAGCGTGAAAGGCAGCTTCCCGCCCGCCTCCTCGACCAGCTTGGAGATCAGCCGCCGGGCGACGCCGGCGCGGCGCCGGTCGGGCGCCACGGCGACGTTCATCAGGTGCCAGACCTGGTCGTAGCGCGAGCAGACCAGGTAGCCGAGCAGCTCGTCGCCGTCGGTTGCCGCCAGGCAGATCCCGGAGGGCTTGGAGAGCTCCAGCACGAACATCGCCAGCGACCATGGCGTCGGGAACGACCGCCGCTCGATCGAGATCACCGCGGGCAGGTCGCTGTAGGCGAGGCGTCTGATCGCGGCCGCCCCGCTCACCTCACTCGGCTCTCTGGGAAGTGTCTCGCTCATGCCATCGCTGCGCATCGGGAGGCCTCAGGTAGATCGGTTCGAGGCTGCCGCCACCCCCGCCTGGCGCGGCCTCCGCGAGGGCACAGACGTGCCGCGCGGCGACCCGGTGGACGGGATTGGCATCGTCGGGGATGTCGACGCCCCGGCTTGTCAGCTCCTGCCGGAATCGTACCGCCCCCGACCCGGCTGCCAGCGGCGGCTCGGGCAGGCCGGCAGCGCGTTCGGCAAGCTCGGCCGGGGCGGCGACCAGCGGCTCCCAGAGGCGCTCGCCGCTTGGCGCGTAGAGCGCCGCGAAGACCTCGTCGCGGCGCGCGTCGATGACGGCAAGGCGGCTGCGAGATGCCGAGCCGGCCACCTCCCCCAGCCCCCGGCCCAGCGCGTCGAGCGTGCAGACGCCGGTCACCGGCAGGCCGGTGCTTGCGGCGAGCCCGTGTGCGGTGGCGATGCCGATGCGAATGCCGACGAAGGAGCCGGGGCCGAGCCCCACCGCGATCCGACCGACGCCCCCCCAGCCGCCGGCAACCGCCACCGCCCGCTCGACCTCCGCCAGCAGCGCAGTCGAGTGTCGCGGGCTGCCGTCGGGCGCAAGCCCGAGCAGCTCCTCGCGCAGCACATCGGCACCGCGCACCGCGCAGACCGCGGTGTCGGCGGTCGCCGTGTCGAAGCCGACGATCGCCATCCCCCTGTGGCCCCGCTCAGCCAGGGACCCGGAAGACCGAGGAGCCGATGCGCTTGCCTTCGACGAACCAGGTCACCCGGTGCTTGCCGGGGATGTTGGAGGTGATCTTGTTGACGTAGAGCGTCCCCTGCTTGGCCGGCTGCGCTTTGGCGCAGATGTTTTTGCCGGTCGGGAACTTGACGCAGATGCTGTAGTTGACGTCGCCCTTGAGGCTCTTGAAGAAGGCGCCCTTCTTGCTCTTCTTCGGGCATTTGTGCGCCGGCTTCGCGTTCTGGGAGACGCCGCAAGCAATGTAGTGCCTGTACGCGGCCGCGGCCGCCGTGGCCGGTGCCGCGCTCGCCAGCAGCGCGGTCCCGAGCAGCACCGCGGTCAGCGTCTTCAGTCCCTTCATCGGGCGTCCCTCCGTTCGCAGAACAAGTTCGCTTCGATGCTACATGCACCGTCCCTCTCGAAACACGCCTATTTGCGGCTGGATGCGGCGGGCAGCTCGATCTCGCGGCTGTCGCCGCCGGCATGGTCGAGGCGCACGGCCAGGACCCGCCGCCCGCCGAGCCGCGGCTCGGC
>DASXKW010000051.1:0-5302 GCA_036496625.1 Solirubrobacterales bacterium | reverse complement strand
CGGCTCGGGGTAGTCGAGCTCGCGTCGCCGCTTCGCGTCAAGCCGCCAGGGCTCGTGCACCGCCCTACCGTCGATCGTCGCCAGCTCCGGCAGGTAGCGGCGCACGTAGTCGCCTTCGGGGTCGAAGCGATGTGCCTGGCGGATCGGGTTGAAGACGCGGTTGGGCCTGGTGTCGTTGCCGGTGCCCGCCACCCACTGCCAGTTGCCGGCGTTGTTGGCGATCTCGCCGTCGCTGAGCAGGTCCCAGAAGTGGTTTGCGCCCCAGCGCCAGTCGAGGTAGAGGTCCTTGGTCAGGAAGGAGGCGACAATCATTCGCGCCCGGTTGTGCATGCGGCCCTCGCGGCGCAGCTGGCGCATCGCCGCGTCGACGATCGGGTAGCCGGTGCGTCCCTCCTGCCAGGCCTCGAAGGCGCGGCGGGAGCGCGACCAGCGATCGCCGCGCGGTCGGTAGTCGTGCCGCGGCAGCGCCGGGTAGGCGGCGAGCACCTGGTGGTGGAAGTCGCGCCAGCAGAGCTGTCGCGCGTAGGCGCCGCCGCCGCGGCGCGAGCGTGCCTCGCCCAGCAGCTCCAGCGGTGAGATGCAGCCGAAGCGCAGGTACGGGCTCAGCCCGGAGGTTTCGTCGCCCGGCAGGTCGTCGTGATGATCGGCGTAGCCGGTGAGGCCATCGCGCAGGAAGGCCCGCATCGCCTTGCGGCCCGCGGTCTCGCCGCCGGGCGCGCGCTCTGGCGAGAGCTCGCCGCGCAGCAGCGAGTCGAGCGCCGGCAGCCTGCCCGTCGCCGGCCGCGAGGGCGCCTTCAGCTGTCGTGGCGCCGGCACCGCCGGCCGCGAGGGCACCTCCTCCCAGGCGCGGTGGAAGGGGCTGAAGACCTTGAAGTGGTCGCCGCCGCCGGGAGTCACCGTGCCGGGCGAGACGATCGTCGTGCCGGGATGGGCGCGGAAGGCGATTCGCTCCTCCTCGCAGGCGCGGCGCAGGCGCTCCTCGCGCCGCCGGGCGAAAGCGCTCCAGTCGGCGCTGACGTGGAGCTCGCCGGCGTCGCACTCGCGCGCCAGCGCCAAGGTCTCAGCAACCGGATCGCCGTGCCGGATGTAGAGGCGCCCGCCGGCGCGGCGCAGCCGCTCGCCGAGGTCGCGCAGCGACTCGAGCAGGAAGGCGACCCGGTTGGGGGCGGCGAAGCGGGACCCGAGCAGCGCCGGGTCGAGGACGAAGAGCGGCACCGTGCGATCCGCCTTTGCGGCCGCGGCGAGAGCCGGGTTGTCGCGCACCCTCAGGTCGCGGTTGAAGAGGACGATCGCGGTGCTCACTTCGCCTATGGTGATGGCATGGAGGAACGCCCGTCGGGACGCGATGAGAGCGAGACCGAACGCCTCGATCGCAACCTCGGCGAGCTGCTGCAGGAGCTGCGCGTCGCCCTGCCCGGTGTCCAGGTCCTCTTCGCCTTCCTGCTCGCCGTCCCGTTCCAGCAGCACTTCACCGAGATCAACGGCTTCGAGAAGGGTGTTTACTTCTTCACCCTGCTCTGCACGGCGCTCTCGGCGATCCTGCTGATCGCGCCCTCCTCGTATCACCGCGTCACCTTCCACCTGCAGCAGAAGCGCGAGCTGATCCGCCTCGCCAACCGCTTCACGATCGCCGGCCTCGCCCTGCTGGCGATGGCGATGACCGGCGCGATCGTGCTGATCACCGACGTCCTCTTCGGCAGCGGCGTCGTCACCGCGATCACCGGGCTGGGGACGGTCTGCGCCTTCGCCGGGCTCTGGTACGTGCTGCCGCTGCGCCGGCGGCTCAGTCTGACGGGGCGCGCACGGCCCTGAAGCGGTCGCCCCAGAGCGCCACCAGCTGATCGGCGAGCTCGTTGGTGAGGTGCAGCTGCGGTGCCTCGTCGAAGAGCATTTCCAGGTCGCCCTCCCAGATGTACATCTTCAGGTCGAGCGGGACCGCGAGTTCGTCGCTGACGCCCTCGCCGATCAGGGCGTAGGCCTCGCGCAGCATCGTCACGTTGGTCAGTTTGTCGGCGGCGAAGATCGCCCGCGCCGCCGGCTCGGAATCGGCGACCCGGCGCCGGTGCTCGTCCTTGCGGTCCTCATAGGTTGGAATCGACTCGTCTTCGGTCATCGCCTCGACCAGCCCGCCAACCACGTCGCCGAAGCGCCCGCGCACCGAGTCGTGGTCGATATCGCTCTTCTCGACCACGTCGTGGAGCAGCGCCGCGGCGATCACTTCGTCGCCCTGACGCTCTCCGCACAAGAGCTCGGCGACCGCGACCGGATGGTCGATGAAGGGTCGGCCGTCGCTGCCGCGACGCAGTTGACCGGCATGCGCTCGCTGCGCTGTTTCCAGCGCCTCCCTGACCAGATCAGATCTCTCGACCGCGGCGTCGATTCCAGGCGTCGACGTCATCCCGCGTGCCAGCGTAGCGGGCAGGCGAAGCCATTTGAACGGCGCGAATGTCGCGGTTTCTAAGTTGCGGAAATCGCGCTGACCGTTCGCGCGGGCAGCTCGTATTCGGCTCGCTCGGCGGCGAGCTCGATCGCACCGGGGCTGCCGCCCATCGCGGCCCAGCGCTGCTGCGCTTCGGCGCCCAGCTGATCGAGGCGCTCGTCGGAGTGCAGCGGGTCGTGGTGGAAGAGCACCGTCCGCTCCGCTTCGGCGCGGCGGGCGAAGGAGAGCGCGTGCGAGAGCGAGGAGTGGCCCCAGCCGACGTGGTCAGGGTACTCGGCGTCGGCGTACTGGCCGTCGTGGATCAGCAGCGAGGCGTTGCGAGCGAGGCCGAGGCCGGAGATCCAGTCCTCCTCGAGCGCGTCGAGGTCGGCGCCGAGGGCGGGCTCGTGGTCGGGGATGTAGGCGAGCGAGGAGTCGCCGTCGTCGATCCGGTAGCCGAGCGTCGGCCCGCGGTGCGAGACGGAGGCGGCGCTGATCCGCGCCGAGCCGATCTCCCACTCCGTTTGCGGGCAGTGGCGGAAGGAGACGTCGCAGGGCAGCTCGCGCACCTCGACCGGCGAGAGCGGCGCCGATATGTAGCGGGCGATGCGATCGCGCAGCGAGGCCTCCGGCGAGGCCGGGCCCCAGATCACGATCTCGGTCTGCGGCTGGAAGGCGGGGGCGAAGAAGACCAGGCCCTGGATGTGGTCGAGGTGGAGGTGGGTGAGCAGGATGTGCAGCCGCGCCGGCTCGTTGGCGAGCGCCAGGCCGAGGCTGCGGATCCCGGTGCCGGCATCGAGCGCCAGCATCGAGCCGTCGGCGAGGGTGACGCCGACGCAGGAGGTGTTGCCGCCGTAGCGGATCGTCTCCGGCCCCGGGGAGGGGATCGAACCGCGCGTGCCCCAGAGCTTGACCTTCATCTCAGTGACCCGCGCCGTTGCTGGAGCCGGCCGGCCAGAAGACCGCGATCGCGCCCTGCGAGCCGTGGGGAGTGAGGATCGGGAAGGCGGAGACCTCGACCTGGTGGCGGGTGCCGTCGGCGGAGCTGATCTGCAGGTCAGCGTGTGCCGGGCGGCCGTTGCGGACGGCGACGACCAGGGGCAGCTCGTCGTAGGGGATCGGCTCGCCCGCTTTGTCGAACGGGCCGAACAGCGATCCCCACTCTTCGGCTCCCACCGTGCCCAGTTCCTCAAAGCGCTTGCCCAGCAGGGCGCCGGCCGCCTCGTTGTAGAAGACGAGGACACCGCCCTCGTCGACCAGGAAGGCCGGGGTCGAGAGCGCGGACATCAGGTTGCGAGCGAGGATCAGCTCGAGGGGCTTCTGCGTCGTCACAGATGACACTTTAGATAGTTGTGATTGATACAGCCGGGATTCAAGGTGCGGATCGGCACTGCAGAAGCGAGACGAGTACCTTCGACCGCCAGCGCGGCTGAATACGTGACTTTGATCACTTTGAGGGATTCCTTGCCCGAGCGCGCCGTGGATTTAGTTCGATCAAGTACGGTGCCGCTCGCATGGAGGCCACTACCCCGCAAGGGGGGTTACCCACACCCGCCGGGGCAAAGCGAGAGCCGAGCCCGATGTACCGAACGGCGATGGCGGTCTGCCGACCGGTGGCGGCCTGGGGCCGGCTGAAGGCAGAGGGCGTGGAGGCCCTGCCGGAGAGCGGCCCCGTGCTGGTGGTCGGCAATCACGACAGCCACTGGGATCCGATCATGGTCGGGATCTCGGCGATCCGGCGCCGCCAGATCAAGGCCCTGGCCAAATCCGACCTCTGGAAGGTGCGCGGCCTGGCCCCGGTGCTCAACGGCATGGGCCAGATCCCGATCGAGCGCGAAGCGGGCGACGCCGGCGCTTTGGCGCGGGCGGTCGAGGAACTGCAGCGCGGCTCGTGCATCGGCGTCTTCCCCGAAGGGACCCGCTCTCGCGGCAAGGTCCTGCGAGCGCGCAGCGGCGTCGGTCGCCTCGCGCTCGAGGTTCCCGAGGCCAAGATCGTCTGCGTCGCGATCGAGGGGACCTCGGACCTGACCGGATTTCCGCGGCGTCCGCATCTGCGGATCCGCTTCTTCGAGCCACGCGAGGGGCAGCCGAAGCCCGGCGAGGAGGCGGGAGAGCTCGCGGTCCGGCTGCTGGCCGAGATCCGCGAGCTGGTCCCACCTTCGATCTCCGCCCGCAAGCGCTCCTAGCCAGCCTCTCCTAGTGGCCGGCCTTTTCCCCGTTGGGGTGTAGCGGGTACCAGGAGGCGCCGAAGGCCTTGCTGTCGGTGCCGTTGTCTTCGCCTGGTTTCTTGTCCTCGACGAAGGTGTAGAGCGGCCAGTTGTTATAGGTCACCTGGACGGTGCCGTCCTTGCGCTTCGTCGTGCCCAGTTTCGAGGCCATCGCGCCTTCGCCGGCCTGCGGCGCGCCTTCGGTCCTCAGCGGCGGCCAGCCCTGTTCACAGGCGCCATAGCAGGTGGATTCGCCGTTCTGGTCCTTCTGGAAGTAGTAGAGCGTCAGGCCGTTGGAGTCGACCAGCACCTTGCCGACGCTCTTGGCCGTGCCAACGGTGATCGGCGCGCCTGTGGAGGGGGTGGTCGAGGCGGCCGGCTTGCTCGTCGTTTCTTCGCCGCCGCCGTAGGCGCCGCCGGATCCAGAGCTCGAGCTGTTGCTGCTGCTTCCACAGCCGGCCATCGCCAGCGCTCCGATCAGCGCCAGAGCGGCGAGGATGGGAAGGGTCTTCTTCACGTTGATTCCTCCTGTTGGGATTGGTTGCGCATGGTTGCCTCGGCGTTGCCGAGGGGCGCGATGAAGGTGCGGTCCCCGGCGTGCACGACCAGTGCCTCGGCGCGCGAGAGATCGAGGGCGGCGCTGAGAACGGCCGAGTCGTCGGCGCCCCAGCGGTAG
>DASXKW010000050.1:0-5139 GCA_036496625.1 Solirubrobacterales bacterium | reverse complement strand
CGAAGCGTTCAGGGCGCGGCCGCTTGCCGGCGAGCAGCGGCTCGCGTTCTGGCGCCGCTGGCTGGTCGAGCAGCCCCAGGGTTGGGACGAGAGCGGCCGCCCGGGCAGTGTCGTCTACAGCGAGCAGGACCTCGCTCCGTTCCGCGCCGGCGGACCGGTCTTCCTCTATGTCGGCCGCTACATGGCGGTCAAGCGGCTGCCGCTCCTGATCGCTGCGCACGCGCGCGCGGTCGAGCGGCTGGGCAGCCCCCTGCCGCTGGTGCTTGTCGGCGGCCATCCGGGCGAGTGGGAGGGCGAGCATCCGCTCGCCACCGCGCGGCGGCTCGGGAACCGACAGGTGTTCCTTGCCGGCTGGCGCGCGCATGAGCAGCTGCCGCAGGCGCTGAACGCCGCCGACCTGCTCGTCCTGCCCTCGGTCGCGGAGGCGTTCGGGCTGGTGCTCGTCGAGGCGATGGCCTGCGGGCTGCCGGTGATCGCTTGCCGCACACACGGACCGGCTCAAATCGTCGCCGACGGCAAGACTGGCTGGTTGATCCCTCCCGACGACCAGGACAGCCTCACCGACACGCTCTTCGCGGCCGCCACCGGCCACCAGGAGCGACAGGGCCGCGGGCGGCGCGCCGAGGCCGCGAGCCGCCATCACGGCTGGCCGGCCACCATCAGCCGCCTCACGATGTTCTACGACGAGCTCGCCGCTCTCGCTCCCGGACGGCAAACGGCGCGAGAGCAACCCCGCTGATAACACGAATGAGCGAAAGCAGACGATCACGCCACGATCCCGAAACTTCTCTCTCGCGCAGGCTGTCCGCGACGACGGCAGTGGATACGGCTCGCCTTCGAGCCACCTAGACTCCAGTCCCACTCACCACGAGGAGGGCGATGATGGCCGGCAAGATCGAGATCCGCAAAAGCGGCGAGAAATTCCGCTTCGTCGTCCTGAACAGAAACGGCGAGAGGCTGCTGCAGAGCGGCCAATTCGACGACAAGGCGAGCACGAAGCGGGCCGCGTCCTCACTCGCGCGGGCTGTAAGCGGTGCGGAGATCCTCGACGCGACCAAGCCGGCGGCCACCACGAAGAGCAGCGCACGCCGCCCGATCGTGAGCCGCTAGCAAAAGCCGAACCGACCCCAACTCGCTGCGGCCTACAACTGGGACGATTGCAGGCACTTTCGCCTCAATTCAGGACGCCGCAGGCATTTAGCCCGGATTATGAGTCCTCTACCGCCAGCGGGGGCTGCTGGGGGGTCATGCTGAGCAGCGGTCTAGATACCCGTGATACCGCCGCCGCCTTCGAGGACGGGCGGCCAAAGTTCCGCGCACGATGTCGCGGTTCCGTCAAGTCACCCGTATTACCAGAACGGTCCTTGACGCCTGGGGCACTGTGGAGGCATGGAACGCGCTCACCAGCATGGCCTCGATTCGACAACCCGCTCGGCCGTTCAGGCAACCCTTCACTGCCTGACGGGCTGCGCCATAGGCGAGATTCTGGGCATGGTGCTGTCGGCGGCGTTCGCTCTCGGGAACACTCTGTCGATCCTCATTTCGGTGTTGCTGGCGTTCGTCTTTGGTTACGCGCTGACGCTAGGGCCGGTGATCGCTGCGGGTGTGCCGGCCCGTCGCGCTGCTCGACTGGCAGTCGCCTCGGACACGGTGTCGATCGCCACGATGGAACTGGTCGACAACGGGTTCATCCTGCTCGTGCCGGGTGCGATCGCCGCTGGCCTCTCTGATGGTCTGTTCTGGTGGAGCCTGCTCGTCAGCCTTGTGATCGCGTTCGTGGTAACCGTGCCCGTGAACCGCTGGATGATCGCTCGGGGTCGCGGCCATGCCGTAATGCGCGAGTTGCACGGCCACTGATTCCGGCCCAAGGCCATCCCCGAACGCCCGCTCAGGTGCTTTGGCTTCCCTTCGGCTTGAAGGCCATCATTCGGATCATCTGCAGGCAGAACCCAGCGCAGATCACCGCCCCGCTGATCGTTAGACCCGGCTCGTGCACGAGCCCGCCGATGATCAAAAGCAGCGCTCCGGCGAGGCAGCCGAGCATGTATCTCCGGTGATGGGCGAAATGCTCCTTTAGCGCGTTCATGGACGCTCCTGGTTCGGATGTGGCGATGTTCACGCCGCTGGCATGTGGCGACATCGATGGTTTTGCGTATTGCATTGGGTCTCATTCCGGACGCTGGCCCAGGCGAGCGGTCGCAGGTGCCACCAGACAGATAGAGGGGAAGCCGCTCGAGCGGTTTCCCCTCTTGCCTCCCCCGAGGCGTGGGTTGTGATCAATGAGCGGCCATCGCCTGCGGGTTGAGCCGCAGCTTGGGCAGGAAGGTCTTCGCTGCGGGTAGCAGGGCGACGGAGGCGATGCTGGTCACGATGGCGACGTAGCCGCCGACCTGGAAGGCGTGGGCGATTCCGGCGGCTGCCGTCGGGCCGACGAAGGTTCCGCCCGCGGCCGCCGTGGCGATGCTGGCGTAGATCGCGATGCCGAGGCTGCCGCCGACTTCGTGGCCGGTGGAGCTGACGCCGGAGATCATTCCGGCCTCGTCGTGGCGAGCGCCGGTGAGGACGCCGACGGCGATTGCGGTTCCGGACATTCCGAGTCCGAAGCCGGCCAGGAGCATTCCGGGCAGCATGTCGCGCAGGTAGCTGCCCTGTGCGGGGACGTGGGAGAGGAGCAGCAGGCCGCCGGCGGCCAGGACGAGGGCGGGGCCGGCTGACCAGCGGAGGCCGTGGTGGTTGAGTACGTGGCCGGCGGCGTGAGAGCCGGCGCCGGCCGCGAGTGCGAGCGGGATGAACGCAAGGCCGGTGCGGAGCGGGCCGTGACCGAGCGCGAGCTGCAGGTAGAGCGAGCAGAGCAGGAACAGTCCGAACATCAGTCCTGCGTTGATGAGGCAGAGCAGGAGGCCGCCGCCGACGCTGCGGTCGGCGAGCCGGTCGATGCGAAGCAGGGGCTGCCGGGTGCGCAGCTCGCAGATTGCGAAGGCGGCGAGGCCGAGGATGCCGGCGGTGCCGATGCCGAGCGTCTGTGGCGAGATCCAGCCCGCCGTGTTGGCCTGGGTGATCGCGTAGACGATCGCGGCGAGGCTGCCGCTGGCGAGCGCGGCGCCGCGGACATCGAGACCGCGCCAGCGCGGCTTCTCGGTGTCGGCGGGGACGAACTTGCGAGCGCCGAAGAAGAGCGCGACGGCGACGGGCAGGTTGATGAAGAAGATCAGGCGCCAGTCGACGAGCTCGGTGAGGACTCCGCCGAGGAGGACGCCGAGGGCGGCGCCGGCTCCACCGACGGCCCCCCAGGCGGCGAGCGCCTTGGCGCGGGCGGGTCCGTGGAAGGTGCTGGTGATGATCGAGAGCGCGGCCGGAGAGAGCGTCGCGGCGCCCAGGCCCTGACCTGCGCGGGCTGCAAACAATGTGGCGGCCGAGGTGGCCATGGCCGAGGCGAGTGACGAGGCTGTGAAGATGCCGAGGCCGATGAGGAACAGGCGGCGGCGGCCGAGCAGGTCGGCGGCGCGGCCGCCGAGCAGGAGCAGGCTGCCGAACACGAGCGAGTAGGCCGTGATCGTCCAGCTGATCGTTGCGCCCGAGATGTGGAGGTCGCGGGCGATGTTCGGCATGGCGATGTTCACGGCGGTGATGTCGAGGATGACCATCAGCTGGGCGACCAGGAGCATCGGGAGGAGCCGCTTTGGCGGCTGCTGCTCGTCCGTCGTGTCTTGCTTCGGGGTGTGGTGGTGGTGATGCATCGTCGTCTCCTTCTCGGGGGTGGACTGCATGCCCAGAAGGTCGCTCAGAAGCGGGTTCGGCCGCCACGTGGGGGCCCCGTAGGAAAAGCCGCAGACTTTGGGGATATGGTCGAGCGCATGGGGTTTCTGCCGCAGGGGACGGCTCTGCTCGAACGCGCTTCCGAGCTGGCGGAGGTCGACGCGGTGATCGCTGCCGCCCAGGGCGGCGCCGGACGCCTGATCGTGATCGAAGGGCCGGCAGGGATCGGAAAGACCTCGCTGCTGGCCGAGGGCCGAGCACGTGCGGCCAGCTCCGGCTTCACGGTCCTGTACTCACGCGCCAGCGAGCTGGAGGAGGACTTCTCGTTCGGCGTGGTCCGGCAGTTGTTCGAGGCGCTGATCGCTACCGCGTCTGAGGAGCAGCGGTCGAGGCTGCTCGGCGGGGCCGCAGCGCAGGCAGCGCGCTTGTTCGGTCAGCGCGAGGCCGGGAGCGAGGAGGACGTCTTTGCACTCCTGCACGGCCTCTACTGGCTCGCGCTCAACCTGGCCGAGGCGGGGCCGCTTGCGATTGCAGTCGATGATCTGCAGTGGTCCGATCCGCCCTCGCTGCGCTGGCTGGCCTATCTGGCCCGGCGGCTGGAGGGCGTGCACGTTTGCGTTGTCGCGACGTTGCGTCCTCTGGAGGACGAGCATCCGCTGCTCACCGAGCTACTCGCGGACCCCGCCACGACGATCGTGCGTCCGAACTCGTTGACTGCGTCCTCGGTTGCCGAGCTTGTCGTGCAGGAGCTCGGCCCCGACGCCGAGGAGTCGTTCTCTCTTGCCTGCCACGAGGCGAGCGGGGGTAACCCGTTGCTCCTGCGGGAGTTGCTGCGCACACTCGCAGCCGAGGGCGTGGCGCCGGTCGCTGCGTCGATTCCGGTCATTGAGCGAGTCGCTCCGGACGCCGTGACGCGCTCAGTGCGGCTGCGGATGAGCCAACTCGCGGAGGAGGCGAATCGGCTCGGCCGTGCGGTGGCGGTTCTTGGTGACCGGGTCGAGCGCGAGCACGCGGCCGCTATTGCGGGGCTCGAGCGAGGGCAGATTGCTTCGGCGGCGGCCGCGCTTGTCCGCGTCGACCTCCTGCGCCCGGAGCCGCCGTTCTCCTTCGTTCACCCCCTCGTCCGTAACGCGGTCTACGAAAGCATTCCGGTGCAGGAACGCGAGATAGAACACGCTCGCGCCGCCGAGTTGCTGGCCAATCTCGGCGCACCCATGGAGCAGGTCGCTGCACAGCTCCTTCTCGCACCGCCCGCGAGCGTTCCGCGGGCGGTTCAGTTGCTGCGTGACGCCGCTAGGGCGGCGGCCGCCGAGGCAGGGCTCGAGAGCGCAGCGCGCTACTTGACCCGAGCGCTCGAGGAGCCGCTCGCCGGCGAAGAGCGGG
>DASXKW010000049.1:0-30583 GCA_036496625.1 Solirubrobacterales bacterium | reverse complement strand
CTGGCGGATACTCAAAATGACGCGCTGATCAGCGCGTCATTTGTCAGGGCGAGAGGTGCTCGCGCCGTCTCCGCCCAGCAGCCTCCGCAGGCCGGGTTCGTCGAGGATCTCGGTCTCGAATTTCTCAGCCTTGGCCAGCTTCGAGCCGGGGTTCTCACCGGCGACGACGTAGTCGGTTTTCTTCGAGACCGAGTTGACGACCTTGCCTCCGGCGGACTTGATCAGCGCTGCCGCCTCCTCGCGGGTCAGCTCGGGGAGGGTGCCGGTGAGGACCAGCGTCTTGCCTTCCAGCGGGCCGCCGCTCGCCCGGCGTTCGGAGGGATTCTGTTCGAGGGCCAGGCCCTTCTCGCGCAGCTTCTCGACCAGCTCCCGGGTGCGCTCGTCGGCCAGCGACTCGGCGATCTGCACGGCCATGATCGGGCCGACGCCCTCGACCTCCTCGATCAGCTCTGGGTCTGCCTTGCGCAGGGCCTCGATCGAGCCGAAGTGGTTTGCCAGCGCTTCCGCGGTGACATAGCCGACGCCGGGCAGGCCGAGGGCGTAGAGGACGCGTTTGAAGGGGCGAGAGCGCGAGGCATCGATCGCAACCACCAGGTTGCGAGCGGAAATGTCGCCGAACCCCTCGAGCCCGTTCAGCTGCTCCTCGCTCAGCTCGTAGATGTCTGCGACGTCTTCGATCAGGCCTTCCTGGAGGAAGCGCATTGCCTGCTTCTCTCCCAGCCCGTCGATATCCATCGCCCCTTTGCTGACGAAGTGCTTTACATGCTGGAACGCCTGGCCGGGGCAGCCGCCGCGATTGGGGCAGATCGTGAAGACTGCGTCCTCGGGCTTGACCGTCTCCGTGCCGCAGGCCGGGCACTTCTTCGGCGGCTTTGGTTTGCGGCCTCGGCGCCTGCTTTTCTCGCGTCTCAACAGCGGCGAGACGACCTGCGGGATCACGTCGCCCGCCCGCATCACCACGACCTCGTCGCCGACGCGGACGTCCTTGCGGGCCAGGTCCTCCTCGTTGTGCAGGGTGGCGGTCGAGACGGTGACTCCGCCGACGTGGACCGGCTCGAGCATTGCGAAGGGGACGAGGTGCCCGGTGCGGCCGACGTTCCAGACGACGTCGAGCAGCTTCGTCGTCGCCGTCGTCGGCGCGAACTTCCAGGCGATCGCCCAGCGGGGCTCACGACCCACCACGCCCAGCTCTCGCCAGAGCGCCCGCTCGTCGACCTTGACGACGACGCCGTCGATCTCGTAGTCGAGCTGGTCGCGCCGCTCCTCCCACCAGAGGCAGCGCTTGACGACCGAGTCGACGTCACCGTGGTGGTCAGTGTCGGGATTGACCTTGAAGCCCCGCTCGGCCAACCACTCGACCTCGGCGGAATGGGTGGCCAGATCGAGGCCGCGGGCCGCCCCGATGCCGTAGCACCAGGCCGAGAGCGGCCGTTCGGCCGCGAGGGCCGGGTCGAGCTGGCGGATCGAGCCCGCGGCGGAGTTGCGCGGATTGGCGAAGGTGGGCTCGCCGGCCTTGGCGCGGCGTTCGTTGAGGGCCTTGAAGTCGGCGATCGGCAGGTAGACCTCGCCGCGCACCTCGACCATCTCCGGGGCGTCGTCGATTCGCAGCGGGATCGCCCCGATCGTGCGCAGGTTCTGGGTCACGTCCTCGCCGACCCTGCCGTCGCCGCGGGTGGCGCCGCGCGTGAAGGCGCCGTGCTCGTAGGTCAGCGATATCGCCAGGCCGTCGATCTTCGGCTCGGTCGTATAGCTGAACTCGGCCGCCGTGATGTCGAGGCGCTTGAGGTGGTTGCGGATGCGGGTCTCCCAGGCGCGAAGCTCCTCCTCGTTGCGCGCATTGGCGAGCGAGAGCATCCGCTCGGCGTGCTCGACCTGCTCGAAGCGGTCCAGCGGCGGCGCTCCCACCCGCTGCGTCGGAGAGTCTGGGGTCCGCAGCTCGGGATGCTCGGCCTCGATCCCACGCAGCTCGTCGAGCAGCGCGTCGTAGGCGTCGTCGCCGACGATCGGTTCGTCGAGGACGTAGTAGCGGCGGTTGTGCTCCGCCAGCTCGCGCCGCAGCTCCTCGGCGCGCTCCTCGGTCGCGGCCGTGCTCACACCGAGGTCGGCGCGCTCGCCGCCAGCATCTCCTCGAAGCCCCAGCCGCGCAGCCGCTCGAGCCCGCCGTGGTCGGTGAGGTCGAAGTGGATTGGCGTTACCGAGATCCGTCCCTGAGCCACGGCGTTGAGGTCGGTGCCGTCGATCTCCTCGTAGCCGGGCTGCCAGCCGTAGATCTCGTAGTGACGGCGCCCGTCGCCTTCGCCGATCAGCTTCAGCTCGTCGTTGTAGATGCGTTTGCCGAGCTTGGTCACTTCGATCCCTCTGGGCTCGCCGGCGGGACAGTTGACGTTGATCAGCGTCGCCTCCGGCATCGGCTCGGCGATCAGCCGTCGCACGAGCTCAGCCGCAAATGGCGCCACGGCGCCGAAGTCGAAGCGGCCGCTGACGAAGCCCATGCCGCCGCCCGAGGATTGCTGGGAGACCGCCACGGCTGGGATGCCGAGGACGATTCCCTCGAAGGCGGCAGCGACGGTGCCCGAGTAGGTGATGTCGTCGCCGAGGTTGGCGCCGTGATTGATCCCGGAGACGATCAGGTCCGGCCGGTGACCGACCAGGCCCAGCTCGGCGAAGCGGACGCAGTCGACCGGCGTCCCGTCGGTGGCGTAGCCCTTGTCTCCGTCCTCGAACTCGACCTCCTCGACGGTCAAAGGCGAGCGTGTCGTAATGCTCCGGGCGGTAGCGCTGCGGTTCGAGTCCGGTGCGATCACATCAACCTCCACACCTTCGATCTCACGCAAAGCGCGCCGCGCCGCCTGAAGGCCCGGGGCCGTAATCCCATCGTCATTTGTCAAGAGCACTCGCACGACGACCGATTCTAGGCGTCCGCGAGTCAGTAGGACGCGACTTCGCCGGCGATCAGGTCCTGCTCTAGGTGGGCAAGGCTGAGGTCGCGGACGCTTCCCATCAGGATCGAGAAGATCATCACCTTGCCGTCGCGGTTGAAGCAGTAGCCGGAGAGGTTGCTCACGCCGGTCAGAGTGCCGGTCTTGGTCCGGCAGCGACCGTAGGCGGCGGTGCCGCGCATGCGTTCTGCGACGGTGCCTTCGTGGCCGGCAAGGGCAAGGTCCTGGATCAGGTCTTCGCCCGCGGCGGTGCCGCGCATCGATTTGAGCAGGCCGACCACCTGCGTCGGCGAAGCGCGGTTGGAGCGGGTCAGGCCCGAGCCGTCGACCGCATGGACGCCCGAGTCGTGCGCGCCGGCAAACTGCTCGACCACCTTGGCCCCAGCCGCTGTGGTGCCGGCGCCTCCCAGGCGCGCGCCGATCAGCTTGATCAGCATCTCGGCGAAGTGGTTGTCGGAGTAGACGTCGGTGGTGTTGACGATTTCGGTCAAAGTCGGCGATTCGACCTTGGCGACCTCGGCGCTCGACGGGGGCGCCGTTCCCAGCGCGACGCCGGTCGAGACGCGGACGCCCGCGTTGCGCAGCGATTGGGCCAGCGTCGTTGCTGCGGTGAGCGCGGGGTCTGCGGCGAAGCTGCCCCCGGCCGCGCTGCCGTAGCCGGAGTCGAAGTCGAGCCCCGAGAGGGGGCCGATTTCGGGGCTGGTGGCGTAACCGGAGTCGGCGACGCCGCGCAGGCGGTCGAAGATGCTGTCGTCTGCGTAGAGGCGGCCGGTCACCGCGCTGATGCCGGCTTCGCGGACCTGGCGCTTGAGGAGAAGCAGGTCGGTGCCCAGGCCGCCGAGGAAGCGGTTGTAGAAGGCCGGCACGCCCAGCGCCGGGTCGCCGCCGCCGACCAGGTAGAGGCTGCCGTGCAAGACGCCGTGGGAGTCGACCGTGCCGTCGGTCTCGAGGGTCGTCGCGATCCGCGATTCCGGGCCGAGTCGGGCAAGCGCCGTCGAGGTCGTGAACAGCTTCATGTTCGAGGCCAGGGGCCGTGGCCTGCCGGGGGCCCTGGCGCAGACCGGGGCGCCCGTCTTGCCGTCGACGACGAGAAGGCCGCTTGCGCTGCCCCCGCCGCGCAGCAAGCGCCCCCGCATCGTCGCGCAGAGCGCTCCGCCGGCGCCCGCCTGCGCTGCTGTCGAGACCACAAGAAGCGCAAGCAGCGCACAAATCGCGGCAAAGAGTGCCGGGGTTCGCCTCACTTGATGAGATAATGCATGTTTATGGGCAAAGTTGTGGACATAGAGTCGCAACCGCGACGTCGCCGCAGCCGCAAACGCCCATCGAAGACGGCCCTCGTCCTCGGCGGCGGGGGCTTCACCGGCGGCGTCTATGAGATCGGTGCCCTGCGCGCCCTCGACCTGCTCGCGGTCAACAGCACGGTCAACAATTTCGACGTCTACGTCGGCACAAGCGCCGGCTCCTTCGTCGCCGGGATGCTTGCCAACGGCGTCACCCCCGACGAGATGATGCAGGTGATCAACCGACGCATCGTCTCAGAGCTCGATGACCTCGATCTCGGCAAGGTGCTGAGGCCCAACTACCTTGGCTTGTTGGAGAAGTCGGCGATGCTGCCGCTGCGGACGCTGGAGCTGGCGCGCAGCCTGGTGCGGATGGGGCGGTTCTCGGCGATGGACGTCGGCGTCGGCCTCGCCGAGGCGCTGCCGACCGGCTTCTACTCCAACGGCGGGGTCGCCGACTATGTCGCCGCGGCGCTTGGGGAAGGCAGCCGCGCCGACGACTTCCGCCTGCTCGACAAGGAGCTTTATCTCGCCGCGACCGACCTCGACACCTGCGAGCGAATCGTCTTTGGCGAAGAAGGTTGGAACGACGTGCCGATATCGAAGGCGATCCAGTGCTCGACCGCGCTGCCGATCGTCTACAAGCCGGTCGACCTCAAGGGCCGCCAGCTGGTCGACGGTGGTATCCGCTCGACCACCAACGTCGACATCGCGGTCGAAAAGGGCGCCAAATTCATCGTCGTCGTCAATCCCCTCGTTCCCTACGTCAACGACTTCGAGAAGACGATCCCGACCGTCTTCGGGACGCGTGTGCGACGCGTTTCCGACATGGGCCTGCCGGCGATCGCCAACCAGGCCTTCCGCCTGATCGCCCACGCCCGCCTGCACCAGGCGGTCGAGATGTGGCAGGAGCGCTACCCGGGCGTCGACATCGTCCTGATCGAGCCCGAGCCCAACGACGAGCTGATGTTCGGCACGCCGATCATGGACTACTCGCGGCGGCTGAAAATCGCCCGGCACGGCTTCGAATCAGTCACCGCGACCCTGGCCCAGGATTACGATCGCTTCAAGGAGATCGCCGAGCGCCACGGCCTCGAGATCTCCGAGCGGCGGGTGCGCCGCGTTGTCGAGCGGGCCGCCGAAGAGGAGCCGGAGCAGAACTCCACCTGGCGCCGAGTGCTCGAGCAGACCACCTCGGCCCTGCTCCGCCAGTCCGGCGAGGCGTCCTGAGCTCAAGGTGGGTGGCCATTGCGTGGCGAAGCCGCGCTCCTGCATAGTCGCTAAGCGCGAAGCGCATGCGACATCAATTCATTCAGAGGCACAACAGGCTCCTCTGGCCCTGCCTCAGCTCGCGTAGAGCGCCTCGATCTCGTGTTCGTGCTTGCTGGTGACGACCGCCCGCTTCACCTTCAGCGTCGGGGTCAGCTCACCGGTTTCCTGGGAGAGGTCACGGGGGAGGATCGCCACCTTCTTGACTTGCTCGACCCGGGCGAACTTCTCGTTGATCGTGGCGACGTGGTCTTCGACGGCTTTCTGCACCTCGGCGTTGGCGGCGAGCTGGGCGGGATCCTCGGGCAGGTCGTGCTCCCTGGCGTAGGCGACGGCGTCTTCGGGGTCGAGCGTGACCAGGGCGACCAGATAGGGCTTGCGGTCGCCGACGACCACGCACTGGGAGACCAGTGGGTGCTGCTTGATTTCGTTCTCGAGGTTGGCCGGCGTGATGTTCTTGCCGCCGGCGGTGATGATGATGTCCTTCTTGCGGCCGGTGATCTTGATGAAGCCGTCGGAGTCGATCTCGCCGATGTCGCCGGTGTGCAGCCAGCCGTCGACGATCGTCTCGCGGGTCGCCTGCTCGTTCTTGTAGTAGCCCTGGAAGACGTTCGGGCCCTTGACCAGGATCTCGCCGTCCTCGGCGATCCTCACCTCGCAGCCGGGGAACGGTTTGCCGATCGTGCCCACCTTGAAGTCCTCTGGTGAGGAGATCGTCGCCGCGGTCGAGGTCTCGGTCATCCCCCAACCCTCCAGTACGAGGACGCCGGCGGCGTCGAAGAAGCGCAGGATCTCAGGGCTGATCGGCGCGGCGCCGGAGACGGCGAGGCGCAGCTTGCCGCCGAAGAGGCTGCGGATCTTCGAGAGCACCCTCTTGTCGGCGAACTCGTAGCGCTTGCGCAGCAGAAAGCCCGGCTTGCGACCGCTGCGCTCGGTTGCCCGCATCTTCTTGCCGACCCCGATCGACCACTCGAAGACGGCCTTTTTGAGCCCGCCCTCCTTCTCCATGCCGCTGCTCGCGGCGGTGTAGATCTTCTCGAAGATGCGCGGCACCGATGGGAAGTAGGTCGGCTGCAATTCCATCAGGTTGAGGAGGATCTTCTGCGGGTCGCGCTCCCAGTACGCGAGCGTGGCGCCGAGGTCGAAGCTGCCGAACTGGATCAGCAGGGCGAAGGAGTGGGCGAGGGGAAGGTAGAGGTAGGTGAGGTCTTCGCCTTCGACCACGCTGGCCTCGTTGACCATGTCGAGCATCGCCCGGTAGTTGCCGTGGCTGATGATGCAGCCCTTGGGCGGGCCGGTGGTGCCGGAGGTGTAGATGAAGGTGCAGATATCAGCCGGGCCGACCAACTTCCAGCGCGCCTCCCACTCGGAAGCCTCGCGGGCGGCTCCGCGGGCGGCAAGATCCTCGAAGGAGATCGCGTCCTCGCTGGAGCCGCTCATCCGCACCACCTGCTCGAGCAAGGGCAGCTTGTCGCGAACGGCGCGGATCTTCTCCATCTGCTCGTCGTCCTCGACCACGACGACCTTGGCGTCGGAGTTCTCCAGCACGTACTGGCACTCCTCGGGAGAGTTGGTCTGGTAGATCGGCACGACCACGGCGCCGGCCGAGAGCGCGGCGAAGTCGAAGTAGGTCCACTCCGGACGGGTGTTGGCGAGGATCGAGACCTTGTCGCCCTTGGCGACCCCGAGGTCGATCAGGCCGAGCGAGAGCGAGCGCACGGTCTCCAGCACCTGGTCGAAGCTGCGGTCGACCCAGGCATCGCCCTGTTTGAAACGCACCGCAGGCGCGCTTCCATAGAGCTTGGCCGAGAGCGGCAACAGGTCCGCCAGCGTGGCCGATTTGGTTCCCCGCTCCATGCGGGGAGGAGTCTAGTTAAGAGCTAGCTGGGGCGAACGTGACGGGGCCGGCTTTGACTGGGCATGCTGCGAAGAGAGGTCTGAAAGAGGGACTTGTCGATGCGTCCGTGGAAGATCGGAATGCCCAGCTGCACGCACTTGCCGATCACCTCCTGCCGCTTCATGTGAAGCTCTTCGGCAAGCTCGGACGGGGTGAGGTGATTGGCCACTGCGGACCTCCCAGGTAGTTGAAATCGGGTAGTTGCATATTTACCCTCGAGGGCGGACGTGTCAAACGCTCGGCGCGGGCCTGCGGCCTTCCCTGGATCGGCGAGTCGCGATAATGCCCCGGTGCCCACCGTGACCCCGGAGCAGAGTCCCGAGCCCGCCGTCGTGCCAATTTCGCGGCGGGGCAGGATCTGGGTCATTCTCGGCCTCGCCATAGCTCTCGCCGCGCTCGGCTATGCGGTCGTCAACATCGCCGAGCAGAAGCCCGGGCGCGCGGTCGTGCACATCGCCGGCATTGCCGAAGCTCAGGAAATATTCGGCGGGGTGCCGCAGGAAGGCGACCGGCTCGGCTCCTCCGATGCCCCGGTATCGATCCAGATCTTCAACGACCTGCAGTGCTCGAGCTGTCGCGAAGACTTCCTCAGCACGATCCCCGGCCTGGTAAACGGCCCGGTGCGGGCGGGCGACGCGCAGCTGCTCTACCGTCACTATTCGGTCAGCGAAAGCCCTCAGGAGCTCGGCTTCTACGGCGCCGAGGCAGCGGCCCAGCAGGGCTATGGCTGGCAGTACACCTACCTCTTCTTCCGCAACCAGGAAGAGGCGAAACGCTTCGGCATCGACCAGGACTTCCTCGACTCGGTGGCGGGGGGGATCGAGGAACTCAACGAGCCGGAATGGCTCAGCTACCTGGAAGGCCATGGCGGCTCGGGCGGCGCGATCAGCAAGCAGCTCGAAAGCTACGATGAACTGGGGACCAACCTCAGCATCCGTACCCGCCAGGCCGCGATCGTCAACGGCCCCGGCGGCACCCGCACCCTTCAGGACGGCCCGAGCCTGGCCCAGATCGAAGCGGCGATACAGGCCGTGCAGTAGTCGCCGCCCAGGTCTGGGATAATCGCCAGCTCTCGGGGCGTGGCGCAGCCTGGTAGCGCGCACCGTTCGGGTCGGTGAGGTCCCCGGTTCAAATCCGGGCGCCCCGATGAAGCCCTCTGCGCGGCAGGCCGCGACTTTCGTCTGCGCGGGGGGTCAGTGTTGGGACACATGCGAAGGCTGCTGATCACTCCTCTGACCTTGGCGCTGCTGGCGCTTACCCCGGCCGTGGCCGGTTCGCTGGTCGTCGGGGCGCCGCCGGGCTTCATCGGGATCTCGCCTCAGGGGGCCACCGACGAATCCGACTACGAGCTGATGGAGGAGGCCGGGATCTCGAGCGTGCGGTTGCCGATGGACTGGGCCGAAATCGAGCCGCAGGCGCGGGATCGCTTCTCGCCCAGGTGGGAAGCGTTCGACGAACAGGTCTCCCTGGCCGCCGAACATGGGATCACCGCCTTCCCGTTCCTCTGGGGAACGCCGGAATGGGTCTCGCCACGCCTCGGCCGCGAGCCGGTCGCAAATGCCCGTCAGCGCCGCGAATGGACCCGCTTTCTGCACGACGCCGTCTACCGCTATGGCCCGCGCGGCAGCTTCTGGCGTGAAAACCCCGACCTGCCGCGGCTGCCGATCGAACAGTGGGAGATCTGGAACGAGGAGAACATCGTGACCTTCGCGCGCGAACCCGACCCGGCTCACTTCGCCAAGCTGATCGAAATCTCCGGCCGCCTGCTGCACCGGGCCGACCCAGGCTCGACCGTGCTCCTCGGCGGCCTCTTCGGCCGTCCCCTGCAGACCCCGCCCAACATCCAGTCGGGGGCCTACCTGTCGCAGCTGTACGAAATCCCCGGGATCAAGCGCTACTTCGACGGCGTCGACCTGCACCCTTATGTCGCCAAAGCCGACGCGATGCAGGGAGAGATAGAAAACCTGCGCCGGATAATGACCTTCTTCGGCGACGGGGAAACGCCGCTCTACGTGACCGAGATGGGCTGGGGCTCGGCCGGCTTCGAGTCGCGTTGGGAGCGGGGACCGCAGGGGCAGGCACGCGAACTCGACACGGCTTTCTCGCTGTTGACTGAAAATCGGCGGCGCTGGCGGATCGGCGGCGTCTGGTGGTTTTCCTGGGTCGATCAGGCGGGCTCCTGCCAGTTCTGCGACTCGGCCGGGCTGCTGACCGCCGATCGCGAAGCCAAGCCTGCCTGGTACAGCTTCAACGCTTGGACGGGGGGCGATGCGCAGACCGTGCCGCGGGCATCGGCTCGGGCGATGCGCAGCTCGCCCTAGCGCCGGGAGCGGGCCCGGATCCGGGCATGGACTTATGAGCCGGTGCGAGCTACGTTTGCTGTCGGGATGAGCTGGATCGCCATAGCCGCGCTCTCGTTGGCCCTGGTGGCGCTCTGCGCGTGGCTGGTCGTCCTGCTGATGCAAGGACGGCGGGCGCAGCGGCGCTTCCAGATCCTCGCCGAGGTGGCCGCCGTCTCCGAGAGCGCCGGTTCCCTGAGGGAGACCTTCGATGCGATCGGCGAGATCCTCGTCCCGGAGCTTGCCGACTTCTGCATGATCGACGTGATCGAGGGCGACGGAGTGAGGCGGGCGGCGGTGGGAGTTGCGCCTGGCGCCGCAGCCGAGGTCGAACGCGGCCTGCTGGAACGCGAGCCCTCGATCCCGGAGTGGATGTTGGAGGGCGAGGAGGAGGACTCTCTGGCTCCCCGCTTCATCGAACGAATGTCGGAGGCGGATTTGCGCAGGCTCGCCCACGACGACGGCCCGGATCTCGAGTTTCTGCGCGGGATCGGTGTGCGCTCGGCGATAACGGTAGCCCTGCAGGCGAGGGGGACCGTGAAGGGGGCGTTGACCCTGGGCGTCGCCTGGTCGCACCGCCGTTACCGCTACGAGAATGCTCGCTTCGCCTGGATCCTCTCCGGTCGCGTCGCCCTGGCCCTCGACAACAGCGGCCTCTTCGCCGACCTGGAGCGGGCCGAGCGAGCCAGGGCTGAGATCGCGGAGACGCTGCAGCATGGGCTGTTGCCGTCGCCTTTGCCGCACCTCCCGGGTTGGTCCCTCGCCGCGATGTACCGGCCCGCCGGGGCGGAGAACGAGGTCGGCGGAGACTTCTACGACGTCTTCCGGGTCTCCGACGGCTGGATGCTGGTAATCGGCGATGTCACCGGGCGTGGCGCCAAGGCGGCCTCGATCGCGGCGCTGGCCCGCTACACCCTGCGCACCGCGGCGGAGCTCACCAACGATCCCCAGGTGGCCCTCGCCACTCTCAACCGCGCTCTGCTGGCGCGCGGAGGCACCGACCTTTGCAGCGTCGCCGCCCTGGCGCTGAGCGGAGACCCCGAGAAGCCGCTGCGGCTTGCCGTGGCCGGCCATCCGCCGCCGCTGCTCGTCGATGGCGAGGAGGTCACCGAGCTGGCCGGCTCGGACCCCGTGCTCGGTGCCTTCCCCGATATCGAGTGGAGGATCGAGCAGCGCCCTTTCGAGCCCGGCCAGCAGGTGGTGCTGGTGACCGACGGGATCATCGAGGCCGGAGACGAGCGGGGCCGCTTCGGCGAGGAGCGGCTGCGGGCCGAGCTGGCGGGGGCGGACAACCCGGCGCTCGTCGTGGCACGCCTGGAGAGCGCCCTCCATGCCTTTACCGACGGCGCCCTCGATGACGACGCGGCGATGCTCGTCGTCACTCGCTCGGGCGCCGGGCAGCCGCCGGCCACGGGATCACCGCCACCGTCGTCGCCGGCGACGGCGGTGAACGACGCCTATGAGGCACTGGTCGGTCGCCTTTTCCACGCCTTCAACCAGCGCGATTTGGTGGCGATCGTCGCCCTCTGCGCCCCGGAGATGGAGTTCGTCGCGGTCACTGGCCAGGAAGCTGGGCACGACGTCCCCTACCGGGGGCCGGAGGGCCTGCGCGAATACCTCGCGGACGTCGAACGGATCTGGGAAGCGCTGCTGATCACGCTGGGCACGGTCGAGCGGCGGCAGGATCGTCTTCTCGTTTGCGGGCGTGTCTACGTGCGCAGCCGTGAGCTGGGCATACGCGACATGCCGGTGGCTTGGATCTGGCAGGTGCGGGATGGCTTCTTCGTCCGCGGCGAGGTCTTCGCCGATCCAGCCGAGGCGGCCGCGCAATTCGACCGCGCCCTCGCCTGAATCGGCGGCGCCTGGCACTGCATCTGCGCAGATTTCAGCAGGGTCGCCAGGGTTTGGCGAAGAGGTCCGCGGACTTGCCGATCGCGCTGAAGTGGATCGCGCGGGCGGTCATGCAGTACTGGCTCAGCTCGAGTTCGTACTCGGCCTCGAAGACCGCCTTGCGATGCCGCACGAAGGGCTTGTAGTAGCCGCATTCGTGGTACTGGAAGCACTGCTCGACGATCGCGAAGTCGAAGTTGTCGACGAGCCTGCTCGCCTGGCGGCCGTCGTTCTTCAGCGCCACGGCCATTCCGCGGCGATGCGCCTGCTGCGCAACCCAGCGGTTGAAGCGAAGCTGGGCCGCAGGGCCGATCCTGAACCCGGTCTTGTTTTCCCAGCCGGCCAGGTTGTCCGGCTCGACTGCGTCGAAGCCCTTGCGCCGGCACATCGCGAAACGCCGCTCCAGCGGCCTGGCGAAATCGCGGAAGTGGCGGATGTCGAGCCAGCGCTCGTCGGGGAAGCCTTCGTAGCGCCGGCCGATGTCCGAGCGCGGGAACCGCCCCGCGTCGGGGCGGTAGCTCTCCCAGCTGCCGACATCGAGGTAGCAGACGACCCGGCGCCGCAAGCGGTGCAGCCTGCGCACCGTCTTTCGTGGCGTTTCGAAGCCGTCGACGTCGAATACCGGCACGTCGATCGAGGTGTCGATCCTGCCCTGGAGCTGCCACTGCCAGGGCTTCGTGGTCGGGCGCGGACGCCAGTGCCCGGCCGCTGCGGCCTGCAGCCCTGGCCAGGCGGCCAGCACCGCTGCCCCGATCAGCAGCGCGAGGCAACCTCGACGCAGGTGGCTCAGAGGGACCATGCTTTGAGGCTACCCCCGCCCGACTTTCAAAACGAATGGACCTCTGCGAAGTCCCGCGTCGACGCAAGACGGTTTGCAGAGCTGTGCCTGGGGTAGCGAGGTGGCCGAGGACACCATAGTTATGCTCGCAGTCCGCGGGGAACAGGCTCTCCAGCGGGGATCGCAGTCAATGTCAAACGACTCGACCATCAGCGAGAAGCCGATAGGGCTTCAGATGAGGCTCCCCGCCAGGGCGGAGAACGTCGCAGTGGTCCGCCACGCGCTGGCGGGACTGGCGGGGCAGGTCGGCATGGACGAAGCGGGCATTGCCGATCTCAAGACTGTGGTGACTGAGGCTTGCATGAACGTCGTGGTTCACGCTTATCCCGACGGATCGGGACCGTTGACGGTCGAAGCGGAGCCCGACAGCGAGGGCCTTACCGTGACGGTCAGCGACAGCGGCTCCGGGATCAGCCCCCAGGCCGAGTCCGAGCGCGCCAGCCTCAAACTGGGCCTCTCGCTGATCGCCGCCCTGTCAAGCGGCTTCAGCATCTCCGGCGGCCTCGATCGCGGCACCGAGGTGATGATGCGGCTGCCGCTTCAAGGCGGCGGCGCGAACAGCGACGGGCCCGCCGAGGAGATGCTCGCCCCGGAGATGGACGGTGCCGAGATCGCGATCGGCCGCGCCGAGCTGCTCGAGCCGGTGTTGGCGAGAATGGTCGGCGCCTTCGCCGCGCGCCGGGATTTCCCCGTCGATCGGGTCTCCGACGCTGTCCTGATCACCGACGCCATCGCTGCGGCCGCCCCCGGGAGCTTCGCGGACGGGTGTGTGCGCCTTGGCTTCGATGAGAGCGACAGAGGGCTCGAGCTTCGCCTCGGGCCGATGAAAAAAGGCGCCGGCGGCGAGATTCTCGGCAAGCTGGAGGTTCCCGAGGTGGGCGGCTCGCTGGAGGCGCTTGCCGAGGAGCTCGCGGTCGAGGAGTCCGAGGAAGGCGACTACCTGATCGTTTCCTTCGCGGGGCCGGCTGCTTAGCGGTCCGTCTCGTCGAGACCCTGTTCCTCCTCGGCGATTCGGTCGCGGATGCGGGTGAGGGCGCGGCGCAGGATCCGAGACACGTGCATCTGCGAGTGGCCGATGCGCTCGGCGATCTGGGACTGGGTCATGTCCTCGACGAAGCGCAGTCGCAGTACGACGCGCTCGCGCTCCTCGAGGTACGGCAGGGCGGCGTCGAGGGCAATCCGGCTCTCGACCAGCTCGAAGCGCTCGTCCTCGTCGCCGATCCACTCCGAGGGCGCCGCTTCGTCGGAGTCCTCTCCTCCGGGGGGGCGGTCGAGCGACAGCGGGCGCCGGTTGTGGTTTGCCTCGAGCACCTCGAGCACGTCGGTTTGCTCCAGATCCAGGCGCTCGGCAATCTCGCCCACCGACGGCGAGCGCTGCAGCTGCTTGGTCAGCTCGGTGATCGCCTTGTCAACTTCGGCCATGCGGTCGTGCAGCCCGCGCGGCACGCGCATGGTCCAGACGCGATCGCGAAAGTGACGCTTCAGCTCGCCGAGGATCGTCGGCGAGGCGAAGGCCGTGAATGGGATGCCGCGCTCGGGGTCGAAGCGGTCGACCGCGTTCAGCAAGCCCAGGTTGGCCACCTGAAGCAGGTCGTCGAACGACTCGCTGGCGCCGCGGTAGCGGAGCGCCAGCCGCTTGGCGAAGCCCATGTTGCGCCTCACCAGCTCCTCGCGGATGGCGGGGTCACGAGTTTCCGCGAACCGCTCCCAGAGCTCGCGTTCCCCGGCCAGGCGCTCGCTTGCGCCCGGGGATTGTGCGGCGTCGCTGTCGTCTGTAATGCGCTTGGCTTGCATCGTGCTCGAAGAAAGGCGGCGTCCTTCGGTCCGGTCGTTGCCTCCCTCGAACCTCCCCTGAGGCCGTGCAGCCACGATCGATTACACGCTAGCAGCGTTACGACTTGCGACGGCAGGCCTCCCCGCCGAGCCGGGTTCGGCTCGGCCTCGGCCGGGTACCCGAAGCCTGCCGGCGTTAGGCTCCCGACGGACTTCGACTATCGATCAAAGGAGACGCCAGATGGCCTTTTCGGTTCCCGACCTTCCTTATGCATACGACGCGCTTGAGCCCCACATCGACGAGGCGACGATGCGCGTGCACCACGACAAGCACCACCAAGCCTACGTCGACAAAGCCAACGCTGCACTGGAAGGGACCGAGTGGGCCGACCGCGACGTCGAGGACGTGCTGCGCAACCTCAGCAGCTTGCCCGGCGATAAGCAGGGCCCCGTCCGCAACAACGCCGGAGGCCACTACAACCACTCGCTCTTCTGGCAGATGCTCAGCCCCGATGGCGGTGGCGAGCCCGGCGGCGACCTCGGCTCCGCGATCGGCGAGACCTTCGGCTCCTTTGACTCGTTCAAGGACGAGTTCAAGAAAGCCGGCATCGCTCGCTTCGGCTCCGGTTGGGCCTGGCTGGTCAAGGACAGCTCCGGCCTCGCCGTCGTCTCAACCCCGAACCAGGACTCGCCGATCTCCGATGGCAGCGTGGCCCTGCTCGGCTGCGACGTCTGGGAGCACGCCTACTACCTGAAGTACCAGAACAAGCGCCCCGACTACATCGACGCCTTCTGGAACGCCGTCAACTGGGATTACGTCGGGCAGCGCCTCGCCGAGGCAGGCTGAGCTGAGCGGTCTTTTCCTGGGCGGCTTCGGAGGGACGGCGGGTGCGCCTCTGTGGGAATTGATGTCAGCCAAGCGCGCTCTGCGCGCTTGGTGACGGTGTTGGAGCGCGGCTGACGCCGCGCAGGCATCGGATTGCATTTCCGCCGCTTCGCGACATTCCCACAGAGGCGCACCCGCCGTCCCTCCGAAGCCCCTCAAACTTCAAACCGTGAGACGCTTTCTTGAGCTTGAAGCTTTCAAGCTTTGGAAGCTCGCCGTCGGCTTCAAGCTTCGTCTTGTCGGAGCGTGTTGAGAGGAGCCTGGGCGCCCTCCGGTCGAATGTCGCGAAGCGGCGGGAATGCAATCCGATGCCTGCGCGGCGAAGCCGCGCTCCTCATTCATCCCAGCGCGAAGCGCTCGGGATGTCAATTCGATCGGAGGGCGCCCAGGCTCCTCCCGCCACCTCCCACCGCCAGGCCACCTCTAAGGCGCGACTGGCGTCGCCGGCCGCGCGGACTCGGGGAGCTCGCGCGACTCGGCTCCCTGCTTCGCGGGGATCAGGCTCATCGCGTGCTCGGCCTTGGCGGTGATCGTCAGGCTCGGGTTGACGCCGGGGTTGGCTGGGATCGAGGCGCCGTCTGTGACCAGCAGGTTCTCGTAGCCGAAGACGCGGTTGGCAGAGTCGACGACGCCGCTCTCGGGCCCGGCGCCGATCACCGCGCCCCCGAGGATGTGGGCGGTGGTGGGGACGTTCTGGATCGACTCCGTCAGCGCGCTCTGAGCTGTGCCCCCGGTTCGCTTGGCGAACCAGCGGGCCGCCTGCGCCGCGGCGGGAAGGTAGATCGGGTTCGGGCGGTCCGGGTCCTGCTCGGTCTGCAGCCGCACTCCGCGTCCGAACAGCTTCCGCTTCGGCTGCAGCTTCATCGCGGCGTCGACTGTCTGCATCACCAGCAGGATCACGGTCCGTCGCGACCAGCGGTAGGGGATCCGCATTCGCAGGGTCTGCCACGGGTGACGCAGCATCGCGACGATCCACTTCAGCGGCCTGGTCACTCTGGTCCCTGGGCCGGTCATCGCGGTGAAGGTGCCGCTCATCGCGTCGCCGGCCTCGCCGTAGGTGACCACCTCGATGTGGGTGTCGGGATCGGGATAGATGCTGGAGGTGATCGCCACCGAGCGGCTGAAGTCCCGCTCGTCGTCCATCGCTGTGACGGACTGGATCGACTCCGAGTTGGTTCGGATCACGTCGCCGATCCGATCGGAGAGATGGGGCAGGGCGCCGTTGTGGCGGCAGTTGGCGAGCAGGTTGTTGGTGCCGAGCGCGCCGGCGGCGACGACGACGCCGCGCGCGGTCACGGTGCGACGTTGCTTGCGCAGCCAGGCGCCTGAGCGCTCGCTCGTCACCACATAGCCGCTGGAGCCATCCGACTGTCCAAGCGGCCGGATCTCCGTCACCTGCCGTTCGGGCTCGATCCGGACCCCGAGCTTCTCGGCGAACCAGAGGTAGTTCTTCACCAGCGTGTTCTTCGCTCCGTGGCGGCAGCCGACCATGCAGCTGCCGCAGCGCATGCAGCCGGTGCGACTCGGCCCCTCGCCACCGAAGAATGGGTCGGGAACCTCGACGCCGGGTTTGTCGAAGAAGACCCCGACGCGGGTGTTGGTGAAGGTCTCGCCGACGCCGATCTCCTCGCCGTATTCCTTCAGCAGCCTGTCGGCCGGCCCCATTCCCTCGTACTCGACGACGCCGAGCATGCGTTCGGCGGTCTCGTAGTGGGGCCTGAGCTCAGATTTCCAATCGCCCAGCTCGGCCCACTGGGCGTCCTTGAAGAAGGCGGGGCGAGCCCGGTAGAGCGTGTTGGCATAGCCAAGGCTGCCGCCGCCGACACCGCTGCCGGAGACGACGAAGACGTCCTTGAAGAAGGTCAGGCGAAGGACCCCGCGCATGCCCAGCTTCGGCGCCCAGAAGTAGCGGCGAGGCTGGCGCAGGGTCGACTCGGCGAAGTCCTCGTCGCGAAAGCGGCTGCCGCACTCCAGGACCGCCACCGAATACCCCTTCTCGGCGAGCCTGAGCGCCGAAACCGAGCCTCCGAAACCGGAGCCCACAACGAGCCAGTCGTAGTTGTGCTTCAAGCTGCCTCCCCGGCAGGCTCAGGCCTCGCCGGGCTCCAGGGGGCGAAAGTCGGAGGTCCTGGCGCCGCAAACGGGGCAGAACCAGTCCCTTGGTATGTCCTCGAACTTGGTTCCCGGCGGGATTCCACCATCGGGGTCGCCGATCGCGGGGTCGTAGATGAACCCGCAGCTCTCGCAGATCCAGAGCGTCACTTCCTGGGTTGCGGTCATGGGGACAGCTTAGAGCGCGTCAGTCTTTGCCGAAGCTGACCGAGACCGGCTCGCGATCGCCGGCGTTCTCGATTTCGAAGTACTCGCGTTTGGCGAAGTTGCCCTGGTTGGCGATGATCGAGCCTGGGAACTGTTCGATCGAGGTGTTGTAGGACTGCACGTTGGAGTTGTAGATCCGCCGCGAGGCCTGGATCTCGTCCTCCAGCTCGGAGAGGTTGCGGCTGAGCTGCTGGAAGTTCTCGGTGGCGCGCAGGGTCGGGTAGTTCTCGGCGACTGCGCGCAGGTCGGTCAGCGCTCCGGTCAGTTTCTCCTCGGCCTTGGCCGTGTCGCCGACGCCCTGGGCGGACATCGCCTCGGCGCGCGCCTTGGAGGTTTTCTCGAAGACCGCGCTCTCGTGCTCGGCGTAGCCCTTGACCGTCTCGACCAGGTTGGGAACGAGGTCGTGCCGGCGCTTGAGCTGCACGTCGATCCCGCTCCACGACTCGTCGACCCGGTTGCGCGAGGCGATGATCGAGTTGCGCTTGGCGATGTAGTACAGCACCCCGATGACGATCAGGGCGACAATCACGATGAGCACGATGACCATTGAGCGCATCCTACTGTTCGCCACGGGCGCGCGCATAAGATCGCGGCAATGAGCGCCAAGCAGGAAGCCCAGGACTGGGCCGCGACCGTCAGCAAGTACGGCGAGCGGCACGACCTCGCGTATGAGCCGGTGGGGGGGATCAACCCCAAGGACGGGCCGGTCGCGCTCTGCGTCGGCGGGACGAACCGGCTGACCGGGCAGCTCGCCGATGGCTTCTGGGGCTCCTGCTGCGACGCCGATGAAAAGGAGGTCGGCGGCCTCTTCGGCAAGGCGGCGTTGCCGACGGCGCTCCTCGCCAAGGCCCACATGCCCGACCTGGCGCAGGTCGTGCCCGCCTTCAACGTCGAGTCGATCGAGGGCCACGAGGCGCTCACCCAGCGCTTTTCTCGCAAGGTCGAGTTCGAGTCGATCGACTTCAACAAGCGCTTCATTGCCACGGTGCCGAGCGAGTACGACCCGGTCGCCCTGCGCGAGCTGTTCAGCCCCGGCTTCCTCGAGTGGACGACGACGATGACCGGCGAAGTCGACTTCGGCGTCAACGATCGCCAGCTCTGGTTCCTCTGGCGCCTGGGAGAGCTCAGCGAGGCCGAGCTGAAAGCGGTCCTGAAAAACGCCGGCCAGCTCTTCAAGCGGCTGCAGAGCGAGATGGACGAGAGCGGCATCCATGCCTATCCGCCTGGGCCGTGGCACGCCGGCCTGGCGCCATTCCCCGAAAGCTAGGATTCAGGCCGGATAGTCGGGATCGCCCGGCAGCACGACCCGGTGCTCATCCTGTGTGCCGATCACCTTGGGCAGGATCGGCTCGACCGCGACGTCGCGGTGGGTCGCCAGCGCCTCCTCGGAGGTGCTGAAGGGCAGCAGCGATTCGAGCTGCTTGACGGTCGGGAAGGCCAGCGCCAGCTCACCGGCGCTCTGAGCCGCCAGAGCCGCCGCTGGCTCGAACCAGCCGGCGTCGACGGTCTCGACCCCGTCCGGCTTGGGTGGCGCGTGAGCCGGCGCCAGGGCGAGGAAGAACCAGGCGTCGAAGCGCCGGGAGACGACCTCCGGCGTGATCCAGCGCGAGAACAGGACCAGCTCCTCCTCGGCGGCCAGGGCGATCCCGGCCTCCTCCTCGAGCTCCCGCACCGCGCAGGCTTTGAACCGCGCTTCGTCCGCGCCGTCCCCGTCGTCCACCGCCCCGCCCGGGAAGACCCACGCCCCCGGCATGAACTCAGCCTTCTCGGTCCGCTTCAGCAGCAGCACCTCCAGGGCGCGGTCCCGGTGCTTGCCCCCACGCCTCAGCAGCACCACAGAAGCCGCCGGACGGGGCATCGTCGGCGTACCCAGATTCGGTGCCTCTGCAGGTCCTCGCTCCCGTCCGCTCACGCGGGCCAGCGTATCTCGCGCGCGCCTAGGCCGCTTGAGCCAGCGATGCAGAGCAGGCGTCGGCAGGCGAGCACACCACCCGAATCGACTCGGCAGTGATCTCGACCAAGCTTCGCAGCTCGTCCTCCGAGATCGAGAGGGGGGGCATGAGGACGACGGTGTCGGTCAGCGGGCGGATTATCGCGCCGCGCTTGCGGGCCTCGAGCGTTACCCGGTGGCCCATTCGCAGCGCTGGGTCGTGCCGGCCAAGGTCGATGCCGACCATGAAGCCGCGGCCGCGGACTTCGGCGACCTCGGGCATCGCCTCGACTTCGTCGAGCAGCTCGCGCAGCAGCGCGATCTTGGGTTGCAGCTGCTCGATCGTCCGCTCCTGCTCGAAGACGTCGAGGTTGGCCAGCGCGGCAGCGCAGGCGAGTGGGTTGCCCGTGTAGGTGTGGCCGTGGAAGAAGGCGCGGTGCTCCTCGGGCGTGCCGAGGAAGCCTTCGTAGATCCGCTCGGTGGCCAGCGTCGTCGCCAGCGGCAGGTAGCCGCCGGTGAGTCCCTTGGCGAGGCAGAGCAGGTCGGGCGCGACGTCCTCGTGCTCGCAGGCGAACATCGTCCCGGTGCGGCCGAAGCCGGTCGCCACCTCGTCGCAGATCAGCAGCACGCCGAAGCTGTCGCAGAGCTCACGCACGGCGCGCAGGTAGCCGGGCGGGTGGGTCAGCATCCCCGCTGCGCCCTGGACCAGCGGCTCGACGATCACCGCGGCGATCTCCTCTTCGTGGACGGCGAGCACGCGCTCGAGGTCGGCGGCGTCGCCGGGCTCGGCGGCGTGGGTCTCGAACAGCAGCGGTCGGTAGGTGGAGTGGAAGAGGTCGATGCCGCCGACCGAGACCGAGCCGATGGTGTCGCCGTGGTAGGAGTCGCGCAGATGGACGAAGGAGGCGCGGCGCGTGTGCTGGCCGCCGCGCTGCTGCTGGTACTGGAAGGCCATCTTCAGCGCGATCTCCGTCGCGGTCGATCCGGACTCCGAGTAGAAGACGCGCGAGAGCCCGGCTGGAGCCAGGTCGACGAGGCGGGCTGCCAGCTCAGCGGCCGCGGGATGCGAGAGGCCGAGCGTGGTGGTGTGGGCGATCCTGCCGAGCTGGTCGCTGACGGCCGCATCGATCGCGGGGTGCCGGTGGCCATGCACGTTGCACCACAGCGAGGAGACGCCGTCGAGGTAGCGCTTCCCGTCGCTTGCGATCAGGTAGGAGCCTTCGCCCCGCTCGATCATCAGCGGCTCTTCCTCGCACCAGGCCTGCTGCTGCGTGAACGGGTGCCAGACGTTGTCCCGATCGAGCTGAGCGTGGTCAGGGGCCATCGCTGCGAACGACCTTAGTTCTGGCTTCGGCCGGAACCCCACGCTGAGTTCGCGCGCAGGGCCTATGCGCAACCAAGCGCGAGGTCAGCGGGCGGGGCTCAGCGTGATTCTCATCACACGAGCAACTATTCCCTTGAAACAATAGTTGTCCATCTGCAACTATTGTTTACATGCAAGCGAGCCAGATCGAAGCGATCGTCAACGATGTCTCCTCCCCAGAGGCCGGTCCGGAGGCGCAGGAGACCGCGGCCCGGATCAGCGCCCTGCTGCGCCATCTCTTCCTCTATGACCGCGGCAACCTGCTGCGGGTGATCGAGGAGAGCGGCCTCTCGATGACCCAGTCCAAGGCCCTGCTGGAGCTGGGCGGATTGGGCGAGGCGGCCGAGGCCCGACAGGTCGGCGACCTCGCCGAGGCGCTTGGCGTCTCCGTGCCCTCGATGAGCAGGGCGGTCGACGGCCTGGTCAAGAAGCGCCTCGCCACCCGGGTCGAGGATGCGGAGGACCGGCGCGTGCGCCGCATCGCGATCACCGCCCACGGCAAGAAGCTCGTCGACACGCTCGTCGTCGTGCGCCAGGCGGGGATGGAGACCTTCGCCGCCAGCCTCACGGCTGCGCAGCGGCGCAAGCTCGATGCCGCGGTCGACTCGCTGATGGACCGCCAGGACATCGCAGACGCTTATCGACACCTCAAGGAGGTAGGACCAGCTTGACCCGTTACCGCCACCTGATCACCGACGAAAACCGCAAGTGGTGGACGCTCGGAGCGATGTGCTTCGCGCTGTTCATGATCATGCTCGACAACACCGTCGTGAACGTCGCCTTGCCGTCGATCCAGCGCGATCTGCATGCCTCGATCTCCGGCCTGGAGTGGACGATCAACGGCTACACGCTCTCCTTCGCGGTGCTGCTGGCGACCGGCGGCAGGCTCGGCGACATCTTCGGCCGCCGCCGCATGTTCCTCTTCGGGGTGATCATCTTTGCCCTCTCCTCGGCGACGGCCGGCTTCGCCGCCAACCCGACCGACCTCGTCGCCAGCCGCGTCGTCCAGGGCGTCGGCGCGGCGCTGATGATGCCGGCGACGCTCTCGATAATCACCGATGCTTTCCCGGCGCACGAGCGCGGCAAGGCGATGGGGATGTGGGCGGGGGTATCGGCGCTCGCTTTGGCCGTGGGCCCAGTGGTGGGTGGCGCCCTCACCGAGCACGTCAGCTGGCGGGCGATCTTCTACCTCAACATCCCGGTCGCGATCGGCGCCGTCACCGCATCGCTCTTCGCCGTGCGTGAGTCGCGCGACAACACTGTCGGCCGCGAGGTCGACTTTGCCGGCGTCGCGGTGCTCACCGGCGCCCTCACGGCGCTGATCCTCGCCCTCGTCGAGGGCAACGAATGGGGCTGGGGCTCGACCGGGATCGTCGCCCTGCTGATCGGCGCCGGCGCCGGCCTGGCGGCCTTCGTGGCGATCGAGCTGCGGGTCAAGGTGCCGATGGTCGAATTCCGCTTCTTCTCCGACCGCAACTTCCTCGGCGCGGTGGTGGTCGCGCTGATCGTCTCCTTCTCGATGCTCGGCGTTTTCTTCTTCCTCGCCCTCTATATGCAGGACATCCTTCGCTACTCGCCGCTGCAGGCGGGGGTGCGGTTCCTGCCCTCGACCCTGATGATCGTCGGCGTCGCCCCCGTCGCCGGCCGGCTGGCGGACCGCTTCGGGCCGCGCTGGCTGATCGCCTCCGGCCTCGGCATCGTCGCTCTCTCGCTCTACAGCTTCAGCGGGCTCGCGGTCGATTCCGGCTATCTCGACCTGCTGCCCGGCTTCATGCTGCTCGGCATAGGCATCGCCCTGACCATGTCGCCGATGACCAGCGCGGCGATGAACGCGGTGCCGGTCGAGAAGGCGGGGATCGCCTCCGGGGTGCTCTCGATGTTCCGCATGATCGGCGGCAGCCTCGGCGTCGCCGTCACCGGCGCGATCTTCCAGGGCTCGGTCGGGGCCAGCTTCGCCGATGCCAGCCCGCAGCAATTCGTCGATGCGCTCGGTCATGCGATGAGCATCTGCGCGGTCGTCGCGGCCCTCGGCGCCGTGATCGGAGCGACGGCGATCCGCGCCAAGCGCGACTCGCTCAGCGCGGAGGAGGTCGAGGCCGCGCTCAACCCGGGCGGCGAGGAGCTGACAGCACTGGCCATGAGCGCGGATCGGCAAGATCGAGCGGCGGTAGCGTCTCGACCCTGACCTGGGCAAGGGTCTCGAGCGTCTCGCGGTTGGACCACTCGATCGTGCTCGGCTCTTCCGGCCATGGGGTGAGGACGACGGCGTCGACCGGCAGCCCGGCGGCTCGGGCGGCCTCGATCGTCAGCAGCGCGTGGTTGATCGTGCCCAGGCCCGGCGAGGCGGCGACGACCAGCGGCAGGCCGAGGTCGACGGCGAAGTCGCGGACCAGGTAGGCGGGGGAGAGCGGCACGAGGAGGCCGCCGACGCCCTCGCAGACAAGCGTGTCGGCGCCTGCCGCCGCCGTTCGAGCCGCGGCGAGCAGTCGCTGCGGCTCGATCTCCTCGTCCGCCTGCGCAGCCGCGAGGTGCGGCGAAGCGGCCGGCCCGTAGCGATAGGGCGAGATCTCGTCGTCGCTCTGCGCCGATCCGGCGGCTCGCCGCAGCAGCGCATGATCTGGCTCAGCCCGGGGCCGATGGGCTTGAGATACGCCTATTTGGCGTGAATTCGGCCCATCGGCCGGTTGTTCGTCGAGGCCCGTCACCACGGGCTTGAACACGGCCACGCGTTTGCCTTCGTTGGCGAGCGTGCGGGCGATGGCTGCGGCTACGACGGTCTTGCCGACATCGGTGCCGGTGCCGGTGACGAAGACTCCGCTCAATGGCTCAAGCGGCGATGGCCAAAGGCTTCGCCGGCGCCGGCGCCGGCGCGATTCCCAGCTCGCGTGTCGTTGCGCCGACGAGCTCCGCGGCGTGCTCCAGCTCGGCGCCACGATGGGTCGACATCACCGTGAGGCGCAGCCGCGAGGAGCCCTCGGGGACCGTCGGCGGCCTGATCCCCTGGGCGAAGACGCCGCGTTCGAGCAGGCGCTCGCTCAGCTCCATCGTCCGCGTCGCGTCGCCTACCGCGATCGGGACGATCTGGGTTTGCGAGCCGCCGACCGCGAGGCCCTCGGCGCGCAGCGCCGTGCGCAGGGTCATTGCGTTCTCTGCCAGTCGCTCGACTCGCTGCGGATGCGATTCGAGCAGCTCGAGCGCCGCCAGGCTCGCCGCGGCGACTGGGGGCGGCGGCGCCGTCGAGAAGACGAAGGAGCGGGCCGTGTTGAGCAGGTACTCGGTCAGCTCGCGGCCGGCGCAGACGTAGGCGCCGTAGGAGCCGAGCGCCTTGCCCAGCGTCCCGACCACCAGGTCGACCTCGCCGCTCAGGCCGGCCGCCGCGACCGATCCGCGACCGCCGGGACCGAGGGCGCCGGTCGCGTGGGCCTCATCGACCATCAGCCGACAGCCGTGGCGTTGCGCCAGATCCTCCAGATCCATCAGCGGTGCCAGGTCGCCGTCCATCGAGAAGACGCCGTCGGTGACGATCAGCGCCCCGCGACCCCCCGCCGCGCGCAGGCCCCAGGCGAGATGGTCGAGATCGCCATGGCGGTAGACGAAGGTCTCGGCGCGGGAGAGCCGACAGCCGTCGATGATGCTGGCGTGGTTGAGCTCGTCGGAGAAGACGACCTCGCCGCGCCCCGCCAGGGCTGCGATCGTGCCGGTGTTGGCGAGGTAGCCGGAGCCGAAGAGCAGCGCCGACTCGTAGCCCTTGAAGGCCGCCAGCCGTTTCTCGAGGCGCGAGTGCGGCTGCATGTTTCCCGAGATCAGCCGCGAGGCCCCCGCTCCCGCGCCCCAGCGCATCGCCGCCTCGGCCGCGGCGCCGCGCACACGCGGGTGGTTGGCGAGGCCGAGGTAGTCGTTCGAGCAGAGCAGCAGCACCTGCTCTCCGTCGAGAGTGACGCGCGGGCCCTGCGGGCCGCTGATCAGGCGCAGTCGCCGGTGCAGGCCCCGGTCGCGAAGCTCCTCCAGCCGCTCCGCGACGTCGGTCATGCCGAAACCGCCCCCGGACGCGGGAGTGCGGGCGCGTGACTTCCGGTGGCCATCAGCCCGCCCGCGCGGGAGCAGAGGAGGCGGTGCCTGAGGCCGGGTAGGGCGGGGGCTTCTTGGTCTTCTTGATCACCCGCAATTGGGTCGAGGGGTCCCAGAAATTGGCCTCGTCCTGGCGATCGATCAGCTCGTCGATCGGCGTCGCCGGCGGCTCGCCGTCGAGCCAGCCGTCGCGGTTGTCGGGGCGCGGATTGGCGCCGTTGTCGGGCTGGCGGGCGACGTTCAGGCCAAGCTCCTCGAACATCGCCCGGTCGTCCTCGGGCTCGGCGCCGAGCGTGGTCAGGAAGTTGCCCATCATCACCCCGTTCAGCCCCGCCTTCACCGCCAGCGGCTGCAGGTCGCCGAGGTTCTCGACCCGGCCGCCGCAGAGGCGGAAGAGCGCCCCCGGGATGATCAGGCGGAAGATCGCCACCCACTTGACCACCTCCCATGCGTCCATCAGCGGGCGGTCGCCGAACTTGGTCCCGTCGCGCGGGTTGAGCAGGTTGATTGGCACCGAGGTCGGATCGATCTTGGAGAGCTCGAAGGCCATCTCGACCCGTTGCCGCTCGGACTCGCCGAGGTTGAGGATGCCGCCGACGCAGGTCTCCAGCCCCGCCTCCTTGATCGCGCCGATCGTGCGCAGCCGACCCTCGTAGCGGACCGTCGAGGAGACCTCCGGGTAGTAGGAGCGCGAGGACTCGACGTTGTGGTGGACGCGCTGGACCCCCGCCTCGCGCAGCTTCTTCGCTCGCTCCGCCGACATGTGGCCGATCGAGGCGCAGCGCTTCAGGTTCGTCTTCTCGGCGACCAGCCGCGTCCCCTCGAGGATTTTCTCGAAGTCCCGCTTGGAGAGCCCCTGGCCCTGGGTGACCATGCAGAAGCGGTGCGCGCCGGCCGCCTCGGCCGCCCTGGCGTGCTCGAGGATCTGCTCGGGCTCCATCATCGCGTGCATCGGCGTGTCGGCCTCTGCATAGCGCGACTGGGCGCAGAAGCCGCAGTCCTCGGCGCAGCCGCCGGACTTGGCGTTGACCAGCGAGCACATGTCGGTCGAGTCGCCGAAGTTCTCGCGCCGCACCGCCCAGGCGCGCTCGACGAGATCGCCGATCTGCTCGTGGTCGGTCAGCTCACCCAGCGCCAGCGCTTCCTCGAAGGTGATCAGAGGGGGCATTCGGGCGCAAGGCTAGGCGCCCGTCCGGACGGCTGGACGGCTAAATCGGCTCGCCTGCGCCGGGGCTGACCTTGGCGGAAGCGACGCCCGCCTCGACGAAGTCGAAAGTCCGCACGGCGTCGCGCCCGGCGCCCTTTGCCGCGTACATCGCCGCGTCGGCCTTGGCGAGCACCGATTCGAAGCTGATCACGGTCTTCGGGCCAAAGGGGGCGATGCCGATGCAGGCGGTGATCGGCGGGATGCCTTTCTCGGTGTACATGTGCTCCCTCACCGCCGTGGCGATCTCCTCGGCGACCGCTTCGGCCTCCTCGAGGTCGCAGCGTGGCAACACGATCGCGAACTCATCGCCCCCCAGCCGGGCGAGCACGTCGGTCTCGCGGGTGCGGCCGAGCAGCACCGCGCCGATCTCGGCGATGACGCGATCGCCGGCCGGGTGACCGAGGGTGTCGTTGACCTGCTTGAAGTGGTCGAGGTCGAGCATCAGCAGCGCCCCGGCGACGTCGTAACGGCGGCTGCGGGCAAGCTCGGCCCGCAGGTCCTCCTCGAAGCGGCGCCGGTTCTTCAGCCCGGTCAGCGAGTCCTGGCCCGCCTGGCGCTTCAGTTCCCGCATGCGTTCGTTGCGGCTCCAGATCAAGACCAGGGCGCCGAGCAGCGCCGCCAGCGAGAGGCCGAAGACGACCATCAGCACCGGCAGCCCGACGCCCGGCCGGTTGGGGTCGCGGACGACCAGGCGCCAGCTGCGGTCGGCGATTCGGATCGGAGCCGAGGCGGTGTCTGCGGCCGAGAGGTCGGGTCCCGCAACCGACCTGTCGCGTTCCGCCAGCTCCACCGCCGATCCGCCCGGCAGGGCGGCATCGGCCGCCGAGGCGAGATCGGGGATGTGGAAGCCGCCGACGGCGAAGCCGGTCAGCGCGGCACGCCGCTGAGCGACCGTCGCGGTCGGGGCTCCGTCCCGATAGACCGGCCTGAAGACGTTGATGCCGGTGCCGCCGACGGCGAGCCGCATCACGCGGGTGGCCGCGGGCCTGCCGCTGTCGCGGGCGCGCAGCAGGTACGGGTATCTCAGAGGGTCGGACCCGACGTCGTAGCCGGTCGGCGGCTCGATCGTCAGCCCGGCGGCGGCCGCGAAGGTCAGCGGGAAGTACTGGCGGCGCGAGCCCTCGCGGCGCAGGGCGCCGAGGCGGCTGCGGTCGAGGATCGGGAAGCCCGTCCTGTGTTCGTAACGCGCCCGCTCGTCCGCCGGCACCGATTCGATAAAGCCGGTTGCGGCAAGCGCCCCGGTGCTGAGCAACGAGCCGGCCATAAGTTGGAACTCGTGGCGGTTGAAGCGCCGGTCTGCCTCGTAGAAGGCTGCGGCGCTCGAGAGCTGGCCGACGGAGAGACGCGCAAGCGCTTCGACCTGGTGCGCCGAGCGCAGCGCCTCTTCCTTCTGCTGGCGCTCGAAGGCGTCGTTTTCGTTGGAATTGACGACGAGGGCGCCGATGATCGAGCCGATCGCGACCGCGGCGACCGCGGCCATGCCCAACCAGAATCGAATGCGCATGGCCTTATTCTCGGCAGCGATCGCCCTCGCCTCAATCCACGGGCGCGATCGCCAGCGACTCCCAGAGGTAGAGGGAGGCGAGGCTGCGGTGGGGGCGCCAGGGCTCGCCGATCTCCAGCACCCGCGCCGGCGCCGGCATCTCCTCGAGGCCGTACTCGATCTGCACCGCCTTGCGGATGCCGAGGTCGCCGCCGGAGAGCACGTCGGGTCGTTCGAGGTGGAAGAGCAGGAACATCTCCGCGGTCCAGGCGCCGAGGCCGCGCACGGCGACGATCTCCTCGATTGCCTCCTCGTCGGAGAGCTCTCCGAGGCGGTCCAGCTCCAGCTCGCCATCGATCACATGAGAGGCTAGATCGCGGACGTACTCGACCTTGCGGCCCGAGAGGCCGGCGGCGCGCAGGTCGGCTTCCTCGGCTTCGAGCAGCTGCTCGGGCGCCGGGGTGCTGCCCTCGAAGAGATCGAGGATGCGACCGTAGATCGTCCGTGCCGCCTTGGTCGAGAGCTGCTGGCCGACGATCGCCCGCAGCAGCGCTCCGTAGGCATCGGCCGGGCGCTCCTCGCTGCGCCGTCTGAGCCGCGTCTTCAGGTCGATCTTGCCGACCCGCTCGATCAGCGCCGCCATCGTCGGATCGGTGGCGGCGAGCTGTTTGGCGGTCGAGCTCATCGTCCCCTCCACTCGGGCTTGCGCTTCTCGGCGAAGGCCTCGATCCCCTCGCGGAAGTCCCCCGAGGCAAAGCAGGACTCACGCAGGGCGACCAGTCCCGCCTCCTGCTGCTCGCTGAGGATCGGCGATGCGGTGAGCAGGTCGATCGCGCTTTTGTTGCCGCGCATCGAGAGCGGCGCGTTGGCGGCGATCTCGGCCGCTAACTCGACCGCGACCGCCTCGAGCCGCTCGTCGGCGACGACTTCGTGGACGAGGCCGATCTCGGCGGCGCGGGTCGCCTCGAAGTTGCGCCCGGTGAGGAAGAGCTCCTTGGTGCGAGCGACGCCAACCGTGTCGAGGAACTTGCGCAGGCCGGTGTGGCTGTAGACGAGGCCGAGCTTGACCGGCGGCATGCCCAGCATCGCCCCGGCGGCGCAGACGCGCAGGTCGCAGGTGACAGCCAGCTCCAGGCCGCCGCCGATGCAGTGACCGTTGATCGCGGCCACAGTCGGCCAGGGGTGGACTGCCAGCGCCTCCATCGCCGCCTGGAAGGGGTGGGCGACAAGCGCCTCGGCGTCGCGCTCGAAGGTCTCGGAGGGGATCGAGGCGATGTCGTAGCCGGCCGAGAAGACCGGCGGCGAGCCGGTGATCAGCAGGCAGCGCGTCTCGATTCCCCGGTCCAGGCGCGGCAGCGTCTCGGCGAGCGCGTCGAGGATCTCGTGGTCGAGGGCGTTGCGCCTGTCCGGGTTGGAGATGCGGAGGCGGACGACCGCCTCGGCCGGGGAGTCGAGGAGCAGCTTGCCGCCGGCGAGCCGCTCGTTCATCGAACACCGCGTTCCCGCGCAAATCGACCCGGACCCGAATACCCGGAAGTCACCGTGTCGATTTGTGCTTTCACTCAAGCACTACGAGGATGTCGCCTTCGCTGACCGACTGGCCCTCCTCGCAGCGGATCTCCTTGACGGTGCCGTCGTCTTCCGCCTCGACCGGGATCTCCATCTTCATCGACTCGAGGATGACCACCGTGTCACCGTCTTCGATCTTGTCCCCGACCGCAACCTCGATTTTCCAGACGTTGCCGGTGATATGCGCCTCGATGTCCATGGCGGGGGAGAATATCCCCGCGTGACGGCGGAGCGACCCAGGCCCGAGTCGGATCCCGAAGCGGGCGCGTCCACGCTGGCCGTGATCGTGGCTGCCCGCAACGAGGCCGACCGAATCGCCGCCACCGTCTCGGCGCTGCGCAGCGCCTTCCCGGGGGCGGCGATCTGGGTGGCCGACGACGCTTCCGATGACGGGACCGCCGAGCAGGCGATGGCCGCCGGCGCCCAGGTCGTCAGCCGCGGGCGCCCGCACGGCAAGGGGGCGAACGTGACGGCGGCGGCGGAGGCGGCGCTCAGCGACGCCGAGCCGGCCGAGCTGGCGCTGCTCTGCGACGGCGATCTCGGCGGCTCGGCGGCGAGGCTCGAGCCGCTGGTCGAGGCGGTTGCGGGTGGCGATTGCGACCTCGCGGTCGCGGCTTTCGGGCAGCGGCCCGGCGGTGGCTTCGGCCTGGCCCTCGGCTTCGCCCGCTGGGCGATCCGCCGGCTCTGCAACTTCGAGGCGGGGGCGCCGATCTCCGGCCAGCGGGCGATGCGCGCGGATGTCCTGCGCGCCACCCTTCCCTTCGCCCGCGGCTACGGGATGGAGCTGGCGATGACCGTCGACGCGGTCCGCGCCGGCTACCGGGTGGGAGAGTACGAGCTCGATCTCTCCCACCGCGCCACCGGCCGCACCGTCGCCGGCTTCGTCCACCGCGGGCGCCAGCTCGTCGATTTCTCCCGGGCTTACCTGTCTCGTCGCCGGCCTGGCTGAGGCCTCAACCGCGCTTCGCGTAGTCGCCGATCTCGCCGAAGTCGACCATCACGCAGGCCTCGGGCCCGGGCACCTCGGCGTCGTGTCCCGGTGGGATCGCGGCGACGTCGCCGGCCTTGATCTCCACCTCGGAGCCGTCGTCCATGTAGACGCGCATGCTGCCGGAGAGGACGTAGCCGAAGTGGGCGGCCTGGCAGGAGTCGGTTCCGGCGATCGGCTTGACGTTCTCCGACCACTTCCAGCCTGGCTCGAAGGTCCCGAGGGCGACCGCGTGACCGGCGAGCTGCACCACCTCCGCCTGGCCCTTTCCCTCGAATGCGCGGGTCTCGTCGGGTGAATCGAAGCTCTTCACTTCTGCTGATGCCATTTGGGGTTCCTTCCGGTGGAATTTGAGCCCTGCTCGATCTTGACCGTACACCCGCTGCCGAATCGAGGCCCCGCTTCTAGATGAGTAGTTCCACGACTCAGGCCACGTAGTCGACCAAGGCCCGGCTGTTGCGCCCGAGTTCGTAGTTGAGCGAGACGGCTGCGGCAAGGGCCAGGAAGCGAGAGGCGATCCGCGCCCGCAACCCGCGCAGGGTGCG
>DASXKW010000048.1:0-11382 GCA_036496625.1 Solirubrobacterales bacterium | reverse complement strand
GCACCGCTCCCACCTTCATCAGCGCGTGGACGAGCACCACCTGCTCGCGGCGCGGATGCATCGTCATCGCCGCGATCGAGCCGCGCCGCACGCCCTGGGCGATCAGGCGACGGGCCACCCAGGTCGCCTCCGCCTCGAGCTCGGTGTAGGTGACCTCGGAGCCGTCCGCGACCAGGGCGGTGCTGTCAGGACAGCTCTGAGATCTCTGGGCCAGCCAGTCATCGAGTTTCATCGGCGGGATATCGTGCCCATCATGCCCAAACGCCACAAGGAAGCCCCGCCCGAGGAAAACCTCTACGCGCCGATCGAGTGGCGGATGGCCGCCGCCTACGGCGACATCCGCTACGAGAAGTCGGACGGGATCGCCAAGATCACGATCGACCGACCCGAGGTCAGAAACGCCTTTCGTCCCCAGACCCTGGCCGAGCTGCGCGACGCCTTCAACCGCGCCCGCGACGATCTCGAAGTCGGCGCGATCGTCTTCACCGGCGCCGGCGCCGAGGCCTTCTGCTCCGGCGGCGACCAGCGGATCCGCGGCGACGACGGCTACATCGGCGACGATTCGGTCGCCCAGCAGGGGGTCGGCCGGCTCGACGTCGGCGACCTGCACGTGCAGATCCGCCGCCTGCCCAAGCCGGTGATCGCGATGGTCGCGGGCTACGCGGTCGGCGGTGGCCACATCCTCCACCTCGTCTGCGACCTGACGATCGCCGCCGACAACGCCCAATTCGGCCAGACCGGGCCGCGGGTCGGCAGCTTCGACGGCGGCTTCGGCGCCAGCCTGCTGGCCCGCAACATCGGCGTCAAGAAGGCCAAGGAGGTCTGGTTCCTATGCCGGCTCTACGGCGCCGAGGAGGCCCTGGACATGGGGCTCGTCAACGCGGTCGTGCCGCTCGCCGACCTGGAGCGCGAGACCGTCGCCTGGTGCCGCGAGATGCTCCACCTCTCCCCCCTCTCCCTGCGGCTGCTGAAGTCGAGCTTCAACGCCGAGGAGGATGGCCTCACCGGCCTGCAGCAGCTCTCGCACGACGCGACGCTGCTCTTCTACATGTCCGAGGAGGGACAGGAGGGTCGCAACGCATACCAGGAGGGGCGCAAGCCCGACTTCGGCAAGTACCCGCGCCGACCATGAGGATCTGGCTGATGGCAGCGAGGCCGCGAACGTTGCCCGCGGCGATAGCTCCGGTGCTCGTCGGGACTGCGGCCGCGGTCGAATGGGCCGGGAGGCTTCCGAGGGTTGGGGCGTTTCTGGCCGCTCTCGTCGGGTCGGTCTTCATTCAGATCGGGACCAACCTGGCCAATGACTACTCCGACGCCAGACGGGGCGCCGACACAGCCGATCGATTGGGGCCGGTGCGGGTCACCTCAGCCGGATTGGTGACGCCGCGGCGAGTCCTGCATGCGACCTGGATCGCCTTTGGGGTGGCGATCGCCTGCGGCATCTACCTGGCCGCGGTAGCGGGGCTCGTGATCCTGCTGATCGGGGCGGTCTCGATCGCCGCCGGGGTGCTTTACACCGGCGGGCCGCATCCCTACGGCTACGCCGGCCTGGGCGAGGTCTTCGTCTTCCTCTTCTTCGGCCTGGTCGCGGTCAACGGCTCTTATTACGTGCAGCTGGAAGAACTCGACGCCCTGCCGCTGGGGCTCTCGATCGCGATTGGCTTCCTCGCCACCGCGATCCTCGTCGTCAACAACGTCCGCGATCTGGAGACCGACCGACGCGCGGGCAAGATGACGCTGGCGGTGCGGACGGGACGCAGCAACGCGGTCGCGCTGTACCGGATGCTGGTCCTCGGCGCCTTCGTCGTCCTGCCGATCTCCCTGCTGGTCGGAGGTGGCAGCCTGATCCCGCTGATCGGCCTGCTGGCGCTGCCGATGGCGATCGGCCCGATGCGGGCGATGACCAACCGCACCGACGGCCCGGCCCTCAACGGCGCCCTCGCCGGCACCGGCGCCCTGCTTGCGGTCTTCAGCCTGCTCGTCTCCGCGGGGCTTCTGCTCGCCGCTTGAGCCGCGCCACGGATCTGCATTCGCACATTCCAAGCGCATGCAATGCGGACTCGTGGCGAGTGGGATGCTCTGTGGCATGAAGATCGCCGAAGTCGAGGTCATCCCGTACGCGCTTCCCTTCCGCGCGCCCTACGTGACCGCGCGGGGGCGGCTCGACCGGCGCGAGATGGTGCTGTTGCGCTTGCGATCCGACGACGGCCTGGTCGGGCTCGGCGAAGCGGTGCCGCTCTCGCTCCGCGGCGGGGCCGCGTTGGCGCAGGTGGTCGAGGAGCTGGAACAGCTCGCGGAGCGCGACTCGCTCGACGAGGCATCGCTGCGCAGCGATGCGCTCAGCCTCTCCGCCCCCAGCCGCTGCGCGGCGCTCACCGCACTGCTCGATCTACGCGGCCGGCGCGCCGCGGCGGAAGGCTCGATCGGGCCAGCCGAGACCGCGCCGCTCACGTGCAACGCGACCCTGGTCGCCGGGGAGCCCGCTGCGGTCGCCGCCGATGCGGCGCGCTGGGCCGCCGAGGGCTTCGACACCTTCAAGCTGAAGCTCGGAACCGACGACGATTTCGGCCAGGTCTTCGCGGTGCGCGAGGCGGTCGGGCCGCGGGCCCGGATTCGGGTCGATGCCAATGCCGCCTGGGACGTGGACGGAGCTAAGCAGATGCTCAGGTCCCTGGAGCCGCTCGAGGTCGAGTTCGCCGAGCAACCCGTGGCCACGCTGGAGGAAGCGGCTGAGGTTGCGGCTGCGACCTCAATCCCAATCGCCGCCGACGAGAGCGTCGAGAGCCGTGCCGACGCCGAGCGGGCCATGGCGATTGGCGCTTGCGCGCTCACCGGAATCAAGCTCTCCAAGGTCGGCGGGCCGGAGGCGGCGATCGAGATCGCCGAGGTGCTGCCGTCCTTCATCTCCAGCGCCCTCGACGGTCCGATCGGGGTCGCTGCTGCCGCCCAGGTCGCGCAGACCCTGCGCGCGGCAGCCGGCACGGAGGACTCCGGCCTGGCCCACGGCCTCGCCACGCAGCGCCTCTTCTCCTCAACCATCGCCTCAGCCGAGTGCGAGATCCGCAACGGCATGCTCTATCCACCGGCCGGCCCGGGCCTCGGCGTCGAGATCGACGAGCCGGCGCTTGCTGCCCACCGGCTCTGAGGGGCCTCTGGCGACTTTCCCGTCAAATAGACGGGTAAGTCGCCAATAGTCTCCCAGGATGGACTCGACCAACGGCAACACAGCGCTTGCCTCGGCATTCGTCGAGGAGCTGGCCCGGGGAGGAGTCCGCCTGGCGGTGATCTCGCCCGGCTCGCGTTCGACCCCGCTCGCGGTGGCGCTTTGGCGCCAGCCGGAGATCGAGGTGAGCGTGATCGTCGACGAGCGCTCCGCCGCCTTCTTCGCGCTCGGGGCGGCCCAGGCGATGGGGGCGCCGGTGGCGATGCTGTGCACGTCCGGCACGGCGGCGGCCAACTACCACCCGGCGATCTGCGAGGCCGACGAGTCGGCGCTGCCCCTGATCGCGCTGAGCGCCGACCGACCGCCGGAGCTGCGCGGAATCGGCGCCGGGCAGACCATTGACCAGATCAAGCTCTTCGGCTCTTCGGTCCGCTGGTTCTGCGAAGTCGGCACTCACGACGCCGACGACGACGGGCTGCTCCACTGCCGCTCAGTCGCCTGCAGGGCGTTGGCGGCCGCACGCGGCGAGCCGCGACCCGGACCGGTCCACCTCAACCTGCCCTGGCGCGAGCCGTTGTCCCCGGCTCCTGTCGAGGGCGCAGTGACCGCGACCGACCCACTGGCGCTGGAAGGGCGGGACGGGCGACCGCTGACCGCGGTGACGCCGATCGACATGGAGCCGTCGACCTTCCTGCTCCACGAGGTCGCCGGCCATATCTCCGACACCGGCGCCGGCGTCATCGTCGCCGGCCGCCAGCTCGATCCGGAGCTGCGCGAACCGCTCGCCCAGCTCGCAAAGGCATCCGGCTTCCCGATCCTCGCCGAGCCGACCTCGCAGCTGCGCTGCGGACCCCATGATCGCTCCCACGTCGTCTCCGCCTACGACCGCCTGCTGCGCGACGAGCGCTTCCGCGAGTCGGTCAGGCCGGAGCTGGTTTTGCGCTTCGGCGAGATGCCGACGAGCAAGCCGCTGCGCAGCTGGCTGGCCAAGTCAGGCGCCGATCAGATCGTCATCGACCCGCGCTGTGGCTGGAACGAGCCGACCCAGCGGGCAGCTGCGTTGCTGCGCGCCGATCCAACCGAGCTGGCGGCCGGCTGGGCCGCGCGGCTCGGCAACCAGCAACGGCCGCCGCCATCCCGCTGGCTCGATGCGGAGGCAGCCGCGCGCGCTGCGCTTTCCAGCGAATTGGAAGCCCCCGAGGAGATGACCGAGCCCCGCCTCCACTTCGCCCTCGGGCGAGCCCACGCCGACGGCGATCTCGTCTACACCGCCTCGAGCATGCCGATTCGCGATCAGGAGGCGTTCCTGGCGCCAAGCGAGACCGACGCCCTCTTCCTCTGCAACCGCGGGACCAATGGGATCGACGGACTGGTCTCCTCCGGAATCGGCGCCGCCCGCGCCAGCGGCCGGCCGACAACGATCGTCACCGGCGACCTCGGCCTGTTGCACGACATCGGCGGCCTGGCCGCCCTCCGCGATGTCTCCGCACCGGTCCGGATCGTGGTCATCAACAACCAGGGCGGCGGCATCTTCGAGCTGCTGCCCCAGGCCGACCTGCTGCCCGAGGACGAATTCGAAGCCCTGCTTGCCACACCGCGCGACGTCGACGTCGCGAGAGCAGCCAACCTTTTCGACCTCCCGTACAGGAAGCTGAGCTCCGTGGAGCATCTCGGCGAAGCACTGGCGGCGGGCACGGGCTTGATTGAGGTCGAAGTGCCACGCCGAAAGCGCTCGGGATGAAGCCCCGGGCGGGCACAGCGGCTACTCCGCCAGCAACGGCAGCAACGCCTGCAGCTTGATCTCGGTCTCGGCCAGCTCGGCAGCCGGGTCCGAACCTGCCACCACGCCCACGCCGGCGTAGAGATGGGCCTCGCGGTCACGCAGCAGGGCGCTGCGCAGGGCTACGCAGAACTCTCCGTCCTCGGTTGAGTCCATCCAACCGACCGGGCCGGCGTACCAGCCGCGATCCATCTGCTCGAGCTCAGCGATCGCCGCTTTCGCCGCCTCCTTGGGCTCCCCGCCCACCGCCGGGGTCGGGTGCAGCAACCCGGCCAGCTCGACCGCCGAGCGCGGCTCTGTCAGCTGGGCGACGATCGGCGTCGCCAGGTGCTGGATGTTCGCCACCTTGACGATCTCCGGCTCGGGCGCCGCCTCGACCCAGACCGCGTGGGGGCGCAGCGTGCGGGCGATTCGCTCGGCGACGATCTCGTGCTCGCGGCGATCCTTGTCGCTGCGCAGCAACTGCTCGCCGAGGTGGTCGTCGACGGCCGGGTCGGAGCTGCGCCGGGTCGAGCCGGCGAGAGCCACCGTGGAGACGCCCGCGCCCGAGCGGCGCAGCAGCAGCTCCGGGCTGGCGCCGATGAAGGCGGCTTCCGGGGTGCCGCAGCAGAAGCAGAAGCAGGAAGAGAACTGCTCGCGCATCGCCGCGAAGAGGGCGGCGGGGTCGTGCGCCGCCCCGGCGCTGACCAGCACCTCACGGGCCAATACGACCTTCGAGATCTCCCCCGCCCCGATCCGATCGGTGGCGGCCGTGATCGTCCGCTCGAAATCGCCCGGGGGGAGAGCGCTGCTGATCTCGACCCGCTCAGTCGGATGCGGGTCGAGCAGGGGCAGTGGATCGCCGCGCAGGCTCGAGAGGCGCGCGCTGACGGCGCCGACCGCCTCCTCGGCGCTGTCGCCAGGGTGGACGATCGCGTTGACCGTGAGGAAGGCCTCCTCGCCGCTGCGGCAGATCGAGAGCTCCGGCAAGACCAGCGAGGCCGGCGCCAGCGAGGACCAGGCCGAAGTGCTGCCACCCTCCGGATCGAAGGCGAAGCCACCGACCCAGACGGCTCCAGCTCCAGCGGGCAGGCCCGGCGGCTCGTCGATGATCGCCTCGCCGCCGCTCAGGCACTCGCGGGCGACGTCCCGGAAGCGGTTCGGGCCCCGAGAAGTCGCCTCCTGGGCGACGCCGAGCGCCCCCAGGGCGAATTCCCGATCCGGCTGCTCCCAGCAGAACCAGCGGTCCGAGGCCAACCGTGAGGCAAAAACAGCCGCGCATGGATCGATCTCCTCGACCGGCGCAGTGACGCTGACGACGGTCCGCCGCCTGCGAGCGACGGCCTCCTCGACCTTCTCGCTCAGGCCGGCGAGGAGGGTCTCAGTCGGCGCCACGGGCGATCGCGATCTCTCCCGTGCGGACCATCTCTATGAGCCCATGAGGGCGGATCATCCGCTCGAAGGCCTCGATCTTGTCGGCGGAGCCGGTCACCTCGATCGTCATCGAACGGCGCGAGACGTCGACGATCTTGGCCCGGAAGATCTCGGCGAACTGGATGATCTCGGCCCGGTTCTCGACCGCCGAGGAGACTTTGAACATCGCCATCTCGCGGGCAACCGTCTCCTCCGGCTCCATGTCGCGGATCTTCAGCACGTTGACCAGCTTGTGCAACTGCTTGGTCACCTGGTCGATCGGGTGCACGGCTCCGTCGAGGGTGAGGGTGATGCGGGAGATGCTCGGGTCGTCGGTCGGCCCGACCGCGAGGGTGTCGATGTTGAAGCCGCGCCGCGAGAAGAGGCCGGCGATCCGCGCCAGCACGCCCGGCTTGTTCTCGACCAGGATCGAGAGGATGTGTTTGCGCCCGCTGAGCTGCCCCGGAACGCGCAGCTCCTCGAGCTTCACCAGCTGTGGGGTCCCCGCCTCCATCAGCCCACCATGTCCCTTGCTGCCGCGCCGGCGGGGATCATCGGAAAGCAGTTCTCCTCGGGCGAGACGCGCACGTCGAGCAGGACCGGGCCGTCGATCTCCAGCGCCTTGGCCATCATCTCCTCGAGGTCGGCGGCGTCCTCGCAGCGCATCCCGGCGGCGCCGAAGGCCTCGGCCAGCTTCACCCAATCCGGGCTCGGGCCCATCTCGACCGAGCTGTAGCGGCGGTCCCAGAAGAGCTCCTGCCACTGGCGAACCATGCCCATGTAGCCGTTGTTCATCAGGAAGACCTTGACCGGGATGTCCTGGCTGACGCAGGTCGCCAGCTCCTGGCAGTTCATGATCAGGCTGCCGTCGCCGGCGAGGCAGACGACCTTCTCGTCGGGACAGGCGACCTTGGCGCCGATCGCGGCGGGAAGCCCGAAGCCCATCGTCCCCAGCCCGCCCGAATTGATCCAGCGACGGGGCCTGTCGAAGCCGTAGTACTGCGCCGCCCACATCTGGTGCTGGCCGACGTCGGAGGTGACGATCGCATCGCCCTGCGTCGCCCTGTGCATCGCCTCGATCATGAACTGCGGCTTGATCTCGCCGTCCTTGCCGGGCTCGTAGCGCAGCGGGTGCTCCTCCTGCCAGGCCTCGATCTGCTTCCACCACGGGTCGAGCCGCGAGGCGTCGGTCTGCAGCGCCCGGTACTCGCGGGTCAGCTCCGGAAGGACCAGCTTGGCGTCGCCGACGATCGGGATGTGGGCGGGCACGTTCTTGGAGATCTCCGCCGGGTCGACGTCGATGTGGATGAACTTGGCGTGGGGCGCGAACTCGGAGAGCTTGCCGGTGATGCGGTCGTCGAAGCGGGCGCCGATCGCGACGATCAGGTCGGCCTCGTCCATCGCGTAGTTGGCGGCGCGGGTGCCGTGCATGCCGAGCATCCCCAACCACTGCTCTCCCGAGGCCGGGTAGGCGCCGAGGCCCATCAGGGTCGAGGTGACCGGGAAGCGCTCGGCCGCGGCCAGCTCGCGCAGCTCCTCGGAGGCGTTGGCGTTGACCACGCCGCCACCGGTGTAGAGAATCGGCCGCCGCGCGTTGGCGATCGCCTTGGCGGCGATGCGGATCTGCTTGATGTTGCCGCCGTGAGGCGGCTTGTAGCCGGCCAGCTCGACCGGCTCGGTGCGCGGCGCGTACTCGATGTCGGCCCGCGAGAGGTCCTGCGGGATGTCGAGCAGGACCGGCCCCGGGCGCCCGGAGGAGGCGATGTGGAAGGCCTCGTGAACGTACTCGGGAATCTGGCGCGGATCGGTCGCCTGGAAGGAGTGCTTGACGAAGGGCAGCGTGGCGCCGAGGATGTCGGCCTCCTGAAAGCCGTCGGTGCCGATCAGCTCGGTCCGCACCTGGCCGGTGATGAAGACGGTCGGCACCGAGTCCAGCATCGCGTCTGCGATCGCCGTGACCAGGTTGGTCGCACCCGGCCCGGAGGTGGCGAAGGCAACGCCGACGCGACCCGACGCCTTGGAGTACCCCTCCGCGGCATGGCCCCCGCCCTGCTCATGCCTCACCTGGATATGACGGAAATCCGCATCGACGAGCGCGTCATACGTGGGCAGGTTCGCCCCGCCGGGAATCCCAAAGACGTGCTCCACGCCCTCGGCCTTCAGGCTCTGCATAAGCGCATCGGCTGCTCTCATCGGACTCGCGATGGTACCAGCGGCTCTGTGCCTGTCCCGCAGGCGATTTAGAGCTTCACCGGGGCGCCGGGGTTCCAGCGCGTATGGGGATCGATCGAGGCCTCGATCACTCGGCCCTTGTGCCGCTCGATCGCATGGATCATCGACTCGACCAGCTCCTCGCCGAGCAGGGTAGGCTCGAGGCCGAGATCGAGCAGCTTGGTGTGGATCGCGTTGTAGTAGTGCTTCTCCTTCTCGACCCGCGGGTTCTCGACGTGCTGGATCTCGACGCTGTAGCCGAGGTGCTCGGCGGCGCCCTTGACCAGCCCGGCCAGCTCCAGCACCGAGAACTGCTCGGTGAATTGGTTGAAGACGCGGAACTCGCCGCGCTCGGCGGGGTTCGCCGCCGCCAACTCCACGCAGGCGAGCGTGTCGCGGATGTTGAGGAAGCCACGCGTCTGCGTGCCGGCGCCGTAGACGGTGAGCGGATGGCCGACCACCGCCTGCAAGCAGAAGCGGTTGAGCACCGTGCCGAAGACCTCGTCGTAGTCGAAGCGGGTGATCAGGCGCTCGTCGCGGGCGCTCTCCTCCGTCGCGATCCCGTAGACGACGCCCTGGTTGAGGTCGGTCGCGCGCAACCCCCAGGTGCGGCAGGCGAAGTGGATGTTGGTCGAGTCGTGGACCTTCGAGCAGTGGTACAGCGAGGCCGGCAGCTTCGGGAACGGCAGGGTGTCCCGGCGCCCCTTGTGCTCGATCTCGATGTAGCCCTCCTCGATGTCGATCTCAGGCTGGCCGTACTCGCCCATCGTGCCGAGCTTGACCAGATGGCAATCGGGGACGTGGTCGCGGATCGCGAAGAGCAGGTTGAGGTTGCCGATCACGTTCGCGTACTGGGTCTCGACCGCCTTCTCGCGCGAGGCCATCGAGTAAGGCGCCGACGCCTGCTGGCCGTAGTGCACGACCACGTCGGGCCTGACCTCGGCGACGACGTCTTCGAGGAAGTCGCCATCCTGGACCGACCCGACGAAGCTGCCTATCTTGGCCTCGCCGGAGAGCTCCTTCCAGGCGTCAATGCGCTGATCGAGGCTCCCGATCGGCGTCAGCGAGGCGGTGCCGGCCTCTTCGTGCCAGCGGCGGCGGGAGAAGTCGTCGACGACCGAGACCTCGTGGCCGCGAGCCGAGAACCTCAGGGCCGTCGGCCAGCCCAGGTAGCCGTCGCCCCCAAGGATGAGAACGCGCATAAGTCGCGGCAGCGTAGCGGACCGGGGCGACGCAGCGCGCCATAGCATCCCGACGATGAGCGGCCTCGCGGAGCGCAACGGCGGGCGGGCTGGCCTCGCTGCCCTGGCGATCGTCCTGCTGCTTGGGCTGGGCCTGCGGATCGACGACGCCTGGCGGGGCCGCGCCCCCGTCTTCGACGCGATGGCGTACGCCAAGATCGCCCGCAACCTCGACGAAGGCCGCGGCTTCGCCCTGGGCAGCGAAGCGACCCAACCGGCGAGCAACTACTCGCCGGGACTGCCGCTCTTCGCTGCCGGCGTCTACGAGGTCACCGGCGGGATCCATGAACGGACGGCGCGGGTCCTGCTCGCCCTGCTCGGCGCGCTGGCGATCCCCTTTGCGTATCTGATCGGCCGCCGGCTCTCGGGGCCCCGCGCAGGCTTGATCGGCGCGGCAGCCATCGCGATCTACCCCGCCCTACTCGAGTACCAGGGAATGTTGATGGGTGAGCCGTTGGCTGCGGCGTTGCTCTCGGGTGGGGTTCTGGCGACGCTCTGGGCAATGGACATGGGACAGGCCAATCTGGCGCGCGGGTCCTGTCGCGGGACAGGGGGGCCTGCGGGCAGTCCGCGGGCTGTCCTCGACCCCCCTCCCCCGCGCCACCTGCGCGAGAGATGGCTCCTTCCGGGTGTCCTTTTCGGGGCACTGGCCCTGGTGCGCCCGGAGTACCTCGCGGTCGTCTTGCTTGTGAGCTTGGTTGTGCTCGCCGAGGGTTGGAGGGACGGTTGGCAGGATGCCCTGACCAAGGCAGCCGTTTTGCTTCTCGGCGTTGCGATCGTCGTCTTGCCGTGGACGGCGCGCAATGCGATCGCGCTCGACCGGCTGGTGCCGATCTCCACCGGCGGGGGTCAGGTGCTGTTTGCCGGGACGTACCTGCCATCGGATGGCGATCCCGAAAAGGTCGGGGCGGAGGTGGTGGCGCACCATCCGCAGCTGTTCGGACCGGACGCCGTCCAGCGACTGCGGCTCGAGCAGATCCTGGCTCGGTTGGCTGCCCAGCGCTACCCCGGGCTGGAAAGCGACAGGGCGCTCTCGCGGATGGGAAAGGAACAGCTCTGGGACGACATCAGCGAAGAGCCGCTCGAATATCTGGGATTCGTCGCCACCAAGATCGGGCGGATCTGGTCGCATGGGCCTCGCGACGTGATGCGAATGCCGGTCTGGGAGGTGCTGCATTGGCTGCTTGTCGCCTTCGGGTTGATCGGCTTGTTCGCGCTTGCGCTGCAGCGGCGCTGGGAGGCGCTGCTGCTGGCGACGATCTTCGTCGCGATCACGGCGATCAGCGCCCTGCTGGTCGCCTCGCCTCGCCGGGTGCTGGTGATGATGCCGCTCGTCGCCGCCCTGGCCGGCGTCGGGGTGATCGAAACTCAGTCGTGGCTACGACAGCGCATCCGACTTTGACCCCACCCCAATGTGGTGAACCTCGGATGCGCTCGCTACGGACTAGCCTGCCGTCACTGTCATCGTCGGCCCACGGTCGGCGGCTGGTGTCCGACCGGGCCGGTTGGTTCTCGGGAAGGCGACGGGCTGACTCCTAGCCTGGGTGTCGACCCGGAGGTCTGACCACCATCGGTTGTGTCGCCCGCCGCCCCCG
>DASXKW010000047.1:0-95743 GCA_036496625.1 Solirubrobacterales bacterium | reverse complement strand
ACGGGCCCAAACCCCCCCCCGGGGTGTTGTTTTGGGCCCGTCGGCGGGGGTCTGCGGCACGGTGGGATCGACACATTGCCGAGATCGCTGAGCGGCAGTACGGACTGGTCTCGGTAGATCAGCTGCGGAGCCTGGGGATAGATCAGACGACGGTGCAAGAGCGAGCATCGGCCGGGACGTTGCACCGGGTTCATCACGGCGTCTACGCGGTGGGCCATCGTCGCCTGGATTCCAACGGGCGGCGGATGGCGGCGGTGCTCGCCTGTAGCCCCAATGCGCTCCTGTCTCATCGCTCGGCAGCGGCCCTGTGGGGTATCAGGGACGACGATCGCACATGCATCGACGTGACCGCGCCAAACCGCCGGGGACGCATTCCCAGAGGGATCGACGCACACCGGGATGGGAACCTTGCGGATGTCGACCGAGACACTCTGCATGGAATTCCATGCACCGGTATAGCGCGCACCCTGTTGGACCTCGCGGCGGTCATCCCGGTTTGGGAGTTGAGAAAGGCGATCTCCGAGGCGGAGGTGCTTGGCCTGCTCGATCAAGTCGGCGTACGCGGGTTGATCAAGCGAAGCAGAGGACGCCGTGGCGTGGCGCGATTGCGGATGTTGCTCGACGAAATCCATCCACAGACCAAGCGTACGCGCAGCGAGATGGAGCGTAGATTTCTTCGACTGTGCACTCGAGCTGGGCTGCCGCAGCCGGAGGTAAATGCGCCGCTCTCGGTGGAAGGCCTCCGCCTCATGCCTGACTTCCTCTGGCGTGACGCGAGCTTGATCGTAGAAGCCGACAGCCGGCGCTATCACGACACGGATTCGGCCTTCCAGCGTGACCGCCGTCGCGAGCAACGTTTCCTATTGGCCGGCTGGCGTGTGGCTCGTTGCACCTGGGAGCAGATTGACCGTGAACCGCAAAGTCTCGCCGAGACGATCCGCGCCCTTCTAACCCAACCAACCCCCCGCCGACGGGCCTAAAACACCAGCCCGTCTGGTGTTTTAGGCCCGTCGGCGGTTGTGTTAGCGGGGCGTGGCGGTTTTGGGCGGGGGGAGTGGGGGAAGCCCGCCCGCGTTGTATTCGGCGTATTGGAGGAAGTTGGGGCGACGGATCTTCAGGCGCAGGGTGTTTGTGGTGCGGGGGTAGAGGCGGACGTCGTAGGGGTTTTCGGTCGGGCCGAAGCCGTCGTAGTAGACGAGCATGCGGACGCGGGGGTGCTTCACGGTCCAGGCGATGAATTCTTTGACGAAGCGCGGTTCGTCCTTGCCGGAGACGGCCCACTCGGTGATCGAGACCGGCTTGCCTTTCCACTGCCTGCCGGCGTAGAAGCGGTTGAGGTCTTCCCAGACCGGATATTCCGAGTAGAAGTCGGTTCCGACCCAGTCGACCCAGCGGCTGCCAGGCCAGTAGTTGCCCGGGAAGTTGCCCTTCACGCGCGGCGATCCTCCGGGCAGCGGGCTCCAGATGATGCTCACCGGCGCAGCCGGCAGGCTCGTCGGGTTCGGGCCTTTGGCGCGGTTCAGCGGCGGCAGCCCGATTTCGGCCAGCGTCGCGTCGATCCCTTCCAGCGTCTGGCCGCCGCGCACGATCGCGACGATGCGGCGGAAGGCCTGCTTGTACCAGCCGGTCGTGTGTTCGCCCCCCTTCTGGGTGCCGTCGCAGTTGAACGCCGACCAGACGTTGAGGCAGCGGTTGGGCTCGCCCAGCGGCCGGATGTAGGCGGGCAGGCCGCGTTTGGCGAAGAAGTCGTTGAGCTGGAGCAGGTAGTCGTCGCCCGCCCCGAGCGCGATCTGCTCCGGCGTGATCAGCTCGCTCAGGTTCTGGTCGTCCGCCGTCGCGATCGCCAGGATCGGTCGGGTCGAGGTTTCGCGCCAGCGTTCGTAGGCCTGGTTGAGGCTGTTGCCCCAGGGGTGGAAGGTCTCCAGCAGGGCAGGGTGCTTGACGAGGAGTTCGGCGAATTCGTTGAAGCTCTGCGTCGTCCCCCGGTCGCTGACGCCGAAGAGGACATCGGGCTTCGGTGGGACGAGCGTCAGCGCCGATGCCCGCCCGGCGCCCGCGATCGCAACCAGGGCGAGCGCCAGGACCGCAGCGTGCCTAGGGACCCTCCAGGACATCGATCATCCTCCTCGGCTCGACTCCGAGCGCCTCGGCGTCGGCCGTGCCACGCTCGCTGACCATCGGAACCTCCATCAACTCCGCCTCCTCCCAGGTTGCAAACACGGCCTCGCCGAAAAGGGAGCGCATCGCGATCAGGCTGGAGCGGATCAGCGGCAACGGTACGTGGACGAGCGGACGCGGGCGCCCGGCGACGCGGCTGACCAGGTCGGACATCTCGTCGTAGCTGAGGGTCTCGGGCCCCGCCAGCTCGTAGCGCTGACGCTCGCCCCGCTCCAGCGCGCCGACGACGCAGCGAGCGGCGTCCTGCGCCCAGATCGGCTCGAAGCGTGCCCGGCCGTCGCCCGAGACCGGCAGCACCGGCAGGAAGGAGAAGCGACGCAGCAGCGTCAGCCAGGGGTCGGTGCGGTCGTAGACGATCGACGGGGCGAAGATCGTCGAATGCAGGGGAGAGGAGGCGACGGCCCGCTCCGCCAGCCACTTGGCGCGGAAGAAGCGGGTGCGCTGGGCGACCGAGGCGTTGAGGGCGCTGAAGAAGACGAAGCGCCCCACGCCGCTGCGCTCGGCCGCCCGCAGCAGGCGCACCGTGGCCAACCCGTTCAGCTCCTCGATCCGGCGCGGCGGCTGGTCGCGGATCGTCGCCGCCAGGTGGATCACCGTGTCGACCCCGCGCAGCGCCTGGCGCACCAGATAGGGATCCGACATCTCGCCGAGGTCGCCGAGCGCGATCTGCACGTCGATGCGGCGTGTCCCCAGTCGTCGCGGCTCGCGGACCAGGCAGCGCACCTCCTCGCCCCTGTCGAGCAGCAGCGGCAGCAGCCGCGATCCAACGCTTCCAGTCGCCCCGGTCAGCAGCAGCATCGAGGGGCCGATGCTAGTGGTGGTGCTCCGCCGCCGCGCAATCCCTAAAATGTGCGTCCGCGCATTGGCGGGGGCCAGGCCTTTCGCCGCGCACCGAAAAGACGACCCAGGAGAAAGCCTCGAATGACCTACGTCATCGCCGAGCCGTGCATCGGCACCAAGGACAACTCGTGTGTCGAGGTCTGTCCCGTCGACTGCATCCACCCGACGCCGGACGAGCCCGACTACGACTCGGTCGAGATGCTCTACATCGATCCGGACGAGTGCATCGACTGCGACGCCTGCGTAGAGGCCTGCCCGGTCGACGCCTGCTTCGCCGAGGACCAGCTGCCCGCCGAGTGGGCCAAGTACGCGGAGATCAACGCGGACTACTACAAGAGCAAGGCTTCGGCGTAATTGTTTTCCGCTTGCTCAAGCGGTTTCCGCGCGAGCACCGGCCGTAGCTTCTCGTCGTAGCCCTCGATAGCCTGTTGGCTGACGATCGGCTCGATCCAGTATTCCCCGATCAGCTCGACATGGGCCTGCTCGGGCACGTCGCGATGCAGGACGAAGCCGTCGAAGAGCCGCAGCAGCGCCGACCGCACTGCCGCCACCCCGGCGGCGTCCGTGATCTCTCCCGCGCCGGCGGCGCGGATGCGGGCGAGTTGCTCCAGTAGCTCGGTCTCGACATCGGTGACGGCCGTGTCGGCCTCGACCGAGCGCAGGCGCTCGTGCAGCCTCTCCGCCTGGGCCTGTGCCGCGTCGAGTTCGGACGCGAGGTCGGCTCGCAGCTCGCGCCACTCGGCGACGGTCAGCTCGCCGTGGGTGTAGTCGCGCTTCACCCGCGCCAGCCGCTCCGCCGCCTGCTGCGCCTCGCGCTCGGCGGCATCGCAGAGCGCCTGGACTTCGGCTCGCTTGCGCTCCACGGCGGCGGTTAGCTGCTCGCGCGTGGCCGTCCAGCGCAGCCCCTCCCGCGTGGCGTAGAGGACGGGCTGCTCGTTTCGAAGCGTCGTATCGCGCCCGAGCAGCCCGCGGTCCTTGTACGCTTTGACCAGCCGATAGGCAGCCGTTCGCCCGATCTGAAACTCGCGCATCACATGGCCACACGAGACAATGCCATGCCGCCCGATGAACCTCACGAGCCGCTTGTCCCGAGTAGCCCCCGCCTCCAGTGGCTCCACTTCGATCTGCATCGCTATAGCTCTCATCTCGAACCTCCAGACGTGCCGTTGCTGTTTTTCGATCCCCCTCCACCACGTCTCACACGGCTCTCTTGCCCGCCATGCCACCCTCCGTCCACCCTGGAATTTCGCCCTCTGGAGTTGCCGGCGGTCTTCGTTTGCCTGTCCGCAAAGCCCCACAGGAAAGATCGATCTTCCGCAGGGCGCGATAGCCTCCCGCCCGACTTGTGAAATTCCCTATGGAGATATGCGCCCTGAACACCGACGATCCCCTGCGTGTGTGGCGACCTCGGCAGGAACCTTCGGCGTGCCCGCGTGCGGGCCGGGATGACGCAAGAGGAAGTCGCGAATCGGAGCGGCGTCCATGCAACCGAGGTATCGAGAATCGAGGGCGGCAAGCGCGACCCGCAGGTCTCGACGGTCCAGAAGCTTGCAGAAGCCGTGGGCCTCAACGCGAGCGACCTGTTGCGCTGACGAATAGGCCGGTCCCTTTTCCTGAGCGAGCGGCCAGGGACCGGCCCGTATCACGGTGTGCCTACTTCGTCTTAAACGTCTGCAGAAGCGGCACGACCGAATCGACGGACGCGATCTTCATCCTTGCTCACCCCCTCCCGCCTGTCGGGCCCGGCGGGGTTGCCAGGGCCAAAGGGGAATGCTAAGGAAATTCTTAGCGCTGGGGTCTTAGTTAGCGCTAATGATGCCTGAGCGGGAGCGAGGACTTATGCTCAGGCGCGCCTAAGAACTTCAACAGAATTGATCGGAGGAAAACGGAGGCATGAAGCACGCGGAGCTAAAGCCTGGACGGAGGCCAGCTAGGGAGCGGTCCCGGCTGCCGGAGCAGGCACCTATGTATCCGTTGAATCACCGCATCCGGCAGGAATCGCTCATCATCCTCCACGAGGGAGAGTTCAGCGCGGCCGACATTGCCCAGATGATTGGCGAGGACACGCCACACGTGACCAATCACCTGCGCGATCTCTATGACGCCGGCTGCATCGAATTTGTCGGCTACCAGGGAAAAGGCAACTTCAAGAAAGCGGTTTACCGAGCAGTTGCCCGGCCTTTTACGAGTCGCGAGGAGGCCAAGAAGATGTCGCCAGAGGAGCGCCAAGAAGCTGCTGGCGTACACCTTCAATGGACCTTGACCGAGGCCGTCGCGGCTTACCGGAACAAGAAGATGGCCAGCGATGAGTCCTGCGTCGTGATGTCGGATGAACCTTGCCTCGACGCAGAGGGAAGGATCGAACTCGACAACTTTCTCACCGCCTGCTGGACTGGCGATTCTGAGGTCATGGAAAAATTGAAAAGTGTGCAGGACATTGCGGGCAGGGCGGCTAATCGCATGGCCAAGTCGGGGGAGACTGGGGTGACCGTAGTGGCTTCGCTGATGGCCTTTGAGCGTGCGCGCCCACGGATAACGAAGGGATCGTCGCGAGTGCCGATCAGCAAACAGTGAACGCTAATCAAATTCGAGTTGACCCAAGCGTACCGATCTGAGACTGTTCAACACTCCAGATCAGATTACCGCCCCGGGTTCGTCAGCAAAGCAGTACCGATGGTGGGACCTGATTCAAGGAAAGCGCCCCGGACGGCGAGGCCACACACACATACCTGTCGCCTGGGGCGCAAAACCAGTCACATGTTAAGTCAACGTACTTCCACCCAGCAGCGCCGCGCCGCCGCCGACTTGCAGCAGCGGCGGCGTATGCCTGCACGTTCACCTCTGCACTTGAGGTGTGGAGGAAAACGATGGACCGGAACGGGCGCTCTCTTTCACGGAGGCGCGCCCGTTCCCCCATCAACGAGACCAAGCTGGCTGTCTTGGCGGTAATGCACGCATTCGACACGCCGGTGACGGCTAACGAGCTTCACCAGATTTGGGATGAGGCCAAGACCCCATCGACCCTCGACTACCACCTTTGCACGCTTGTAGAGGCTGGGGTCGTAGAGCTGGTCATTGGTTCCGAACTTCGCTTCGTCTTGGTCGACGCGATTGATGAAGCGGCAAAACCAAGTTTTCAGGGAGGGGCGCCGCAAGGGGCCAACAGCAGTAATTCGAGCAAAGCTCTGTGATGCCGAGAGGCATCTCATCTTTTCGACAAATCCAGTCAAATCAGCAATAGGGGGAACTCAGTGAAGGGGATCAAGCTTGTTGCAGCGATTGCGATAATGCTGCTCGTTATCGGTTCGGGCATCGCACTCGCGGAGCAGGACGAACCCGACAATACGACCGCTGTGTCCGCCTACCCGTCGTTGGAACCCGGTCCAGAAATCGTCGCCGACCGCACAGCGAACTCGCAGACGTTTCGCCTGGAAGCCGGCGGCCGCGAAACGAGGATCTATCCCAGCCCGATCAACTATCGCGATGAAGAAGACGAATGGACGCCGATCGGCGATGCGCTTCGGGAAGACCCCAATGGGGCAAGCCTGACCAACGGCCCCAACGACTTCGACGTAGACCTTCCCGCCCAGATCGACTCCGGTAGGGCTCGCTTTGCGATCGGCGAAGAATGGATCAGCACGCAGCTCGTTGGTCCCAGCACCGAAGCCGTGCAGCTCGAAGGCAAGATCGCGAGCTACGAATCCCCCAGCGGCAACCTCTCCTTCGACTACACCGGCCTCGCCAACGGCCTCAAGGAGGACATCGAAATCGCCGATGCCTCCCAGCCCTCCAGCTTCACCTTCGACCTGGATACCTCCACGGGGCTTACCCCCAGCCTGAGCGAAGAAGGAGACATCGAGTTCCGCAACGCCAGCGAAGAACTGATCGCCACTCTCCCAGCACCGACGATCACCGACAGCGCCCCTGACGCCGCCGTCTCTCACGCGGCGAGCTACGACCTCGAGCCAAACGGACAAGACTGGCGGCTGACCGTGAAAGCCGACCCGGAATGGCTCGCCCAGGCCGACCGGGTTTGGCCGGCCCACTTGGATCCGACCGTCACCGTGCCGACGCCCAACCTCGACTGCTCCTTCGGCGGCAAAGCCGCCAGCAACAACACGGCTGCCTGCGGCACCAGCGGCGCCAAAGTCCTGACCGCGGCCTACTGGCCGAAACTGAGCAGCGCCGAAGACGAATGGTTCCGCACCCTGCTGAGCTTCAACCTCAACAGCGTGATCCCCGCTGAATCCTACGTCGCGAGCGCCACCGTCGGGCTGCACCAAAGCGAAGCCGCCCAGAACACCAGCGGCATCGAACTACGCCGCGTGGACAAAGCATGGGACAGTGGCGTTAGCTGGACCAAGGCCAAGCAGAAGACCGGCAACAACTGGACCACCGAAGGCAGCGACTACACCGAAGAACTCGGCAAACTCGCTCCGGGCGAAGTCAAAGAAGGCTGGTGGAAATTCCCCACCACGGCGGTCTCCGCGATCCAGTCCACCCTCATCAAAGGCCATGCCAGCTCGGGCACGGTCAGCTACCTGGCGAAGCTGATCGACGACAAATCCCGCGAATGCACCAAAACCTCTTGCACCCAGCGCACGGCGCGCTTTGAATCGAGCGCCGCCCCGAACCCCGAAAACCGCCCCTACCTCTCGGTCGTCTACTACCTGCCGGCCCCTGCGGGCAGCAAGCTGATCTCCCCGGCGGAGGGCACGGTGACCGCGCGGCGGCTGACGCTCACCAGCGAAGTCGTGGCAGGCACGACCGGCGTCACCTACCAGTTCCGCGAAGGCAACAGCGGCACCTTCCAGACGATCCCGACCAACCTCGTCCGCGACGGCGAAGGAAAAGAAGTCAAATGGCCGATCGCGATGTCGGGCGAAAGCAAATCCAAGTCCGTCTACTTCGACGCGGCGCACACGACGAGCGCGCTGAGAAGCCACGGCGGCAAACTCCAGGTGCGAGCCCTCTTTGAGGGGCCCTCTCCCGGGGTCGCCGGCTTCAGCGTCCCGGTCAACGCGACCGTCAATCGCTTCATCGGCGGGCCAAAAGACGCCACCACTACCGTGGGGCCGGGCTCGGTTGACCTCCTCACCGGCAACTTCACGGTCTCGCGCACCGACGTCTCGATCCCCGGTTGGGGCTCGGCACTCGAATTCACCCGCACCCACAGCTCGCGCAACGCGACCGCAGAAGCCGAAGGGGTCCTCGGCCAGGGCTGGAAACCCGGCGTCGCGGTCGAAGCAGCGGGCGGCGCGGAATGGCGCAGCGTCAAGGAATTCGTCCCCTCCGCAGAAGAAGCAGAAGAAGGGCTCTCCGAATACGCGATCCTCACCGACCTCGAAGGCTACGAATACGCCTTCGAAAAGTCGGGTGGAGCCTACGTCACCCCGCCCGAAGCGACGGGCTATGTCCTGACCAAGGAAACCGGCGGCTTTGCCCTCACCGACTCGGCCGGCAACCGCACCTTCTTCGGTTCAAGCAACGGCAACGGCGAATACCTGCCCAGCTCGATCACCCAGACGGGTGGCTCTGCCAACTCGACCCAGATGGTCTATGAACTGTTGAGCAACGGCAAGCGCAAGCTCACCGCGATCATCGCACCTACCGCCAGCGGGATCGCCTGCAACGAAGCCAATGCCAAAACCACGGTTGGATGCCGCTCGCTGAGCTTCGAATACTGGGATGCGGGCCATATCGGTCCCGAAGTGAAAGGCCAACGGCTGGTCTCGATCTCCTACTACGGGCCGACCGGCGCGAACACGATGAGCCATTGGGAAGTGGCCAAATACGCCTACAGCAAAGAAGGCCGCCTGATCGCCGAGTGGGACCCCCGCATCACCCCCGAACTGAAAGAGGCCTACGCCTACGAACCGGGCGGGCAGCTGAAGACGATCACCCCGCCGGGGGAAGAACCCTGGACGATGGAATACGGCACCGCCGACGAAGAGGAAGCAAACGGGCGGCTGATGAACGTCAAACGCGCCAGCTTGCTCGCGAGCCCCTCCACCGCACAGACGACGATCGCCTACGGCGTGCCGCTCTCAGGCTCGGGGGCGCCCTATGCGATGAGCGGCGCCGACATAGCCAAATGGGGACAGAAAGACGTGCCCCAGGACGCTACCGCGATCTTCCCGCCCGACGAAGTGCCGGGGAGCCCGCCCTCGGGCTATGCCCGCGCCACCGTCTACTACATGGACGCCGAAGGGCAGAACGTCAACACCGCCACGCCCTCGGGCGCCGGCACTTCGGCGCCTTCGATCACGACGAGCGAAACCGACGAACACGGCGACGTGGTGCGCGAACTCTCCGCCCAAAACCGCCTGCGCGCACTTGCTGCCGAAAACACGGTCCTGCGCGCCGAAGAACTGGAAACCAAACGCCACTACAACGCAGACGGCACCCAGATGGAAGAGGAATGGGGGCCGCTGCACCTGGTAAAGCTCGAATCGGGCGAAACCAAAAAAGCCCGCCTGCACACGACGACGGTCTATGACCAGAATTGGCCGGGCACCGGGACCAAGCCGCACTTGCCGACGCTCGTGACGACCGGAGCGAGCATTCCCGGCGAAGGCATCGACGCCGACCAGCGCACGACCAAAACCGAATACGACTGGAACCTGCGAAAGCCGATCGAAACGATCGTTGAACCCGGCGGCCTGAAACTGACCACCCGCATCGCCTACAACGAAGTCGGCCTGCCGACCGAAAGCAGCCTGCCCGCGGAACCCAAAGGCAAAGACGCCCACACCACCAAGACCATCTACTACACGCCGGGAGAAAACCCGCTTGATGCCGCCTGCGCCAACAGCCCCGGCTACGCCAACCTGCCCTGCAAGGTGGGGCCGGCCAAACAGCCCGAAGCCAAAGGGCTGCCCGAACTGCTTGTAACCCGCTTTGCCTCCTATAACCAGCTCGCCGAGCCGCTCGAAGTGATCGAAAGCCCCGGCGGCAAAGAAGCGACGACCCGCAAAGCGATCACGACCTACGACACCGCAGGGCGGGCGCTGAGCGCCAAGCAGATCGGCGGCGGCAAAGAACTGGCCCCCACGGCCACCGTCTATAGCTCCTCGACGGGCCTGCCCGTTGAACAGAAGTTCATCTGCGAAACGGGCTGCGAAGGCTTCAAAAGCCGAGCGTCCGTTGGCGAATACGACGCGCTCGGGCGCCCCGTCAAATACACCGACGCCGACGGCAATACCTCAACGACGACCTACAACCTCGACAGCCAGGTCGCCACGACCAGCGACGCCAAGGGCAGCCAGGTCTATGGCTATGACTCGATCTCGGGCCTGCTGACGACGCTCGAAGACTCCTCGGCAGGCGCCTTCACTGCGGCCTATGACGCCGATGGCAACGTGATCGAAGAAGGGCTGCCCGGTGGCATCGTGGCCAAAACGAGCTACGACGAAACCGACCAGCCGGCTGCGCTTACCTACGCCAAGACTACGAGCTGCACCGAAAAATGCACCTGGTTCGAAGAAAACGAGGCGAGTTCAATCTACGGGCAGGTCCTCTCCGATGAAAGCACCCTCGGCTCGCGCCAATACAGCTATGACAAGGCGGGCCGCCTCACCCTGGCCAAGGAAACGCCGCAGGGCGGCTCCTGCACCACGCGACAGTACTTCTTCGACGCCGACTCCAACCGCACGAAAATGACGACGCGAGCGCCTGGCGTCGGCGGAGTTTGCGACACCAGCTCAGAAGGCACCAGTCAGTCCTACAAATACGACGCCGGCGACCGCCTCGAAGGCGAAGAAGTCGCCTACGACAGCTTCGGGCGGATCACCAACCTGCCCGGCAAATACGCGGGCGGGGGGACACTCGAAACGAGCTTCTTCTCCAACAACATGGTCGCCACGCAGTCCCAAGGTGGCGTTACGAACACCTACGAACTGGACGCGATGGGGCGTCAGCGCCAGCGCATCCAGACCGGCGGCGTCAAAGGGACCGAAATCTTCCACTACGATGGTTCCTCTGATTCGGTGGCCTGGGCCGAAAGGGAAGGCACCTGGACGCGCAACATCGGCGGGATCGGCGGCAATCTGATCGGAATTCAAAATAGCACGGCAACCATGCTACAGCTCGCCGACCTGCACGGAGATGTCGTCGCCCAAGCAGAAACCGGCAAAGGCATCACGGGATTCAGCAAAACCTTTACATACGACGAGTTCGGCAACCCCAAGCAGAGCGAAACGCCGCGCTACGGCTGGCTGGGAGCCAAGAGTCGCCGTACGGAACTGGCCTCGGGAGTAATTCAAATGGGTGCTCGAAGCTATGTGCCGGCGCTGGGACGGTTCATCTCGCCCGATCCGATCCCAGGGGGATCGGCGAACGCCTATGACTACGCTGGCCAGGACCCTGTCAACGCCTTTGATCTGAGCGGCGAATGCTACGTCACTCGCAGACCGTCGCCAGGCCCGTGCAAGAAACGGGATATGGGGCCCATCGTGCACGATGGGAATACGAACAAGCACCGTTTTTTGCCGATAGTTATACATTGCCGCTGTTCTAAGCCCAAGAACGAAAGCATCCTTAATGAAGCTGCCAATACCGTTTCGAAATGGACTGCACCGGCTCGGCATTGGACCGCGGAACGGGCTCAAGAACTTGCAGGTGCAGTAGGCGGCGCCGCCTCGTCGATTCCTTGCAAGACAATAGGCCTAGCCCTAGGCGGTACTGGTATTGTGACCGGCAGTGCCGGACTTGCGACTGTCTGGATCCCGGGGGTAGGCGAGACATTGCTGCTCGTGGGAGCTGGTATCGACTTGGCAGGCGTGGCCGCCGATCTGCTTCATGAGAAGGGAGCGTGTTAGTGCCAGTTGCCGGAACTCTATTCACAAGCACCGTCCTTCCTATTGCGGCAGGCGCAATTATTGGAGCGGCTGGAAGCCTCTTGTTCGTTTTGCGCACCGGTGCCATCTCTGAGAAAAAGCAGGGCAGTCGTGCGTCGGCGGATAACCAACGTCGCCTGGCAGTGCGCAGTGTTGTGGTTGCTTATGCCCTAATCGCGTGGTTTTGCCTAATAGTCGCCATAGCAATAGGGGATGTCGGCTTTATTGTCACATGCGGAGCAATGGCGCTTATTGCTTGTCTTGGACTGGTACGCGTATGGCCAGCCGACCGCGCGCGACACCGCCGTGCGAAGGACGGATGAACGGTCGATGAAGTTGCTTCACAAAGTTGCGCTGGTGGCTGCGGCCGTCACTCTGATTCTGAGCGTCATGTCCCTGGTTCGGGGAGAATTCCATGACGCAGCGCTCGGCGTCTTCGTGGCAGCCTGCGCATTGTTTACCAACTTCGACATGTGGCCAATCAAGCCGCTGTGGGGGCGCATAAAAAGCTAGAAGGTCAGCAGCGGGCCGCAACAGCGATCCGCGAGGCGCCGCCGAGCGACCGGGTGTGCGATGAGGATTGCCCGGGCGTCCACATAGCCGTTCCTTTTTGAGTGACGATTCCCGGAGCGATTATGGGGGACACGGCGATGGCTGTCCTCCTTGCCTGTCGTGTTGGGCTGCGTTGGCCACCTGATGTTTAACCCAGCAGTGCGGCCAAAGAGCCTCGCTCGATCGCTTGAAGCATCGAGGAGGTCGTCACATCCGGCAGCTAGCAAGCGATTCGCGCAGACCCGGTGACTATCGCGGAGTAGCCGAAATGGTGCTATATCCGCCGCCGTCATACGAAGAGCCCCCAAAGGTCGAGGGCACCTTGGCTGCGGCTTACGCTGACCGCATACCGAACCGTTCGCAGTTCTGTGAGGGTTTGTCAGCTGAGTAACGTGGCTGTGACAACGCTGACCGTCAACCCGAGTATGCTTATAGCATGATCGACTGGAAACGAGCCCCCTGGCCGCTGTGGCTCTATTCAGTGGTCCTGCTTTTGGCCGTGATCTCAACCGAGGTTAAGGCTCACGGACCAGTGCCAGCGAAGGGGCTGTTTGCCGCTGTCATGCTCGTGTGGCTCTACCTTCTACTCAAGGGTGTGCGATGGGTCTGGGTGGTAACCATTAAGTCTACGCACCGGGCCCTGTGCTGTACTAATTTCGGGTTCTTTCGCATGGCAGGGAGTCGGCTTGAGTCTGGTCGGTCTAGTGCTTCTCCTGCTCCCTGGTACCCGGCGACATTTTCTGAAGATGCAGTCGCCCTCCCGGCTCATTAACCTCATCATCGAGAGTCGACGAGGTCGCCTCAGGTGGATTTTGACCGGAGTCCTACTCGCCGGACTGGCGATGGTTGTAATCGCCGGAGAGGCCAGCGCTCAAAGGGACGCTGTCGTATCCCAAATCCGAGGCGGCGTCTCGGTAATCGACACCGCAACCGACAGACTGACCGGTAGAACGATAAAGACCGGCAGCTTCCCGAGCGCGATCGCTCTCAGTCCCAACGGCGATCGTGCCTATGTGGTCAATGCGGGCGGGCTGCGTAGAGGGAGTGTCTCGGTAATCGACACCGAGACAAAGAGCCTGGCAGTCAAAGCGATTATGGTTGGGCGTTTTCCCGAACAGATCGCGATCACTCCCGACGGGCAGCGCGCCTATGTGGTCGACTCCGGAAGCGATGCGGTCTCGGTGATCGACACAATGAGTAACGAGCCCGCCGCTAAATCGATTAGCGTTGGCCACCGGCCAATCTCGATCGGGATCACTCCAGACGGCAGCCGTGCCTATGTTTCCAACGCGGGCAGCGACACCGTTTCGGTCATCGACACTGCGACCAACGAGCCCGCTCTCAAACCAATCAAGGTCGGGGGGCACCCCCTTGCACTCGCCATTACCCCGGACGGCAGCCGCGTCTATGTCGCGAACGAGCGCGATAACTCGGTCTCAGTGATCTACACCGCGACCAATAGGCCAGCCGCTAAGAGGATCAAGACGGGCGACAGTCCCTCCGCGATCGCCATCAGCCCGGACGGCAGGCGCGTCTACGTCGCCAATGCACGCGATGACACGGTCTCGGTAATCAGCACGGCGACGAACAAGCCTGTCGCCAAGCCGATCAAGGTCGCCAACAGGCCGACGGCAATCGCGATAAGTCCCGACAACTCTCGGGCCTACGTGAGTGGCCTGGAACCTGGCACCGTCTCCGTGATCAATACCGCAACGAGCAAGTCCGCCGACAAGCCGATAAAGGTTGGCCGGTTCCCGCTTGCGCTCGCGGTCAGCCCGGACGGTAGCCGCGTCTACGTCGTCAGGAACTAAGCGGATCGTACCGCTGTCGTCAGTGCGCTGTTTCGGGGTCGGCTGGTTCGATGGTGAAGTAGCGGGTCCCCTGATGACAGTGCAGCCTCCCCGTCAATGACTGGGACTTGCAGGCCCAGGAAACCGATTTCCGATTTGAAGCTCCGGCGTTGGAGATCGTGATGATTTGGTGCCTGGCGCGGCCATTGAGCAGCACGACCATTGCGTTGACTATTTCGCAATTGACCTTGTGGAGCTCGACCTCATACCCCTTTGACCCGCACCTAGATATGATCCTATGGCCTGTCAAGGATTGGTGGGAGCGAGCACTGCTGCCGCAGCCGTATGCGGCAAGCGCTCCCACGGCTGCGAGAACGACAAGGACTCGGCCATTGCTACGGCAGCCTAACCAAGCGTGTCTTCAAGTGCTTGTCTACGAGCTGCATTACCCGCGAAGTTGCGTTTCGAGATCGTAGGCGATGTCAACGAGGGCCTTTGTGTGTGCTGTCATCACCCTGAAGACTCCGGACATGAGGTCGCGCCTGACTTCCCCCGAGGTTCCGGCTGGAACTGGCGCCTCCGCCAGCGCCTCTTCGATCTCCCCGACCTCTTCCACCTGCTCGGCTACGACGCGTTCGATCGCTTCGCGATGCTCGCTTTGGATCTGAGCGAGCCCTTGCATGAAGAGCCTCCAGGTCATCGGCCTGTTCCCTTCGAGGCGAGCGTCCAGCCAAGCCGGGACACGGTTGGCCATGCCTGGCAGTCTGGTCATAAGCTCTGCTCTGGTCGACGGAACTATCGAGAGGTGGGCGAGGATCATTCCCTGCCGTTCCATCACCTCGGTCAAGTTCTGAAGCAACGCGCGATCGTCGTCGAGCGGAGGGACGTCGTCCGGGCGTTCGGCGTCCAAAACCTCACGCGACCTGAACGCGCCCTTGATGATCTCAAGCACGCGCATCTCAAGGTTCTGGGGCACCTCCTCAGTCATCTGGGCGCTTCGAGCGTAACGCTTTAGGTACTGGCGGATATGGCCTGAGCCCGAAACATGCTGCCTCCGTTCCTTGAGGTCAATTTGACTCGCCGCTGGCGCCCATCGCAATCGGCCCGAACAATTGATACAAGAGCAAGAGCGCTGTCTGAGACCTGTTGTCTGCGAGGACCGCCAGTGGTGCCCTCGCGGGTGGCGGCAGGGTTTCATAGCCAAGTCATGTCGCCAAGCTGTAGCGCTACAATGTGGGAGCATGGCTGTCGAAACCGCCACCATTCGAGTGACTCGCGAGACCCGCGACCTCCTCGCTAGCCAAGCGAGTGAGCGGGGTGTCTCTCTGTCGGCGATGTTGGCTGACCTTGCTCGTGATGTGGTCCGGGACGCGATCTTCCGCGCAGAGCGAGATGCCACCCGGGCCGATGCCGGTGTCGCTGCCGTGAGAGTTGAGGATCGCGAGTGGGAGGCGACCCTCGGCGATGGCCTCGACTGAGCCTCGGCGCGGTGAGATCTGGCTTACCTCGCTCGGCGCCGCGAGAAAAGGAGAGCCCGGCAAGAACCGCCCCGCGGTTATCGTCTCCGTCGACGAGATCTCCGCGGGGCTTGATGACGAACTGATCGTCGTCGTTCCCTTGTCGAGTTCACGTGCGCCCTCCCCGCTTCGACCGGAGATCTCCCCTGACGAGGGCGTCGAACGCGCAAGCGTTGCCGTCTGTCGCGGGATCAGGGCCGTTGCGCGAAAGCGACTGCTTCGCCCCGTCGGCAAGGCAAAAACCGAAACCCTTCGTGAGGTCGAGCAGGCGCTCGGAATGATCCTCGGGCTTGAGTAGGTGACCGGGATCGCCTCTATGTGCTTGCCGCCGCTCATGTGGCGGGAGCCGCGCTGCTTGGTCGAACGGGCGGCCTCGGGCCGCGCGTTTCACCCCTGGACGACCGGGAGCGGGATGCCGCCGACCGGCGGCGCTTCGACCGCGGCCGGCACCGCCTGCAGGACCGGGAGCTCCTGCGGGGTGGCGGCGACGATTCCGCGGGCGGCCTGCCGGATCGCCTGGGCGGCCGGAGAGTCTGGCTCTGTCGTCACCAAAGGTGTGCCGGCGTCGGCGTGTTCGCGCAGGGCCTCGGAGAGGGGGATCTTCCCCAGCAGGGGAATGTCGAGTTCATCGGCGAGCAGCTGGCCGCCGCCCTCGCCGAAGATCGTGAAACGCTCGCCGTCTGGGGTCGTGAAGCCCGACATGTTCTCGATCGCGCCGAGCAGCTCGAGGTCGAACTTCAGGGCCATCTCGGCGCCGCGCTTGGCGACCGTCTGCGCCGCCGGCTGGGGCGTGGTGACGATCAGGAACTTGGCCTGAGGGAGGAGCTGGGCGAGCGTCATCGAGACGTCGCCGGTTCCCGGCGGCAGGTCGAGCAGCAGGTACTCCAGCTCGCCCCAGGCGACGTCCTCGAGGAACTGCTGGATCGCCTTGTGCAGCATCGGCCCGCGCCAGACCACCGCGGAGTTCTCCTCGACGAAGAACCCGATCGACATCACCTTGACGCCGCCCGCCGCCTCCAGCGGCAGGATCTTGCGCTCGGCATTGACCTCCGGCTTGCTGTTGACCCCGAGCATGCGCGGGATCGAGTAGCCGTAGACGTCGCAGTCCAGAGCGCCGGCCGGGTAGCCTTCGGCGCTCAGCGCCGCGGCCAGGTTGGCGGTCATCGTCGACTTGCCCACGCCCCCCTTGCCGGAGGCGACGCAGATCACGTTTTTCACCTGGGCCAGCGCGCCGGCCGGCAGCTTGCCGCGGCCGAGCGTTTTCTGCAGCGCGCCTTTCTCTTCATCGGAGAGGACATCGAAGCCGACCGCTACCCCGGTCACCCCGTCAAGCTCGGAGACCTGCTTGGCGACCGCCCCTTCGAAGTGGGAGCGGATCGGGCAGCCCGCCGTGGTCAGCGAGACCACGACGTCGACCTGGCCGTCGTCCTTGACCTCGATCGAGCGCACCATCCCCAACTCGACGATCGAGCGGCGCAGCTCGGGGTCGATCACGGCGCGCAGCTTCTCGGTTATCTGATCCTGCGTTGGAAGTGGCATTGAGGCCATTCTGGCAAAGGCTCCCCGGCGGCAGCGGCCAGGATTTTCCCGGGCAGGGGGGAGAGATTTCGTCGCTGTGCCCTTAGCCCTCCACATGTTGTCGAGCGAGGGAGGGTTCATGTCGGGGACGCGAGGCGGGTTGGCACGGATTGTCGCGATGGGGGTGGCGCTGGCTTTGGCGCTGCTGCTCCTGGTGGCGAGGGAGGCGACCGCGGGGAAATACTCGGTTGCCCAGTGCGGTTGGCACCTGAGTGCCGACGCAAGCTGGGCCGACACGACCGGCGGGGCGAAGTTCCGCCCCGATGCCTATTGCGCGACGCCGCCTGGCTCTGACCCCTTCGAAGGCGCCCACCTGAAGAGCTTCACCCGCGACGGCCAGGCCACCGTCTCGGGCACCCGCTACGCCCGCTGGCGTTGGGACGCGCCGGCCGGGACCGGCATCACCCGGGTGAGCGGTACCTGGTGGCACACGCTGCACGACGGCATCGAGCAGCGGGTCGGCGTCGCCGACTGGAGCGGCGGCTTCGACGTCTTCGCCGATGCGGCGAGCACCGACGTCACCCCGCGCGACTTCGTCGCCGGCTTCTCGCCGGCCCAGCCGGCGCTCGAGGACCGCCTCCTCTGCGCCAAGGCGGAAAGCAAGTCGTGCAGCCTCGAACCTGGCTCGTGGTCGGCGATCCGGGCGCTGACGATCACGATCGAGGACGACTACCCGCCGGCCTCCTCGGTGGACGGCGACATCCTTGCCGGCGGCTGGCTGCGCGGCGAACGCAAGCTCGGCTACCACGCCACCGACGTCGGCGCCGGCCTGAGTCGGACCGAAGCGCTGATCGACGGCATCCCCGTGGTGCGCCAGGAACATCCCTGCAACGCGGCTTCGATTGCGGGCGAGCTGCGGGCGACGACGATGCAGCCCTGCCCGACCGATCGCGTCGGCTACTACCCGATCGCGACGACGACCTTCAGCGACGGGCCGCACAGCGTCGGCCATTGCGCCACCGATTTCGCCGGCAACGTCAACTGCCTGCCGGCCCAGACGATCTTGATCGACAACAACCCGCCGGCCCACCCGCGCAACCTCGCCGTCACCGGCGGCGACGCCTGGCGGCGCGCGAACGACTTCGACTCGGCCTGGGAAGACCCCGACCAGGGGGTGGCGAGCCCGATCGGCGGGGCCTCCTGGCGCATCACCGGGCCGGGGGGTTACGACAGCGGGGTCAAGTTCGTCCCAGGGCACAACCTGGCCGCGATCCCGAACCTCTTCGTGCCGCACGCCGGGACCTACTCGCTCAGCGTCTGGCTGCGCGACGAAGCCGGTAACGAGGCGCCGTCCTCCGCGATCTCGGTGCCGCTGCGCTTCGACGACGTCCCGCCCGCCGTCGCCTTCGAATCCGCGCCGGCGGGCGACGCTGTTCCCGAGCAGATCCGCGCCCAGCTCAGCGACGCCAACTCCGGCCCGGCGGGAGGAGAAATCCACTACCGCAGGCTCGACAGCCAGCAGTGGACCGAGCTGCCGGCAAAATTCCAGCTCGGCGACTCGACCGGCCCGGCTCAGCTCACCGCCCGCCTGCCCAGCGACCTGGGGCCAGGCACTTACGTCTTCCGCGCCGACGCCGTCGATGGAGCGGGGAACGCCGCCTCGACCGCTCGTCGCGCCGACGGCACGGAGATGACCGTGCGCAAGGTCGCGCCGGCGGACGTCGCGGCCGTCAAGCGGGCGGAGCCGGTGCGGGGCAAGACGCGCATCTTTGCCAGGCTCGGCTGGCGCGGGCGCAGCGGCACCGAGCTGACCGTGCCCTTCAGGGCCGGGGCGGCGCTCAGCGGCCGCCTGCTCGACGCCGATGGAGCGGGGCTCGCCGGTCGCGCCCTGCGGGTCGTATCGCGACCTTCGCGGGGAGCGCTGAGGCGGGCCCGAGTCGAAACGGTCACCACCGGAGCGCACGGCGGGTTCCACCTGCGGCTCCTTGCCGGCACGTCGCGCCGGATCGCGGTGTCCTTTCCCGGCGAGGAACGGCTCGATGCGGCGAGCCGCAGTCCGCTGACGCTGCGGGTGCGCGGGGGCATCGACTTCCATGCTTCGCCCCAAGCCCTGCGGACTGGAGAAGCGATCCGCTTCCAGGGCCGCGTTCGCACGCTGGGCGCGCCGCTGCCACGGCGGGGCAAGCTGGTCGCGATCCAGTACTACGAGGAGGCGACGAAGCGCTGGCGCCCGGTCCTCGTCACCCGCAGCGATCACAGCGGCCTCTTCCGGGCGAGCTACCGCTTCCGCTATGTCAGCGGCACGGCCAGCATCCGCCTCCGCGCGGTCGCCCTCTCCGAGGATCGCTGGCCCTACGCGCCCGGCGCCTCAGCCCCGGTTACCGTGCGCGTAACCGGGTAGGGTGCAGGCCAATGTCGCAGGCAACCCTCCACACCAGCGCCGGGGCGATCGTGCTCGAGCTTCACGACGAGGACGCGCCGAAGACGGTCGAGAACTTCCGCAAGCTCTCGGCCGACAGGTTCTACGACGAACTGGTCTTCCACCGGGTGATCCCGGACTTCATGATCCAGGGAGGCTGCCCGGAGGGGACCGGTCGCGGCGGTCCCGGCTACACCTTCGAGGACGAGTTCAACGAGCACAAGGTGGTGCGCGGGGCGCTGGCGATGGCCAACGCCGGCCCCGACACCAACGGCTCGCAGTTCTTCATCGTCACCGCCCAATCGGCGCCGTGGCTCGACGGCAAGCACACCGTCTTCGGCCAGGTCGTCGAGGGCATGGACGCGATCGACGCGATCGAGTCGACCGCGACCGACGCTTCGGACGCTCCGCTCGAGCCACAGACGATCGAACGCGTCGAGCTCGGCGAGTAGTCAGGCCCTCGCCTCACTCCACGAGCTGCGACCAGAAGCGGACCCACTCGCGCTCGTGGCCGATGCCGGATTCGAGCGAGAGGCGCATGCCTGCGGGAGCAGCAGCGCCCATCTCCGCGAGGAGCTTCTCGTAGCCGGCGAGCTTGCGCTGGTGGACGGGGACTTGGGCTCCGGCCAATGCCTTTGGGTTGGCGCCGAAGAAGAGCTTCAGCAGTCCCGGGTCGCGGAGCTCGGTCAGCTCGGCGGTCGGCTTCTCGAGCCATGACCGCAGGGCCTGGCGACCGGCTGCCGTCACCTTGTAGTGGCGCCGCCGCCGACCGCCCTCCTCGCGTCGCTCGCTCAGATAGCCCGCCTGCGCCAGCCGCTCTGGCTCTGAGTAGAGCTGGGCGTGCTGGATCGACCAGAAGTCGGCGAGGCTGGCGGCAACAACCTGCTTCAGCTCATACGGAGTCGCCTCGCCGGCCGCCTCGAGCAGGCCAAGGACGATGAAGGATGTGGGTGTGAGGCGGATCTCGCTTGACATCTGCGAATAAGGATGGTATCTGTTAGACCGTCTTTTTTGGACTATAAAGGAGGCTGAGATGAAGGCGGTTGAGGCGGAGACCGTATCCCGTCCGGGCTACTCGACGGGACTTGAAACGCTCGAGGCGGAGGTCGACCTCGATTCGCTTCCGATCGACGGGGCGATTCCCGAGTGGCTGACCGGAACCCTGCTTCGCAATGGCCCGGCCAGGTTCGAGGTCGGCGAGCAGCCGCTTCTCCATTGGTTCGACGGCCTGGCGATGCTGCACAAGTTCTCCTTCGTCGGCGGCCGGGTCTCCTACGCCAACCGTTTCCTGCGCAGCGGCGCCTACCGCGCGGCGCAGGATGGCCGGATCTCCTACAGCGAGTTCGCCACCGATCCCTGCCGCTCGATCTTCAAGCGCGCCGCGACGATGTTCAGGCCCCGGCTCACCGACAACTGCAACGTCAACCTGACCCGGCTCGGCGACGAGTACGTCGCGATGACCGAGACGCCGCTGCCGATCGCCTTCGACCCGGAGACGCTCGAGACGCTTGGCGTCGCCTTCAAGCCGCCCGGGATCCATGCAACCGCCCATCCCCACCACGATCCGGAGCGCAACGAGCTGGTCGCCTACGTGACCCACTTCGGGGCGCGCAGCGAGTACCGGATCTTCGCCCAGCGCGACCGCGCCACGCAGCGGCGCATCGCCTCGCTGCGGGCCGCCGAGCCCTCCTATATGCACAGCTTCGCGCTGACCGAGCGCTACGCGGTCCTCGTCGCCTTCCCGCTCGTCGTCAACCCGCTCAGCCTCGCCTTCTCGGGGAGGCCCTTCATCGAGAACTACCGCTGGAAGCCCGAGCTGGGGACGCGGGTCCTCGTCTTCGATCGTGAGGACGGCGAGCTGCAGGGCAAATACATGGCGGAGCCCCGTTTCTCCTTCCACCACGTCAACGCCTTCGAGCGCGACGGCGAGCTGGTCATCGACATGGTCGCCTACGACGACGCGACGATCATCGACTCGCTTTACATGGACCGCCTGCGCGCCGCGCCTCCATCCGAGTCCTCTTACGGCAAGCTGCTGCGCTACCGCGTCGGTCTCGACAGCGGCGACGTCCGCGAGGAAGAGCTCAGCGACGAGATCCTCGAGCTGCCCCGGATCGACTATCGCGAGCGCAACGGGCGCTCCTACCGCTATGTCTACGCGGCCGGCTCGCGCGACGACGGCGATGCCCCCGACTTCATCGACCAGCTGGTCAAGGTCGACGTCGAGACCGGGGAGGCTCAGAGGTGGTTCGAGCCCGGCTCCTATCCCGGCGAGCCGGTCTTCGTCCCCGCCCCGCAACCGGACCGGGCCGAGGACGACGGGGTGCTGCTCTCAGTTGTGCTCGACAGCCGCTCGGCCGCCTCCTACCTGCTGGTGTTGGATGCCGCGAACCTCGAAGAGCTCGGGCGGGCACGGGTCCCCCATCACATCCCCTTCGGCTTCCACGGGCAGTACTTCAGCTGAGCCTGCGCTTCCTCAACTGGGTGGGGCTTCGGCTGGCGCCTCGCCGCTGCGCTGCTCGCGGCGGCGGCGGATCGCTTCGCCGGGGCGCCAGAGGCTGACCAGGCCGGCGACGAGGGTGACGAGGAAGATCTGCCCGGCCATCATCTCCAGGCCGGAGATCAAGCGGCCCGGCTGGCCGCCCGGGACGAGGTTGCCGTAGCCGGTCGTGGTCAGCGTCGTGTAGCTGAAGAAGAGGAAGTCGGAGCCCTGCGGGTGCGCCACGCCTTCGAAGAAGGCACCGCCCTGCATCCGGTCGACCAGTCCGTAGAGGAAGGTGAAGAGGATGCCCAGCACGGTGTAGACGCTGAGCGCTCCGAGGATCGTGCGGAAGCCAACTTCGGGCGCGGTGACGACGCGGCGCAGGACCGCGGCCATCGCCACAGCGAGCAGCGAGACCTGAACCAGCGAGGCGAGGTTGAGCCAGGCACGGTCGCCCGTGGCCGCTCCGATCGTGGCCAGGGCGACGGTCAGCACCGAGAGCCAGATGGCGACGCGGACGACCTTGGCGTGGGCGTGCGAGCTGGTCAACGCCACGACCGAGGTCGCGCTCGTCGCGAGCGTCAGCACCACCGATGCCCAGCCCCGGTTCTCCAGCAGCGAGGCCAGTATGTAGGTCGTCAGCACAAGGACGAAGACGAGTCCGAACGCGTCGCTGACCCGCTCCGCCCGCTGCAGCCAGGGCTCCCGGGTGCGCGCCTGGCGCGCCGCCTTCTCCATCCCCGCACGTTCGGGCGGCGGCATGGGTTTCCTGCCGTTGCACGGCTCCTGATAGACCTCGCCTGTGGCAGCGGAGACCTGGACAGCGGTTGACGAGTACGTGGCCGGATTGCTGGCACCCCACGACGAGGCGTTGGAAGCGGCGCTGCGGGCGAGCGAGGACGCCGGCCTGCCGGGGATCCAGGTCTCGCCGCCGCAGGGCAAGCTGCTGCGCCTGCTGGCGAAGATGCTGGAAGCGCGGACGGTTCTCGAGTTCGGGACGCTCGGCGGCTACAGCACGATCTGGCTGGGCAGGGCGCTGCCCGCCGACGGCCGTTTGATCACGCTGGAGGTGGATCCCCGCTACGCCGAGGTCGCCGCCAAGAACATCGCCGCCGCCGGCATCGACAATGCAGTCGACCTGCGGCTCGGCCCGGCTCTCGATCTGCTGCCCGGTCTGGAGGCCGAGGGGGCGGGTCCCTTCGACCTCACCTTCATCGACGCCGACAAGGTCCACAGCCCCGACTACTTCGCCTGGGCGCTCGAGCGCTCCCGCCCGGGAAGCCTGATCGTCTCCGACAACGTCGTTCGCGATGGCCGCCTCGTCGACCTCGCCGACGACGACCCCGCGATCGAGGCCCAGCGCCGGCTCCACGAGCAGCTGGCGGCCGAGCCGCGGGTCGAAGCGACGACGATCCAGACGGTCGGCGCGAAGGGCTATGACGGCTTCAACGTCGCCCGCGTAGTCGCCTGATCGCGTACCGGCTGTTACTGCAATTTTTTCGAGCCTTATTGTCTGCATGGCATCGTTTGCCACCGGGGTCTTTTCGCATGGACCCTGGCCGGCGGCGATGCTTGCTCGATGGACTGGGAGGGCGGTGCGCGATCTGGCCGCCCTCCCAAATGTTCGTCACGTAGGTCTCAGGGCCAATCGCATTTGTAGACTTCGGCAATGAGGCGACTACGGGGCAAGCTGACCTACGCAAACGTGGTTTCGACCCTCTGCCTGTTTCTGCTGCTCGGAGGCGGCGCGGCCCTGGCGGCCACTCAGCTGCCGAAGAACAGCGTCGGCACCCAGCAGCTCAAGAACGGCGCGGTGACCGCGACAAAGGTGAAGCCCGGGGCTCTCAGCGGGGACGACATCAACGCGGCCACGCTCGGCAATGTGCCAAGCGCGACCCGCTCGGCCCTGGCCGATCACGCCAAGATCGCCGACGAAGCCGCTCGCGCGGGCAACTCGGACACGCTTCAGGGCCGCTCCGCATCGAGCTTTCTCTCCAGCGGAGCGACGGCCGCCGACTCCAGCCGGCTCGGCGGCTTGGGCCCATCGTCCTTCCTCGGCGCCCCGGTGGTCGTGCACACCGAAACCGCCGGCGGCTTCCAGACGGGCTCAGGGGACGCCATCGCGGCCGCCACCTGCGGCAGCGGCGAAACCGCGGTCAGCGGCGGCTTCCGGGAAGCCGGCGCCAACGCGGGCGATCCCGGGCTGGGGTTCGATGGAACCTTCCGGTTGCTCGCCAGCGGGCCGGCAGTGCAAGGGGAAGACTCCCCGGCCCCCGCTTTGGCCGGCGAAATCCCGCGGGGTTGGTACATCGAACTCAGCTATGCCGAAAACGGGAGCAACCCCGAAGTGCTGGTCTATGTGGACTGCGTCCCGAGCAGGTAAGCAGTTGTAGACGATCTGGCATGAGCCGCGAGTAACACTGCCCCCAGCCCCCTGGAAGGCCAGATGTCTCGAAAGCGGAGGGGGAGGGATTCGAACCCTCGAGACGCCGTTAGGCGCCTGCCGGTTTTCAAGACCGGTGCATTCAACCGCTCTGCCACCCCTCCGGGGAGTACGCGATCCGTCGATGCTAGACGGAGTGGCCGAGGACTGTGAGCGCTCTAGATGATTGTATTGTCTGCAATGCGTCGATTGCTCATACTTGCCTCGGCGATGGTCTTCTTCGACGTCGTCTTCTTTTCGGCCATCGCGCCGCTGCTGCCGGACTACGTGGCCGAACTCGGGTTGAGCAAGGCACAGGCGGGCATGCTCTCCGCTTCCTACGCCGCGGGCACGCTGGTCTTCTCGCTGCCGGCCGGCTTGCTCGCCGCTCGCCTCGGCCCGCGCCGCACGGTGATCGGCGGGTTGCTGCTGCTCGGGGTCGCCAGCGTCGCGTTCGGCTTCGCGCACCAGTTCCTGCTGCTCGACGCGGCCCGCTTCACCCAGGGGGGCGCCGGCGCTCTGATCTGGTCGGGGGCGCTGACCTGGCTGATCAGCGCCTCGCCGCCGGAGCGTCGCGGCTCGGTGATCGGCACCGCTCTGGGAACCGCCGTCGCCGGCGCCCTGCTCGGCCCGGCGCTTGGTGCCCTGGCGGCCGAAATCGGCACCGAAGTGGTCTTCAGCGGGGTTCTAGGCATCGCGATCGCGCTTGCCTTCTTCGCCGCCCGCCTGCCGGAGGCGAAGGTGCCCGAACGGCAGAGCCTGCGCGAGGTTGCCGAGACGATCCTCAGTCGGCCGATCCTGATTGCGACGACCTTCGTCGCAATTCCCTCGGTGATGTTCGGGGCGGTGGAGGTGCTGGTGCCGCTGCAGATCGCCGGCCTCGGCGGCGGGCACGCGCTGATCGCCGGCGGTTTCATCGCCGGCGCCGCGCTGGAGGCCGTGCTCGCCCCAATCGCCGGTCGTTACTCGGACCGGGTCGGACGGCGGATGCCGTTCATGGCCGGCCTGACGATCTGCGCCGTCGCCATGGGCGCGGTGGCGCTCGGCCAGAGCATGGCCGTGGTGATGGCCGGGCTGATCCTCACCTCGCTGGGGGGCGGGATCTGCTTCACGCCGGCGTTGACGATGCTCTCCGAGATGGCCGAGTCGAGCCGCCTGCATCAGGGCTTCTCCGCGGGCCTCTCTAACATGGCCTGGGCGGCGGGCCAAGTGATCGGTGGGCTTGCTGCCGGCGGGGCGGCCAGCGTCGCCGGAAACGCGGCGCCGAGCCTGGCGATCATCGCGTTGCTTCTGGGCACCGTCCTCTACTCGTCTCGGGCGCTTGCGCCGCCTGGCGTACGCGCCGTCGAGGGATGACCGAGTTAGGCTTCGCTCGGAATGTCTTCCGGCGCTGGAGCACAGGGGGGAACCGGCCGCGCCTGGCGCAACTGGGCCGGTGACCAGGCCTGCGCGCCGTTCGAGCGACTGCGGCCGCGCCGGCGCGAGGAGCTCGCCGAGGCGATCGGCGTCGCAGCGGCGGCGGGGCGCAAGGTCAGCGTCGCCGGCAGCGGCCACTCCTTCACCGAGGCGGCGATGACCGAGGGCACGATGCTCGACCTCGGCGCTCTGAGCGGGGTGATCGACGCCGACCGCTCCTCCCGCCTCGTCAAGGTCGGCGGCGGCACCGTGCTCGCGGGCCTCAACGACGAGCTGCACGGGCTCGGCCTGGCGATGGAGAACCTCGGCGACATCGACCGGCAGACGATCGCCGGGGCGATCTCGACCGGAACGCACGGCACCGGGGCGAAGCTGCGCAACATCTCCTCCCAGGTGGAGGCCATCGAGCTGGTTCTCGCCGACGGCTCGGTGCGGGAGCTCGATGCCGTGAGCGATCCCGACCTGCTGCGCGCAGCCCGGGTCGGCATCGGCGCTCTCGGCGCGATCTCCTCGGTGACGCTCCGTTGCGTTCCCGCCTTCACCCTTAACAGGGTCGATTCGCCCTGCCCGCGCGAGGAGGTCTTCGACGCCTTCCAGCAGCGCGCCGACGAAAACGATCATTTCGAGCTGTTCACCTTTCCCTATGCCGACTCGGCGCTGGTGCTGGAGCGCAACCGCACCGATCGGCCTTCGCGCCCGCGTGGCCAGGCCGCCGCCTTCCTCAACGACATCGTCTTGGAGAACTGGGCCCTGGAGGCGATCTCGGCCGCCGGCAAGCTCTTCCCTCGCGCGATCCCCTCGCTCTCGCGACTCGCCGCCTGGCTCGCCTCCGGCAGCAAGTCGACCGATCGCAGCGACCGGATCTTCGCCAACGAGCGCCGCGTCCGCTTCACCGAGATGGAGTACGGGGTGCCGCGCGAGAATGGCCCGGAGGCAGCCCGCCGGGTGATTGAGTGGGTGCGCTCCAACCGCTACCCGGTCTTCTTCCCGATCGAGATGCGGGTGACCGCCGCCGACGACGCACTGCTCAGCCCCTCGCACGAGCGCGACACCGCCTATATCGCGGTCCATCAGTACCGAGGCATGAAGTGGCGCCCCTACTTCGAAGCGGTCGAGTCGATCATGAACGCGCACGGCGGCCGACCCCACTGGGGCAAGCGTCACTTCCAGACGGCTTCGACCCTGGTCGACCGCTACCCGCGCTGGGCGGACTTCCAAGCGGCCCGCGATGAGCTCGACCCCGGCCGCGTCTTCACCAACGAGTACGCGGAACGCGTTCTCGGCGCCTAGAGAAAGGTCTTTCCCTCGCCGCGGTAGGTGGGGACTACGTCGACGATCTCCCCGCCTTCGACCAGGTGGAGGGCGTCGAAGCGCTCGCAGAGCTCGCCCGCCTTGGCGTGGCGCATGTAGACGCGGTCGCCGATCCGCAGGCCCCGGGCCGGCGGGCCGCTGAGGGGCGTCTGCACCTCGCCGGCGCCCTCCTCGGAGTCGAGCCCGAGGCCGGCTGGCAGCCAGGGGGAGGGAAGGCGGGCCGGGTCGCCGCTGCCCGAGGCGAGGTAGCCGCCGCCCAGCGCCGTCGCCACCGAGGTGGTTGGCTTGCGCACGATCGGCAGGGCGAAGCCGGCGGCGGGCGTCAGCGTGAAGCGGCTGTAGCTGTCGAAGAGCGTCGGGGCATAGAAGCCGGAGCCCGCGGCGATCTCGGTGACGGCGCCCTCGGCGCCGGTCAGCTCGAGGCTGCCGGTGCCGCCGCCGTTGACGATCGGCAGCTCGGCGAACTCGCGGATCGCGGCGACGACCGCGCCCCGTCGCTCGGCTAGCTCGGCCGCGGAGCGTCGTTGCATCGCCCGTATCGCCGCGCCGCGCAGGCGCCGTCCGGCTGGGCGGTCGCCGACCCCGGCGATCTGGCCCTCGTAGGCCATCAGCGCCGCCAGCTCGACCTGTGGGCGCCGCTCGATCTCTTGGGCCAGGGCGACGGCCTGCTCGACCGTGTGCACGGGCGAGCGCTTCGGCCCGACCTTGATCCGGCCGCCAAGCGTCCACCAGCCCGCGTCGAGATCGATGCAGACCCGCACCGGCGCCGCCCCTGCGCCCAGCACCGACTCGATCGCGTCGAGGTGCTCGGCGCAGTCGACCATCACGATAGGGGCGCCCTCTGGGTTGGCGACCGAGCGCAGCGCCAGCTCGCCGAGCGCGCTCGCATCGGCGGTCGGGTAGGCGAGCAGCAGGTTCTCGAAGCCGCCCTCGGCGAGCCAGAGCGTCTCCGGCAGGGTGAAGGTCATCAGCCCGGCGAAGCGCTCGTCTCGGCGCAGGATCTGCTCCAGCAGCGCTCGGCAGCGCACCGACTTGCTCGCCACGCGGATCGGCTTCGCGCCGGCCCGCTCCAGCATCGACGCCGCGTTCGACCACATCGCGTCGAGGTCGACGAAGGCGAACGGCGCCTCGACCTCCTCGAAGATCTGCTCTAGCTGCGCGTGGGAGCGGTTGGGCACGGTGACGAGACTAACCGCGTCACCTGCCGTGACTTCCTACAATCGACCCGAACGCCCGGAGAGGTGGCCGAGTGGCTGAAGGCACTCGCCTGCTAAGCGAGTAGGGGGCGCAAGCTCTCTCGAGGGTTCGAATCCCTCCCTCTCCGCTGCTGCCTGGGAGCGGCGCATTGCGGCGTCCTCGGTCGCTTACGTGCAGAGCACGCTGCGCTCCCTGCGTCCTTGCACTGCTTGCTCCCAAGCAACGGAGCGTTAGCCGCGCGAGCGCAGGACGACGCGGCCGCCGCGGGCCGGGATCATCGTTACGTTGCGGTGCAGGGCGCGCTCGGGCTCGGGCTCTGCCGCCTCGAGATCGAGGCGGCGGGCCATCGCCTCCAGGACGACGCGTTGCTCGGCCATCGCCAGGGCGGCGCCCAGGCAGCGCCGGATGCCGCCGCCAAATGGGATCCACTCGTAGGTGCCCGGTTTGCGGCCGAGCCAGCGCTCGGGCCGGAACTCGAACGGCTCCGGGTAGAGGTCCTCGCGGTGGTGGACGAGCAGGATGCTCATCGTGATCGGCGTGCCTGCGGAGACCGCGTAGTTGCCGAGGCGCCAGGGAACGGTCACCCGGCGGCCGATCATCGGCACGACCGGCCGCGAGCGCATGCTCTCGACGATCGTTGCCTCGATCCGCTCCTCGGCATCCTCGCCCGAGCGGACCGCCTCACGCAGGCCTTCGTGGGCGACCGGGTTGCGGACCAGTCGCTCCCAAGTCCAGGCGAGCGAGTTGGCCGTGGTCTCATGGCCGGCGAGGACGAGCGTGAGCAGCTCGTCGCGCACTTCTTTGTCGTTCATCGTCTCGCCCTCCTCTGTCCGTGCCTGCAGCAGCAGCGAGAGGATGTCGCGCCGCTCGCCGAGGCCCTCGTCGCGGCGGCGAGCCTCGATCACCGCGTATGTCGGGCGGTCGAGCAGCTCCACGCCGAGCCGGATCAGCCCGATCGGCTCGTCGCGGGCGATGTTGGCCAGTTCGCCGAGTTGGGCGAGGGGGGTGGTCGAGACGGCGACCAGGCGCTTGATCGTCGCCCGCATGCGGTGCTCGGGAGTGCCGCGTTCGGGACGTCCCTCGATGCCGAAGATCCCGGCCATGATCACGTCGAGGGTGATCGCCTGCATGCGCGGCGCCAGCGCGAAGGCGCGGTTGAGCGGCCAGCGGTCGATCTCGCGTTCGGTCGTGGCGGCGATCATCGCCGTGTAGCGCTCGATCGCCTCGCCGTGGAAAGGCGGCAGCAGCAGCTTGCGCTGGCGCATGTGGCGCGGCCCGACCGCGGTCAGGACCGAGCCGGTCCCGAGGATCGGCCGCAGCGGCGACTCGCCGGTCAGCGAGGGCGCCAGCTCGGGCTTGGCGGTGAAGAGCGAGCGAACGTGATCCGGATGGCTGGTGACGACGGGGCCGCCCGGCATCGCCGTGCGCATCCGGAAGGTCTCGCCGAGGCGGCGCTGGGCGCCGAAGACGTACTCGATCTGACGCTGGTTGAAGCGCATCATCTGGGCTGCGCGGGGCAGCGGCACGACCGGCGGCTTGGGAAGGGCGGCCGCCTCGTCCGGTTCGATCGGTCCGGCGGGCGACGGCGACGCGGTGCCGACCAGGTCGGGGAAGGCCGGCTCCTCGGCGACTGCGGGGGCCTCGGCGACGCTGCTCACGGTTCCCATTGTCACAGAGATTGGCGCAGCCGCAGGGCTCTTCGAGTGCGATGCGTCACGCTCTACAGTCCTACGGATGCAGTCGAGCAGGCGGACCAAGATCATCGCGACGGTGGGGCCGGCGAGCTGGGGCGCCGATGTGCTGCCGCGGCTGATCGAGGCCGGCGCCGACGTGCTCCGCCTCAACTTCTCCCACGCCGACCGCGACCGCCACGCGCGCACGGTCGAGGCGATCCGCGCCGCCGCCGAGCAGGTCGGCCGTGAGGTCGCGGTGCTCGGCGACCTGCCCGGCCCGAAGCTGCGGATCGGCGAGCTGCGCGGCGACGTCGCCGAGCTGGAGACCGGCATGCACGTGAAGCTGACGCCGCAGGAGGTCGAGGGAGATAAGGAGACGATCCCGGTCACCTGGCCGGGCGTGACCTCGCTGCACGAGAACGAGCCTGTCTATCTCGCCGACGGCTCAATCCGCCTGCGCGTGCGCGGCCCCGAAGACGGCGGTGTCGACTGCGAGGTCGAGGTCGGCGGCACGCTCTCCTCGCACAAGGGGATGAACGTGCCCGGCATCAGCACCCCGGCCGCGACGGCGGGCGACCTCGGCTGGGTCGAGTTCGCGGTCGAGCAGGGCATGGACCTGCTCGCCGTCTCCTTCGTCTCCACGGCTGCCGATCTCGAGCCGGTCAGCGAGCGGCTGCGGGCGCTCGGCTCCGACATCCCGCTGATCGCCAAGATCGAGAAGCAGCAGGCGGCGGAGAATGCCGAGGAGATCGTCGCGGCGGCGACCGGCGGGATCATGGTTGCGCGCGGGGACCTCGGGATCGAGCTGCCGCTGGCCCAAGTGCCGGTCGTGCAGAAGCGCCTGATCCGCGCCGCCGGGCGCCGCTCCAAGCCGGTGATCACGGCGACCCAGATGCTGGCCTCGATGGTGATCGCGCGGCGGCCGACCCGGGCGGAGGTGACCGACGTCGCCAACGCGATCTACGACGGCACCGACGCGGTGATGCTCTCCGAGGAGACCGCGGTCGGTCAGCACCCACTCGAGGCGGTGCGGGTGATGGACCAGATCGCCCGCGCCACCGAGCCCGACCTGCCCTACGGCGAGTGGCTCTTCGGCCGCACCGACCAGGCGACCCAGGACGTCGCCGACTCGGTTGCCCAGGGCGCCGTCGGCGCGGTCTACCGGCTCGGCCTCTCGGCGCTGGTCGTGCCGACGACGAGCGGGCGCACCGCGCGCCTTGTCTCAGCTCATCGTCCCAACGTGCCCGTGCTGGCGATCTCACCCCGGATCGAGACGGTGCGCCGCCTCAACCTGCTCTTCGGCGTCACCGCGGTGCTGCACGAGCAGGAGACCGACATCCGCACCCTGCTCCACGACTGCGCCGGGCTGGCCGGTGAGCACGGCATCGCCCCCTCCGGAAACCTGATCGCGATCACCGCGGGCCTGCCGGAGCAGGAGCTGGGGACCAATCTGTTCGAGGTCCATCGCGTGCCGTGAGTCGCGTAGGGTTTTCCCGTGGCCATTCGACTCGAGCGTGACGAGCAAGGGCTGGCGGTCGCCAGCCTCGACAGCCCGCCGCTCAACCTCTTCGACCGGGAGATGTTCGAGGCGCTCCAGGCGACGATCGAGGCGGTCGAGAGCGATCCGCCGCGGGCGCTGCTGATCCGCGCAGAGGGTCGCGCCGTCTCCGGCGGCGTCAATGTCGCCGAGTTCGACGGCTTGACGCCAGAGCGGGCGAGCATGCTCTGGGGCCAGCTGATCGGCGCGGTCGAGCGGGTCGAATGGCTGCCGCTGCCGGTCGTCTTCGCCGCCCACGCGCTGACCCTGACCGCGGCCTTCGAGCTCGCCCTCGGCTGCGACCTGATTCTTGCCGCCCGCTCGGCCAAGTTCGGCCTGGTCGAGAAAGTGGTCGGCCTGACGCCGTCGATGGGCGGCACACAGCGCCTCGCGGAGCGAGCCGGCAGCGAGCTCGCGGGCGCGCCCGCGAGCTCGTGATGACGGGTGAGCTGTTCGGCGCCGAGGAGCTGGCCGGCTGGGGCGTCGTCAACCGAGTCTTCGACGACGAGGGCTTCGACGAGCGGGCGCGGGCCCTCGCCGCCGAGCTTGCCGGCGGGCCGACCAAGGCCCACGCGATGACCAAGCTGGTTCTGCGCCGCTTCCGCGAGGGCGGCATTCCGGCGGCTGACGAGGCGATCCGCAGCGAGGCCGGCGAGCTGTTCGCAACGGAGGACCTGCAGCGCGCGGTCAAGGCCTTCCTCGAGCACGGCGGCCCCGGCCACTCCGAGTTCGAGGGTCGCTGACGGCCGGTCGCCGGGTAGGGTTTCGCCACGATGGCCGACTTCGACGCGATCGCCAAGGGGATGACGCAGGCGGTGCCCTTCGCGGGTTACCTGAATCTGGAGATCGCCAGCATCGGCGAGGGAGGGTCGGTCGTGGTGCTCCCCGAGCGCCACGAGTTGACCAACCACGTCGGCTCCCAGCACGCCGGCGCCCTCTTCACCGCCGCCGAGACGGCATCGGGCGCTGCCTTCGTCGGCGCCTTCGCCGAGCGCCTCGGCGACGTAACGCCACTCGCCCGCAGCGCCGAGATCTCCTACGAGAAGATCGCCAAGGGCCCGATCGAGGCCAGCGCAAAGCTGGGCGTCCCCGCCGTCGAGGCCCTGGCCACCCTCGACGCAGAGGGCAAGGTCGTCTTCCCCTGCGAGATCGAGCTCACCGACGCCTCCGGCCAGCGCGTAGCCACGGCCACGGTCCACTGGCATGTGCGGCTGAACAAGCCCGCCGACCCCGAAGCGGCCTAACCACGGCCCCGAGTCCCTAGAATCGCCCCTCCGGGCACCCGCCCGGCATCCCGCGCCTGTAGCTCAGTTGGATAGAGCGTCGGTCTACGAAACCGAAGGTCACAGGTTCGAATCCTGTCAGGCGCGTTCGCTGAATCCCGCTTGGGAAGCGGGTTTGCGGGGATTTGGGAGACTTCGCCGGAGCGCGAAAACGGCCCTGGGGCAACATATGGGGCAATGTGAGGTCCGAGCGAGGTTCTGCGGCAGACCTTGAGACGGGCGTCCCGTCCACCTACGTTCGGCCGCGACAAGCTGAAATAGCGGCCCCGGCGGCGCGTGAACGCCCCGGGGCCCGGCACCGAAGTAGAAGCCTTCGATGCGAGAGAGACGGTACCCGTCATCCGACCCAGGGATGCGTTGCGGGCGGCTCTCCGGTGCCCAACCCAAGAGGAGGGGCGCCATGCCCAGCAGCACGGCCACGATCAACAAGGACCAGCGCCTGGCGCTCTACGAGCTCGTGCGCAACCATCTCGGCGGCCTTGGCGATGTCTGGATCGCGATGGAGGCGAAAGGCGACTACGCGACCGCCGAGCGGCTCGCGATGGAGTTCAGCGAAGGCTTCCAGCTGCTGGCCGACCTCGGCTGGGATAGGGAGGACAGCCGTGAGATGGTCGAGCTGACCATGCCACGAGAGGATCTGACGGAAGCGCTCAAGCGCATCCGCAGCGAAGCGGAAGGAGGCGTCAGCGGCTCGGAGAGCGACCGCGAGCAGCGGGAAGCGGAAGAGAAGGTCAACGCTCGCTTCCAGCTCGCCCGCAACACCTGCGAGGAGCTGCTGGCGAGGCTCGGCGCGTAGTCCCAATGGCAACTCCATTCAGCGTCAAAGCCCAGTTCGGGCGAAACCTGTCTGGCTGCCGCAAGAAGGCCGGGCTCTCGCAGGAAGAGCTGAGCGTCCGCGCCTCGCTTCACCGAACCGCCGTCGGCCAGTTGGAGCGAGGCGAGCGCGTGGCCCGGGTCGACACGCTCATAAAGCTGGCCGGCTCGCTCGGCATTCCTCCTGGCGATCTCCTCCAAGGCCTCCATTGGCAATCCGGTTACACGGAGCCTGGGACCTACAGGCTCTCGGCCGACTCGGGCACCTAAGTGAGCAGACGTTCGGTTCGCTCTGCGGTTCGTTCTGTACTTCGCGCCGGGGGCTTCCTCGGCGGTTCCCCGCGGGGTTGCTCCAGGGGTTTACGCCGGGGTTCCCCTTGGGGTTGACACACGCCCCGTCGCTCGCACTACGGCTCGCTCTATAGCTCGCACTACGGCTCGCACTGCACTTCGCACTACGGCTCGCATTGCGACTCCCGGCAACGTCCTCCAGACCGCTTGCGGCCTAGCTTTTCGGAGCTCCTAAATCGCTGACATCTATATCCCGAAGGGTCTAGCCCCTGATCAATCCTCTCCGGTGGCTGCCGCTAAGGCTCGGGATCGCCCCGCCGCCGTCAGCCTCGCCGTGGCTCTGCTGACCTTCGCCTAGCGATGACCGCGCCCTCGCTTGCGCTCGGCGCGCTGCACCTTGTAACGTTTTGTCCGTCAACGTCAAACGGGGCGGCACCGCGCAAACGGCCCGCCCCCGGCTCACGAGGTTTGAGGCTCATGAGCATTTCCCAGGATACGTCGGCTCCCGAGGCCGATCCAGGCTGCGGCGACAAGCGGCGGCTCAGAAAGACCAAGACGCCCGGCGTCTTCAAGCGCGTGGACGGCGCGGGGAAGGCGATTGGCTACGTCTGTGTCTTCCGCAGCGCGGGGCGGCAGCGAAAGCGCCACGCCCGCACCTACGAGGAAGCGAAGCGGATCAAGCGCGAGAGCGAGACCGACCGCGACCGGGGCGAGCTGCAGGAGCGCACGACGATCGGCTTCCTCCGCTACGTCGATGAATGGATCGAGCGCTACCGCGGCCAGGGAAGGCGCGGCTTCCGCGAGAGCACCCGCGAGGAATACCGCCGCCTGATCCGCGCCTACGCGCACCGCCACTTTCCGCGCAAGCTGAAGCTGGCTGAGGTGAGCACCTACGCGCTGGCCCGCTTCATGGACTGGCTGGCCGACGAGGAGGAGCAGGGCAAGCGCCTCAGCGACCGCACCATCGCCAATGCCGTGATCCCGCTGCGCGCGGCGCTGGCGACCGCCAAGCGGGAGGGCCTGATCCGCCACAACCCAGCCCAGGGTCTCGCCATGCCCCATCGCGAGCAGCTGCCCGAGGAAGAGGTCAAGGTCTTCAGCCGCGATCAGCTCGCCGCCATCTTGGAGATGGCGCCCGAGCGCCATGCGCCGCTGTTCGATTTTCTGGCCGCCACCGGCCTACGGATCAGCGAGGCGATCGCGCTCCAGCGCCTACATCTCCAGCTCGACCAGGACGAGCCTGAGGTCTGCATCCGCCGCGCCATCGTCCGTGACCGAATCGTGCCGCCCAAGAGCAAGTACGGCCACCGCGAGGTCCGACTACCCGCACCGCTCGTGATGAAGCTGCGCACTCGCCTCGCAACGCTGCCCGATCAAGACTCGACCGCCCTCGCCTTCCCCAGCGCAGCGGGCGGCCCGCTCGACCCCGGCAACCTCCGTCGCCGCGTCCTGAAGCCGCTCGCAGAGGAGATCGCCGCCCCCTGGGCCGGCTTCCATACGTTCCGCCACACCTTCGCCTCGCTCCACCTCAGCCAAGGCACGAACTTGCTCCAGCTAAGCCGCGCCCTCGGCCACCACTCGCCCGCCTTCACGCTGACCCGCTACACGCATCTGCTCCCCGGCGACGAGGCGCCAGCGCTTGACCCTCGGCGTTGAAGCTAGCCGCAGCGAGGCGCGAATCGCAGCACTGCGCGCGGAGGCAATAGATTAGGTCGTATATTGATACCTCGTAATATCTCATCCCACGCCGTTTGTATGGCGCTGGCATAAGCGGATCACTACAGCCCATCTCGCGATGGGCCTTAAAACAAAGGTGGGAGGACTGGCAGTGGCAGATAAGTGGGCGGATTACCTGATTTCGGCGGTTCGCTACAACACAGCCAAAACCCATATCGACAAAGTCGAGGTCCGCAATGACAACGGCGATAGCGTCGGAGCGCCGAGTGTGTGGAATAGGACCGATGTGGTGAGCGGTCTCGAAGATGGCGACACGTTCGAGACGATCACGAAGGGGAGCGACGACAAATGGAATCGAGGTGCCGCCGTCGGCATCGTCACGGTCAGCGGTGTGAAGTACATACGCACCGACGCGGATGCGACGCCGGAAGATAATCTCGGATCGTTGCCCAGGTTCTAACAGGGAGACGTCGCGTCTTTATGGTGCAAGCCATGCGTCGTCGGTCTGTTTGGACTTATCCAAGACGGTTTCTCAGTCTGGAGACAGTCTGACTCGCTGGCCCAACGCGCCGACCGATTGCAGCAGCCGACCAAGCGGTTTTGCATGGCACGGGCGGACTGATTGCGGTGCGCTCCCTCAGGTCGCCCCGCCTTCCCATGCTCCGCGGGGGTCCCAGTCTATGTCGCAGCCTTCAACGCCGGATACCCCGCCGCTCTCCAGTTTGGAAATCACAAGCACTAAGAATTTACTTGACAACTTCTCACAACCCAACATAGGTTGCCTTTTCCCGTGAGCCCAATGGCTGATACCGAAAGCGCAATATCTAGCGCCCAGCTTCTCGATTCCGACATCCGCATCGCGCATCTCTCTGATCTTCATGCAGCGATGGACGGAGAGCACCGCTACGGACAGGAGAGGGTCGTCCCCGCTCTTCTCCGCGATCTCAATGAGCGCGCTGAGGAGCGCGACATTGATCTCTTTGTCTTCTCGGGCGATCTCTCCTTCGATGGCACCACCGAGACGCTAGCGCGCGGTCGCCAGTTGCTCCTTGATCCTCTGCGCGATGCTTACCCGGAGACCCCGATCGTGCTTGCTCCCGGTAATCACGATGTCGATTTGACCAAGATCGACTTCGCCCTCGACACAGGATTGGAGATGACTCTCGCCACTCGAGAGGCGGTCGAGGCTAGGTTGCGGGGTGAGGCCATTAACCAAGACCGACTCCGTCTTCAGGATTGGGACGCTTTTCAGCGAGAGTGGGACGCTGGCTGTAGTACTGATCGGATCGGTCCGGGGGCGTTTTCCCACAGGTTTGATCTAGGCGGGCACACGGTGGCGGTTGGAAGCTTCGATACAGCCTGGCGTTCGCGCGACTCAAAAAAGGATCGCGGGCGGCTAATCCTTGGCGTTGATCAACTGCGAGCGTTCCTGGAGTCTGCCCAAGAGTGTGATTTGACCGTTGTTACGTTTCATCACCCCCCGACCTGGCTTGTCGACTTCGACAACGTGAGTGCCAAAGCTGCCCTTGAGCAGTTTGGGGCCGTCGTCCTAACCGGCCACGATCACGTCGCTGATCCGTCGCTAACGGTGACGCCGAGAGGGGGTGCCCTCTACTGTCGGGCACCGTGCTCCTATGAGGACCCCGAGTACATGAATGGCTATGCCTTGATCGACATCGAGATCGCGCGTAATCGCAGCGAGATAACTCTAAGACGCTGGAGTTCATCGTCTGAGATGTTCCAGCCAGACCTCGACAGCGCCCCCGACGATGGCCGTTTTCGGGTCCCATGGCCTACGGGCGGATCATCCGCTCCGGTCTACCATCTGTCCGACGCCGACGTGATTCAGCCCCTGGTCTCATTGGCCCAGGATCACAGCCTGCTACCCGACAGCGCTGATGATCAAAGGGCTGGTTCCATCAGCGACTTCGCGGTCCAACCGCGATTTTGGCCGGTTCCTTATAGCGAGGCATTCAATCGCTCCGTTGAGCGCGAGTATCGCCCTAAGCAAGTCGACCCTCTAGAGGAGATCGAGAACGCGAGGGCACTGATTGTGGCCGGCCCACGGATGTCGGGTGTGACAACGTCCCTCCTGCTCACGCTAGAGCGCCACTACAGGGCTAGCGGTACCCATATCCCTGCGTATGTCCTAACTGATCGCCGTTTCAGTCGTCGCAAGATTCTCGAGGCAATCGACGGCGCTCGCAGGCGAGTTCCGGGTCAGGACGCCAAGGTCCTGTTGGCGATTGACGATGCGGACCCCCTCGACAGTAGGGCCCTCGGCCGACTTGTCAGGATTCTTCTCGACAATCCAGATGTCAGCGTCATCCTCGGTTGCCATGGCGATGCGCACAAGGTGTTGGGGGAGACGTTGGACCAACATGTGGAGACCAAGCGGGTTTTCCTGGCCCCCTTCGGTCGCCGGCAAACCCGCCAGCTCGTTGCCCAGATTGCGGGCGCAGATGGAAATGATCTAGTGACCCGCATTTTGCGCGTCGTTCAGCGTCAGGCGCTCCCTCGCAACCCACTTAACCTTGCTGCTCTCGTGTCTGTTCTGACCCGCGAGCCGAATCTCACAGCGATCAACGAAACCGGGTTGCTCGACTCTTACATAGCCGTGCTACTCGACAATCCGGCCGGGGGGGTGGACCCCGAGGGCCTTAACATGGATTTCCGTCGCCGCGAGCACCTTCTGCTGCGGATTGCCGAACACGTGGTCAACGAGGAACGCACTCGGATCCACCGCACCGATATCGAGGGGCTCGTCATTGCGTACTACAAGCAGATTGGCTGGCTGTCGGGCTCGGCTGGCCAGCTGATCGAGAGCCTGATTCGCCGCCGGGTGTTGGCCGAGGACGATCGCGGAGTCGGTTTCCGGTATCCGGCTCTTCTGCATCTCTTTGCCGCAAAAGCGGTGACCGAGAATCCCGATTTCGCACAAAAGATTCTGGACGATCCAAAGACCTACTCGGCGATCATCCGTCACGTAGCGGGTCTGAAGCGGGATGACAAGGAGATTCTCAGCCTCGCAATGAACGAGGCAATCGCTACCCGGGAGCGGCTTGCTCCCGATATCGGCGTTGAGGAATTCGAGAAGATTGAAGATCGCGACGGTTGGTCAAAGATCGAGAGCCTTGACCACGTACGCCGTCTATTGGAATCCCGTCCTGCCCCTCCGTCGGATGAGGAACTGGACGAAATCCACGACGAGGCAGTCGAGGAGGTTGACGAGGCGGTTGAGCTACGCCCCTTCAGCGAAGATGAATCCGACAACGCGATCACCGAATTGATGGAGTCCTACAAGCTTCTCTGTGCGGTTCTTCAGAGTTCTGAGTTGGTGCCCGAGCCTGATTTCCGCGCTGAAGTAATGAAGGAGGCGATTTCGGGCTGGGGCATCGTAGCCCTATTCTTTTCTGTCGAGGAGGACTCAAAGCGGAGTTTGCAGGCGGCGCTGACTCCGCTCTTTGGCTCTAGCGAAGACGACGATAGCCGTGAGAGCATGATCGAGCACCTCGCTCGGGTCCTGGTGCTTTCGATGATGGCGACCGGTCTTTTCGTGGAGTTGGGCACTGTCCATCAGCGCGACACGCTGGAGGGCCTGCTGGAGAATTCGGACTTCATGAGCAGTTCAGCGAACGCGATGTTCACCGGACTGCTCTTCGCGATGCTTCAGTTCAATGGCTGGCCGACGCGCCTTGAGGAGGTCTTTGATCAGCACGGGGATCATCCGATGGTTCGCGAGCTCGTTCGTCGTTGGTGTCTGTATTGCTATTACTCCTTGGACCTACCAGAGAATGAGCTGGCAAAGGTTGAGTCCCTCCTAGTCAAGATCCTCTCGCACAACCTACCCGCCACTCGCTCGGTGGCGGCCAGTTCTCGTGGACCGCTGAACAGCACGATCCGCGAAGAACTCCAGTTCACACGGCGCAAGATTCTGTACAAAAACGAGCTCAACAGCCGACGCGACCAAGGCGAGCGGCGCGCCGACCTACGCCAGATTGATCTTGACCCAGAGGTCCGTGCCGCGATGGAGGAGATATTTAGACCCGGAGACCGGCCGCACGCCGGATGACTTCAAACCAGATCTGCCATCTTCGTTGCGCCCTGGGGCAATAAATGGGGCAACATGCCCCATAGATTCCAGCGGATTTCATCGGAACTCGAATCGCTGAAAACCGCTTGAAATCGCGCCCCACGTAGCCCGGCCGGTCCAGCGGCTCGGCTACGAACTGGATTATTAAGCGGGACCCCGAAGGTCGCAGCTTCGGAATGACTTCCGGGTCTTTGAGGAGTTCAGGCGCTACGAAGAAGCTGCGAAACGACCTCGCCGGGCTGTTGGCCGCGCTCAGTGGCGATTCGCTCTAGGCGCTTGGCGTCGTCGCCCTCGACACTCACGATGATCGAGAGCTTTGCGTCGGGATTGCCCTCGCGGATCTCGATCTGATCGGAGCGGGCGCGGTCAATCTCGGCGTCGAAGTCGCCGGGCTGAGGGTCGGGGTCTGTCCAGGGATCTTTTCCCATGTCAACTAATCATTCTACGCTCGCGCGCGGTGGCGATCCAGCCGGTGACGATTAGCCACGACGTTGGGTCGACGGTGCGCTCGATCACCAGCGTGAGGGTGCGACCGCCGTCGGTGTGGCCGATGAGCAGCAGTCGCTCGCCCTCTTGACCGCCGCTGCGGGGATTGCGAACGATTGCGTGGCGATTGCGCGGCAGTTGCTCGGCCTCGGCCGTTGAGATTCCCCTCGCGCCGAGCTTGAGGCGGGCAGCGTCGGTGGCAAGTAGCTCGGCAATCGCGTCGGGCATTTGCCGATGTCTATCGGACGGTCCCGACAGCCAAGGGCGTAAACCAACGAAACGTTTACGCTGCCCCTCCAGCTAGCCTTGCATGCCTATGGACCCCCGCACTCCAAAGCAAAAAAGAGACCCGGCCAAGGGCGAGTTGAAGTCTGGGTTGCCGGGCACGCCAGAGGAATTGCGGCGGCAGATTCGCAAGGCCATGAAGGAACATGCCGAGACGCTGCGTCGGCTCGCCGAGTAGGGCATGACTTGTCTTTGTTTCACGTATCGAAACATGAAACGCCATGCTGAAGGGGCAAGACGTGGTTGTGCTGCTGAAGTTGCTTGACCCGGCCGGGCCGCCTCCGGTGCGAGACCTGGCGAGTGGGCTTGGCTTCGATGTCGCGGGCACGCATCGGGCGATGCGCCGCCTTGGCGAAGCGGGCCTTTACTCGGAGGAGCGTCGGCGGGTCCACGAGCCGCATGCTGAAGAGTTCCTCGTCCATGCGGTCAAGTTCAGCTTCCCGGCGAAATTGGGCTCCGAAGCCCCGGGGGTTCCGACATCGTGGGCCGCTGATCCGCTGAAGGGGGAGCTCGCCGACTACCCGGGGCTGCCCGTGGTTTGGCCCTACGCCATGGGCAAGGTACGGGGGCTCGCGTTGGAGCCGCTCCATCCGATGGTGACCAAGGCGGCGCTCGCGGATCCCGAGTTGTGGCAGCGCTTGGCACTGGTGGATGCGCTGCGAAGCAATGACGGCGCCCGTGTCAGGCAGTTGGCGGAGAAGCTCTTGGGGGAGTCGATCGCGATCGCGACTATGGCGAGACGATCAAGGACGGAAAGCCAATCTGTCTGAAGGCTTCCTGGGGCAAGAAATGGGGCAACATGCCCCACAGATTCCAGCCGATCCCAGCGGGACTCGATCAGCCGAAAACCGCTTGAAATCGCGCCCCACGTAGCCCAGCGGGGCCACGGGCTCGGGCTACGAAACCGAAGGTCACACTTCGAATCCTGTCTGGCGCGTTCGAGCTCTCCGCTACGCGACTACGGCGGCTCGTCGGCGCTCAGCCAGGACGGCGCGGGCGCCGTGGGAGGGCGTGACGGTGATGTTGCGGCGGCGGGCCACCTCGGGGTTGGTTGGCTCGGGGTGAAGCGTGAAAGTTGAGAGGGCGCTGCGCAGGACCGTCTTCATCTCCAGCATCGCGAAGCTTGCGCCGAGGCAGCGGCGGCGGCCGCCGCCGAAGGGGATCCATGTGTAGGTGCCGGGCGGCTCGTCGAGGAAGCGCTCCGGCAAGAACCTGTCAGGCTCGGGGTAGATCTCGGGGTCGTGGTGGATCAGGTAGCTGTTGAGGACGAGGCTGCAGCCCGGCGGATAGGCCCAGCCACCGATCTCGATCGGCTTGGCGACGAGTCGTGGCGCGACGTTCGGCAGCACCGGCCGGATTCGCAGCGTCTCCTGGATCGTCGCCGTGAGGTAGGCGTCCTCGCCGGCGTCGATCGCCTCGATCAGGCGCCCCAGCGCCTGCGGGTCATGGCAGAGGCGCTCGAATGCCCAGGCGAGCGTCGACGCTGTCGTCTCGTGGCCGGCGACCAGCAGCGTCAGGAGCTCGTCGCGGATCTCCTGCTCGCTCATCGGAGAGCCATCGTCGTGGTGGGCTTCGAGCAGCATTGCGAGCACGTCGTCGCGCTCGGCGCCTTCGGCGCGGCGCTCCGCGATCAGCTCGAAGAGCAAATCGTCGACCTCCGCCTGCATGCGGGTGAAGCGGGCGAATGGCCCGACCCGTTCGGCGATCCGCGCCACGACACTGTCCTTGGGTGGCGGCATCAGGCTGATCGGCTTGTCGCCGAAGACGAGCATCGCCTGCAGCCGCTCGCGCAGCGTGTCGAAGCGCGCACCTGGATCGAGTCCGAAGACGGCGCGGAGGATGATCTTCAGGGTCAGGTCCTGCATATGCGGGTGCAGCTCCACCGGAACCTCCCGCGGCAGGTGGGCAAGCTCCTCGGCCGTCACCTCCTCCATCAGAGCCTCGAGGCGCTCCATGCGCTCGCCGTGGAAGGCGGGAAGCAGCAGCTTGCGCTGGCCCATGTGCGCCGATTCGTCGAGCAGGAGCACCGAGTTGCTTCCCACGACAGGCTCGAGGACGCGTGCCCCCTCGCCCGGGCGCAGGACGTCGGGTGCGGCGGTGAAGACTTCCTTCACCTCGGCCGGATCGGTCAGCATCACGAACGGAGGCGCAAGCGGCAGCCTGATCGTGAAGCGCTTTCCATAGCGGTCGCGGCACTGCCGCAGGAACGCGAAGGGGCGTGTCCAGAACCCGATGCTCTGGATCGCTGAGGGGTAGGAAGGGCCCGGCGGCAGGCCTGCTGGTCTCATTCTCGGCTACTGAGTATTCCACGAATGAAGTCCAGCCGGCCTTGTCAGGCGGCATTTGGGTATTGCCAAGTCTCCGCGACTGCGCTAAACATCCAAACATCCGCTCCGAGCCCGGCGCGGTCGACATCGGACCAGTCGGCGATCAGAGAGGAATGATGCGATCCAGAGTTTTCGGTGCCTCGGCCATCGCGCTGGCAGCGTTGGCGCTCGTCGCCGCGCCTGCCGGTGCGGTCGTTGCAAATACGCCAGGCGGTCACGTCTCGTATCTGCCGTTGAACGAAGCAGCGGGAGCGCACAACGGCGCCGTGGTTCGCAGCACCGTGCCCAGCGGGAAGCCACCGCTGCTGTATCACGGCGGCCCCGTCATGCATTCCCAAACCTCCTACGCAATTTTCTGGGCACCCGCCGGTTATTCGTTTCCCACCGGCTACGCCAGCGCGATTACGAGCTACCTCGAAAATGTCGCTGCCGATAGCGGCAAGCCGAGCAACGTCTACTCAGTCAGCGCCCAGTACACCGACGAAACCGGTCACGCTTCCTACAGCGACGCCTATGGGGGCTCGGTCAGCGACTCTGATGGCTACCCGACCGGCAGCGGAGCCTGCCCCCTATACAGCGGCGCAGGCGAATCGTTCACAGCCTGCCTCACCGACGAACGGATTGAAGAAGAGGTTCTCGCCGAGGTCGCGGCCAAGGGTTGGCCCAATGGGCTGGGTTCCGAGTACTACGTCGTTCTCCCACCGGAAGTCGGCAGCTGTTTCGAAGAGGAAGAAGGAGGGGAAACCGAATTCTTCTGCTTTGACACAGAAGAAGGCTTTTGCGCTTACCACAGCATCACCCGATCGCCCACCACGATCTACGCGAATATCAGCTACTCACCAGGCGACGTGGAAGGCTGCGGGGTCGGCGAGTACCCAAGCGGCCCTTCCAACGGCAACGTCGACGACACCCTCAGCAGCCTCAGCCACGAGGCCAACGAGTCGATCACAGACCCGACGCTGGAAGCGTGGTTCGACGAAAAAGGTTTCGAGAACGGAGACGAGTGCCGGAACTCGAGCGACGACTACGGCACCCCCCTCGGCGGCTTGTCGGGCACGCTCTTCAACGAGTCGATCGGCGCGGGCCACTACTACCTCCAGCAGGAGTGGAGCAACGACGTCAACGACTGCGTCCAGCGAGTGAAATTGCCGTCACCGGCGATCGCCGACCCAGGCCAGCTCGCTGTCGGCCAGACGACCCTGTTCGACGCCGGTGGCTCGGCGCCCGGATCCGGCCACATCGCTTCCTATGGCTGGAATTTCGGCGACGGGGATACCGGCAGTGGGAAAACCGCATCGCATGCATTTGCGACGACCGGTGAATTCACGGTGACGCTTACGCTTGAAGACGATGGCGGCTTCACAAAGGCGACCACCCGCAAAGTATCGGTTGTCAATGGTCACGGCCTCACCGTCTCTACGGAAGGAGCGGGTTCCGGAACCGTCACGGGGCCCGGTCTCTCCTGCCCGGGAACGTGTTCGCGCATCTATCCGATCGGTGAATCGGTGACGCTCACCGCAACGCCTGCTGCCGGCTCGGCTTTTGCCGGTTGGTCGGGAGCTGGCTGCAGTGGGACCGGAAGCTGTGAAGTCACGATGAGCGCCGAGCGAGCTGTGACGGCGACCTTCACGCTCTTGCCCCCGACCGCCGAATCCCCTCCCGCGGGAGGTACCGCTCCGGCCCCGACTGTGGCCCGTCCAGTCGCCCGCAGTGCGAAATGCAGGAAAGGCTTCAAGAAGGCCAAGAGGCACGGCAAGACGGTTTGCGTGAAGAAGAAGCACCGCAAACACCACTGAACGTCGTCAGCGCAGCAAGCGCGCCGCGACTCCTTGGATCGTCTCGATCCCGTAGCCCATCGAGGGGTCGCCGTCCGTCATCACGGCGATTGCCACCCGCTCCCCGGGCTTCTGGAGACGGGCTATCTGGTGGACCAGTTGGCCGCGCCCGGTGCCGCGCCAGCCGCCCTTGAAGAAGACGATCCAGCCGCGCGGACGCGCGGCTGCGGGGATGCCCCAGCTCTCGAAGGCGGCGATGTGTGAGAGCAGGTGACGTGCCAAATGGCGGAAGCGGCGCGGGACCAGGCTTTCCATCTCGAAGAAATAGCGAGCCTGGTCGGCGGGGCTGATTTGGGCGTTGGCCCAGATTCCGACGATCGAGAAGTCGGTCATTCCGGCTCGCCGCGCCAGCGCTCGCAGGCGGGGGTCGCCCACCCGTTCCCAGACCGCGGTCGCCGCGTTGTTGTCGGAGACGTGGATCATCGGGTCCAGCAGCGCACGGCTGGCGGAGTCGAGCCCCCGGCGCTCGGCGGCGAGCTTGCGGAGATAGGCGACCAGCAGCATCGCCTTGACCACGCTGGCGCTGACGAAGGTGCGGTGGACGTGCTCGCCGCTCATCCGCCCCTCGCTGTCGACGGTCGCGAACGCGGTGTAGCCCGTGCGCCGATTGAGGTACCGGGTCGCGGCGGCCACGGCGGAGCGCCCCGGGTATCCGCCCGGGGCGACGCCCCTCGCCACATACGGCGAGGAGCTGGGACCGCGAAAGCGGTGGATTCCACAGGGGCCGTGCGAACTGCCTGTGTTCAGCGCGTTCTGCATCGGGGCGCTGAAGCAGGCCGCGTAGCGGAACGGACCGGCCTGCGGCAGAGCCAGCGTGGCCGTCATCCGCGTCACCCCTGGTGCGACGTCGCGCGTTCGCCCGACCGTCACGCGGCGCAGCCAGCCGCCCGAGCCGGCCCCGAGATACCAGGGGACAGCTCGTCCTCCCCAATGCAGCTCCGGCGAGTGGCTCGAGACGATGCTGAGTCGGGCCCGGCCAAGAGGCAGGTATTCGACCTTGGCGGTCACTCGCTCACCGCTGGGGGCCGCGGTTGCCATCGAAGAGGTGAGAGCGAGCGTCCCAGCGACGGCTGCGCAGATCGCATTTCGAGCTCGCTGCATCGCCACGTGAGGATCGTATGCCTCGCGCCGGGTAGTTTCGCTTCGTGCGCATTGGCCGACATTCGCCTCCGATCGTCGCGTTGGCAGCGGTGGCGTGTCTCGTCTCGACGGCGGGACCCGGTCTCGCGGCCGCAGCGCCCCAGCCGCGCCAACCGGTCTGGCACCCACGCATAGCCGCGGCTCGGCGCTACGCGAAGCACCGAGCCGGAGACGTCGCGTTCGCCGTGATCGACGAGCACGGCCGCATCGGCGGCTTCCGCATGGCCAGCACGGCGCCGGCGGCGAGCGTCTTCAAGGTCATGCTCCTGGTCGCCTATCTGCGCGAGCGCGGCGCAGATCCGCTGTCGAGCGCCGATCGCGCCCTGCTTGGCCCGATGATCCGGCGCTCCGACAGCGTCGCCGCGACGCAGGTGCGCGACATCGTCGGTCGGGCCAGGGTCGAGCGGGTGGCCCGCATAGCCGGCATGCGCGACTTCCGCTACGCCGATATATGGGGGCTGAGCCGGACCAGCCCGCGCGACCAGGCCCGCTTCATGTACCGGCTCGAGTCCTACATCCCCAAAGAGCACCGCCCCTACGCCCGGTACCTGCTCTCGCACATCGTTCGCTCACAGCGCTGGGGGATCGGCCGGTTGTCGCTGCCGGGCTGGAGCCTCTTCTTCAAGGGCGGATGGGGCAGCGGTTCCGGACGGGTCGACCATCAGGTGGCCCTGCTCCAACACGGCAGGGAGCGGGTTTCGCTGGCGATCTTCACCCAGTTCGATCCCGACCACAGTTACGGCAAGCGGACCCTGCGCGGGGTCGCGGCGCGGTTGCTCGGCGGCATCGAACGCACCGTCGGCAAGGGTCGCCTTGCGGGCCGAGCACGCCGCGGTTAGGCTGCATCAATGGCGGTCAAACTTCATCGCTGCTCGGCCATGTGGGTCAAGATCGACCCTCACCCCTGCTGGCGGGTGCAGAAGGCCCTTGACGAGCAGGGGGTCCAGTACGAGGTGGTCAAGGGCCCGGTCCGGCCCGGAAAGCGGGATGAGCTCGATCGGCTGTCCGGCCAGCGCAAGTACCCGGTGATCGAGTTCGAGGACGGTCGCGTCTACCGTGAGGAATCGGCAGACATGGCGAAGAAGATTCGCGCCGGCGAGCTCTTGCAAGATTCGGGCCCGCCCGCCCCGGCCGCTTAGTGGCCAAGCTCAGGTTTCAGGTCTCGGTGTCCCTGGACGGCTTCGTCGCCGGGCCGAACCCGAGCGAGGAGCACCCGCTGGGAGAAGGCGGGATGCAGCTCCACCAGTGGGCCTTCAAGCTGGCCGCGTGGCGCGAGCCGCACGGCCAGGAGGGTGGCGAGGTGAACGCCAGCACTGCGGTCGTCGAGGAGACGCTCAGCAACATCGGGGCGACGGTGATGGGCCGCAAGATGTTCGGCGGTGGGCCCGGCCCGTGGGGCGAGCCGGCATGGGACGGCTGGTGGGGGGACGATCCACCGTTCCACACGCCCGTCTTCGTGCTCACTCACCATGCGCGCAGGCCGCTGGAGAAGGACGGCGGCACAACCTTCACCTTCGTCACCGACGGGATCGAGTCGGCGCTGGAGAAGGCCAAGGCTGCAGCGGACGGCAAGGACGTCTCGCTTGGGGGTGGCGCCGAAGTCGCGCGGCAGTACCTGGCGGCCGGCTTGATCGACGAGCTGGAGCTCAACCTGGTCCCGGTCCTGCTCGGCGAAGGCACCAGGTTGTTCGGGGGCCTCGACGGTGCCGGCATCGGCCTCGAGCAGGTGCGGGCAATCGAGGCTCCGGGCGTCACCCACCTCAAGTACCGCGTCCTGCGTTAGACCTCTATCCAGGTGCCCTTCGGCCCGAGGTTGCGGACCGGCGTCTCGCCGATCCGGCTCTGGCAGCCCCACGACTCGTGTATGTGGCCGCAGACCGCCAGTCGGGGCTTCTTTTCTTCGATCGCGCCCAGCAGGGCCGGGCTGCCGAAGCGCATCCCCGAGCCGTTGCTGTCGCAATGATCGCGCGGGGGGGAATGGAGGACGAGGATCGCACCCTCAGGGCAGGGCGCGAGCATCGCCGTGGCCGCCTCGTCGTCGAGGTCGAAGCTCCAGTCCCAGGGGGTGACCGGGACACCGGCGCCGAGGCCGTAGAACTCGGCTCCGGCGATCGTCGCGCCGCCGCCATGCAGGACGGTCGCGGCGCTCCAGCCGGCCGCCGCCTCGCGCAACGCCGCCTCGGTCTCGTTGTTGCCGGGGACCAGAACGGTCGGCGTCTCGATCGCAGCCAGGGCGCCGATCGTCTCCGCCAGCCCCTCGTGCACCGAGGCGAAGTCGCCGGCGCCGATCACCGCGTCGGCCTCGGCCGACATCGCGACCAGCTCGGCGGCCTGACCGAGGTCGCGGTGCAGGTCGCTGAAGGCGAGCAGCTTCACGGGCCGAAAGTTAGCTGGTGTCGCCGGCTGCCGAATCGGGCTGGCAGCAGCCTGTAGCGACCTCCGCGCACAAAACATTTCAATTTCCTGCGCTTTGGCGCACCACATGCGCAGTCGGGCGCCGTAGGATGGCAATATGGAGGCGATGAGGCAAAGCTGGACAGACGACCGCTTGGACCGCCTGAGCGAGCGGATGGACGACCGCTTCGATGCAGTCGACCGGCGCTTCGCGGAAGTCGATCGGCGCTTCGCACAGGTCGACCAACGCTTCGATCGGGTGGATGCCGATCTACGCGAATTGCGCACCGAGCTCAACTCGCGCTTCGAATCTTTGAATCGGACGCTGATCCTGTTTTCCGGCGGCATGCTGACTGCTTTCGGCGCCGCCATGATCGGCTTGATCGCGACGCACTTCTAGGCGCTGTCCGGCTCTGGCGCAACCTTTGCGAGCGCCAACGCCACGCTGCGAGGCCGAGCCATCACCTGGCCAACGTTCCGGCCTCAGCGGTCTCGGCGGGCGGTTTCGATAATCTCGCCCCCGCTATGCCCGACGTCTTCTGGATCGGCCTCACCATTGCCGTCGCGATCTTCCTGATCGGCGTCATCTCGGGCGCTCGCTCGCGCACGACCAGCCTCGCCACCGGCGCCGCGATCGGCGCCTACCTCGGCATCATGCTGGCCTTCCCGCTGCTGGCGATCGGTCTCGCGACCAGCTAGCCCGATCCCGACGCGTAATGCCCGTTTCAGCGGGTAGCTGACCGCTGTACGGTTCGCGACAGCAAAGGAAGGCCATGGCCGAGTTGACGGTTCCCAGACTCGCTCTGCACGACGGCGTCGAGATCCCCCAGCTCGGGTTCGGCGTTTTCCAGGTTCCGCCCGAGGAAACCCAGGGCGTCGTCGAGCTGGCGCTCGGCGCGGGCTACCGCCATATCGACACGGCGGCCGCCTATCGCAACGAGAAGGGCGTCGGGGCCGCGCTGGCCGCCTCGGGCCTGGCGCGCGAGGACGTCTTCGTGACCACCAAGCTCTGGAACTCCCAGCAGGGCTTCGGGTCGACTCTCGAGGCCTTCGAAGGCAGCGTCGGGCGCCTCGGCTTCGACTACGTCGATCTCTACCTGATCCACTGGCCGGTGCCGAGGGAGGATCGCTTCGTCGACACCTGGCGCGCTTTCGAGCGCATCCTCGACGAAGGGCGGGCGCGTGCGATCGGCGTCTCCAACTTCCGCATTGTGGATCTCGAACGGCTCGAGGTCGAGACGGGCACGCGACCGACGATCAACCAGATCGAGCTGCATCCGCGACTCCAGCAGGCCGAGCTGCGCGCCTGGCACGCTCAGCACCGGATCGCCACCGAGGCCTGGAGCCCGCTGGCGCAGGGCGAGCTGCTCGGCGAGGGGACGATCGCCGGGATCGCGGAGCGGCACGGCAAGACTCCGGCCCAGGCGATCCTGCGCTGGCACCTGCAGATCGGCAACGTCGTCATCCCCAAGTCGGTGACCCCGGAGCGGATCCGCGAGAACATCGAGCTCTTCGACTTCGAGCTGAGCGGCGAGGAGATGGCGGAATTCGAGGGACTCGACCGAGGTGCGCGCATCGGCCCAGACCCGGAGACGTTCGTTTCGCCGTAGCGCGCTCGTCGACACGATCGCTGCGACCGCCTGTCGGCGCCCTCTGCTTCGCTGTTGCCGGCAATGCGAGAGTTCGAGAACCCGCTCGGGCTCCCCCCGCCGTGATCAGGCGTCGGCGGCTTCCGGGCGGCGGACGCGCTGGCGGCCCTCCCCGTAGCTTCGCGTCTCGTAGGCGATCATCGCCCAAAGCGCGACATTGACGAAAGCGAGCGCCGCCAACGCCGGCACCTCCATCGCCACCGGGACGAGGATCAGCAGCACGATTGCGAGCAGCAGGCGCTGACGGTTGATCGTGTGGATGTGGCGATAGCGGAAGGCGACGTGGCCGAGCAGGTAGGCGGCGAGGCCGCCGAGCAGGGCGAAAGCGGGAACGGCATCGAGGTGGCCGCCGAAGTGGCCGATCGTCGTCTTCAGGCCGAGCGCGACGAGGACGATCCCCGCCACCATCGGCAGGTGCAGATAGGAGTAGGAGTCGCGCGCCATCTCGTTCTGCGCCCGGCCGGGCTCGGCCTCGGCGAGCCGCCGGGCGGCGACGATGGCGACGATGTCGAAGTAGGTCCACCACATCGCCGAGGTGAGTGCGACGCCGAGGACGGCGGCGGTGCCGATGCCGAGGCTGAGCGAGTGGGAGGCGCCGACGCCGATCGCGACGATCGACTCGCCGAGGGCGATGATCACGATCAGCCCGTGACGCTCGGCGAAGTGGCCCGGGACCAGCTTCCAGCCGTCGGAGCCGAAGAAGTAGGGCCCGCCCATGTCGAGGAAGAGGGCGAGTGCCCAGAGGGCGCCCTGGGCGAGGCCATCGAAGAGGGACGCGGCGGCAAGCAGCGCGACCGCGACGGCGGTGCTCGCGGCCAGGCCGAGAACCGAGTGACGCAGGTCGTCGTCCTCGGGGCTGGCGAGCATGAAGAGGGCGATGTGTGCTGTGCGGACCACGCCGTAGATCAGCGCGAAGGCGAGCGCCAAGCTGCCGAAGGCCTCGGGGACGCAGAGCGAGACGAGCAGCAGCGCCGCGATCGCCCCGAACATGACCAGCCGCACCGCGCCCTCCTCGGGATCGATCACGCTGGTCAGCCAGGCGTAGCCGACCCACGCCCACCAGAGCATGCCGAAGACCAGCAGGCCCTGGGCCAGTCCCGCCCAGGTCGGGTGGTGCGACATCAGCGCCGTGCACTGGGTGATCGCCAGCACGAAGACGAGGTCGAAGAAGAGCTCCAGCGGGGTCACCCGCTCACCGTCGCGCAGGGTTGCGCTCAGGCGGGGCCCTCGGGTTTCGCCGCCGCCGGCCATCGCCGCATTGTTCCCGTTCCGGTGCGACTTATGTGCCCATAGGCGCCATAAAGCGCACCGGAAGCCTGGTCACGCGTCTTCGGCGTTGTACTGGGTCAGCGACGCGACCTCCTGCTCCCGCTTCGGGAAGAGGAAGAAGACGAGGGTGGCGCCGAGCAGGACGGCGACTATGCCGGCGGTGTAGGCGAGCTGGTCGCCTTGCAAGAAGGAGGTCTTGGCCGCGGCGATGATCTGGGTGCTGTGGTGGGGGTACTGGGAGGCGGTATCCGCAGCGCTGGAGAAGGACTTGGTCAGCTCGCCTTCGACGTTTTCGGTGACCTTGGCCGATTCCCCGGATGAGACGATCGCGGCGCTGGCGGCGGCCGCGTAGCCGGCGGTGAGCAGGGCGCCGAAGATCGACTGCATGATCGCGCCCCCGAGGTCGCGCTGCAGGTCGGCGGTTCCCGAGGCCATGCCGGCCCGGGTGACCGGCACCGAGCCGGTCAGCGAGTGCGAGGCGGGCGTGCCGGCGAAACCGACCCCGATCCCGATCAAGGCATAGCCGAGACCGACCTTCCAGTATTCGATGTCGTCCTTCCAGAGCAGCAGCATGGTGAGGAAGCCGAGCAGGCAGAAGACGTAGCCGATCAGCAGTGTGAAGCGGGCGCCGCGCGCCTCGACCAGCTTCGCCGAGCGTGGGGCGACGATCACCATCAGTACCGCCGCCGGCAGGATCGCCAGGCCGGAATCGACGGTCGAGTAGTCGAGCACGTTTTGAAGGAACTGCTGGCCGATGAACATCGCCCCCATCAGCGAGCCGAAGACGATGATCCCGGCGCAGGCCGCGACCCAGAAGATCCGTCGCCCGGCGACCTCGAGGTCATACAGCGGTGAGCGCGCTCGCCGCTGGCGTATCACGAAGGCCGCTATCGCCGCAATCGCGATGACCCCGAGCCCGATCGCCAGCGTCCCCTTGCCCGGTACCGGCGCCAGGTTGATCCCCAGCACGATCGCCGCAACAAGCAGGATCGAGAGGATGCCGCCGAGGTTGTCGACCGGCTCGGTCGTCTCGTTGACGTGGGCGGGGACGTAGCGCCAGGCGAGGAAGAGGGCGAGCGCCGCCAGCGGCAGGGTGACGAAGAAGACCGAGCCCCAGTCGAATTGCTCGAGCAGGGCGCCGGAGAGCAGCGGCCCGAGCGAGGCGATCGCACCGCCGATCGCCGACCAGAGGGCGATCGAGCGGGTGCGGGCATTGCCCGACCAGAGCGCCGTGATCATCGCCAGGGTGGTCGGGAAGGCCATCCCGGCGGCGATGCCGCCGAAGACCCGGGCGATGAAGAGCACTCCAATCGAGGGTGCGAACCCCGCCAGCAGCGAGGCCGGGATCGAGAGGCCCATGCCGAGCAGCAGCATCATCTTGCGCCCGTAGCGGTCGCCGAGCGCGCCCAGGTAGAGGACCGAGGTCGCCAGCCCGAGCGAGTAGCCGACGGCGACGAGGTTGAGCGTCGTCTGGCCGGCGTTGAAGGCCTTGCCGATGTCGGGCAGGGCGACGTTGGCGACCGCCAGGTTCAGGTTGGCGACCGCCGCGACGAGGATCAGAGCCATGAGGACGAGGCCGGCGCGCTTGGGGCTGCTCGACTCCATTGCTGCGTCCAACTTATCCCAGCATGACGGCGATCACGCGCCGGGCAGGCGGCGCCTGAGAGGATTCGACGCGATGGCGGAGGATCGCAAGCGGCCTGAGGCGCCCCGCACCGAGAAGGTCCTGCCGGGTATCTGGAGGTTGAGGCTGCCGCTTCCCTGGCCGGGAGTGCCCCACGGCAACGTCTGGGCGGTCGCCGCCGACGGGGGCATCGTCCTCTTCGACACCGGGATCGGCGGCAAGGGGCGGATGCGCCAGTTCGACCTCGCCCTCGCCCAGGCGGGCTTCGATCTCGACGACGTGCGCCTGCTCGTCTGCACCCACTCCCACACCGACCACTACGGGCTTGCCGCCCCGATCGTCGAGAACGCCGGCTGCGAGCTCTGGATGCACCCCAGGTGGGAGCACGTCCGCCTGCTCGCCGACGACCCCGCGGCGGCACTCGAGCAGCGACTCGAGGTGGCGCGGCAGAGCGGCGTCCCGGCCGCCGGCCTGGAGCGCTACCGCGAGTCTCGCAAAGACGATGACGACACCGGCATCGACGCGATCGTCGAGCCCCACCGCGACCTCGTGCCCGGGGTCGAGGTGGAGACCGATCTCGGCGCCTGGCAGGTTCACGAGACGCCGGGGCACGCGCCTTCCCACGTCGTCCTGCACCAGCCCAAACGCAAGCTGATGATCTCCGGCGACCACCTGCTCGGCCGCACCGTGCTCTTCTTCGACCACGGGCACAGCCCCGACCCGGTCGGCGAATTCCTCGCCAGCCTCGACGAGGTCGAGCCGCTCGGGGTCGATCTCTGCCTGCCCGGCCACGGCCGCCCCTTTCGCGATCCCAAAGCCAAGATCGCCGAGGCCCGTCGCCAGGTCGAGGAGTTGCTCGGCAAGACCCGCGACGCGCTCGCCGAGGGCGAGCGGAACGCCTTTGAGATCGTCGCCGAGATCGTCGGCGCCGACAACGTCAATACCCCCGTCAGTGCCTGGGTACTGCAGATCGTCCTCTCCTGTCTCGACCACCTGGTGATCTCGGGCGAGGTCGTCAAGGCGGAGGGAACCGATCCGCAACGCTGGCGGTTGGCGTAGGCTGCCGCCCGTGGCCAGTTTTACCTTCACGAGGGAGATCGCGGCGCCAGCCGAGACTGTGTTCGAAGTGCTTACGGACCACGCGAGGTATTCGGAGTTGACGCAGTTGCGGAAGTCGGAGCTCGAGAGGGAGGGAGAGCCGAGCCCGAATGGCGTTGGGGCTATTCGCAAGCTGACCGTGGTAGGTCCGCCGATGCGGGAGGAAGTGATCGCCTACGAGGCGCCCACTCGGTTCTCTTACACGGTGCTCTCCGGGCTGCCGGTGCGCGATCACGTTGGGACGGTGGAGCTGACCGGCGAGGGCGGCAAGACGAAGATGGTCTACGCGGTGCGAACGCAGCCGACCCTGCCTGTCGTCGGCCCCGTGGTCGTCGCCGCGATCAAGCAGGCGATCAAGGGCCTGATCGGCGGAGTCGCCGCCGAGTCCGAACGCCGCTCGTCCGCTGCGGATGGCTGAGGGCGGGCTCAAGGCCCGCCTCAGGCGCGACGCTGAGAACCTGTTGCGCCGCGTCAACAGGTTCTGGCACGACCGGCGCCACCTCGCCGTCGGCCTGATCGTCGTCGCAGCGATAGCGATCGCGGGCGCCGGCTTCCTTGCATACGAACTGCTCAAGCGCCCGGCGGATGTCCACAACCCGCACGCGACCTTCGTGCCGCAGAAGCCGCCAAAGCCGCGGGTCAAGACAGTCAACTGGCCGATGTTCGGCCTCAACCCGGCCCGCACCCGCTACCTGCCGGCGAAGGGGATCAAGCCGCCGTTCCGCAAGCTCTGGCGCTACACCGAGCGGCCGCTGCTCGAGTTCCCGCCGATCTACGTCGCCGGCAAGCTCTACGCGGTCAACAACAACGGCAACGCCTTCGCCCTCGACGCCGACACCGGCAAGGTCCTCTGGGAACGCAGCATCGGCCGCCTCAACGCCTCCTCTCCGGCCTACACCAAGCACCGCCTCTACATCGTCAGCCTCGTCCCCGGTCACATCGTCAAGCTCGACGCGAAGACCGGCAAGGTGATCTGGAAGCACTCGCTGCCCGGCCGGGCAGAGTCCTCGCCCGTGGTGATCGGCCGCACCGTCTACTTCGGCTGCGAAAACGGCCAGCTCTTCGCCTTGAGCACGATCAGCGGCAACGTGCGCTGGGCGACCACTCTCGGTGGCCCGATCAAGTCGGCGCCGGCCTACTACGGCGGCACGCTCTACGGCGGCGACATGAACGCCGTCGACGCCAAGACCGGCAAGATCCGCTGGCAGACCTCCTCGCTCGGCCAGGGGTTTGGCACCTCGGGCGAGTTCTACTCGACCCCCGCCGTCGCCTTCGGCCGCGTCTACGCGGGCAACAACGACGACCGCGTCTACAGCTTCGACATCAAGGACGGCGCGCTTGCCTGGAGCTACTCGACCGGCGGCTACGCCTACTCGGGGCCGACGGTCTCGACCACCCGCCACAGCCCGCCGACCGTCTACATCGGCTCCTTCGACGGCAACGTCTACGCGCTCGATGCGAAGGACGGCAGCGTGCGCTGGAGCCGCTCCGCCGGTGGCCAGGTGGTCGGCTCGCTCTCGGCGATCGGCGACATCGTCTACGTCGCCGAGTTCACCAACAACACCACCAGCGGCTTCATGATGAGGAGCGGCCGCAAGGTCTTCCACTACGGCCGTGGCACCTACTCGCCGGTGATCTCCGACGGTCGCCACATCTACCTCACCGGCTACTCCAGCATCACCGCGCTTGGGCCCTACAAGCACAAGGCGGCGGTTGGAGAAAGCGAGAAGGCGCCTGCGCCGCCAAAGAAGCCGAAGCCGGCGCCGCATAAGAGCAAGGGCGGCAGCTAGACAGTTGTTGTTTGGCGGGTGGCGCGGGGAGCCTGGCCGCCCTGCGGTCGAATTGACACCCAAGCGCGAAGCGCTTGGGGTGAACGAGGAGCGCGGCTTCGCCGCGCAAGAGACCGATTGCATTTCGCCGCTTCGCGACATTCGACCGCAGGGCGGCCAGGCTCCTCTCTCGACACGTCCCGAGAAGAGGAAGCTTTTGAAAGCGAGGCGAGCTTTCGAGTGGGGACGGCGGGTGCGCCTCTGCGGGAATGTCGCCGAAGGGCGGCGGAAATGCAATCCGTCACCTGCGCGGGTCAGCCCGCGCTCTTCATTCGTCGCAAAGCGCGCGCAGCGCGTGCGACATCAATTCCCGCAGAGGCGCACCCGCCGTCTTTCCCAGTCCGCCACGAACGAACTCGAGCCCGCCGCGGTGCCGATCGTTTAGGTCTTCGGCGCCAGGCCCCCCGGAGGCGGAGGCGGCGCCACCGGTGGATTCGGCGCAAAGGCGGGGAAGATCGGGTGGTGGAGCGCGTCGCTCAGTGCCGCCAGGCTGGCTGGGTAGTTCTGGATCCGGTAGGCGCTGGTCGAGCCGAAGTCCTGGTAGTAGACGAGCATCATGCAGCGCGGGTGGCGCCGTGCCCAGACCATCAGCTGCGTGACGTAGGCCGGGTCGTCACTGCTGGAGAGGCCGAACTCGGGAATCGCGAACGGCTTTGTGGCGAAGCGGTTGTAGAGGCCGGTCAACGCTTTCCAGTCCTGGTTGTCGGCGTAGAAGTCGGTGCCGACCCAGTCGACGTATTCGTCGCCGGGGTAGAAGTGCTTCGGCCGGTTCTGCGGGACGGTCGGCGAGCCGGCCGGGAGGGTGCTCCAGATCACAGCGACAGGTGCCTTCGGCAGTCCGGCGGCTTCGCCTTGCAGCGGCGGCAGGCCGGCTTTGGCCAGGCGCGCGTCGATCTGCGCCCGCTTTCCGCCCCCGTGCAGGACGATGTAGATGCGGCGGAAGGCGAGGCGGTACCAGCGTGGCTTGTGGGCTGCGTCGCGCAGGTTGCCGGCGCAGTCATAGGAGGCGTAGACGTTGAGGCAGCGGTTCGGCTCGCCCAGCGGCCGGATGTAGGCCGGCATCTTCTTCGCCCAGAAGAGCGCGTTGAGCCGGATCAGGTACTCGTCGCCATAGCCCTGAGCGATCGACCGTGGGCTGATCAGCTCGTGGCCGTCGCCTGCGTCGGCGGTGGTGATGTGCAGGACGGGCCGCGCCCGCGCCGCCTGCCAGCGTTCGACCGAGTCGGGGAAGTCCGAGCCCCAGCTGCGGAAGCTCTCGATCAGCGCCGGGTGCTTTTTCAGCGCTGTGCTGAAGTGGCCGAAGTCAGCGCTGTTGCCGGTGTCGCTGACCCCGAAGAAGACCTTCTTGCCCTTGGGAAGGAGCGCGCCGGCTTGGGCGTTTGCAGCCGCGCCGCAGCAGATCAAAGCCGCCGCGATGGCGGCGAGGACGATTCTCCTGGGTGTCGCGCCCGGCATCCGAGCCTGATTCAACCGTCCTGGTCGTCTCACCTTCCGCACAACACAGGCGCGGGCCGATGGTTGCAACCAGCCGATGGGCCTCGCGCCGGGGGAGAGGCAACGCGATGTAGCCACCTGACTACTGAGCGTAGTTAGCGCTATCGGTGGCGACGATCGCGAGGACTTCCGGGGCGTGCTTGGCGATGAAGCTGGGCCCGATTCCGCGGATCGCGACAAGGCTCGTCTCGTCGGTCGGGCGCGTCGCGGCGATCGCCGCCAGGGTCGTGTTGTGGGCGATCGTGAAGGCGGGTTTGCCATCCGCCGCTCGCAGGCGCCATGCCTTCAGCTCCTCGAAGAGCGGCCCGTCCTTCTCGGAAAGCTCGGCGGGCGGAGCTGCCGCCGCCTTGACCCGGCGCGGCGCCCGCACTGCGATCGTCTCGGGGTCGGGCAGCCAGCTCTCGGGGTCGCAGACGTCGCAGCAGCGGCCCATCGGCCGGCCCGCCTCGCGGTCGCCGAAATGGTCGAGCACGCTGCGGCGGCGGCAGCGGTCGTCGTAGATGAAGGACTTGATCGTGCGGTAGTCGCGCCAGCCGCGCTCGCGGGCGATCGCCAGTTCGGGGTCGCGCTGTTCGATGAAGCGGACCAGCCGCCCCAGGTCGGCGCGCATCGCCAGCAGGACCGCCCGAGCCGGTAGCCCGTCACGGCCGCCGCGCCCGGCCTCCTGGTAGTAGGCCTCGAGGCTGGTCGGGATCGCCATGTGCCAGACCGAGCGCACGTCGGCCTTGTCGACGCCCATCCCGAAGGCGTTGGTGGCGACGATCACTTCGGCCTCGCCCGCCATGAAGCGGCGTTGGGTCTCGGTGCGGTCCTCGGACTCCATGCCGGCGTGGTAGCCGAGCGCGCGCAGGCCGGAGTCGCGCAGGGCCTGCGCTACCTCGTCGGTGTCGCGGCGGGTGCCGCAGTAGACGATCGCCGGGCGGTTCTCGGGGTCGGCAAGCCCGGCTTCGAGCAGCGCCAGCCGCCGTGCCTTCGACCCCTTGCCCTCGAGCTGCACGACGTCGAAGGAGAGGTTGGGCCGGTCGAAGCCGGAGCGCACCTGCAGCGGCTCGCGCAGGCCGAAGCGGGCGACGATCTCCGCCGCCACCGCCTTGGTCGCCGTCGCCGTGCAGGCCATCACCGTTGGCCGTCCGAGCCGCTCGGCTACCTCGGGCAGGCGCAGGTAGTCGGGCCGGAAGTCGTGTCCCCACTCCGAGACGCAGTGGGCCTCGTCGACCGCCATCAGGTCGATCCGCCGCTGCGCGAGCGCGTCGAGGAAGACGCTCGAGGCGAAGCGCTCCGGCGAGCAGTAGACGATCCTCGCGGCGCCGCTGCGCACCTGGTCGAGGGCGCCGCGCGCCTCCTCGGGGCTCATCCCCGAGGAGATCATCGCCACCGGATGCCCGGCCGCGGTCAGCCGTCGCCACTGGTCGTTCATCAGCGCGATCAGCGGGCTGACCACGATCGTCAGATCCTCGCTCGCCAGTCCCGGCAGCTGATAGCAGAGGCTCTTGCCCCCGCCCGTCGGCATCACGACGAGCGAGTCGCGACCTTCGACCGCCGCCTCGACCGCCTCTCGCTGCCCCGGCCGGAAGGCGGCGAATCCAAGTTGCGCCAGCAGATCGTCGGCCCGCGTGGTAGAAAAAGGCATTGTCGGCAGGCTATGGGGCAGCGGGGTGTGCGTGTGTTCCAAGCGTGTCGACTTTTGGGACAGGAAAGTGTTTCAACTCGCGCAAAGCGGGTACTGGGGTCGCATCACAACGCGGGAGGGGAGGAAGAGATGACGGTCGTCGCAGTCGTCGCCATAGTCGTAATCGCCTTGATCGCCCTTGCCTTTGCGGTCGCGCTTGCCACCGAGGTTAGCCACCGCCGCGGGCTCCGACAGCTGCAGGAGCGGAGCTGACCCGACGGGGGAGCGGGTGATCTCGGTCATCTCGATGCGGCTGGCTTACGCCGGGCTCTGGGCGGACGCCGGGCTCTGGGCGCGCCCGGCCGAGCTCCGCGCCCGCACCGGCGCCCGCCGGCGCGGGCGCAGCCGGTCGGGCCAGAGGACGTAGAGAGCCATCGGCACCGCGTAGAGCACATAGACCAGCGCCTCGCCGATGGTCGGGGTCGGCTGCAGGCCCAGCATCCCGGTCAGCAGCGAGCCCGAGACCGTGCCGGGCTGAACCAGCCAGGTCAAGTCGACCGCCTGGCCCTGCAGCTGGTTGAACCAGCCGGCCTCGTGGGCGGTGTGCAGCGCCGTGGAGAGCAGGCCGGCGGCGACGAAGACGAGGATCAGGCCTGTGATGCGGAAGAAGCGGGTGAGGTTGATCCGCACGCCGCCGCGGTAGATCCCGACCCCGATCGCCACCGCGAGCAACAGCCCGATCACGGCGCCGGCCCCCGCCGCGGTCGTGTCGCTGGCGTCCTGGAAGGCGGCGAGCAGGAAGACCGAGGTCTCGAAGCCCTCGCGCAGCACCGCCAGGAAGGCCATTCCGACCAGCGCCATCGTCGAGCCGCTCGCCAGCGCGCTCGCCGCGTTTCCTTCCAGCACCCTTTTGATCCCCCGCGCGTTGCGGCGCATCCAGACGATCATGTAGGTGACCGCCGAGACGGCGATCAGGCCGATCACGGTCTCGAGGCCCTCCTGCTGCTGCTGGGGCAACTGCTGGCCCACCTCGCGCAGGATCACGGCTGTGCCGATGCAGAGCGCGATCGCGGTCGCGACTCCCGCCCACATCTGCCGCATCGCATCCTGCCTGCCCTCCTTGACGAGGAAGGCGGCGATGATGCCGACGATCAGTGAGGCCTCGACCCCCTCGCGCAGCGCGATCACCAGGGTTGGGATCATCTGGCCGCGTTGCTCCTGTCCTGTTCGGTAGAAGTCATCATCCGTCTTAGGCACCCCTAATTAGGGTTACCAAACCTAGCACGGCGGTCGGGATGCGGACTCTCGGCTCGGGCTACGGCAGCCAGGGTTCGTGCCACTGGGTGATGCCGCGGGTCAGCTTCTCTGCCTCCGGCGGTCCCCACGTCCCCGGCTCATACGGGTGCACAGGACCCGGATCCTCGAGCAGCGGCTCGACGATCCGCCAGGTCTCCTCGACCGCGTCCTGGCGGGTGAAGAGCTGGTGGCGGCCGGCGATCGCGTCGCCGAGCAGCCGCTCGTAGGGCTCTGGGTCCTCGCCGGGCTTTTTCTCGAACAGCACCTCTAGATCGGCCGGCTCGAAGGCCTCCTCGCCCGCCTGCTTGGCGAAGAGGCGCATGAGGGCACCGGGGTCGGGCTCGATCCGCACCGTCAGCCGGTTGGCTTCCGGTCGTTTGCCGGGGCCCACTCCGAGGCGCGGCGGCTTCTTGAAGACCACGCTCACCTCGCTGGACTTGACCGGCAGGCACTTGCCGGCGCGAATGAAGAAGGGGACGCCGCTCCAGCGCCAGTTGTCGATCTCCAGCTCGACTGCGGCGAAGGTCTCGGTTGTCGAGCCCGACGCCACGGCCTTGACGTCGAGGAAGCCGTTGTACTGGCCGCGCACGTAGCGCTTCGGGTCCGCCGTCCGCGTCGCCTTGAACAGTTCCAGCTTCTTGTCGCGGATCGAGTCGTGGTGGTTGCCGGTTGGCGGGCCCATCGCGACCAGCGCCAGCACCTGCAATGCGTGGTTCTGAATCACGTCGCGCATCGCCCCGACCGCGTCGTAGAAGCGGCCGCGATCATCGACGCCGAAGTCCTCGGCGATCGTCATCTGCACATGGGAGACGTGCTCCTTGTTCCAGATCGGCTCCAGCACCGAGTTGGCAAAGCGCAGGTAGGTGATGTCCATCACCGGCTCCTTGCCGAGGTAATGGTCGATCCGCAGGATCTGCTTCTCGTCGAGGACTTTGCAGAGGTCGGCGTTGAGCGCCCGCGCCGATTCCAGATCATGGCCGAAGGGCTTCTCGATCACGACGTGCGCGTTCTCGGTCAGGCCCGCGGCGGCAAGCCCGTCGACGACGGTCGAGAAGAGCGAAGGGGGAACCTCCAAATAGAAGACCGGCCGCTTCGCCTCGCCGATCGCCTCGCCGACCCGCTTGAAGGTGCCGGCATCGGCGTAGTCGCCCTGGACGTAGGAGATGCGGTCGGCGAGGCGGGAGAAGACATCCTCGTCGGGGTCTTCGACCGTGCTCGCGATTGCCTCGCGGGCGTGGTCGCGAAGCTGATCGATGCTCCAGTCGTCGATCGCGACGCCGACGATCGGGCAGTCGAGCTTGCCGCGCGCCTCCAGGCGGTAGAGCGCTCGGAAGGTCATCTTCTTCGCCAGGTCGCCGGTGATGCCGAAGATGGTCAGCACGTCGGCGGTTTGGTCGGCGTCGTTCTTGGCCATTCCTTCGCCAGGCTACCCGTTGGCCACCGGCCCAGGCATCGCCCGGCTGGCGTAGGGTAGGAGCATGGAGCTGGGAATGGTCGGGCTCGGTCGCATGGGCGCCAACATGGCACGGAGGCTGATGCGCGACGGCCACCGCCTCGTCGTCTACGACGTCAACCCCGATGCGGTCTCTGGGCTGTCCGGAGAGGGCGCGGAGGGCGCCTCCTCCCTGCAGGATCTCGCTGCGAAGCTGAGCGCGCCGCGCTCGGTCTGGGTGATGGTGCCGGCGGGCGAGATCACCGAGAAGACGGTGCAGGACGTCGCCGCCGCGCTCGACTCCGGCGACGCGATCGTCGACGGCGGCAACTCCTACTACCGCGACGACATCCGCCGCGCCGCGATGGTCGGCGAGCGGGGAGTCGACTACGTCGACTGCGGCACCAGCGGCGGGGTCTTCGGCCTCGACCGCGGCTACTGCTTGATGATCGGCGGCCCCGACGGAGCGGTCGGGCGGCTCGATCCGGTTTTCGCCACCCTGGCGCCCGGCGTCGGCTCGGCGGAGCGGACGCCGGGGCGCTCCGGCGACGCCGGCCCGGCCGAGAACGGCTACCTGCACTGCGGTCCCAACGGCGCCGGGCACTTCGTGAAGATGGTCCACAACGGGATCGAGTACGGGGTGATGGCCGCTTACGCCGAGGGCCTCAACATCCTCAAGAACGCCAACGCCGGCAAGGTCCAGCGCGAGGCCGACGCCGAGACCGCGCCGCTCGATCATCCCGAGTACTACCAGTACGACCTCGACCTGCCCGAGGTGGCGGAGGTCTGGCGGCGCGGCAGCGTGATCGGCTCCTGGCTCCTCGATCTGACCGCTGCCTCGATGCAGGAATCCGCCGATCTCTCCGACTTCGCCGGTCGCGTCTCGGACTCCGGAGAGGGTCGCTGGACCTCGATCGCGGCGATCGACGAGGGCGTGCCCGCCCCGGTCCTCACCACCGCGCTCTACGAGCGCTTCTCCTCCCGCGGTCTCGACGACTTCGCCGACAAGGTGCTCTCGGCGATGCGAAAGCAGTTCGGCGGCCACGACGAGAAGCCGTCCTAGGGAAAGGCGGGCCGGTGGCCATCGATCTCGAGGTCGTCGCCGACGAAAAGGCGGCGGCGCGGCGTGCCGCCGAGCTGATCGCCGCCGCGGGCAGCGCCGCGGTGGCAGAGCGCAACATGTTCTCCTTTGCGATGAGCGGCGGCCGCAGCCCATGGGCGATGCTGGCGATCCTCGGCGACGACGAGTCGATGCCCTGGCCCGAGACCGAGCTGTTCCAGGTCGACGAGCGGATTGCCTCGCCCGGCAGCGAGGACCGCAACCTCACCCATATGGTCCTCGGCCTCTCGATGGACCACCAGTCGGCGCTGCGGCCGATGCCGGTCACCCAGCGCGACCTCGAGGGCGCCACGCGCGACTACGAAAACACCCTTCCCGATCCGCTCGACTGTGTCCACCTGGGCCTCGGGCCTGACGGCCACACCGCCTCGCTGGTCCCGGGCGATCCGGTTCTAGAGGTGACCGACCGCCGCGTCGCCCTCACCGAGACCGCCTATCAGGGTCACCGGCGCATGACCCTCACCTATCCGGCTCTGGCCAGCGCCCGCCGGGTCGTCTGGTTCGTAACCGGCCCCGACAAGGTCGATGCCCTGGCCAAGCTCCTCGCCGGCGACGCCTCGATTCCCGCCGGCAGGGTCGAGAACGCCAGGATGACCGTCGTGGCCGACGAAGCCGCGGCGCCCACCGGGCAACGTTAGCGCATTCGCTAACATAACTCTATGGCCATGCAAGTCACGCCTGGAGCTTCCCTGGTCGAGCAGATCCGAGCGCAAAGCGGCCTGACCCAGGCCGAGCTCGGGCGCAGGGCTGGGCTGCCTCGTTCCGTTGTCAATGCCTACCTGCGAGGGGCCCGCGAGCCGGGGGCGGACACGCTGGCTAGATTGGCCGCGGCGGGGGGGTTCGAGCTGCAGCTCGGTCGCCGTAAACCGCCGGTGGATGCAGAGCGGGCGGGGCGGATTCTCGTTCAGGTCCTCGAGCTTGCCGAGGCCCTGCCTTTCCGCGCCCGGTCCGAGTTGGGCTACCCACGGCTCTCGGATCGGCTGGTCACAGAGGAGCCCGCAGCTTGAGCGAGCTCATCGAGAAGCTCTTCGCCATTCACGACTCGCTCGCCGAGGCGAGCGTCGCTCACGCCTTCGGCGGCGCGATCGCCCTTGCCTACTGCACCGAAGAGCCGCGTGGCACACGAGATCTGGACGTCAACATCTTCATCGATGCTTCCAAGGCTGGGCCGACGCTCGCTCGCATGCCGGAGGGAGTGACGGTTGGCGAGGACGACGTCGCCAAAGTCGAACGCGACGGTCAGGCGAGGCTCGACTGGGATGGCACCCCGGTGAATGTCTTTCTCAACAACCTTTCCCTTCATCAGGCGGTGGCGGCGACGGTTGTCTGGGTTCCCCTCGCGGGATGCGAGATACCGGTGCTCGGCTGCGCTTCGCTGGCGATCTTCAAGGCCTTCTTCGACCGCACCAAGGATTGGGCCGACCTCGAGGCGATCGCCCAAGCAACGCCGGAGGACATCGATGCCGCGGCCGCGACGATCTCCGAGCTCGTCGGCGAGGACGATCCCGCCGTTCAGCGACTCGGGAGCCTGATTCCTCTCGGCATCGGTTCGTCTCGGTAAGGCTCAGGTCAGCGTCAAAGCTTCGACAGCGCCTTCGATCCCCACCAGCACCGCGCTCACCATATCCGCAGGGAAGAGGCCGTGGGCAGCGACTCCGGGGTCGGCCTCGAGGCGCGCGGCGAGGGCTGCTGGATCGCCGATCTCGCCGCGATAGTCGGCGATAAAGCCATCGTCGGGGCTGAGCCCGGCTTCCTCCCGCAGCTCGACCGAGGAGCCGAGGCGCTTCAGCGTCGAGGCGATCCCAAATTCGTATAGCTCCAGTGGCACCGGCGCGCTGAGCACCTCGACCGGCTTGCTCGAGTCGGCGATTACGATGAAGCGCTCTGCCGCCGCGGCGACGATCTTCTCGCGCAGGTGGGCGCCGCCGCCGCCCTTGATCAGCCAACCGTCCGGCGTCACCTGGTCGGTGCCATCGATCGCGATGTCCAGTCGCTCCAGCCGGCTGAACTCCTCGACCGGGATCCCCAGCCCTCGCGCCTGTTCCTCGGTCGCGACCGAGGTGGCGACGCAGCGGATGCCGCTCAGCCCGCGCGCGGCCAGAGCCGGCAGCAGGTGAGCCACGGTCGAACCGGTCCCAAGGCCGATGGTCATCCCGTCCTCGACAAGCTCCGCGGCAGCCTCGGCTGCGAGGCGCTTCTCGGCGTCGGCGGACACGGCGCCGCACTCTACCTCCCCGGGTGCAGCGTTTTTTCGTCCCATAACAACCAAAAAACGTTGCACCTCGATCGAATCTATGCTCGCGGCAAGATGGATGCACGGATCTGGCTGACGGGTGAGGCGGCACGCCGCGGTCGGTGGGGCTGAGCGGGGAGCGGACCGGGTCGGGCGCCTGGGTAGCCAACAACGGCGACGGAACCGTCACCCGCGTAGAACCATGACTAGGATCGAGACGCATGGACCGCGACATCGACCAGCTCTGCATCGACACGATCCGGACGCTCTCGATCGACGCGATCCAGAAGGCCAACTCGGGCCATCCCGGGACGCCGATGGCGCTGGCGCCGGTCGCCTACACGCTCTGGCAGCGCTTCCTGCGCTTCGACCCGGTCGACCCGATCTGGCCCGGCCGCGATCGCTTCGTGCTCTCCGCCGGGCACGCCTCGATGCTGCTCTACTCGCTGCTCCACCTGGCCGGGGTCAGGGCGGTCGATCCCGACTACGAGATCGTCGGCGATCCGGCCGTCAGCCTCGCCGACATCGAAAGCTTCCGCCAGCTCGGCTCGCGCGCCCCCGGCCATCCCGAGTACCGCTGGACCTCGGGCGTGGAGACGACCACCGGCCCGCTCGGCCAGGGGGTTGCCACCTCGGTCGGGATGGCGATTGCAGGCAAGTGGCAGGGGGCCCGGTACAACCGGCCGGGCTTCGAGCTCTTCGACTTCGACGTCTACGCGATCGCCGGCGACGGCTGCCTGATGGAGGGCGTCTCCGGCGAAGCCGCCTCCCTTGCCGGCCACCTCAAGCTCGACAACCTCTGCTGGGTCTATGACAACAACCAAATCACGATCGACGGCAAGACCCACCTCGCTTATAACGACGACGTCGCTGCCCGCTTCATGGGCTATGGCTGGAACGTCACCCGCGTTGGCGACGCCAACGACACCGACCTGATCGCCACCGCCTTTGAGGAGTTCAAGGGGGAGGAAGGCCGACCGACCCTGATCATCGTCGATAGTCACATCGGCTACGGCTCCCCTCACAAGGTCGATACCTCGGCCGCCCACGGCGAGCCGTTGGGCGAGGAGGAGGTGCGCGAGACCAAGCGCGCCTACGGTTGGCCCGAGGACTCCCAATTCCTCGTCCCCGACGGTGTTCGCGAGCGCTTCGCGGATGGGGTCGGCAGGCGGGGCGGCGAACTCAGCGCCGCATGGAACGACCTGCTTGGCAGCTACGCGAAGGAAAACGCCGACCTCGCCGCCGAGATCGATTCGCAGCAGAAGCGCGAGTTGCCCGAGGGGTGGGACTCCGGCATCCCAAGCTTCGATCCCGACGAGAAGGGGATCGCAACCCGCAAGGCATCGCAGCAGGTCGAGAACGCGATCGGCGAGCGCCTGCCCTGGCTGCTCGCCGGCTCCGCCGATCTCACCGATTCGACCTCGGTCCGCCTCGACTTCGATGGCGCCACCGACTTCGAGCCCGGCGCCTACGACGGTCGCCAGCTCCACTTCGGCATCCGCGAGCACGAGTCGGCGGCGATCTGCAACGGCCTCTCGCTCTCCAAGCTGCGGCCGCTCTGGTCGACCTACCTCACCTTCTCCGACTACGCGCGGCCGGCGATCCGCCTCTCGGCGCTGATGGAGCTGCCGGTGATCCACCTCTTCACCCACGACTCGATCGGCCTCGGCGAGGACGGTCCGACACACCAGCCGGTCGAGCAGCTGGCCTCGCTGCGGGCGATCCCCGGCCTCGACGTGATCCGTCCCGCCGACGCCAACGAGGTTGCCGAAGCCTGGCGGGCGGCGCTCGATCGCAGTCACCAGCCAGTCGCTCTGGTGCTGACCCGCCAGAACGTTCCCGTCTTCGATCGCTCCAAGTACGGCTCAGCCGAGGGGCTGCGGCGCGGCGGCTACGTGCTCGCCGATGCCGACGGCGGCGATCCGGAGCTGATCCTGATCGCGACCGGCAGCGAGGTGGCGCTGGCGCTCGCCGCCCACGAGGAGCTGAGCGGCGATGGGATCCGCTCGCGCGTCGTCAGCCTGCCCTGCTGGGAGATCTTCGACCGCCAGGACGCCGCCTACCGCGAGGAGGTGCTGCCGCCGAGCGTCACCGCCCGCGTCTCGGTCGAGGAGGCCTCGACCCTGGGTTGGGAGCACTACGTCGGCCTCGGCGGGACCGCGGTGGGAATGCACACCTTCGGCAGCTCGGCCCCGCTCAAGGATTTGCAGACCAAGTTCGGCTTCACCCCGGACAAGGTCGCCGAGGCGGCGCGCGCAGCGCTCGACAGTGCAAAAGTGAACTGATCAGACCAAGAAGAACTACGAAGGGAGAGCCGTGAAGGCCACCGCGAAACTGCACGAGCTGGGCCAGAGCCTCTGGCTCGACAACATCACCCGCACGATGCTGGCCGACGGCACTTTGGAGGGCTACATCGAGGAGCTATCGGTCACCGGCTTGACCTCCAACCCGACGATCTTCGACAAGGCGATCTCCGGTGGCGACGCTTACGACGAGCAGATCGCCCAGCTCAGCGCCAGCACGGTTCCCGAGGAGGGGATCGGCGCCACCCCCACGGAGAGAATCTTCTTCGAGCTGGCGCTTGCCGATCTGCGCGACGCCACCGACCTCTTCGCCGCGGTCCACGAGCGCACCGGCGGCGTCGACGGCTTCGCCTCGCTCGAGGTCTCGCCCCTGATCGCCGACGACGCCGAGGCGACCATCGAGGAGGCGGCCGCGCTTCACTCCAAAGCCGAGCGCGACAACCTCTTCATCAAGATTCCCGGCACCGAGGCCGGGCGCAGGGCGATCGAGGAGTCGATTTTCGCCGGGATCCCGATCAACGTCACCCTGCTGTTTGACGACAAGCAGTACCTGGCCGCCGCCGACGCCTACATGCGGGGCATCGAACGCCGCATCGAGGCCGGTCTCAACGCCAACGTCGCCTCGGTCGCATCGATCTTCATGAGCCGCTGGGACGTCGCCGTCGCAGGCGAAGCGCCCGACGAATTGCACAACCGCCTCGGTCTGGCGATCGGCTTTCGTGCCTACCGCGCCTACCGGGAGCTGCTCGACTCGCCGCGCATGCAGCGGCTGATGAACGAGGGCGCGCGGCCTCAGCGCCTGCTCTGGGCCAGCACCGGCACCAAGGACCCCGAAGCATCCGACACCCTCTACATCGAGGGCTTCGCCTCGCCGCTCACCGTCAACACGATGCCGGAGCCGACCCTGCACGCCTTTGCCGACCACGGCGAGGTCGGTGAATCGGTGCCGGCGGACGGCGGCGACTGCGAGCAGGTCCTGGGGCAGTTCGCGAGCGCTGGCATCGACGTCGATGCGCTTGCCGAGCGGCTGCAGGACGAGGGCAAGGCGAGCTTCGCAAAGTCGTGGGACGAGATGCTGAAGACGATCGAGTCGCAGGCCGGGGCGCCGCAAGCGACCCAATCGACACGGTGACTTCCGGTGCTTCGAATCCGTGGCGATCGGGTCGCGAAGCCAGGGGTGATGTGAGCGAACTCCCCGCGCTGCGTCAGCGCCCCGCCTGGCAGTCGCTGGAGAAGCACTTCGCCGAGATCGAGGACACGCACCTGCGCGATCTCTTCGCCGCCGACCCGCAGCGCGGCGAGCGCCTCGTCGCCGACGGCGCCGGCCTGCGCCTCGATTTCTCCAAGAACCGGATCACCGACGAGACGCTGATGCTGCTCGGCCGGCTCGCGAAGGAGTGCGGCGTTGAGGAACGGCGCGAAGCGATGTTTACCGGCGAGAACATCAACGTCTCCGAGAACCGCGCTGTGCTGCACGTGGCGCTGCGCATGCCGCGCGAGCGCTCGCTGATCGTCGACGGGGTCGACGTGGTCAAGGAGGTGCACGAGGTGCTGCACCGCATGGCCGCCTTCTCCGAGCGGGTCCGCTCGGGCGAGTGGACGGGCCACACCGGAAAGCCGATCCGCAACGTCGTCAACGTCGGCATCGGCGGCTCCGACCTCGGCCCGGTGATGGCCTACGAGGCGCTGCGCCACTACTCGCGCCGCGAGATGGCCTTCCGCTTCATCTCGAACGTCGACGGCACCGACTTCGCCGAGTCGACCCGGGACCTCGATCCCGCCGAGACGCTCTTCGTGATCTCCTCGAAGACCTTCACCACGCTGGAGACGATGACCAACGCGCACACGGCGCGGGAGTGGTCGCTGGCCGGTCTCGGTGGCGACGAAGCGGCGGTCGCCAAGCACTTCGTCGCCGTCTCCACGAACGCCGACGAGGTGTCCAAGTTCGGCATCGACACCGAGAACATGTTCGGCTTCTGGGAGTGGGTGGGGGGCCGCTACTCGATGGACTCGGCGATCGGCCTCTCAACCATGCTGGCGATCGGCCCGGCTCGCTTCGAGGAGATGCTCGCCGGCTTCCACGCGATGGACGAGCATTTCCGCGAGGCGCCGCTGGCCGAGAACCTGCCGGCCCTGATGGGGCTGCTCTCGGTCTGGTACAGCGACTTCTTCGGCGCCCAGACCTGCGGCGTCTTCCCCTACGACCAGTACCTGCACCGCTTCCCCGCCTACCTGCAGCAGCTGACGATGGAGTCCAACGGCAAGCACGTCACTCTCGACGGCGCCCACGTCGACTACGACACCGGGGCGATCTTCTGGGGCGAGCCTGGAACCAACGGCCAGCACTCCTTCTACCAGCTGATTCACCAGGGAACGCGGCTGATCCCCTGCGACTTCATCGGCTTCATGCAGAGCAACAACCCCCTCGGTCAGCACCACGACCTGCTGATGTCGAACGTCTTCGCCCAGAGCGAGGCGCTCGCCTTCGGCAAGGCGCCGGAGCAGGTTCGCGCCGAGGGCACGGCGGAGGAGGTGGTTCCGCACCGGGTGATGGAGGGCAACCGCCCCTCCAACACGATCCTCGCCGAGCGGCTCGATCCCCACGCCTTGGGCACGCTCGTCGCGCTCTACGAGCACAGCACCTTCACCCAGGGAGCCGTCTGGGGGATCGACTCCTTCGACCAGTGGGGGGTCGAGCTGGGCAAGGCGCTGGCGGTCGCGATCATCCCCGAGCTGCAGGCCGACGAGGAGCCGCGGCTCGCCCACGACAGCTCGACCAACGCGCTGATCCGCCGTTACCGCAGCGCCCGCCGCGGGGAGTAGGCTCGCCGACATGCCCTCGCTGGACCCGATCCCGCTGGCGGCATCGGCGTCCAACCTGCTCGCCGCCCGCGAGCAGATGGCCTTCACGCTCGGCTTCCATATCGTTCTCTCCTGCCTCGGGGTGGCCCTGCCGGCGACGATCCTGATCGCCAACTACATCGGCCTCAAACGCGGCGACGCCGACGCGATGGAGCTGGCCCGCCGCTGGTCGAAGGCGATGGCGATCACCTTCGCCGTCGGCGCGGTAACCGGCACCGTGCTGACCTTCGAGTTCGGGTTGCTCTGGCCACGCTTCATGGATCGCTTCGGCGCCGCCTTCGGGATCGCCTTCGCGATCGAGGGCATCTTCTTCTTCCTCGAGGCGATTTTCCTGGCGATCTACATCTACGGCTGGAAGCGGCTCAGTGGTTGGGCGCACTTCTGGTCCGGAGTGCCGATGGTGATTACCGGCATCGGCGGCGCTTTCTCGGTGGTCGCCGCCAACTCCTGGATGAACCAGCCACAGGGCTTCACTCTCGACGCCGCCGGCAAGGTCGTCGACACCGACCCGGTCAAGATCCTGCTCAACCCCGCAACCGGCTACGAGGCGCCGCACATGATCCTCGCCGCCTACATCGTCGTCGGCTTCCTCGTCGCCTCGATCTACGCCACCGGGATGCTGAAGGGGCGGCGCGATCGCCTGCATCGGCTCGGCTTGATGATCCCGCTGACGATCGGCCTGATCGCGGCGCCGCTGCAGTTCCTCGTCGGTGACACCGCCGCCCGCGCCGTCGCCGACAACCAGCCCGCCAAGTTCGCCGGCATGGAGTGCATCCAGAAGACTGGCACCCATCAGACCGAGTACATCGGCGGCATTTGCACCTCGAGCGGGGTCAAGGGGGCGATCCCGATTCCCGACCTCGACTCCTTCCTCGTCGGCTTTCATACCGACACCAAGGTGACCGGGCTGAACGACATCCCACCGCAGAACCGCCCGCCGGCGAACACGATGCTGCATCTCGCCTTCGACACGATGATCGGCATCTGCACGCTGATGATTGGGCTTGGCGCTTGGGTCGCCTTCGTCTGGTGGCGCCGCCGCGACTTCCCCAAGACCGTCTGGTTCCTGCGCGCGGTGGCGATCTCCGGAGCGGCGGCGGTGCTCTCGCTCTGGTGCGGCTGGATCGTCACCGAGGTCGGCCGCCAGCCCTGGATCGTGCAGGGCTACATGCGCACCGCCGAAGCGGTGACGCCGGCGCACGGGATCTGGTTCAGCTTCGCCGCCGTCCTGCTGCTCTACGGCGCGATCGGCACGATCGCGATCCTCGTCCTGCGCTCGATGTCCCGCCGCTGGCGCGAGGGCGGCGCCGAGCCCGAGGGCGCCCCATACGCCCCGCCCCCCGAAAAGAGCGGTCGATGGGCCTGAAACGTACGCATATCAGCGGTTTTAGGCCCATCGGCGGGGGGGTTGGAGGATGACGCGGGCTGATCTCTGTGCTGTGATCCTCTGGGCCGGCGCTACCTTCTATGCGCTCTTCGGGGGGGCCGATTTCGGCGGCGGCTTCTGGGACCTCGTCGCCGGCGGCGACGAGCGTGGCTCTCGGCCGCGAGCGCTGATCCAGCGCTCGCTGACCCCGGTCTGGGAGGCCAACCACGTCTGGCTGATCTTCATCCTCGTCGTCCTCTGGACCGCCTTCCCACCCGCCTTCAGCGCCGTGATGACGACGCTCTACGTGCCGATCGCCCTGGCCGCGGTCGGCATCGTCCTGCGCGGCTCGGGCTTCGCCTTTCGCAAGTCAATCGAGGGCCTCGCTGGCCGCCGCGCCGCAGGCGCCGCCTTTGCGATCTCCTCGCTGCTGACCCCGTTCTTCATGGGAGCCGTTGTGGGGGCGATCGCCGCCGGCAACGTGCCCGGCGACGGCGACGGCGCACCCTTCTCCAGCTGGCTGGCGCCGCTGCCGTTGCTGACCGGGGCGATCTTCGTCGCCAGCGGCGCCTACCTCGCCGCGGTCTTTTTGATCGGCGACGCGCGCCGCGCCGGCGACGAGGTCCTCCAGCGCTACTTCGCCCGGCGGGCTCTCATTGCGGCCGGCGTCGCTGGCATCGCCGCCGCCTTCGGCCTGATCGAGCTTCACTCCGAAGCGCGCTACATCTTCGACCGGCTCACGCACGAGGGCCTGCCGCTGGTGATCGTCTCGGCACTCTGTGGCCTCGGCGTGCTCGCCATCCTGCTCTCGACCGCCCGGCGCAATGCGGCATCGTCCTGGCTGCTGCGCCCGCTTGCGGCCGGTGCCGTCGTCGCAGTGATCTGGGGCTGGGGCGTCGCCCAGTTCCCCTACCTCATCCCGACTTCGCTGAAGATCACCCAATCGGCCGCGCCCCCGGACACGCTCTCCACCGTGATCGTCGTCTTCATCGTCGCCGCGATCCTCGTCCTGCCGGCCCTGGCAATGCTCTACTGGCTCTCCCAGAAGGAGCTGCTGGATGAGTGAAGGCGCTGCCATCAGGGCGGCTCTCTTCGACATCGACGGCACCCTTCTCGTCACCGGCGGCGCCGGGGGCGTCGCCTGGCAGCGTGCTTTCGAGGAGCTTCACGGGGTCGAGGCCGACATCGCCGAGCACACCGACGCCGGCATGACCGATCCTGAGATCGTCAAGATCGTCTTCCGCGAGGTGATCGGGCGCGAGGGCAGCAGCGAGGAGCGCGCGAAAGCGATCGGCTGCTACCTCAAGCACCTCCCCGGCGCCGTCGCCGAGTCCACGGAGTACCGGGTCATGCCCGGCATCGAGGAGTTGCTTCCCCGCCTGATCGAGGACGGGGTGCTGCTCGGCCTGGTCACCGGCAACATCGAGGCGGCCGCCCACATCAAGCTCGCGCGCGGTCGGCTCAACCGCTTCTTCAGCTTCGGCGGCTACGGCTCCGACTCGGCCGACCGCACCGAGGTGACCAAGGCTGCCCTCGGTCGCGGCGCCTTCGTCTCCGGTGGCGCCCTGGAGGGAGGGGCTTGCATCGCCGTGGGCGACACCCCCCGCGACGTCGAGGCCGGCCACGGCGCCGGGATCGAGGTCGTTGGCGTCGCCACCGGCAGCTACGGAGTCGAGCAGCTGCGGGAGGCTGGCGCCGACTATCCCATCGCGTCGGTCGAGCACGGCTTCCCACGCTAGGCCGCGGCGGCCATTCTTCACATCTTTGGAAAAAACCCTTGTTGGCCGCGCCTTTGCTTCGTAGCCTGAATGACCGCTCTCGGGCTGGAGGCAGAAAGGAATTCCCGAGAAACCATGCGCAGGGGAAAGTGTGGCTCTTCACGTACGCAGGGCAGCAGGTCTACTGCTGGCAGTCTCGGGGCTCTTCATCTTCGTCGGCCCTGCTTCCAGCGCCCTCGGCGCCGAATTCGGCATCGTCCCGGGCAGCTTCACGGTCAGGGTGCTCGACGCCGAAGGCCAGCCTGAGACCCTCGCCGGCTCTCACCCGGACCTGCTCCAGCTCAATTTCGCCCTGAATCTCGAAGGCACGACGGCCAGGGACCTCGAATTCGAACTGCCGCCGGGGTTGGGCGGAAATCCGGCGGCAGTCCCCCGCTGTCCCCGGGCCGTCTACGAAAACGAAGAAGAATGCTCACCGGAAAGCCAGGTGGGGATCTTCGAAGTCGGCTTCTCGGGCGGGCTGAAAGTCAAACTCCCGCTCTTCGAGCTCGAGCCTCGCCCGGGCCAGTTCATCTCCTTCGGCTCCACGCCAGCGGTCAACCTGCCGCTCAGCTCGGAAATACGTCCCAGCGATTTCGGGATCACGCTGAAGTCCGACGAACTCCCCGAAGAACCGATCTCCGAAGGCCACTTCGAACTCTGGGGAGTTCCCGCCGACCACCAGGTCGGCACGACGATCCCGCGCCTGCCCCTCCTGACCCTCCCGGCGACCTGTGGGCCGATGGACTTCACCTTCCGCACGCGCTCCAGGCTGGAAGGGGCGCCATCGCTGAGCGCGAGCACGGACACAGGCGCGCCGCTCGCGGGATGCGGGGAGCTGAGCTTCGATCCCGGGCTCGGGTTGCAGCTCAGCGAACCGCTCGCCGATTCTCCGACCGGTCTTCGAATGGACCTGGTCGTCCCGGAAGAAGCCGCGGGCAGCGAACGCGCGGACGCGCCGATCGAGAACGTGACCGTCGAACTCCCCAGCGGCGTCGGCGTCTCGCCCGGCGGCGCGGTGGGCCTGGTGGCATGCACCGATGCCCAGCTGGGGCTTGGGAACAGCGCTGCGGCGACGTGCCCGCAGCAGTCGAAGATCGGCACGGCCGAATTCGCGTCCCCCGCCCTGGGTGGCTCGGTGGACGGCACGATCTACCTCGGCCAGGAACATCCCGGCGAACGGTTCAGGAACTTCGTCGTCGCCTCCGTGCCGGGGATCGCGCTCAAGTTCGTCAGCACCCTGCGGGTGAACCCGGCGACGGGCCGCCTCTCGACGGTGATACGGGGCCTGCCGGAGGTTCCGATCCAGCGCATCGGCCTTGCCTTCGACGGTGGGCCGCGCGCCCTGCTCGCTTCGCCGCTGACCTGTGGCCCCACCGTCGCTCTTGCCAGGTTCGAGCCCTACGGCGGCGGCCCCGCGGTCGAGTCGAGCGCTTCAGCGGCGATCGCGTCGAGGACGCCGGGATCGCCCTGTACGGGGGCCGCGCCGTTCTCGCCCCAACTCTCGACGGCGGATTCGACGCCCCAAGCCGGCCGGCCGGCAACGTTCTCGACGACCTTGCACCGGGCGCCAGGCGAACAGCTGCCGCGCAGCTTCTCGGTGACCTTGCCCGAGGGCATGACCCCACGGTTGGGGACCATCCAGCCCTGCCTGACCGCCGGGGCTTGCCCGAACGAGAGCAGGGTCGGCAGCGTGCTCGCGGAGATCGGCTCCGGCGCGAGCGTTGCCCCGCTGCACGGCAGCGTCTATCTCACCGGGCCCTACCGTCGAGCTCCCTTCGGCCTGCTGATGGAATTTCGGGCCGCGATCGGCGCTTTCGACCTCGGCTCGATCGCGCTTCGCGCCGGCGTCGAGCTGGACGGGAGCACCGGCAGGCTCACGGTCTCGACCGCCGGCTTGCCCGACGAGTTCGAAGGAGTGCCGATTCGGTTTCAGACCATCGCGCTGAACATGGACCGCCAGGGATTCATCCGCAACCCGACGTCCTGCTCGAAACTGAGCACCGACGCGGTGCTCGAATCGCAGGGCGGCGCCTCGGCGACCGCGACGAGCCCGCTCCAGTTGCGAGGTTGCGACAAATTGGGGTTCAAGCCGAGCGTCAGGATGGCGTTCACCGGCAGCGGGCAGCTGCATAAGGGTGGCGCCCCCACCCTGCGCGTGACCGCCAGGTTGAGGCCGAAGGACACGAACCTGCGCGGGATGACCCTCTCCCTGCCGCCGCTCTTGAGGTTCGGCATCGGGAACTCCAAGGAGATCTGCTCGCGCCACGATGCCCGCGAAGGGGCCTGCCCGAGCGGCTCTGCGGTGGGAACGGCGAGCGTGCGCACGCCGTTGCTGGCCAAGCCGCTCAATGGCTCTGTCTACATGGTCCAGCCGGCAAGTGACGGTGGCCTGCCCGACATGTGGGTCAGCGTCGCCGCGATGGGCGTGCGGATGGAGCTCAGGAACCGGACGGTGGCCGCTCCGGGGGGACGTTTCGTCACCAAGATGGGCGGCCTGCCAGATCTGCCGCTGTCGACTTTCACGATGCGGCTGGGGGGCAGCAAGACGGGCATCTTCACCCTCGCCGTCGGCCCCTGCAGGGGGGGCAGCCCTCGGCGCTTCAGGTCGGACGTGGAGGTCAGGGGCCAGGATGGCGCGCGGCGCTCGTTCGAAGCCCCGATCGGGATGAAGCCGCATTGCTCGGGGAACGGATGAGCGCCGGCCCTCGTTCGGGGGGCTCGCGGGGCACCGCCGCGCTGGCCCGCATGGCGGGTCTCGCGGCGAGACGGTCGCGCTTGGTCGTTGGCATCTGGGTCGTGCTCGTGATCGCGCTTTCCTTTCTCGGCCGCAATCTCGAAAACAAGCTCAACGATCACGCGATCCTCATCGGCGGCACCGAGACCAAGCGGGCGCACGAAATCGCCGTCCGCGAGTTCGGCAACGACTACGCGATCATCGTCATGCTGCGCGGCCCGCAAGCCGTCCTCGAACGCCAGGGAGGCAGGCTGGCCTCCCGGCTTGCCGCCACGCCCGGCATGCTCGTGGTGTCTCCGTGGGGATCGGGCGGCACGGCGATCGACGGCCTGAGCCCGAGGCCTGGAGTCGGGGCGTTGCTCGTGCGGATCAAGGGCAGCGAAAGCGACCAGGTGTCCGGCCTGTTGCCTCCGGTGGAACGCCGCGTCGACGCAAGCATCGGGGGCCCCGTTCACGCCAGCATGGCGGGGCTGCCCGTGCTGGTCGACTCGATCCGCAAGGCGAGCGCGGAAACCTCGGCCATAGGCGACCTGATCGCGGTGCCGGTGCTGCTCTTCGTGCTGCTGTTCGTCTTCCGCTCGGTCCTTGCGGCGATCACCCCGCTCGCCGTCGGCGGCGCCGTCGTCGGCGCGACCCGCGGCGTGGTGGCGCTCCTGCAAGGCGTCTACCAGTTCGATTTCCTCGTCGTCGGGATCATCGGGATGATGGGGCTTGCCCTGGGGGTGGACTACTCCCTGCTGGTCGTCTCTCGCTTCCGCGAGGAGCGGAAAAAAGGCAATCGGGACGACATCGCCGCGGCCACGGAAGCGACCGTGATGGCAACCGCTCGCTCGATCGTGCCGGCGGGAAGCGCGCTCCTGCTCGCGATGGTGCTCGCCCAGTTCGTGCTGCCATCTTCCCTCGCTCGCGCGGTGACGGTCGCGATCATCACCGCGACTCTGATCAGCATGCTCTCGGCGATCTGCGTCGTGCCGGCTCTGCTGAAGCTCCTCGGCAGCAACCTGGATCGCTGGTCGTTGCCCGAGCGCGATACCGCTCAGGTGGCGCCGCTGCGTTGGTCCCGTCGCCTCTCCAAACGCCCCGGGGCGGTCGCCGCGATCCTGCTCGGCCTGCTGGTTCTCGCCGGCCTCGCCCTCAACCTCAAGTCCGGCGTCGGCAACATCTCCATCCTGCCCGCCGGGGATTCCGGTCGGATCCAGCAGGAAGAAGTCGAACGCGGGCTCGGCCCCGGGTGGGCGGCGCCGATGGAAGTGATCGTCGACGGTCGCGGCAGCCCGATCACGTCACCCGAGAGGCTGCGGGCGATCTCGGCGTTCCAGCACCAGGTCGAAGAAGACCCCGGGGTGGCGTCGATGACCGGGCTGAGCAAGGTCGAGCAGAGCACGCGCAAGCTGGCCGGCATCGAAGGGGAATTGAAAGCCCAGGAACATGGCTTGGACCGGCTTGAATCCGGTATCTCTCGCATCGGCAAGGGCACCTCCCGCACATCCCAGGGCCTGCTCAAAGCGGCCGAGGGCTCCGGCCAGCTTCACTCCGGCCTCGGCGCTGCGCACAAGGGATCGGGGGTCCTGGCCGCCGCTCTGCAGAAGACGAGCACGGGGTCGGGCAAGCTGGCCGATGGCCTCGGTCGCGTCGACGAAGGAAGCGGCCAGCTGGCACAGGGCACGACGAAAGCCAGCACCGGGGCGGGGCGCCTCGCCGAAGGCCTCGAAAAGGCGCAAGAAAAGACCGGCGAAATCCAGGGAAGCGCGCGGCTCTTCAAGAACGCGATGCGCTCTGGAGACACAGACCTAGAAGCTTTGCATGACCCGATCCGCACCAGCGAAGAACAGCTCACGGCTGCTAGACAGGGCCTGCAGCGAATGACGAGCGGGCGCTCGGATCCGGAATACGCCGCGGTCCTCGCCGCGGTGGAAGAGGCAAGCCGCCGGCTTTCCGGCAAGGACCCCGGGACGGGGGAACTCGCCAACCCCTCCTATCGCGGGGTCGATGCCGGCGTGCAAAGCGCCGAAGGAGAGTTCGGCGTTGGCCTCTACCTGGCGAGGCAGCTTGACAAGACCGGCGCGCAGGCGAGCACCGGGATCGAAAAGCTGGCGACTGGCGCGGGCCGCCTCGATCACGGCCTCCAGCGTTTGGCGTCCGGCAGCGAGCAGATATCGCGCGGGGTCGCCGCCCTCGCCGGCGGCAGCCGGCGGCTCTCGCCGGCGTTGCAGCGGATGAGCCAGGGGGCGAAGCGGCTCACCGGCGGACTCGGCCTGCTCGAAACCGGCGCGGGCCGCCTCGCCGACGGTCTCGGCGAAGGCGCGGTGAAGTCCAAACTGCTGCCGCGGGCACTGCACCGGATCGGCAGCGGGTTGGAAAGCCAGCGCGGCGGCAGCTCTGGTGAAACCGGCTTCGAACAGCTGCGGCGCCAGTCCCCGGGGCTATTTCGCTCGTCTTACTTCGTCCTCGCGAGCTTGGCCGGAAGCCCGCCGAGCAAGCGGGCTCAGCTCGGCTCGCTGATCGACATCAATCGGGGTGGCAAGGACGCGCGCCTGCTGATCATCCCGCGCGACGAAGCAACCACCGTCGCGGCCCGGGAAACTGCGGAACGGCTCGAAGGCGATGCCGAAGGCCTGGCCCGAAAGACCGGCACCGAAGTGGTCGTCGGCGGCGTGGCGACGGCAAACATAGACATCAACGAGTCGCTGCGGTCGCAGGCGCCGATGTTGCGCTTGGCGCTTTCGCTGATCAGCCTGATCGTGCTGATCCCGCTGCTGAGGTCGCTGGTGATCCCGATTCTGGCCGCCCTGATCAACCTGGTCACCGTCAGCGCCAGCTTCGGGGTGCTTTCTCTGCTGTTCAATGGCTCGCTGCTCGGCGGGCCGGGCTACATCGACACGACCGTGGTCCCGGCGATCATCATCGTGATGTTCGGCCTCGCCATCGACTACGAGGTCTTCGTCTTCGCTCGGATCAGGGAGGAGTACGTGCGCACCGGCTCGACCAGCGCCGCGGTGACCAACGGCCTCAACAGCACCGCCCACGTCGTCACCGGAGCGGCGGTGATCATGATGTCGATCTTCCTTGCCTTCTCCGCTTCGGGGTTGGTCACGATTCGCAACTTCGGAGTCGCTCAGGCAATCGCCGTCTTCATCGATGCGTTCATCATCAGGCTCGTCGTCGTGCCGCTGATGATGAACCGGCTGGGCAAGTGGAGCTGGTGGCTGCCGGGCTGGCTCGACCGGCTGCTGCCGGGGGGCGACGCCGCGATCTCCCCCGTTGCGGGGGAGGAGGAGCGCGCCTGAGCGGCCGCTAGCCCAGGGCGTGTCGAGCTGGCCCGTCGAAGACCGAGCAGACGCTCTCGCGCACGTCCGGCGTGAGGCTGAAGCGGGCCGCCGGCCGTCCGGATGTTTCGCCGTCGCTGACGCCCGGCTCGGACCGGATCACGCGCAGCGCCTCCAGCGCCTCCAGGTGCCGGCGCAGCGTCTGGTAGCTGGCCGGGCCGCGGTTGGCCAGCTCCGAAGCGCTGGCGTCGGTGACCTGGCTCAGCGCGCGAAGGATCTGGAGCCGCACCGGATCGGCGATCACGTCGAGCCAGTGCGGCCGGCGCGTCGTCCCCGAAAGCGTTGCTGGCGGTGCACTCACTCTGCTCGAATCCTCCCGAGGTCGTGAAACAGCGTGGGAGAAAAACTAGCCCGTTTATCGGGCCTGGAAGGGTAGCTTCAGTTAAGGCCCATCACTACGGATCACTACGGGGCTGGGCTCAGGCCAGCGCGCAGCGCGCCTGGTAGATCGAGAGGAAGCCGCTCTCGAAGCCCCGGCGCGCCATGCGAAGGTAGAGGCGCCAGACCCGGACGCGTTCGGGCCCGGCGAGGCGGACCGCGTCGTCGAGGTTCTCGTCGAGCCGCCTCGCCCAGTGGCGCAGGGTCTCGGCGTAGTCGTCGCCGAACTCCTCGACGTGGCGAGTGACGAAGCCGGCTCGCTCCAGCGCCAGCAGCACCCGCGAGAGGTGCAGCGGTTCGGCGTCGGGGAAGACGTAGCGCTCGGAGAAGGGGCCTGCCTCGGGATCGCTGTGGCGGAGGCGGGCGATGCCGTGGTTGAGCAGCCGCCCGCCCGGCTCGAGCAGCCCGGCCAGGGTGCGGGCGTAGACGTCGATCTGCGCCTCGCCGACGTGCTCGACCATGCCGATGCTGGCGATCGCGTCGAAGCGCTCGCCGGCCAGGTCGCGGTAGTCCATCACCCGGATCTCGACCCGGTCGCCGACGCCCGCCGCCTCGGCCCGCTCGCGGGCGCGTTCGGCCTGCGGGGGGGAGAGCGTGATGCCGAGGACGCCGGCGCCGTGGCGGGTCGCCGCCCAGAGCGGGAAGCTGCCCCAGCCGCAGCCGACGTCGAGCACGCGGTCGCCCTCCTTCAGCGCCAGCTTGCGGGCGACCATCTCGAGCTTCTCCTCCTGGGCCGCCTCGAGCGTCTCGGCGCCGCGCGAGAAGACCGCGCAGCTATAGGTCATCGAGTCGTCGAGGAAGAGCGAGAAGAACTCGTTGGAGACGTCGTAATGGTGGCGCACCGCCTCTGCGTCGCGCTCCTTGCTGTGCCGGCGCCCGCTCGGGCGCAGCTCCGCAGCGGGACGGCGCGGCGGTCGCGAGAGGCCGGCGGCGCGCACCGCGCCGAGCAGCAGCCGCGCCTTGTCGGCGCTCTCCAGCTTCGGCGGCTGCCAGCCGTCGAGCAGCTCGATCACCGCGTCGATGTCGTCGACCTCGATCGCGCCGCTGACGTAGGCGCGGCCGAGGCCGAGCTGTCCGGGGGCCCGCAGAGCGTGTGCGGCTGCGCTCGGGGAGCGCACGTAGAAGGTCGGGCCGCCGCCGTTGCTGGCCGGCAGGCGCGTCCCGTCCCAGAACTCGACCGTGAAGGGGCGTGCGGGGATGCGAGCCTCAATCTCTCGCCGCAATGTCGCGGTGCTGGCGAACGGCATCGCCGAACCCTACAACCGCGCCGCGCGGACTTCGGTCCAACCACGTCGTATGATCGTTGGGCGTGGCGGGACCCCTTCCATCCGACATCCAGCCGGTCGCCAACGAGACTCGCGACCGGATCATCACCGGCCTGGTCACTCTGATCCCCTTCGTCGCGATCGGTCTGGCCGCCTGGCAGGTCTGGGGCGAGGCCCTGCACTGGGGCGATGTCTTCCTCTTCTTCGGCATGTACCTGCTGACCGGGCTGGGGATCACGGTCGGCTTTCACCGCCACCTCACGCACCGCAGCTTCAAGGCGAAGACCTGGCTGCACGGGCTGCTCGCGATCCTCGGCTCGGCTGCGATCGAGGGGCCGGTGATCTCCTGGGTAGCCGACCACCGCAAGCACCACGCCTTCTCCGACGAAGTCGGGGACCCGCACAGCCCCCACGTCGATCATGGCCACGGTTGGAGCGGCGCGATGCGCGGCCTCTTCCACGCCCACATGGGCTGGCTCTTCATCCACACCCAGCGCGGCAGCAAGGAGCGCTTCGCCCCCGATCTGATCGAGGACCCGGCGATCAGCTGGGTTGACCGCACCTTTCTCTACTGGGCGATCGGCGGGCTGATGCTGCCCTTCGCGCTCGGCTGGGTCATCGGCGGCACCCTCTTCGCCGCCTTCACCGGCCTGCTCTGGGGTGGCCTCGTCCGCGTCTTCGTCCTGCACCACTTCACCTACAGCATCAACTCGCTCTGCCACGTCTTCGGCAACCGCGACTTCGAGACGACCGACGAGTCGCGCAACCTGGCCCTGATCGCGATCCCGACTTTCGGCGAGGCCTGGCACAACAACCACCACGCCTTCCCAACCTCCGCCACCCACGGCCTCGGCCGCTGGCAGCTCGATATCTCGGCGCTGGTCATCGACTCGCTCGAGAAGGTCGGCTTGGTCTGGGACGTCGTGCGCCCCACGCCCGAGCGCATGGCCGCCAAGGCCGCCCCTTAGGGCACTTCTTCGGCTTCGTACCAGTCGATCCAGCCGTTGCAGGCTTGGCTGAGCGGCACGATGCGGTGCGGCTTGGCCGGAACGGCGACCAGCTCGCCGAAATCCGCCTTGCCTGTGTACCCGGTAAGGCGCTGCAGGGCGCTCGGGGCCGCGGCGGAGAGCGTGAAGCGGATCGGGTTGCCGTTGCTGGCGATCGTGCCGGCGGGCCAGAACTGGCCTTGGTTGGCGAGGCTGATCGTGTTCGGCCGCTGGCCGTCGAGGGCGGCCGGCAGCGGCTGGCTCAGGCCGGGAGCCGAGAGGGTCAGGTCGAAGGGGGAGAAATATTGGAGCGAGAGCCGCCAGCGCCCCGCCGGCAGCCTCATCGTCTGCGAGGCGCTTTCCCCGGTTTCCAACTCGGGCGCCGGGCTCCAGCGCCCTTTGTCGCCGATCGCGGCGCCGGGGAAGAGCGAGGCGCGGCCGCGGTTAGAGGTGAGGATGCGGATCTCGGGCGAGGCGCAATCGGCGTGCGCCGCTGGTTCGGTTCCCTCGAGCAGCACATGGCGGTTCGCGGGCAGCTTTCCAGTCCTCTTCCAGAGCAGGTACGAAGGGGTGGCGGCGATCCGCCTGAACCCTGAGGGCGCTTCGCTGTTCCAGGCAGCGCGACCGGTGATCACATAGGGGAAGCGGGCGAGGGTGGCGCGCGAGAAGGAGTCGAAGTCGATCGGGCTGTAGGCGTCGCCTGTGTCGAACGGCTTTTCCGGGTTGGGAGAGACTTCGGAATCGGGGAACTCGACCAGCGGCACATGGGCATCCGCCCCCATCAGCTCGTATGCGGCATAGCGGTCCTGCCCGGCGTAGAGCACCCGCTTCCCGTTTAGGATCGGCAGGAATGAGCGGAGCTCGGCGCCGTGCCCGGGAGGCCCGACAGGCGCATCGCGCAAGACCAGCAGGCTCGAATAAATCGCCCCACCGACGAACACCACCGCCAACCCCCCCCAAGCCACCCGACAAACCCCCGCCGATGGGCCGATTTCACTGCCTATGGGCGTGTTTTCGGCCCGTCGGCGGGGCTGGCCGCCAAGCTCGAAGAGGAGGGGGCGGATCGCGATCAGCATCGCCAGCGGTGCGGCGATGATCAGGGCCTTGGCCTGGGAGTACTCGCCGCTGCCGGCGATCGCGGCGATGTAGAGGACGGCGCAGGCGGCGAGGGCGATCGGCGCCGCGAAGTCCCGCCGGCGCAGCCACCAGACCGCGCCGAGCAGCACTGCCAGGGCTGCGATCGCGGCGGCCAGCCCGGAAAGCTGCGCGCCGCCGGCGGCATTGAGGCGGTAGTTCGATGCCGGCCAGACGCCAAGCGCCTCGATCGGCGAGACCGGGCCGTAGGTGCTCGTCCCCGCCACGCGATTGAAGCCGTGGATGAAGGCGTAGGGGCCAGCCACGGTCAGCACGGCGAGCACTGCAAGGACGACGATCGTCAGCGCAACGGCAGGCTTTCGCAGCAGCGCCCGCGGTTGCAGCGAGCGGCGGACCCCGGGCGCCGTCGCGGCCCAGAGCACGAGGATCGCGACCGGCCAGGCGAGTCCGGCGAAGCTGTAGGAGAAGAAGATCCCGCCGACCAGCGCCAGCGGGACGAGGGCTGTAAATGCCGCTGCCAGGCCGGTTGCATCCCACCCATGGGCGCCCTCGCCCCGCCGCCGGTCGAGGTCGTGGAGGTAGACGGCGAAGGCGAGCACGAAGAGCGCCTCGGCGGTCTCCTTGAAGGCCCCCTGGGCGAAGTACGAGGCGCCGAGGTAGGGAATTGCGACCAGGGTGGCGGCGAGCAGGCGCCGGGCCGGGCCGAGGTCGCTGAGCGCCGCCAGCGCGGTAAGCGCGGTGAGGATGCCGATCGCGAAGATCTCGCCGACGAAGGCTTGGCCGAGGCCGATTCCCGGCAGCGCCGCGAGCGCCGCCGCCAGCGCGTGCGGGCCCAGCGGGTAGCCGGCTTCCGGCGCCGGCCCGAGGCCGTTGCGAAGCCACTCCGCCCAGGCGAGATGGAGGCCCAGGTCGTTGTTGAAGCCGACCCCGAGCAGGCCCCAGCGCCCGCTCACCGCGAACGGGATCGAGAGGGCCAGGGCGACGAGGACGGCGACCGGCAGGCCCTCGCGCAGCAGGGCGCCTTCGCCTTCGCCGCGCCGCGGCTGCCAGCAGAGAACGAGCGCCGCCGCCACGACCAGCGCCAGCACGCCCAGGGTCGCGGTGGTCGCGTGGCCGGGTGCCCGTGCGAGGAAGCCGGCGACAGTGAGCACGGCTCCGAAGCCAATGGCCGGCCCCAGCCAGATGCGCGAGCCGCCCCCGCCGGCGAGGCCGAGGATGGCGCGTCCCACCAGCAGCGAGGCGGCGCAGATCAGCGCCGCCGAGGCGTAGGTCCCGATCATCAGGGGCGGAAACTATGGCAGCGGGGCCGGCGAGCGCGGCCTCAGCTCAATACTTCTCCGCCGCCCGCTCCAAGGTCGCGCGCAGGTCGTCGCCCCGCAGCGGCTCCTCGTGTCCGGCGCAGACCACCGCCGGTTCCAGCGCGGCCAGCTTGCGAACCGACTTCTTCGCCTTGGCGTGATCCCAGGCCCAGGCTGGGTGGGGCACGCTCGCCTCGCCCTTGGGAAGCGCTCGCAGCCGGGCAGAGTCGACGAAGTAGACGACGTCGCTGACGAGGGCGACCCGGTCGCTCTCGCGCCAGAGGCCGATCAGTCCCGGCGCGTGGCCGGGGAAGTGGATGACGCGGAAGCCCGCCACCTCGTCGTCCTCGGAGACGGTGCCGGAGATCGTCACCGCACCGCCGTCCCAGCGCCGCAGCAGCGTTGGATAGATCCAGCGCACCGGCGCCACCGGCAGTTGCGAGAGGTCCATGTAGGGGGCGATTGCGGAATTGCCTTCGGCGTCTGTGACTTCGTCGGGATGGCAGAAGATCGGAACGCCCATCGAGGGCGCCGTGCCCCTGTGGTCGGCGTGGGCATGCCCCAGCACGACCCGCTTCAACCCACCGAGCTGCTCCGCTGCCGCCCTCGCCTCCTTCACCATCCCCTTGGTGCCGGCGTCGAACTGGACGATCCCTCCCTCCTCCTCGAGGAAGTAGATGTTCATCGCCTTGCGGAAATCTCCGCGCAGCAGCCAGACCCCGTCGGCGATCTTCTCCATGATGAGATCAGCCTAATGCCAACTGCCTGGAAAGTCGGGATGGTCGTGCTGATCGTCTGCCTGCTGGCCTCGATGGGGATTGCGATCTACCGCCTCGCCACCACGCCGGAAGAAATCCTCGGCGCCGGTTTTCGCGGTCTGCCCGTTCACGCCCAGCAGCAGCGTTAGTATCAGCCCGGTTAGCGACCGAGGGCAAGGAGACGGCGTGTTCACTCGCATCGTTGTTGGCACCGACGGGTCCGATACAGCCGCCGAGGCGGTCCGCCAGGCAATCGATCTGGCCAAGCTGGCCGATGCCCAGCTCAGCATCGTCAGCGCCTACGAGCCCTTGTCGAAACGCCAGGTGGAGGGCGAGAAGCTCGATGCCCCAGCCGACGTGCAGCACGGGATCGGCCCGCGCGAGGACGTCAACCTCGTCCTCGACGCTGCTGCGGCGGCGGCCCGCAAGGAGGGCATCGAAGTGCAGACGCACCCGGTCGAGGCCGAACCCGCCGAGGCCATCCTCAACGTCGCCGAAGAAACCAAGGCCGACCTGATCGTCGTCGGCAACAAGGGCATGACCGGGGCGCGCCGCTTCCTGCTCGGCAGCGTCCCCAACAACGTTTCGCATCACGCCCCATGCAGCGTGATCATCGTCCGCACTACGTAGGCGGTTCGGTGGCTTTCGATGCGTCGATCAGGCCTGCGCCCTGGCGGGTCGCTGGGAGGCCGAGGCTGCGGGCCGTTTCACGCAGGCGCTGGGTGACGGCCGCGACCTTCCCCTTCTTCTTTGCGCTGGGATCGATCGTGCCGCCGGCGAGGATCATTGCGGCGACGCCGGAGACATGGGCAGCCGCCATCGAGGTGCCGACGTAGTCGCTCGGCTCGCCGAACTGGCGCGGGTTGCCGTCTTTCAGCGTTACCTGGTAGATCGGGTCGGCCGAGACAGAGGAGCACCCGGCCACCGGCGATCCGCCGCCCGGGGCGAGCACGTCGACGCCCTTCCCCGACAGCGAGTAGTCGCCGAGGCAGCCGCCCTCGGTGCTTCCGCCGGCCCCGATCACATGCGGGCTGGTCGCCGGCGGGGCGATGCAGGTCTCCGAGCCTAGGTTGCCTATCGAGGCCACCGCAATCACGCCACGGCGGTAGGCCTGGCGCAGCGCTTCGTCGACCCCGGGAACTTCTCGGTTGCAGCCGAAGTTGAAGCTCATGTTGATCACATTGGCGCCGTGGGAGACGGCGAAGCGAATCCCCTTGGCGATGTCGTCGGCGCGTCCGCGCCCGTGTTTGTCGAGCACGCGCACCGGCATCAGCTTGGCGCGGTAAGCGAGTCCGGCCAGGCCGATGCCGTTGTTGGTCTTCTCGGCGATCGTCCCGGCGACGTGGGTCCCGTGGCCGTTTTCGTCGAGCGGCAGCGGATCGTTGCCGACGAAGTCATAGCCTTTGACGAACTGGCCCGAGGCGAAGTCCGGGCTGCGACGGAAGCGCGATCCCTCCGCCCGGTAGGCGATGCCGGTGTCGAGGACCGCGACCGTGATGCCTTCCGCGCCCGGGCGCCCCGCGGCTTCCAGGCGTTCCCAGGCGCCCAGGGCGTCGATGCCACCCGGCGAGGTTGGCAGCAACGGCGTCGGCTCCCCTTCCCAGGGCAGGAAGTTCCACTGCTTCGTCACCCAGCCCCCCGGCGGGCCGGGCGGCCCGCTGATCGGGCCGGGGTCGTTGGGGATCGCGACTGTCGTTTCGGCCGGCTCCGTCGATGCGGTGGCGATGTAGTCCGGCGCCGCGTAGCGGACCCGCGGGCTTTCGCGCAGCACCGCTGCTGCCTGGCGGACCCCGATCCGCGGCGGCAGCCCGACCGCGCGCGCCGCGCCGCCGGCGAACTTGACGATCAGCTGGCGGGGGGCGAAGCCATGTGCCGGCCCGAGCCCGGTCGCCGCTCCGGCGGTTGGCGTGGCCAGGCTGAGCGCAGCGAGCAGGGTCGCGGAGGCGGTAGGAAGGCGTCGGTTCATCTGGCTCTGCGCTCGCGAATCCCTGCATCCGGCGGGCTACTCCCTAAACACCAGCGCGCCAGCGAAGTTGTAGTGACACATACTCCCTTACGTATGACGGATTGGGATACCGCTGCCTGCCATGAACGGATGATGGCGTTGGCGATCGAGCGGGCGCATGAGGCCGAGCGCCACGGCGACGTGCCGATCGGCGCGGTGATCGCCCGCGACGGCGAGCCGCTGGCCAGCGCCGGCAACGAGCGCGAGTTGCGCGCCGACCCCACCGCCCACGCCGAGGTCCTCGCGATCCGCGCCGCCGCCGAGGCGCTCGGCGGCTGGCGGCTGCCCGGCACGACCCTCTACGTGACGCTCGAGCCCTGCGCGATGTGCGCCGGCGCGGTCGTCCTAGCCCGCATTCCGGCGGTCGTCTACGGCGCCCCTGACCCCAAGGCCGGCGCCGCCGGCAGCGTCCTCGATGTCCTCGCCGAGCCGGCTCTCAACCACCGCCCCAAAGTCACTGGCGGTGTGCGCGAGGCCGAGTGCGCCGCGCTTTTGACCGGTTTCTTCGCGGCGCGGCGGAGCGGAGCTAACGGGCTGTAACTCGAAACATGCTCGCGTCTGGCGGCGCATCCGCGCGCTGTACGCCCAGCGGAGGCGAGGCCGCCGGACTTTCAACTGGCCTCATCTCGGCAGCCAAGAGCCTAGTCACCGCGTAGCCCACCGGCCGACCGCAGCACCCGCCAGTGGTAGCCGACTCGCCGGGGCGACTCTTTCAGCACCTCGGCCAACTCCGGCAGGCTGCGCTTGCGCCCCTCTTGCTCGGCCATGATTCGCGCCCGTAGCGGGTGCTTCAGCACCTGTGACAGCCGTTGATCGGCTAAGGCCGGCACCGCTGATTCTTTGGCTTCAGGCTCCATCCCTTCGATCCTCTCTGCTCGAATGGTTGTCCCTGCCGAGCGCCTCCCGCTATGCCCGTCCCGAGGTTGCCCTCTGAACATTGCTAAAAAAACGCTGAGTGATGAGAAGTTGCGGCCCTCGTCCTTGTGGCTCAGCTTTACGAGGACGGGTCAGTGCCCTCGGGCATCAGCAGCGACAGCGGCTCCAACTCAATGCGGCTGGCGATCTTCTCGACGCTCTTCAGGGTCAGATTGCGCTCGCCTCGCTCGATGCCTCCCATGTAGGTGCGGTGCACGCCGAGCACATCGGCAAATGCCTCCTGGCTTAAGCCCCGAGCCTTGCGATAGGCCCGCAAGTTGTGACCAACAATGCGTTGCAGGTCGCCCTCCATGAGGGGAAGACGCTCCCCGCTTGCTACTTGACAGTCTACAGACCTATAAGTAGCGTTGCCACTCCGCCTGGCCAGGGTCCGGCTGTCGTCAGCAGTTCTGCGTCCTTGGCCAGGCGGTCAACTTCGAGCGAGATGTTGGCGGGCCACAATCTGCTGAGTCACCTGACTGTCGAAGCAGAGGACGGCTCCAGGGAGCCGTCCTCTGCTGACGCTGTCGCGAGCTTTGAAGTCTTTGGCGGAGAGGGTGGGATTCGAACCCACGAGGCGGGTTAACCCCGCCCACGCGATTTCCAGTCGCGCTCCTTAAGCCGCTCGGACACCTCTCCGTGAGGTTTCAAGGGTATTGCTTCGACTACCGGGGGCGTTCAGGCGACGGCCGCCTGCGGCGCGGGCGCGGTGGCGGGCGCCGGCAGCGGCACGACGATCGCGTCGCGCTCTCGGATCGGCGCCGCCGGGCGACGGCCACGCAGGCGCTCGTGGCTGCAGACGACGTAGCACCACTCCATCAGGCGCATGCGCGAGGCGGGGTCGATTTCGGTGATCGTGGCGCCGACCAGGTGGCGTCCGTCGGATTCGCGGCAGGAGCGCACCTCGACCTGGGCCGCCACCTCGTGCGGCTCGCCGGCCGCGTCGCGCAGCTCGAGCAGGAGCGCCGGCTTGGCCCCGACCGGCAGCGGCGCGTCGAGCACCAGGCCGACCCCGGCAGCGCTGGCGTCGACCAGGCGACCGGCGACGTGGCCCCGATCGGAATAGCACTGGGCGGGGGCGCCGCCCTCGAAGCGGTAGACCAGCCGGCGCTGCTGGCGGCGTCCGACCGCGAGCAGGGTGCGCCCGATCCGCCGCAGCTCGATCAGGCCCAGCAGCGGCACGACGACCGCGGCGAGCCCGGGTAGGTCGTGGAGCGGCCCGATCCCGGCCAGGTCGAGCAGGCGCAGCACGGTCCCGGCGCCGAGCAGGACGGCGCAGATCAGGACCAGGTGGAGCTTGCGCACCGACTCGAGGCCGCCGCCGCCGGTTCCCTGCTTCGGCGTCACCCTGAAGGCGGCGTGGCCGGGGAGCACGGCGCAGCGCAGCGCCCGCGTGTAGATCTCCATCGTCAGCAGCTCGTAGTGGGCGGTCTCGCCGATCTTCATGTAGCCCCGCGCCAGCGCCGCCCCGGCGCTCAGGTTCAGCGTCACCGAGGGCAGCCAGAGCGCCGCCAGCGCGATCACGCTGATCTTCATCGGCAGCTCGCCGGTCCAGAGGACCAGGCCCAGGGTGGCGAGCAGCAGCAACCGCATCGGCGGCGCCAGGTAGGCGGCGAGGCTGGTGAAGTAGGAGAGGCGCTGGGACGGGCGCAGCTCGCGGGCGCGCAGGGGGGACTCGGGCAGGGTGAAGACGGCGAGGTTGCCGCGCGCCCAGCGGTCGCGCTGCAGCAGGTAGCCGTCGAGGTCGTGCGGGGCCAGGCCTTGGACCAGCACCTCGTCGTGGTAGCGGCTGCGCCAGCCGTAGCGCAGCAGGCGGATCGTCGTGTGGAAGTCCTCGGCGATCGTCTCGGTGGCGACGCCGCCGATGTCGAGCAGGGCCTGGCGGCGGATCAGCGCCGCCGAGCCGCACCAGTAGGCGGCTCCATGGCGATCCTTGCCCGGGCAGACGACGCGATAGAAGAGCGACTGCTCGTGGCGGCCGATGGCGTAGTGCTGAGCCGAGTCGTGGTTGAAGAAGTCGTGCGGGCTCTGGACGAGGGCCATGCGCTCGTCGTCGAAGTAGCCGACCATCGCGTCGAGCGCGTCGGGCATCGGCACGTGGTCCGCGTCGAGCATCAGCACCAGTTCGCCCTCGGTGCGCTGCAGCGCGGCGTTGATGTTGCCGGCCTTGGCGTGTGAGTTGTCGGGCCTGGTCAGGTAGCGCGCTCCGGCCAGCCGAGCCAGCTCCTCCATCTCCGCCCGCCGCCCGTCGTCGAGCAGGTAGGTCGTGTGGGGATAGGTGAGGGCGCGGCAGCCGGCGAGGGTCGCGGCCACCACCTCATGCGGCTCGTCGTAGGTGCATACGTAGACGTCGACCGAGCGCCCCGGCGTCGCCGCCGGCCGCACCGCCGCCGGCCGCGACCACGAGAACCAGGTCAACGTAGTCAGCGCCCAGAGCCCGTAGATCTCGGTAACCAGCAGCATCGCGAAGGGGACGGGGCTGGCGCCTTCGCCGCTCCAGCCGACCCGCCAGGTCAGGTAGCCGAGGCCCCAGAGAAGGGCCGCGATCGCCAGCGAGCGCAGCAGGCTTGGATGGCAGTCGAAGAACCGCCCGAGTCGTGTCTGCTCGCCGGCTTGCACGAGGCTGCATCGGCGAACACGCCGCGGTTCTTGAGTCCCGTTGCGAAAACCCCGCCACGGATTAGGGTGCCCTCATAAGGCCGCTGGAAGAAGGGGAGCACGACCAAGGCCAAGGAGCTCTTCGGCCCCATCCGGATCCACTACGAGGCGATCCAGCCTCAGCTGGTTTCAGGGGCGTCCGGCACACGGCCGTATCGGTCCTCCAGACGAACGACGTCCTCAAGTTGGGGCGTCGAGACCTCAATGATCTCCGCGTCCTCCACGGCTTCAAGCGTGTGGACGACAAGCGGCGAGTTTCGCCATGAATCTCCAGGCCCAAGCTCCCGAGTGGTCAGCCCGTCGGCGGAATCGCCCTGGGAGACGATCACCCGGCCCGAGAGGACGTATGAGGTCTCGTCCTTCTCCTCGTGGAACTGCACGGAGAGGCGACAGCCGGCACGGACGCGAAGGATCTTTCCGGCATATCGGTCGGTGTGCGCAAACCACAGCTCGCTCCCCCACGGCTTGGAGACCTCTCGGGGCAGACTCTCCTCCATGCCTCAATCCTTTCAACGATTTGTTCCGCGCGGAGGACGGCGTCGTTCGGTGCCTGCTCGACCGCCACGCGGGGTTCTAATAGGCATCGCCTGGCGGGACCCCGAGCGAAACCCGGGCTTCGCGTGTGCCGTTAGTTGGTTTGACTCGCCGCGCCTGCCGCGCGATCAGATGCGTCCCCGAGGAGCTGTTTCACGCTCCCAGCAAGTTCAGCCGGAACCTCCACGATCGACTCGGCTCCCGCGTCTCGCAACTCCTTGATGCTGCCGATGCCCCATGTCACGCCGATGGAGGGCAGCGAGTGGGACTGCGCACCGGCGATGTCATGCGAGCGATCACCCACCATGACAGCCCGCTTCGGGTGGCCAAGCATCTTCAGGGCGGCCGCGATGGTGCTCGCCTTGCTCTCGCCCTGCACGCTCAAGTCGGGACCTGCGACGGCAGTGAAAAAGGGCTGCAATCCGAGGGCGCTCAACAGCGGCGCCGCGAAAGCAAGCGGCTTCGATGTTGCGACGGCCAAGCGGTATCGCTGTGCGAGTGCGTTGAGTGCGATCTCGATGCTTGGCGTGACGATGGTCTCTCGCAGAGAAGCCTCGACGTAGCGAGCCCGATAGCTGTCGAGGCACGACGCCACGACTGCCGATTTTGAAGGGTGCTCGGTGAGCTCAGCAAATGCGTCGGCGAGCGAGGGCCCGATGAAGCGGTGAAGATCCTCTGCTGGTCGAGCGGAGAACTCGTGCTCGACGAGGGCGTGGTTGATGCAGCCAGTTATGGCGGTCCGCGAGTCCACCAAGACACCGTCGAGGTCGAAGAGGACGCTGCCGTGATCGCTACCGGGCATCGGGCCAGTCTGCCGAACGGCTCCGCCAGATGGCATTTTGCAAACCGACTCACCGCGCTACCTCGATGATTATCTGCGACCAGTCCCGGTAGGTCCGCCATCGTTGTGAAGACCGCGTCGGCGCCGTCGAGGCGTGCGGAAGGAGTCGCGGCCACGAAGCCGAGCGCCGCCATCCCAGCTGCCTTGGGGCCAGCCACGCCGAAGGGGGCGTCATCGCCCACGATGCACCGCTCCGGCGGCGTGGACATGCACTCCGCCGCATGCTTCCACTGGAGGCGACACAGGTCGGCAGCTCGATCTTTTCGAGCGCCTCGACAAGGCCGGGCACGGGCTGCAGCTCACGCCGAAATCCTTCGCGGACGGCTGCATCGTCTCAGCGTCCTGGGGCAACGGGCGCGGTGAACAGCAGGTTTGTTCATGGCCGCGATTCTCGGCTAGGTGGGTGCTAATTCGTCGATCTTGATGTCGAGGGCGGCATTTTGCCCATCGTCCTGCGCGCGGCGTGTCGCCGTCTTAACTCGTCGACCGCGGCCGTCCTTGCCTCATGCACGATCGCCCGCCGGTGGCCCCGGCCGTGGCGCAGCGCTTGCGCCATCGTGACGAGGGAGAACGCTGGCGTGAAGGCCTCCGAGGGACGCAGCTCGTGGTTGAGGACCCGAACCATCGCGGTGGTCATCTCGGGGTTGGCGGCGATCCGCCGCTGGGCTTCGCGGCGCAGTGGCGGGGTCGGCCCGGCGGCCCCCATGTCGTGGGCGAACCAGTACATCTCCCACGCGTCTTCGTCGCGCCAGCGCCACCACTCGCGCAGGACCTCGTCTACTTTGCCTGGCCCACCACCGAGCCCGCGCTTGATCGCCGCGGCCAGCTTCTCGGATTGGCGCAGGGCGTCGGCGATTCCCTGACCCGGCGTGGGGTCCTTGAAGTGGCCCGCGTCACCGACGAGGGCCCAGCCGGGGCCCGTGGAGGGACGGAAGAAACCATGCAGGTTGGCCATCGTGCGCACTGGGCCCTCGCGCCGTGCGCCGCCCACCCCGGCATGTAGCTCCGGCCAGGCACACAGGCCGGCCTCGTAGACCGCCTCGCGATCGGCGCGGACTTCGTCGCGGCGCTCGACTGAGGGGCAGACCCCGATCAGGGTCAGGCCGCCGTCGGTCGGCATCGCCAGGTAGGTGTGGTCGCCGACCTTGCCGATCCACATCTCGCCGTCGGTCGGGTCTGCCTCGTAGTAGGCCCACATGAATATGCGGGCATTGGGGGTTGAGTGATACTCCCGCGCGCCGACCATCTTGGCCACCGTCGATCGCGTGCCGTCGGCCCCGACGACGAGGGGTGCTCTCAGTTCTCCGGAAGTCGTTGTGACGCCGGCCACGCGGCCGCCGTCCGCCACCAGCCCGGTGACGGCGGTTTGGACGCGAACCTCGGCGCCAGCGCCCGCAGCGGCGTTGACGAGGATCTCGTCGAGCGTGATCCGGCGCACGCTGAGACCCGGCGCCCCGGTGATGGCGACGACATCCGCCGCGGGCACCGAGATGTCATCGAACACCATCCGGAGGCGAAGGATCGGCGGCGCCAACTTCAGGAGCGAGTCGAGCACCCCGATCCGCTCCAAGACCTGGATGCCGGTGGGCTGGATTCCGTGGGTCGAGGGCGTGTCGCTCGGGAAGTGGTCCTTATCGACCAGGCAGACGCGAAGACCGTCGCAAGCAAGCATGGTCGCCAGCGACGCGCCGGCGCAGCGGGCGCCGACGACGATCACGTCGAAGGACTCGCTCATCGGCGTGAGGGGCCGGGCTCGCGTTCCTGCAGCGTCTCGGCAGTAGCCCGATCGGCCGGGAATAGCAGCTCGACCGCCAGCTCCGACGTCGTCACCTCGAATGGCGTGTCGAAGCTTGCGAACATGCCGAAGAAGGAGAGTTCCCCGCCGTTGGGAGTGCGCACTCTGACCGGGCCAAGCATCTCGCTGGCCAAAGCCTCGGATACGGCATCCTGCTCGGGCTCAGGTACGGGGTAGCCGGCAACCTCGTCGATCAGGGAGGCGAGCTGTTCATCGCCCGTCACCGCCAACTGGCGTTCGAGCTGCTTGAGCCAATGGGCGTGCCAGTCGCCGAGGTTGATGAACAGCGGGCCCAAGCCGCGGGGATGAAGGCCGACTCGCATCACGTTGATTGGAGGCTCGAGGAGCTTGGGGTCGATATCGACAGCCTCTGTCAACGCGAACATGGCAGAGTTGGCCCCGACCATGTTCCAGGCGCGATCGACCGCGACCGCCGGGTACGGCTCGTGTCCGGACAGGACCACGTCGAGCGCCTCTTGCACTGGTGCCAGATCAGGGTCGTCGAGTGGGAGCTCCGGGAAGGCAGGGGCGTGGCCCGCGGCGAGCAAGAGCCGATTCTGCTCGCGAAATGGAACCTTGAGCTGCTCAAGGACCCGCAACAGCATTTCGCGGCCGGGCTTCGAGCGGCCCGTCTCCACGAAGCTCAGATGGCGGGCAGAGACCCCAGCGTCGAGCGCGAGTTCGAGCTGAGTCACGCGCCGACGCTCCCGCCACTCTCGCAGGAGCGGCCCGACCTGGAGTTGAGATTGAACCGCTGCCATCGCGGGCGACTCTAGAGGGCTCACATATACAGGTCGATTACCTCGGGGTAATCGAGATACGCACTGAGCCAGTCTCGGGATTAGTCTGCACCATGCCCTATCGAGACTCCTACCTATGGCGCCTCCGACAGGCCATCGGCCACGATCTCGTCCTCATGCCCGGGGCGATGATCGCCCTCCAGCGGGACGATCAGCGCGTCCTGCTGACCAAGCGCACCGACGATGGAAGCTGGTGCCTGCCTGCCGGTGCCGCCGAGCCGGGCGGGAGCTTTGCCCGGACGGCGATTGACGAGCTGGCCGAGGAGACCGGGATCAAGGCCGTAGAGGCCGACCTCGTTCCCTTCGGCTGTCTATCGGAGGCAGAGGCGCACACGATCCACTACCCGAACGGTGACGTCACTCACTGCTTTGCGCTGCTCTTTCTCGCGAGAGCTTGGCAAGGGGATGTCAGCCCCAGCGAGGAGACGACGGACGCGAGGTTCATCGACCCAGCATCGCCGCCCGAGCCACTCCATCCTCCGACCGCTCAGGCGCTGGAGCTGTTGCGAAGCTATCTCGAAACCGGCGCTTTTCAACTTCGCTGACTCGCCGCATCCGGCCGGAGTTCAGATCGGGTTTCGCTCCCTCCGGCGTTCCCTCCAGATTCGGCGTCGATAGGATTTGGCTCTGCAGTGCCCCGGAGGGGTGCCGGAGTGGTTGAACGGGGCAGTCTCGAAAACTGTTGGCGTCGCAAGGCGCTCGTGGGTTCGAATCCCACCCCCTCCGCTTTGCAGAGCCGTTTGTCCCGTCATGCAGGGATTTCTCGATTCGAATGGAAACGGAAACTTGGGTGAGGCAACGGATTAGCTGGTCTCAAGCGGTTTTGAGCGAGGAGCTTCGTTCCCTAGGAGGCTTTGGCGAAACGATTGGCGAAAGTCTTGATCTGCATCGCTGAATGATCCTACGGTCGCCTGGTCAATGACCAAAACGGCCGGGGCGGCGCGCAAACGCCCCCCGGCCCGGCAACGGAAAGGAATCTTCCGATGCAGGACCAGCCTAACCCGCCTGAGCGGAGCGACACGTCCATGCAAAGCGCCGTTCTCGCCCTTGCAATCGCCGCCCACCCCAAACCCCTGACGATCCCCGACCTGGCGCGGG
>DASXKW010000046.1:0-42548 GCA_036496625.1 Solirubrobacterales bacterium | reverse complement strand
CCTTCGCCTTCACCGGCAACAAGTTCGAGTTCCGGGCGCTGGGGTCGAGCATGTCGCTCGCCTTCCCCAACACGGTGCTCAACACGATCGTCGCCGAGGCGATCGACGAGCTCGCCGACAAGCTGGAGGCGAAGACCAGCGGCGGCATGGACGCCGCGGCGGCCGTGATCGAGGTGGTCAAGGACTCCTACACCGCCAACAAGCAGATCTGCTTCGACGGCGACAACTACTCCGAGAAGTGGCACGCCGAGGCCGAGCGGCGCGGCCTGAAGAACCTGCGCACGACGCCCGATGCGCTGCTCGAGGTGCTGGCCGACCAGTCGGTCGCCGCCTTCGAGAGCTACAACGTGCTCTCCAAACGGGAGCTGGAGTCCCGCTTCGAGGTCTGGATCGAGCAGTACGCGCTGCGAGCCAACATCGAGTCGGAGACGACCTTCTCGATCGCCAAGACGATGATCCTGCCGGCCGCGATGCGCCACCTGGCGCTGATCAAGGAGGCGGGAGTCGCTCAGGCCGCCGGCGAGGTCGAGCCGCTGGTGGGAAATCTGATCACCGCTCTCGATGCGCTCGAGAAGGCCAACGCCGAGCCGGTCGAGCTCGAGGGCCTGGACCTGGCGCTCTTCGCCCGCGACGAGCAGCTCGCCAAGAGCTTGGCTGTGCGGGAAGCGGCGGACAAGCTGGAGAAGGTCGTCGCCGACGACCTCTGGCCGTTGCCGAAGTACGAGGAGATGCTGTTCATCAAGTAGCGCCGCTTCGCGTTTGTGGCCGGCGGGTCCTGTCATGGGGCAGGGGGGCCTGCGGGCAGTCCATGGGCTGTCCTCGCCCCCCCCTGCCCCATGCCACCCGCCGGAGAGACGCTTTCGGCTGAGCATTCTGCTCGCGGGTTCGCTTCTGAGCGACTCTGTGAGGTTGCGCTACTCGTCGTCGGTGTCGCGCACGGCGCGGAAGATGATCACGCCGATCGCGACGGCGCCGAGGATCGGGATCAGGCCGCCGAAGAGGACCGGCTCCCAGGCCTCTTCGGCCCGAATCAGGGTCACGGCTATCGCCAGAACCTCGCTCATTGCTGCGGGCGAGCTTACTCGCGCGGCAGAACCCGCATCTCCAGGCCGTCCCGCGGCGAGAGCGTGGGCATCTGGCGCACCGTCATCGTGCGCCCGGGCATCGCATCGAGGCGGAGCCGCTGCAGCAGCATCGTCGCCACCAGCTTCACCTCGATCTGGCCGAAGCGCTTGCCGATGCAGATCCGCTGCCCGCCGCCGAAGGGAACGTAGGCCCCGCGCGGCAGCGCCGCCTTGCGCTCGCGAGCGAAGCGCTCGGGGATGAACGCCTCGGGCTCGGGGAAGACCTCGGGCAAGCGGTGGCTGGCCCAGGAGCAGTAGTTGACGTAGGCGCCGCGGGCGACCCGGTGGCCGCCGAACTCGAAATCGCGCACGGCCCGGCGCGGGCCGACCCAAGCGGGTGGGTAGAGGCGCAGGGTCTCGTCGAGGACCATGTCGAGGTAGGGCATCTCGCGCTCCAGCTTGTCGATGTCCGGCGCGGCGCCGTCGAGCACCCGATCCTGCTCCTCGCAGAGCCTGGCGACCACCTCTGGATGGCGAGCCAGCTCGTGCGCCATGAAGGTCAGGGTCGAGGTCGAGGTGTCGTGCCCGGCGAACATCAGGGTCATCGCCTGGTCGCGGACCTCCTTGTCGCTGAATCCCTCGCCGGCCTCGTCGCGCACGCCGACCAGGAGGCTGAGGACGTCCATCCTGTCCGGGTCGGGGCTCGCCCGCCGCTGGGCGATCTCGCCATAGACGATCTCGTCGAGGACCGCGCGGGAGCGGACCATCTTCGACCAGGGCGAGCGAGGGCCGCGCAGCAGCCGCAGGTGGAAGTCGATGCCGTAGAAGCCGAGGGCCCGCTCGAAGTGCTCGGCGGCGGCGGCGCCCTTGCCGGCCTCGTCGGGGTCGAGGCCGAGCAGCGCCCGCATCGCGATCCGCATCGCCAGTCCCCGCATCCATTCGTAGACGTCGACGACCTGTCCCGGCTTCAGGCTTGCGATCGCGGGCGTGGCCTCGGCGACCATCGCCGCCACCGACGCCGCGACCTGCTCGCGGTGGAAGGCCGGCATCATGATCTCCCGCGCGCGGTCGTGGTAGGCGTCGTCGATGGTCAGCAGGCCGTCGCCGAGCAGCGGAATCAGATCGCCGAAGCTGGACTCGCGCCAGTGGAAATTCTCCGGATGAGCGACGGTGATGAAGTGGTTCGCCTCCGGACCGAGCATGAAGATCACCGGGTGGTGGAGCAGCCGGGCGCTGAAGATCGGCCCGTGCTCCTCGTACAAAGAGAGCAGCAACGGCAGCGGGTCGCGAGCCGCCTGCAGCGTCCTGGCGAAGCTGAAGCTCTGTGGCCCGGGGGGATACGAGCCCCGTGAGCGAACCTTGACCTCGGCGCGAGCGTCGTCGAGAACGCGCACCACGGGGTTGGCGCTGAGCTGCTTGGGGGGCGGAACCCGCCGTGAAGTCGTGGGGGCCTCTGTCGACATCGGTCGAATGGTATTGCTGACCAGCCAGCTACTTTCGAGCGGCTGCAAGCTGGCCGCAGGCCGCGTCGATGTCACGGCCGCGGGTGAGGCGGACGGTGGCGGTGAGGCGGTGCTCGGCGAGGATCGCGCGGAAGCGCTCGATCCTCTCGGGTGGCGAGCCATCGTAGGCGCCGGTCGGGTTGTAGGGGATCAGGTTGACCTTGTATGCCCGCGAATCGAGCAGCGCGGCGAGCTCCCGGGCGTGCTCGGGACGGTCGTTGACTTCATCGAGCATCACGTACTCGACGAAGACCTTGCGCCGGCGGCGGGCGCGGTAGCGCTCGCAGGCGGCGAGGACCTCGGCCAGCGGGAAGCGGTCGTTGACCGGCATCAGCCGCGAGCGCAGGCCGTCATTGGGGGCGTGCAGGGACAGCGCCAGGCTGACCGGCATCTCGCACTCGGCGAGCCGGTCGATGCCGGGAACCCAGCCGACGGTCGAGATCGCCGTGCGACGGTGGGTGACGCCGAGCTCGGGCAGCCGCTCGCAGGCGGCGAGGACCGCGTCGAGGTTCATCGTCGGCTCCCCCATTCCCATGAAGACGACATGGTCGATCGCTTCGCTGCGGCGGAAGTGCAGCGCCTGATCGAGAATCTCATCGGCGCTGAGGTTGCGGCCGAACTTCATCTTGCCGGTGGCGCAGAACGAGCAGGTGAGCGGGCAGCCCGACTGCGAGGAGAGGCAGACCGAGCGGCGCCCGTCGCGGTAGCGCATCAACACCGCCTCGATCGGGCGCCCGTCGGCGGTGTGGAAGAGCGCCTTGACCGTGCCGTCGTCTGACTTCGCCTCGGCCTGCAGCGAGAGGGTCGAGAGCGGCACCGCCGCCGCGAGCCGTTCGCGCAGCGCCGCCGGCAGGTTCGTCATCTCCTCGTAGGACCCCGCCCCGCGCGCGACCCACTCCCAGACCTGAGCGGTCCGATAGTCGGGCTCGCCGGCGCCGGCGAGCGTGCTCTCGAGCAAGGCGCGATCCATCGGCCGAGTGTACGGCCGCCAGGGGCTTGGTTGGAGCGAGTAGATTCGGGGTCGATGAGCAGCCAGGCCGACCGCGCCAAGACCTTCAAGGCCCTGCACGACGGGCCGGGCCTCCTGCTGCTTACCAATCCCTGGGACCAGGGCTCGGCGAAGCTGCTCGCCTCGCTTGGCTTCGAGGCGCTGGCGACGACGAGCGGCGGCTCGGCCGCGACCTTGGGTCGCCTGGACGGGTCGATGGCGCTCGAGGAGGCGCTCGCGAGCGCCGCCGCGATCGTCGAGGCGACCGACCTGCCGGTGTCCGCCGACCTCGAGAACGGCTTCGCAGACGATCCGGCGGGGGTTGCCGAGACGCTGCGGCTCGCGCTGGACGCCGGCCTGGCGGGAGCATCGATCGAGGACTACACGAGGGACGGGGAAGCGCTCTACGACGTCGGCTTCGCAAGCGAGCGGATCGCCGCCGCGGCAGAGGCCGCACACGGCGGCCCGGCGCAGCTGGTCCTCACGGCGAGGGCTGAGAACCATCTATACGGCGTCACCGACCTCGCCGACACGATTGCTCGCCTGCAGGCCTATCAGGAGGCGGGCGCCGACGTTCTCTACGCCCCCGGCCTGACCCGCCTCGAGGACATTCGCCAGGTCGTCGCCTCCGTCGATCGGCCGGTCAACGTGCTCGGCCGCCCCGGCGCCCCTTCCGTCTCCGAGCTGGCGGGCGCCGGAGTCCGGCGCGTCTCGGTCGGCGGCGCCTTCGCCTATGCCGCCCTCGGCGCGACGGTCGAAGCGGCGCGTGAGCTGCTCGACGAGGGCACCTACGGCTACTTCGCGCGGGCCGGCGTCGGCCTGCAGGCAGCCCGCTCGGCGTTCGCGGACGAGCCTGGCGAACCAAGCGCTTAGCCGACTCCGAGAGGCGGTGCCATCGCCCCGTCAGCCGTGGATCTTCTCGCCCCGCTCCAGCATCGCGACGAACTTCTGCAGGCGTCGCTCGCGCGTCTCGGGCTTCTTCGCGTCCTCGAGGCGGTAGAGGATCGCGTAGCGGTTGGCGCTGTCGAGTGTGGCGAAGAACTCGCGGGCGGCCTCGTTGCGGTCGAGCCGGCGCTGCAGGTCCTCCGGAACTTTCGCAGTGCGCTGCCCGGCGTATGCCGCCTCCCACCGCCCATCGGCCTTTGCCGCTTCGACCTCGGCCAAGCCGGTGGGGCGCATCGCGCCGGAGGCGATCAGGCCTTCGACCTTCTCACGGTTGATCCGCGACCACTTTCCCCGCGGCCGTCGCGGCGTGAAGCGCTGCAGGAAGCACCTCTCGTCGAAGCCGCGCTTCTGGCTGTCGATCCAGCCGAAGCAGAGCGCCAACTCCAGCGCCTCGGCATAGGTGACGCTCTCGACGCCCGATCCCTTCTTGGCGATCTTCAGCCAGAGGCCCTGCGCTCCAGAGTGGTTGTCCTCCAGCCAAGCCTCCAGCTCCGCCGGAGAGGCGAAGAGGAGAGTCGGCAGATCGTCGGCCATCGGCGCTCAGAGGCCGACCGCATCGGCGAGCAGATCGACCTGGCGAGGATCGCTCGAAGAGGGAAAGAAGATCAGCTCCCCGCAGCCGGCGTCCCCGAAGGCCGTCATGCGCTGGCGCACCGTGTCCGCATCCTGCGCCGCGCTGGAGGCGATGTACCCGGCCACCTCATCGCCCAGAAACGCGTAGTAGTCCAGCAGGTAAGCCCGCGCGTCCTCCTCGGCTCGCTCCCCGAGCGAGCAGTAGGCGAGGCCCATCGTGCGGGGCTCGCCCTCGCGCCCCGCCCGCGTCCAGGCGGACCTGAGCTTCGCGATCATCTCCGCGTACTGATCGGGCGGGGCGCCGCCGGCAATCCAACCCTCGGCGAAGCGGGCGGCGCGATCGAAGGACGCGTCGGCGTGACCGCCGACGACGAGACGAGGGGAGCCCTCGACGGTGGGGCCGATCTCGTCCCCGGACCAGACTTCCTGGATCCGCTCCAGCATCGCGTCGAGCCGCTTTCCCCGGCCACGCTGCTCGACGTCGCTGGCCTCGTAGTCGTCCCCACGCCCGCCGAGCCCGATGCCGAGGGTGAAACGACCTCCCGAGAGCGCATGGACGCTCAGCGCCTGCTTGGCCAGCTCGGTGGCGTTCACCCGCAGCGGCCCGAGCAAAACCGAGGTGCAGAGCCCGATCCTCTCGGTCACCGCCGCCGCCGCGGCAAGCGCCGTCAGCGGCTCGTAGTTCTCATAGACGATGCGATCGATCGTTCCCAGGCTCGAAAACCCACGGGCCTCAGCCCGCCGCGCCCACTCGACCAGCTGCGCTCCCGTCGTCCCGGGCACCGCATTCGGCAATCCGATCGCAACGTCCATCCAGTCCTCCTCAGCCGACGTTTCCGGTCGCGCAAACCCTAGCGACGGCCAAGCGCCGGCTTGCTCGATCGGGTCGCCCAGCGGGCGGTGCGCGGCGCCGCAGGCCTTCCACGCGACTCGATCTTCCAGCTACAGTGCCCTGCGTGAGCGAGCGCGACGGCATCGAGGCGTTGAGAGGGGCGATCGGGCGCTACAACGACGCCTGGAACGCTGGGGACCTCGATGCGATCGTCGCCATGCACGCGCACGACATGGTCTTCGCCAACCACACCGCCGGCGAGACCGCGAGCGGCTCGGAGGTGCAGGGCCACATCGCCAAGATCTTCGAGGCCTGGCCCGACATGAAGTTCGAGACGCGGCGGCTATACGTGCGCGAGGGGGTCGTCACCCAGGAGTGGACGGCAACCGCCACCCACTCGAACACCCTGCGCCGCGGAGACCTCGAGGCGCCTCCCTCGGGAAAAGAGGTCAGCTGGGATGGCATCGACGTGATCCCCTTCGAGGACGGCCTTGTCAAGCGCAAGGACGTCTACTCGGACTCGGTCTCGATCCTGCGCCAGGTCGGCCTGCTCGACTGAGCAAGCCGGGTCAGGGGCGCATTTGGCGCAGGCGGCTGCGGAGAAACGCCGGCCAGGCCCGCGGGCGGGTTGCGACTGCGATCGCGATCGGGCCGGAGTCGAAGTAAGAGACCCTCTCGGTGGCGAGACCATCCTCACCGAGCACGAACCGATCGATCGCGCCCCAAGAGATCGGCTTGCCCCCGGCGACGCCGCTAATCGTGAACTCGATCAGGACTCCGTCGGGCGTGGCGCCCCAGCGATGCACCTCGGCGGTCATCCCGGAGATCAACTCGAAGAGCTCGGCAAAGGCCCGCTGCCCTTCGCCGAGCGTGTGGGTCACCGGCATCATCGGCGTCACCAGCCGCACCCGCTCGGCCAGCACCGTATCGAGACCCTGTGGCGTGGGCGCCTGCCAGTACTCGGAAAAGCGGCGGGCGAAGTCCGCTGCCGCCGCCTCGTGGGCGCCGTCTGCCTCGATCATCCCAACCCTCCGATCAGTCGATCGATCGCGGCGCGGGCGTAGCCGAAGACGGCGCGATCGCCCGCCAGTCGGAAGCGGGAATTGGCCCCCATGACGACGGCGTAGACCTCGAACGCAAAGCGGCCTGGCTCGGACGCGCCGGCGATCGTCGCCTGGCGCTCGAGCTCGCCGAGCCAGGCATCCAGCGCCGCGGCGATCGCGTCGCGCACCGGGCCGGGCCGGTCGTCGTACTCGGCTGAGGTTGCGGCCCAGAAGCAGCCGCCAGAGTAGGCGCCGCCGTCGAGGTGGGCCAGATAGGCGTCGGCCATCGCCCGCAGCCGCGGCACGCCATCGGCGGCGGCCAGAGCAGGCTCGATCACCGCGAAGCGGAAGCGGCGCGCGGCCGCATCGACGGCAGCCAGCTGCAGCTCCTGCTTGGAGCCGAAGTGGGCGAAGAGGCCGCTCTTGCTCATCTCCAGCTCGGCGGAAAGGCGACCGATCGTAAGTCCCTCGAGCCCCTCGGCCGAGGCGAGATCGACGGCGCGATCGAGGATCGCGGCCCGGGTCCCGGCCCCCTTCGAGCTCTCGCGGGCTTCGGCGCCGCGCATCTCCGTGGTGGGGCTCACGGCATTCACAGTATAAAAGCACGAACGTTCGTGCAAATAGACTAAGATCGCGCCTTCCAGTCCCGCAGGGGCAAACCGAGCTTGACGGAGGAGAGATGAGCACACACGCGGTCAAGAAAATCGACGACATGGAGGCGGTCTACGGCGGCGCCTTCAAGCGCGCCCGGGCTGAGCTCGGGGTCGAATCGTTCGGCATGCAGATCATCGACATGCCACCCAACTACGACAACTACCCCGAGCACGACCACGGCGAGGACGGCCAGGAGGAGGTCTACGTGACCCTCCGCGGCTCGGGAGAGCTGGAGATCGAAGGCGAGCGCTTCCCGCTCGATGACGATCACGTAGCCCGGGTCGGCCCCGGCGTCACGCGCAAGGTCTGGCCGGGCGACGATGGCATCCGCATCCTCGTCCTCGGCGGCAAGGCCGGCGAGACCTACGACGCGCCCGAAATCACCAAGCTGGGCGTGCCGGACCCGATGGCAGCCGCCTGACGGCTCCCCGCCGAGCTGTCCAAGCCCCAACGGCCTGCATCGGGCCCCGGAATCGAAGCCCGATGCAGGCCAGGCAGAGCGACACGCTACGCCTGCTTATGCCTCGACATACGCGGGGAGCGGAATCAAGATGGTGTAGGTGGCATCCAGCTTCGTTTCCGTCGGGCAGAGAAACCCTGAGACCACCGGGAGGACAACCTGGTTCGCGGTCAGCTTCGCCGCTTCTGCCCCGTTCTTGCCAGCCAGAGCCAGCTTGGGTTCCCCCCCGTAGACGCAGTGAATGAAGGAGCCGCATTGCACTAATACTTCCGTCCCTAAGAACGTGGCTTCGCCTGAGTTGAGATTGGTCCTTAAGAGATCGAGTTTGCCAAGGCTCAGCACATTGAAGGCACAGGCGGATGTGCCGAGTTTGCATTCCGCAAAGACCAGTGAGCTGAGCGTGACTTTCTGGGGTGCGCCGAATTCTCCGAGTTCACCTTTGACGGTCGAGCTTTTGCATACGACTTCCCCGAGCGCGCCGAGTAACAGCTTCAGCGGTTCCGCTTTTGCTTCGAAGGGCCGCATTTCCCATCTGTTGGCGGGAGCGCACGGCGCTTCTTCGACCTTGCAGAGCACCGTCTGCGCCGCCGACGCCGACGGGGCGCCCACCAGCGCCATTGTCACAACGGCGGCGAGCACCGCAATTCCAAGCCACTTGACGTGTTGCATTTGATCCTCCCTCGAGGGGCTCCACCGGCGACCGGCACGGATCGGGGCCGGGTGGCGCCTGGTCGCCTTTAGTCTTATTGAATACTCAAATAAAACCGTAGCATTCGTCAGTCGCACCCGCGACGCGGCACATAGCCGGGACACGCGACAACGGGGACCCGCGGATAGCGGGGATAGCGCGGGTCGGTGCGCGAGCGGCGGCAGAGCGAGAAGATCGACCCGCGCGTGTTGGGAACCAGCTGCTGATGCAGGCAGCTGTCGCAGAGCCCAGAAATCGGCCGGTTGCTCATCTTGGCCACAGGCTAGCTTTGGGGTGTGGACGGCACGACGACGCTCTTCGACACCGATGCGCCCGGGCACTCGGCGACCGTCGAGGTGCTCGGGGTGATCTTCTGCGCCGAGGACGACGGCTATGCGGTGCTGGAGGTCCAGGACGCCGAGTCCGGCGAGGGCTTTGCCCTGGTCGGCCCGGTCGCCCACCTCGGCGTCGGCGACCGTGCGGAAGTCAGCGGCGAGTGGCAGACGCACGCCCGCTACGGCCGCCAGCTCCGCGCCCAGGGCGCGCTGCCGCTCGACCCGGCCGACCGGGCGGGACGGATCGCCTACCTCACCTCGCTGCGCCACATCGGGCCGGCCCGCGCCGAGCGCTTGGCCGACGAGCATGGCGAGGGCGTCCTCGGGGCGATCGCCGCCGACCCACAGGGGGTCTTCTCCTCGCTGCGCGGGGTGAGCGCGGACCAGGCCGCCGCGGCAGCGGAGTCCTGGCATGCCAGCCGCGCCGTCCGCGACCTGCACGTCCAGCTCGCGCCGCACGGCCTGGCCCACCTGGCGGCGCCGATCCACACCCGCTTCGGCGACAGGTCGATGGCGATCCTGCACGAGGACCCCTACCGGCTGACCGAGGTCGCCGGGGTCGGCTTCTCCCGCGCCGACAGGATCGCCCTCGCCGCGGACGTGCCGCCCGAGTCGAGCCGCCGCGCCCAGGCAGCCGCCGTCTATGCCCTGACCGAGGCCGAGCAGCAGGGCAACAGCTACCTGCCGCTGGCGGGGCTGACACAACGCACTGCGAAGCTGCTCGGGCTCAACCCCGATCCGGAGGTGCTGAGCGAGGCGCGCGGACTGGTCGCCGACGAGGGGCGGATCTACCGCGAGCTCACCCACGCCAGCGAGATAGCGGTGGCGAAGATGCTCGCCGTGCGCGCCGCGTCCCCTCCCCATCTCGACCACGACCCGGGCGAGACGCCGCCGCGGGATGCCGAGGGAGCCGAGCTCACCGACGAGCAATGGTCGGCCGTCCGAAGCGCCTTCGGGGCGCGGATCTCGGTGCTGACCGGCGGGCCGGGCGTCGGCAAGACCGCCTGCACCCGGGCGATCGTCGAGCAGGCCGACGGCGCCGGCCTGCGCATAGCCCTCTGCGCGCCGACGGGCCGCGCCGCCCGCCGGCTCGAGGAAGCGACCGGGCACCCGGCCCAGACGATCCACCGGATGCTCGAGTGGATGCCCGGGCGCGAGCCCGCCTTCAAGCCCGGCCACCCGCTGCCGGCACAGCTGATCGTCGTCGACGAGTCCTCGATGCTGAACCTGCGCCTGATCGAGATGCTGCTCGGCGGCCTCGCGGAGTCGACCCACGTCGTTCTCGTCGGCGACGCCGACCAGCTGCCGCCGATCGGCGCCGGCAAGCCGTTCGAGGACCTGATCGCCGCCGAGATCGCGCCGGTCGTCAGGCTCACCCAGATCTTCCGCCAGGCGGCGCGATCGATGATCACCACGGCTGCCCACGAGATCAACCGGGGACGCCCGCCCCACCTCAGCCCGGAGGAGGGCCAGGACCACGACTTCTTCTTCATCGACCGCCCCAACCCGGAGCGAGCGCTGGAGACCGTGGTCGAGGTGGTTGCCGAGCGGGCGCCGGCGCGCTTCGACGTCGATCCGATCCGCGAGGTCCAGGTGCTGGCGCCGATGTACCGGGGAGCGGTGGGGATAGACGCCCTCAACGAGCGCCTGCAGGAGCGGCTCAACCCGCGCGGCAAGCGAGCTGTCGGCGACCGCTTCCGCATCGGCGACCGCTTGATGCAGACCCGCAACTCGCACGAGCTGGGGCTGATGAACGGCTCGATCGTCTTCCTTCGCGCCGACGATCCCGACGAGGAGGAGATCCTCGTCGACACCGACGAGGGCGAGGCGCTGACCATCCCCTATGGCGAGACGGCGACGCTTCGCCTCGCCTACGCGATCTCCGTCCACAAGGCGCAGGGCTGCGAGGTCCCGGTCGTCGTCGGGGTCTGCCACCGCTCCCACTCGCGGATGCTGACCCGCCCCCTGCTCTACACGGCGATCACCCGTGCCCGCAGCAGCTGCGTGCTGATCGGAGACCGGGCGGCGCTGGACGCCGCGGTCAGGCGCGACGACAGCGGCGGCCGCCACTCGGGCCTGGCCAATCGCCTCCGTGGATAGCCGGCCACCGCTGGTCGAGATCGCGATCACCCTGACCGGGATCGCATTGCTCGCCGGTCTCGTCCTTGCGGTGCCGGCGCTGCACGAAGCCGCGGTGGCGGCGATCCACGGCGACACCGATGAGGTGCGGAAGCAGATAACCAGCCTCGGGGTCGCCGGGCCCCTGTTGATCATGGTCCTCGCTCTGGTTCACGCGGTCGTCTTCTACCCAGCGGAGATCGTCGACGCCGCAGCCGGGCTCGTCTACGGGTTCCTTCCCGCCCTCGTCCTGATGATGTTTGGCTGGATGCTCTCGGGGCTGATCTGCTTCGCGATCGGACGATCGGTTGCGCGGCCGTTGCTGGACAGCTGGCTGGGAGGCGAGCGCTTCGAGCGCACGGAGGCACGGATCGAGCGTGGCGGCGCCCGGGTCTTGATCGCGGTGAGACTGATCCCGATCCTCCCCTTCAGCCTGGTCTCCTATGCGGCGGGGGCAACTCGGGTCCCGCCCTGGCGCTTCATTTGGACAACCGCGGTCGGCTACCTGCCGATTACCGCGATCTCGGTCTACTTCGGCACCAAGCTGGACGTCTTCAGCGGGCTTTTTTGACGGTAAACCGGAAGACGGCCGGCGAGCTGTCGACGTTTCCGGCGGCGTCGCGGGCCCTGACCGAGACCACATGCCTGCCGATCTGGAAGCGCTTCGCCAGGCGGGGCTTGCAGAAGCGCTGGAAGCCGCCGTCGACTTTGCAGACGAAGGCGACATCGCGCTCGTTGGAGCCGAAACGGAAGACGGCCTTTGCTCGCCGATGGCGGGTGCGGATGGTCTTGGGCGGGTGCTTGCTGAAGAACGTGCGGGGTGGCTTGCTGTCGATCTTGAATTCGACGAGCTCGCTCGACCCGACCCGGCCCGAGGCGTCGACTCCCCGCACGACAAAGCCGTGGTCGCCATCGGCAAGCGGGGCCGGCGGCACGAAGGGTGAGCTGCACGGTTCCAGCCCGCCCCCGTCGAGCGAGCAGGTGAAGGTGACCGGGCGGTTGGCGGCAAAGGCGATGCTGGGCTGGCGAATTTTGCCCAGTGCCAGAGGCCTTTCGGTGATCGAGATCTTCGGCGGCAGGGCGACGCTGTCGACCGCGCCGTAGGCGTCGATCAGCCCGGCGCCCACGGCGTCGGGCCCGAAGGCGCCGACCGGGCTCGCGGTTTCGGCAAGCGCCGAGCGAAGCTGGGCATAGGGCAGCGAGGGGTTTGCCTGCTTCATCAGCGCCGCCACCGCTGCGGCGTGCGGTGCCGCAGCCGAGGTGCCGCAGAAGCGGTACACGCCGAGCTTCGGCGGTGGGTCGAAGAAGGTGGTGGCAGCGCAGTCGGTTGCGACCAAGTCGGGCTTGGAGATGACCTGGGCGGGGTCGAGCGCGGCCGCTTCCGCCACCCCGCTGACCGGGCCGAAGTAGTGAGCAACCGGCCCTCGCGAGGAGTATGGCTCTGGTTCAGAGCCGTTGTCGACGCCGACCGCGCCGACGCTGACCGCGGCCGCCGCGCCGCTGTGGCCGATGATCGTCGGGCCGATTTCGTCGCCCGCGCCGGACGTTTCGAGCTGTTCGGGGGTCGGCACGACGTCTTCGAGGCCGTTGCCGATCTGGACGAACTTGAGGGTCGGGCTTCCCGTGCCGGAATGGCGGGCGATAGCCAGGCTGACCACTTCCGTCGTGCTTCCTTCGTTTTTCCAGGAGAGGAATTCGAACGGCTTGGTTTCGTTCGCACTGTGTTTGCTGGGGGCCAGGACGGCGCCGGAGCCGTCGAGCAGGTAGGCATCGAGATCCGTTTTCACGCCAAACCAGGGTTCTGCCCACTGGAGGTCGAGCTCGACTTCGCCACCCGGTTCGACTTCGAGATCGTAGGCGTCGTCGACCCCGGGCCCCGGGTCGAAGTCCATGCAGTGTTCCTCGCCGACGGGCACGCCGGTCGGGCAGGTCCCGGCGTCGCGGAAAGGCGCCTGGTAGGAACCGACGTCCGAGCCGCCGTCGAGGACGTTGTCGTTGCCCGCCGCGGAAAAGTAGGCGACCCCGTTGGCCGTCACGTTGTCGATCGCATCCGCGACCGGACCGTCCTGGAAGAACGGCTCTTCCAGGTAGAAGACGTCGTCGGCGATCACGTTCGCTCCGCCGCCACCGCTCGCGGTCGGAGCAGCCAGCCGTTCGATGTTGTGGGCGAAGTTGATTTCACCGGTGAAGGCGGTGGCGAAGGAAAGCGCCGCGCCGGGGGCCAGGTCATGGACGACCTGCGCCATCGCACGACCCTCGTCGTGCGCCTGCGAGGCTTTCGCGGAGTCGTCGAGGACATCGACCGGCGTGGCGTGGCCGCAGGGATTTCCGGCACCCGGCAGGTCGCCGCTCGCAACGTCCTCGGCGGCGTTGGTATGGGCCGCGCCGGCGCGGCCGAAGGAGTCGGAGAGGATGCCGACGCCGACGCCGCTGCCATCGACGCCGAAGGCGCTGCGCGCGCTCGCAGCATTCAGCTGCAAGTCGCCTTCAGACGTGACAAGGCCGTGGCATTCGGTGGCGGCGGCGACGGGGGTGAGCACCTCCGAGGCTTCCACGACCTGGGGCACCGCGGCGATCCCGCGGAGATCGGCAGGCGCCGCCTCGACCGTGACGGTCTGGTAGCGCCTGCTCACGCCGACGATCGCCGCCCCCGCGGCGCGGAGGTCTTCGACCCGGGCGACGGCACCGGCTTCGAAGCGCACTTCGGCCAGCACCCGGCCGCCGTCTCGCAGCAGGCTGCCCGGTCCCGCTCGGGGGAGATCCAGCGCTGCCGCCTGCCTGGCCGGAGAGATCGAGCGAACCGACGGGGCTGACAGCTGGTCGAGTCGCGGCGAGAGACCGGAGCCGTCGGCACTCGCGACCGCCCGCGCTGCCGGGGCCGCGAGGGCGAGGACGAGCACCGGCAGGACAGCCCCGGCCGAGCCCAAGCGGACGGGCGATCTCCGCGCTCGCGTCATCTGGTTCACGGTATCGACTGGTCTCCTCGATATCTGAACACGGCCGGACAGCCATCCGAGCGCCGCGCCACACCCCCGATCCCTGCTACGGTCCGCGCGTTAGGTCGGATCGATATCCGGCAAAGTCGTGTCTAGCGCTCGCGTCGTTGCTTTACCGAAGCCTCCGCGTTCGCAGCACATCAATGGAGGCAATTCATGCCGACTGGAACAGTCAAGTGGTTCAGCGACGACAAGGGCTACGGGTTCATCACGCCCGACGACGGCTCCAAGGACGTCTTCGTCCATCACAGCGCGATCTTGGGCGAGGGCTTCAAGTCCCTGGCCGAGGGCGCCAAGGTGAGCTACGAGTCCGAGGAAGGCCCCAAGGGCCCCGCCGCGGCGAGCGTTCAGCAGACCTCGTAGTCGCACACCGCACTTGAGCAGTACGGGGCCCGCCACTGGCGGGCCTCTTTTTCGCCCTGCGAACCTCAACCGCACCCGCCAAATGACCACACGAGACGACCTCCGAAACATCGCCATCGTCGCCCACGTCGATCACGGCAAGACGACCCTGGTCGACGCGATGCTGTGGCAGTCGGGCGCCTTCCGCAAGGGCCAGGACGTCGCCGAGCGGGTGATGGACTCGATGGACCTCGAGCGCGAGAAGGGGATCACGATCCTCGCCAAGAACACCGCCGTCAACTACGACGGCGTGAAGCTCAACATCGTCGACACGCCTGGCCACGCCGACTTCGGCGGCGAGGTCGAGCGCGGGCTGACCATGGTCGACGGCGTCCTGCTCCTTGTCGACGCCTCCGAGGGGCCCTTGCCGCAGACCCGCTTCGTGCTGCGCAAGGCGCTGGAGGCGAAGCTGCCGGTGATCCTCGTCGTCAACAAGGTCGACCGTCCCGACGCCCGCATCAGCGAGGTCGTCGACGAGGTCTACGAGCTCTTCCTCGACCTCGATGCCGACTCCGAGCAGATCGACTTCCCGATCGTCTACGCCAACGCCAAGGCCGGCTGGGCGGCGCTGGACGAGGGCGTCGAGGGCACCGACCTCTCGCCGCTGATGAGCCTGATGCTGGAGAAGATCCCAGCGCCCGAGCACGACCCCGACCACCCGCTGCAGGCGCGCGTCACCAACCTCGACGCCTCGCCCTACGTCGGTCGCCTGGCCCTGTGCCGGGTCCACAACGGGACGATCCGCGCCGGCCAGCAGATCGCCTGGTGCCGCGCCGATGGAACGGTCGAGCGGGCCACCGTCTCCGAGCTCTACATCACCGAGGCGCTGGAACGGGTGCCGGCCGAGGATGCCGGGCCGGGAGAGATCATCGCCGTCGCCGGCATGGAAGAGGTGACGATCGGCGAGACCCTTGCCGACCCGGAGGACCCGCGACCGCTGCCCGTGATCACAGTCGACGAGCCCTCGCTCTCGATCGTGCTTGGGATCAACACATCGCCCCTCGCCGGCACCGAGGGAGGCAAGCTGACCGCCCGCCAGGTCCGCGACCGGCTCGATGCGGAGCTGGTCGGCAACGTCTCGATCCGCGTCAACGACACCGAGCGCCCCGATGCATGGGAGGTGCAGGGCCGCGGCGAGCTGCAGCTCGTCATCCTGCTCGAGCTGATGCGGCGCGAGGGCTTCGAGCTGACCGCCGGCCAGCCCCAGGTCTTGACCCGGGAGATCGACGGCAAGCTGCACGAGCCGGTCGAGCGGCTTTCGATCGACGCTCCCGAGGAGCACGTCGGCACGATCACCCAGCTGCTGGCGGGCCGCAAGGGTCGCCTCGAGCAGATGGCCAACCACGACACCGGCTGGGTGCGGATGGAATACCTGGTGCCGGCGCGCGGGCTGATCGGCTTCCGCACCGAGTTCCTCACCGAGACCCGCGGCACCGGAGTGATGCACCACGTCTTCGAGAGCTGGGAGCGCTGGGCCGGCGAGCTTCGCCTCCGCCCCACCGGCTCGATCGTCGCCGACCGCCGCGGCAAAACCGCCGGCTACGCGCTGATCGGCATCCAGGACCGCGGCACGCTCTTCGTCGGCCCCGGCGAGGAGGTCTACGAGGGGATGATCATCGGCGAGAACGCCCGCGCCGAGGACATGGACGTCAACGCGACCAAGGAGAAGCAGCAGACCAACATGCGCGCCGCCAGCGCCGACGTGCTCGAGCGGATGGCTCCGCCAAAACGCCTCTCGCTGGAAGCCGCGGTCGAGTTCCTGCGCGAGGACGAGTGCGTCGAAATCACCCCCGAGTCGGTCCGCCTGCGCAAGGTCGTGCTCGACAAGCTGAAGCGCCAGAAGGCTGCTCGCTCCGGCGCCCGCGCCGCCTAACTCGGACCGGACTGGGGCGGCAGCTCACCGCAGATCAGCGCCGATAGAACCGGCACACCCTCCTCGCCGCTCTCGACCAGGCGGCCGGCGCTGGCCGCCTCGACTGCGAAGATGGCCTCGAGCGCCTCGTCGAAGATCCTGCTCAACTCGCGCCAGCCCTGCTCGTCGACTCGGAATACGTTATGGGTGATGTGGGTGTCGAAGCGCATCCCGAAGGTGCCCGCCTCGAGCGCTTCGCAGACGTCGGAGCCGATCATCTGCATCGTCCAGGCCGTCAGCCGCCGCCGTTCCGCCTCACCCAGCTCGGCCCACTCCTCGTCGTTCCAGAGGAGTCGCAGGCCGGCTCGGTAGCGGGGCTCGAACGCGTCTCGTCCCAGCACCTGGCCCACCACTTCGACCAGGCCGTCCTTCTCCATCTGCTCGAGGTGGCGCTTGGCGTCGCTCACGCTCATCTCCAGATCCTCGGCGAGCTCACTCGCTCCACCGGTGCGTTCGTTGAGCCGGAGGAGGGCCTTGAAGCGGAGGGGTTCGGCGGCGATGCGCAGGAGCCGCCGATCGACCTCTCGGTCTATCGAACTGCATTTGTCGGCACTCTCGGCCAAGGTGACCCCCCTAGATCGCTGGGACACACCACCTTAGCCGCCGCCCGGCGCAAAGCAAAAAAAGCCGTCGGGCACGGAACCCGGCCCGACGGCTTTTGCACAGGGCCCCCTGCCCTGAGTTCCGGCTAAACCGTGGCGGCTGCCTGCTCGGACTGGCTGCCCTCGGAGGCCTTGGCCTTGGCTTCGGCCTCCGGGGTGGTCTCGTCGATGTTGCGCGGCAGCAGTACCTCGCGGGCGATGACCAGGCGCTGGATCTGGCTCGTGCCCTCGTAGAGCTGCATGATCTTGGCGTCGCGCATCAGCTTCTCGACCGGGTACTCCTTGATGAAGCCGTAACCGCCGTAGACCTGGACGGCGTCGACGGTGATCTCCATCGCCGAGTCGGCGGCAAAGCGCTTGGCCTCCGAGGAGACGAGCGTGTTGCGCTTGCCCTGGTCGAGCAGCACCGCCGAGTTCCAGACCAGCAGACGGCCGGCGTCGACCTTGGTCGACATGTCGGCGATCATGAACTGGATCGCCTGGTGCATCGCGATCGGCACGCCGAACTGGACCCTTTCCTTGGAGTACTCGGCTGCGTACTCGAAGGCGGCGCGGCCGATGCCGACAGCCATCGCCGAGACGCCGGGGCGAGTGCGGTCGAGGGTCATCATCGCCAGCTTGAAGCCCTTGTTCTCCTCGCCGAGCATGTTCTCGGCCGGGACCTCGACGTCGTTGAAGGAGATCGTCGCGGTGTTGGACGCCCGCTGGCCCATCTTGTCCTCCTTCTTGTCGACCGTGACCCCGGGGGAGGCGGCGTCGACGACGAAGGCGGTGATCCCGCGGTGGCCCGCCTCTGGATCGGTCTTGGCGTAAACCGTGAACCAGTCGGCGTAGGTGCCGTTGGTGATGAAGCACTTGGAGCCGTTGAGGATGTACTTGTCACCCTGCTTGACGGCGCGGGTCTTCATCCCCGAGACGTCAGAGCCGGCATCCGGCTCGGTGAGGCAGAAGGAAGCGAGCTTCTTGTCTTCGGTCAGCATGCCGAGGTACTTCTTCTTGGTCTGCTCCGAGCCGCCGAGGGTGACCGGAGCGGAGGCGAGGCCGTTGGCCATCAGCGAGGTGCCGATGCCCGAACAGCCCCAGCCCATCTCCTCCTCGATCAGGCAGCCGGAGAGGTAGTCGAGGCCGGGGCCGCCGTAGGCCTCGGGAATGTGGGTGTTCATCAAGCCGACTTCCCAGGCCTGATCGATGATGTCCTGAGGCCAGGTGCCGTCCTTGTCGTACTCCCAGGCAACCCTGCGGATCTCTTTCTCCGCGAAGTTGTGCGCGAGCTCGCGTAGGTCCTTCTGCTCGTCGGTGAGGGTGAAGTCAACCACTGGTCGAGGCTCCTTCTTTTGGTCGGTGCGTAAGTCTTTTCACGCGGCCTCGCGCAGGGCGACGACCACCGATTGACTGGTCAGTCAACCGAGCCAAAGGCTACCGGATAGCAGCGCCAGAGCGAGACCCCTACCCTTGGGAGATGGTCTGGCCCCTGGCATTGACCAACGTTCAGAGTGGCTACGCGCTGGCCGCGATCACGCTCTTCATCCTGCCGATCGCCGCCTTCACGTTCGCCCGCTCCGGAGCGGCATGGAATGAGATCGGCAAAGGGCGCTTCGGCGTTATGCACTCGATGCCGCCACCGCGCCTCGCCCAGCCGCCGCAACCGGTCGACAGGGCGATCCAGGCGGCCGAGGCCCGCCAAATGCTGGAGGCGAAGTCCTACCGCCGCTTACAGCGCGGCGAAGCGCCCCTCGACGTCGAGGCCGAGGTAGCCCTGCTGCTCGACAGCGGGCCCGGCTCGAATCCCGGCGAGGCGGATCTCGACGAGAAGCTCCGCGCCGAGGTGCGCGAGCTGGTGATCGCCCGCAACGAAAGGCGCATGCGCGCCGGCAAGGAGCCGCTCGAGGTCGAGACCGAGGTGGAGCGGCAGGTCGCCGATTTCATAGGATTGGGTGACTGATGGCAGGCGCCGCCGAGGAGAATCTCTACGAGGTCGAGGATCTGCTGATGCAGCCCGGGACCTACTTCAACCCGCAGACCGAGGTGCTGGTAGTGGTCGACGATTCGACCTCGCTCGACCAGGAGGTCTTCAACATGGAGGCCTACGAGGGCGCCGACTGGGTGCGCATCTCCGACGAGGTGCCTGTCGACGAAGACAGCCGCGACCGGGTGCTCGAGAGCTTCCAGACGAGCTACCACCCCGGCTCGACCGGCTCCGTCTCCGAGACCGCGCTGGAACAGGGCGACGAGGAGCGCGACGAGGGCGAGAACGGCCAGGACCCCGGGCGCGAGGACCTCGAGTAGATGCTCGAAGCCGGGGCGAGCGCTCCCGAATTCAGCCTGCCCGACCAGGACGGCAACGCGGTCAGCCTCTCCGACCTCAAGGGCAAGACCGTGGTCCTCTACTTCTACCCCCGCGCTGGCACCCCCGGCTGCGCGACCCAGGCCTGCGGCGTCCGTGACCGCGGCGGCGACTACAGGGCGGCCGGTGCGCGCGTGATCGGCGTTTCGCCCGACACCGTCGAGGCGGAGAAGAAGTTCGCCGGCAAATTCGACCTCGACTTCACCCTGCTCGCCGACGCCGACCACGCCGTCGCCGACGCCTATGGCGCCTGGGTCGAGAAGTCGATGTACGGCAAGAGATACATGGGCGTACAGCGGGCGACCTTCATCGTCGGCCCCGACGGCAAGATCGCCAAGGTCTTCCCCAAGGTCTCGCCGAAAACGCACGACGACGTGGTCCTCAAAGCCCTCGCCGAGCTCACGCGGCTTAACGCTCAGGCGTAGTAGAAGGCGATGCCGAAGACGAGGTAGACGGCGAGGAGCTGGACTCCCTCGAACCAGGTCGACTCGCCGTCCTGGGTCACGTAGTTGGCGATCAGGATCGCGATCAGGATCGCGCCCAGCTCGAAGCCGTTGAAGACCAGGGCCAGGGGGTGCGGGCCGATGAAGAAGGAGGCGAGGACGAGGACCGGCGCGACGAATAGGGCGACCTGGGCGCTGGAGCCGATCGCGATGTTGACCGAGAGGTCCATCTTGTCTTTCATCGCCACCACCACCGCCACCCAGTGCTCGGCCGCGTTGCCGACGATGGCGACGACGATCACGCCGATGAAGAACTCCGAGAGTCCGACCGACTGGGAGGCTTCGGAGATCGAGCTGACCAGGACCTCGGACATCACCCCGACCAGCACCCCTGCGATCGCCAGGACGAGCACCGAGGTGCGCGTCGACCAGCCCCAGCTGTCCTCGTCGCCGTACTCCGGGTTGAACAGCGCCCGGTGGGTCTTCAGCGAGAAGACGAGGCCGAGCGCATAGGTGACGATCAGAACGACCGCCACCGCGAGGGAGAGGTGCTCGACGGTGGAACCGTAATCGACGATCTGGGCCCCGGGAGAGGGGAGGCCCTTGCCCTCGACCAGCTCGAAGATCGCCGGCATCAGCAGCGCCGCGGCGGCGAGCAGCAACATCGAGGTCTGAATGCTCGCTCCGGTCTTGCTGAAGGTCTGCTTCTCACGACCGAGACCACCCGCCAGCATCGCCGCTCCAAGCACGAGCAGGATGTTGCCGATGATCGAGCCGATGATCGAGGCCTTGACGACCTCATGCAGGCCCTGGCCGAGCGCAAAGAGGGCGATGATCAGCTCCGGGGCGTTGCCGAAGGTGACGTTGAGCAGGCCGCCGATGCCAGGCCCCGAGCGCGCCGCCAGCTCCTCGGTGGCGCGGCCCATCAGCGCTGCCGTGGGAACGATCCCCAGCGCCGAGGTGAGGAAGACGAGACCGGCCGAGGCACCGACCAGATCCAAGGCCACCGCCAGCGGGATCAGCGGCGTCAGCAGATATGGCCAGCCGTATGGAGTGCGGAGGAACGCGGCTACTGGAGCTTCCCCGTGCAGTTCTGGATGTCGACCGGCGTGTGCGCTTCACCCAGGCATTCGTAGTAGGCCTGCTGGCCGCCGGAGCCACCGCCCGAAGGGCCGCCGCTGCCACCGCTGGACGAGCCGCCCCCGCCCCCGCTGATCCCTTCCAGCAGGCTGCCGAGCCCACCGACGCCGCCTCCCTGCACGGTCCCGAGCAGTTCGAGCGGGTTGACGTTCAGCTTCAGGAAGAGGTCGCTGAGCGGCTTCGACGAAGCCGGTGCCGAGATCGTCTGGCCTTCGTTGACGCCGGTCAGCGTAAGGTCGATTTCAAGTTCGACGCTCCTCACGCCCTTCGAGGCTTCGGGTGGTTCGATCGTCGCCTGGGCGGTGATCCGCCGCACGATGTGATCGTCACCGACGTAGAGGTCGACATGCGCGTCCTTGACCGCGTCCTGCACGGTGCCCTTCGCCGCGTCGAGTTCGGCCGGCGATGGCACCGCTCCCGTAGCTTCGAGCTGTTCGCTGCAGGCCGGGTCTTCGACCAGTTCGCTGAGCGCTTCGAGAGCGCCTGAGGCGTTGAGGTCGCCGCTCACCTTGGTCGTGCTGGTGCCGCGGACCTCGGCGCTGCCGCCTTCGCTGAGGTTTTCGATGAAATCGGCGACTTTCAGTTCGCCGGCCGCTTCCTGACAGGCGGTTACTTCGCTTGACTTTTCCCCGCCGGTTCCCTGTCGCTTGGCCAGCGACTGGACGTAGCTGAAGGTGGTCGGGTCGACTTCGTACTCGGTGCCTTTGTAGCCCACATAGGCCTTGTTGCCGCCGAGCAGGGTGAGTCCGCCGTCGAAGTCGACCTTCTTGCCGCCGACCGAGCCGTTCGCCTTCGCGGTCAGATCGAGTTCCGGCAGTTCCGCTTCGCTTTCGCCCTGGAACGGACCGGAGAGGCTGGCGTCGACATGGCCGCTCTTTTCCCCCTTGATCCCGACCCCGACCGAGAGGTCGATCTTGCCGCTTTCGATCCCCTGCAGGGTCGCTTCGTCGACGATGGCCTGCGGAGTGCTGCTGCTACTGCTGCCACAGGCGGCGAACGCCGTTGTCAGCGCGATCAGCGCAATGAAGACGGTGAGGATGCGGAGTCGGCTCAAAGCGGTGGGCCTCCTGAGGAAGTCGGGTTGGGCGTAGCTCTAAAGCTAGCGTGTGGGAGGCGGTTCTTGGCCCCAGGCTCGCATCCCCTCTTCGATCGCCTCGCTGACCGTTCGCAGGACCACGACGCGGGCGTAGCGCTTCGACTCGGCGGCGATCAAGTGCCAAGAGGCTCGGGGCTGATCGGTGCGGGTGAGCATGTCCTCGATTGCCAACTCGTACTCGGACCGCTTGCCACGGTTGGCCCAGTCTTCATCGGTCAGCTTCCAGGCCTTGAGCGGGTTGGCAGCGCGCCGCTCGAAGCGCTTGCGCTGCTCGTCCTTGGAGATGTGCAGCCAGAGCTTGACGAGGATCGTGCCCTCCTCTGCGAGGCTGCTCTCGAAGCTGTTGATCTCGTCGTATGCGCGCAGCCACTGCTCCCTGCTCGCCAGGCCGTCGACCCGCTCGACCAGCACCCTGCCGTACCAAGTGCGGTCGAAGACGGCCATCCCACCCCAGCCAGGCAGAACCGGCCAGAAGCGCCAGAGGAAGTGGTGGCGCTTCTCATCGTCAGTCGGCGCAGCGAACTGCACGACGCGGACGTGGCGGGGGTCGAGCGGAGCAACCAGGCGTTTGATCGAGCCGCCCTTGCCAGAGGCGTCCCAGCCCTCGAAAAGGACGAGGACGGGTGGCCCGATCCCCTGCGTCCCGATCAGTCCTCCAAGGGTCAGCCGCAGCTGGGTCAGCCGCTCCCAGGCAGCGCTCAGCTCGCTCTCCTCCTCGCGACGGCTCAGCGCCAGCGAGAGGTCGACTTCGTCAAGCCGTCCCATCGACCGATCCTACGCGCCGTCTCCCGCGGCGCCCGGCTAAGGCGCCACTTCGATCGGCTGCACGCTTTCCTTGGGCGCATCGAGCGAGGGCGGGCTTTCTTCGGTCAAGCTCAGCGCCAGGGGAAAGAGCAGGGCGCCGAGGAAGATCAGGATCACGCCGGCGGCGATCAGCGGGCGAGCGGCGGTGAGATGTCCGAGGATGCCGATCACGAAGCCGATCAACACGAGTGCGATGTAGGGACCGGCGCTGTGCGGCAGCAGCGCGGCAATTGGCAGGACGAGGTCGAGCACGGGGTCGGATTATCATCGCCTCCATGGCCGACGGCTCTGTCACCGAGGTGAAGGACGCGCTGGCCGAGGTCGGCTACCTCGCCGACGAGCCTGCCGCTCTGGTCTCCTTCCTCGCCCAGCGGCTTGGCAAGCCGATCCTGGTCGAGGGGCCTGCCGGCGTCGGCAAGACCGAGCTGGCCAAGGCGCTCTCCCGCGCGACCGGCCGCGAGCTGATCCGGCTGCAGTGCTACGAGGGCCTCGACGAGGCCAAGGCGCTGTACGAGTGGAACTACCGCAAGCAGCTGCTGCGGATCCAGGCGGGCGGCGAGGACGGCTGGGAGGACGTCCACGGCGACATCTTCGACAAGGAGTTCCTGCTCGAGCGGCCGCTGCTGCAGGCGATCGCCAGCCCCGAGCCGGTGGTGCTGCTGATCGACGAGATCGACAAGACCGACCAGGAGTTCGAGGCGATGCTGCTCGAGCTGCTCTCCGACTTCCAGATCACGATCCCGGAGCTGGGCCAGGTTGCGGCGACGACGATGCCGATCGTCGTCCTCACCTCGAACAACTCGCGCGAGCTGACCGAGGCGCTGAAGCGCCGCTGCCTCTACCTCTGGCTCGACTATCCCGGGCTGGAGCGAGAGATGGAGATCGTCCGCCTCCACACGCCGGAGCTGCCCGAGGCGCTGGCCCGGCGCCTGGTCGAGGTGGTCGAGATGATCCGCGCCCTCGACCTCAAGAAGCCGCCCTCGATCGCCGAGTCGATCGATTGGGCGCGGACGCTGCTGCTGATGGGCGCGGAGGACATTGACCGCAGGATCTTCGAGCAGTCGATGTCGATCATCGTCAAGCACCGCACCGACATCGATCTGGTCGCGGAGCGGGTCGGGGTGAAGCTTGCCGAGCCCATACGGCCCCAGGGCTGAGGCCGGGCCGCCGGGCCTGGCGGCGAAGCTGCTCGGCTTCTGCGAGGAGCTGCGCAGCGAGGGCGTCGCGGTCGGCACCTCGGAGATCCTCGACGCCTTCGCCGCCCTGGAGCAGATCCCCTGGACCTCGCAGGACGACTTCCGCGAGGCGCTGGCGGCGACTATCGCCAAGTCCCAGGAGGACCGCCGGCTCTTCGAGCTGCTCTTCGAGCGCTGGTTCTTCCGCGCCGCCGAGGCGGAGGCGATCGAGCGCGGGGTCGAGGAGCAGGGGCGGCGCCACGAGGGCGGCGAGCGGCTCGACATCGACGAGCTGCGCGAGCAGGTGCGCGAGGCGATCCTCGGCGGCAACGAGGGCGAGATGCGCGACCTGGCGCGGCTGGCGATCGCCGCCTTCGGGCGCCAAGGCGAGGGCTCGGGCGTGGTCGGCGTCGATGTGCAGCGGATCCGCCGCACGCTCGGCCTCTCTGCCGGGGCCCAGGCGCCGGCCGAGGACGCCGCCGCCGAGCAGGTCCCGATCGACCGCGACCAGCTCAACCGCTTCGAGCGCCACCTGCGCCGGGAGCTGGAGCGCGATCTGATCGAGCGCACCTCGACCCTCCCCCCCTCGCGCCCGCTTGCCGAGCTCGACCGCGCCCTGCCGACCAGCCCGACCCAGGACCTCGCCGCCGTGCACCGCGCCGTCTCGCAGATGAAGCGGCGGCTGGCGACGCTGGGGCATGAGCAGCGCGGCCGACGCAAGGGGCAGCTGGTCGACGTGCGCAAGACGATGCGAACGTCGCTCGAGACCGGCGGGGTGCCGATGCACATCCGCTACCGGCCGAAGCGCCCGCGCCGCCCCGAGATCTACGTCCTCTGCGACGTCTCGACCTCGGTCACCTCAGCCAGCGTCTTCTTCCTCTCCGTCCTGCACGCCCTCCACGACTCCTTCCGCAAGCTGCGCAGCTTCGTCTTCATCGAGCGGATCTCCGAGGTGACCGACGTCTTCGAGCACGAGCGCGACTTCCGGGTGATCGCCCAACGGATCTCCAGCGAGGGCGGCGTCGCCGACGTCTCCGGCTACACCGACTACGGCCGCGTCTGGCTCGAGTTCCTCGGCGAGATCTCCGACGAGCTCGACCCGCGCTCGACCGTGATCGTGCTCGGCGACGCCCGCACCAACGGCCGCGAGCCCCACGCCGAGGTCTTCGCCCAGGTGGCGGAGCGGGCAGGCCGCCTCTTCTGGCTCAACCCCGAGCCGAAGCTCTACTGGAACTACGGCGACTCGGTGATGGCCGCTTACGAGCGTTACTGCGACGGCGCCTTCGAGTGCTGGACCACCCGGCACCTGGAGAACTTCGTCAACGTGGTCGCTGGTGGCATTCCGGCCGCGGACTAGCCACGGTGCAACGCTTTTTGGCGCTATAGGAACAAAAAAACGTTGCACCCCGGGAGGGTTGTTGCCTCGCCCCTGGTAATCATCAGCACAAACCGCGAAAGGGAGTGCGATGCCACCTTCATACCCAGTCACCTTCTCCGTCGATTACCCGGAACGCGAGCTCAATCGGATCTCGACCTTCTTTCGCATCTTCGCCGTGATCCCGATCGCGATCGTCGCGGAGCTCTTGCCGGGCTCCGGACTCGCTGGCCAGATTGGGTCAAACGGCTATAGCGGCGCGGTAGCGGCCGGCAGCATCGTCTTCCTGCCGATCGTGCTGATGCTGCTGGTCGAGAAGAAGTACCCGCGCTGGTGGTTCGATTGGAACCTCGAACTGCTGCGCTTCCTCAACCGGATCAGCATCTATGTCGCGCTCATGGACGATGAATACCCTTCGACCGACGAGCGCCAAGCGGTGCACCTCGACTTCCCATACCCAGACGCCCAACAGCTCTCGCGCGGCCTGCCACTGGTCAAGTGGTTTCTCGCCATTCCCCACTACATCGTTCTCGGCTTCCTCTTCATCGGCGTCTTCTTCTCGGTGATCGGCGCCTGGTTCGCGATCCTCTTCACGGGCCGCTATCCGCGCGGGATCTTCGAGTTCGTCGAGGGCACGATCCGCTGGTACAACCGTGTCGTCGCCTACGCCGTCGTCCTGGTCACCGACGACTACCCACCGTTCCGCTTGGGGGCTTAGCGGGCGACCCAGGCGTCGGGGGAGGCGGCCAGGGCCTCCACCTCGCTGGGCAGATTGCCGCTGACGAGATCGGTGAGAGTTACGTGCTCGAGAACGGTGCGGAGGCTGGCGCGAACCGCGATCCAGACCTCCTGCAGGTGCTCGGCGTTGCCGCGATACTCGATCGACTCCGGCGGAGCAGACTGGACGTGGGCGATCGGCCCCTCGACCGCGCGGACGATGTCGGCGATCGTCACCTCGTCGGCCGGTCGGGCGAGCCAGTAGCCGCCCTTGGCCCCGCGGCGGGCGCGGACGATGCCGGCGTGCTTCAGCTCAAGCAGGATGTGCTCGAGGAACTGAAGCGGGATGTCCTGGGCGTCGGCGAGCTTCTCACCCTTGACCGGTCCCTCATCAGCGGCAGCCAGCTCGGCGGCCGCCCGCACTGCGTAGTCAGCCTTCGCGGATACGCGCATAGGGCTAGTTAATCAGGGCACCTGGCGCGCGGGTCCTGTCGCGGGGGAGGGAGGCCTGCGGGCGGACCACGGTCCGTCTTCGACCCCCCTCCCCACGCTACCCGCGCGAGAGTCGGATTAGCTGGCTGACTCGAGGGCCATTGCCGCCGCTTCTCTCTGGCGGCGGCGGTGAAGCCAGTGGGGCGCGGCGAGAATTGCGCCTAGGCCAATCGCCGCTACTGCGGCAGCAATTGGCCAGACATTTGGGTCGCCCTTCTGGATCGTGACTATGCCCGAGCCGACCAGGACGATGCCGAGCGCGGTTCGGATGAACGCCTGTGGGGCGCGGTCGGATAGGGCGGCGCCGATCACCACTCCGGGGATCGAGCCGATCAGGATGTTGGCGGCGAGGGTGAAGTCGACGTTGCCGCCGATCCAGTGGGCGATGCCCGCCGCCCAGAGCAGGATCGCCGCGTGGAAGACGTCGGTGCCGACGACCCGCTTCGGGGCCAGCCGGTAGACGGCGATCAGCAGGATCGCGATCACCGTGCCCGAGCCGGCCGAGGTGATCCCGATCACGAAGCCGGTCGTGGCGCCGATCAGCACGGCGGCGACCTTGTGGCGGCGCTCGACCTCGAAGCGATCCCGCTCGTCGACCAGGTTGCGCAGGATCAGCGCCCGGGTAAGGGTGATGATCCCGACCATCAGCAGGGTGCCGCCGAGCACCGCGTAGACCAGCGAGTCGAGCCGTTCTTCGCCGATGTGGGCCTGCAACGCCGAGACGATCGCGACGCCCAGCACGGCGGCGGGCACGCTGCCGAAAGAGAGCCACTTGACCAGCTCCATGTTCACCGTCTTCATGCGGAAGTGGCGCCAGCCGCCGACGGTCTTGGTCACCGCCGAGTAGAAGATGTCGGTGCCGATCGCCGTCGTCGGCTGAATGCCGAAGATCAGGATCAGCAGCGGGGTCATCAGAGATCCACCGCCCATGCCGGTCATGCCGACGAGCACGCCGATTCCTAGTCCGAAGACGATGATTGCCGGATCCATATGAGTTTCGCGCAGGTAGTTATCGACTTTCCTGACCTCTTAGGTCAGGAGCGCGAGTGCGCCAGGATACCAAGATGCCTACAGCGGAAGCCAGAGATTTCGCCATCGGAGCCGCATCGCCTGCCCCCAACGGCGGCGATGCCTCCCTTTCGATCCGCGATCTGAGCCATTCCTACGGCGACCTTGAGACGATCGAGCGGCTCGACCTCGAGGCGCCGGCGCACACCGTGCTCGGCCTGGTCGGCCCCTCCGGCTGCGGCAAGTCGACCCTGCTCGAGCTGATCGCCGGGCTGCAGGAGCCCGCACGAGGCGAGGCTGAGGTTGGCGGCGCAACCGACGGCCCCGGTCGTCTCGCCCGCTGCGCCTTCATGCCGCAACGCGACATGTTGCTGCCCTGGCTCTCGGCAATCGACAACGCGGCGCTGGCGCTGCGCAACCGCGGCATCCGCCGGGCCCAGGCGCGGCGCGAGGCCGGCGCCTACTTCGAGCGCTTCGGGCTCGCCGGCTTCGAAGACACCGCGCCCCCCGAGCTTTCTGGCGGGATGCGCCAGCGGGTCGCCTTCCTGCGCACGCTGATCGCCGACAAGCCGCTGCTGGCGCTCGACGAGCCCTTCGCCTCGCTGGACGCGATCACCCGTGCCGAGATGCAGGAGTGGCTGGCCGAGGCGCTGGCGTCCCATCCGCGCACCGTCGTCCTCGTCACCCACGACGTCGAGGAGGCGCTCTACCTCTCCGATCGCGTAGCCGTCCTCTCGGCACGGCCAGCGCGGGTCGTGGACGAACTGAACGCGCCGACGCCACGAGCCGCCGACCGCGATGCGGCGGTCACAGACCCCGAGTTCGTCCGGGCGCGCGAGCGGGCTATGCGATCACTGCGCGAGGGCGGGAATGGCGCCTTAGTGGCGCATAGCGCCACTAAGGCGCCAGGCCGAGGGCGGGAATGAAGCGCTGGCTTCCCCCCGCCCTGCTCTTGATCGGCCTGATCGGCGCCTGGCAGCTGGCGGCGAGCAGCGGCGCGCTCGCCGACCTGCTCAACCTCGAAAGGTTCCTCGTCCCCTCCCCCGCCGAAATCGCAGAAGCACTCTGGCAGAACCGCTCGCTACTCGCCGAAAACGCCTGGGTGACGCTCAAGGAGATGCTGCTGGGGTTCGGATGCGCGCTCGTGGCAGGACTCGGGTTTGCGGTAGTCATGCACCTCTCCGAGACGGTGCGCCGAGCCTTCTACCCACCGATGGTCGTCTCGCAGGCAATCCCGATTCTCGCCGTCGCTCCCATCCTCGTCGTCTGGTTCGGATATGGGATCGGCCCCAAGCTTTGGATCGTCGCCCTCGTCTGCTTCTTCCCGATCGCGGTCAACGCACTCGACGGACTGCGCTCGGTCGATCCAGATGCAACGAAGATGATGCGCACACTCGATGCCACACGGCGCCAGATCCTCTGGCGTGTGGAGGCGCCAACAGCGCTGCCATTCGCCTTCAGTGGCGCCAAGATCGCTGCCGCCATCACCGGGATCGCAGCCGTCTTCGGCGAGTGGGCGGGGGGAGAATCGGGGCTTGGAGTCCTCATACGACTGGACAGCGCCCAATTTGAGACAGCTCGTCTCTTCGCCGATGTGACTCTTGTCGCGGCGATGGCCCTAGCGCTCTTCGCCCTCCTCGCCCTCGCAGAGCGCCGTATTGTCACTTGGCGATAGAAAGCAGGGATGAAACGCTCCCTCACCCCGGCGATCGCGCTCGCCGTGGCCCTGCTCGCCGTGGCGCTCGGCCTCGCGGCCTGCGGGGAGAAGAGCGAGGAGGTGACGGGCGAAAAGCAACCCCTCAACCTGACGCTCGACTTCTACCCCAACCCCGACCACGCCGGGATCTACATGGCGCAGAAGCTCGGCTACTTCGAAGAAGCCGGGCTCGACGTCAGCATCCACACGCCCTCGGACCCGGCGGCGCCGATCAAGCTGCTCGCCGCCGGCCGCACCGACCTGGCGATCTCCTATGAGCCGGAGGTGCTGCTGGCCAAGGAACAGGGCCTGGACGTGAAGGCGGTGGCCGCACTCGTCAACCGGCCGCTGACCTCGATGATCTGGCTGAGGAAATCGGGCATCAAGGGGGTCGGCGGCCTGGCCGGCAAGACGATCGCCACCGCCGGCATCCCCTACCAGGATGCCTACCTGAAGACGATCCTCGCCCGCGCCCACCTCTCCACCTCCGACGTCAAGCCGGTCAACGTCGGCTTCGGCCTGCTGCCGGCGATTGCCAGCGGCAAGGCTCAGGCGATGCTGGGCGGCTTCAGCAACGTCGAGGGCGTGGACCTGCGGTTGCGCGGCACGGACCCGGTCGTCACCCCGGTCGACAAGCTCGGCGTGCCCAGCTACGACGAGCTGGTCCTGGCGGCCCAGGGCAAGCGGCTCGAAGAAGACCCGCAGGCGATCCGCCTCTTCATCGCGGCGCTGGCGCGCGGCACCGCGGCGGCGGCGCAGAACCCCAGGGCAGCCGCCAAAGCGCTGCTGGAAGCGAACCACGACCTCGACCCGAAGCTGACCCGCGCCGAGGTGACGGCGACGCTGCCGCTGCTCGACCCGGCCCGCGGCGGCCATCCATACGGCTATATGGACCCGGGCCAGTGGCGCCAGTTCATCGGCTGGATGCGCGACAACGAACTGACCTCGGCGCTGCCGCCGACGAGCAGCGTGCTCAGCAACGCTTACCTACCGGGCGAGATACCGGAATAGAGGAGAGCGCCTTCGCTGAGCAGGGCGGAGATCTTCTCCGCCGGCAGGGCCCGTGAGAAGAGGTGCCCTTGGGCGTAGTCGCAGCCCAGCCGGCTCAGCTCGGAGAGCTGCGCCTCGTTCTCGACTCCCTCGGCGATGACAGCGAGGGAGAGAGCGCGGGCCATGCCGATGATCGCCTCGACGATCGCGGTTCGCTCCTGTTCGACCCCGAGCGCGTCGACGAAGGAGCGGTCGATCTTCAGCCCGTCGAAGGGGAAGCGGTTGAGGTAGGCGAGCGAGGAGTAGCCGGTGCCGAAGTCGTCGAGCACGAGGCCGACGCCGATCTCGCTCAGCGCCTCCAGGGTGTCGATCGCCGTCGCCGACTCCTCGACCAGGACGCTCTCGGTGATCTCCAGCCGAAGGTGGACGGGATCGAGGCCGGTGCTGTCGAGGATCTCGCTGATCGAAGCGGCGAACTCGCGGTGGGCCACCTGCCGGGCCGAGAGGTTGACCGAGACGTCGAAGGGGCGCTGATCGGGCCGCAACTGGTGCCACTCGAGGATCTGGCGACAGGCGCTCTCCTGCACCCAGCGCCCGATCGGCTCGATCAGGCCACTGTCCTCGGCGACCGGGACGAAGTCGCCCGGATCGAGCAGGCCGCGCTGGGGATGGCGCCAGCGAACCAACGCCTCGAGGCCGGTGATCTCGCCGCTGCGCAGGGCGATCAGGGGCTGGTAGTGGAGCTCCAGCTCGTCGCGCTCCAGCGCCTTGCGGAGCTCGCGCTCGACCTCCAGGCGGCGCAGCGCCCGGGCCCGCATCTCGGCGTCGAAGAGCTCGCAGCGAGCGCGGCCGCGTTCCTTGGCCCTGTACATCGCGGCATCCGCATCGCGGATCAGCAGATCGGCCTCGACCGGTTCGCGGGTCGAGGGCCGCGCCACGGCGATGCCGACGCTGGCGCTGACGAAATGGTCGACGCCGCCCATCGAGTAGGGCTCGGCGAAAGCGGAGGCGATGCGGTCGGCGATCGCCACCGCCTCGTCCTCGTCGGCGAGGCGGTCGACGAGGATGCCGAACTCGTCGCCGCCGAAGCGGGCGACGATGTCGCCCGGCCGCAGGTGGCCGCGCAGGCGGGGCGCCACAGCGCACAACAGCTCGTCGCCGGCATGGTGGCCCATGCTGTCGTTGATCAGCTTGAAGTTGTCGAGGTCGAGGAAGAGGATCCCGACCGGCGAGCCCGAGACGGTGCTGCGCTTGAGCGCGTCGCTGAGCGATTCGACGAAGCTGAGCCGGTTGGGCAGGCCGGTGAGCGGGTCGTGCAGGACGCGGTGGCGCAGCGCCTGGTCGGAGGCGTGGCGCTCGATCGCGTCGGCAAGCACGTTGGCCGAGGCCTGGACGAAGTGGACGTCCTGCGGGGTGAAGCGGTTGGGCTCGGTCGAGTGGATGTCGAGCACGCCGAAAGGCTGCTGCTTGCCGTCGATCAGAACGGCGAGGCTGCTGCGCACGCCCATCACCCGCAGGGCCGGCGGCATCGAGAAGCGCCGCTCCGCCGACCAGTCGTCGACGATCACGTGCAGGCGCGAGTCAAGCGCCGCGCCGGCGTGGGAATCGCGCGCCGCCGAAGCGCGCTCGGAGCCGACGACGCGATCCTCGAGCCCGGCCCGCAGCCCGAGGCGGCGCCCGTCGCGGCCGATCTCCCAGATGCAGGCCGCGCCCACCCCCTCGATCTCGGTCATCAGCGAGACCGCCTCGCTCATCAGCAGGTCGGGATCGCCGTCCTTCAGCGCCCAGCCGCCAAGGCGCGCGACCGTGGCCTGCTGAGCGGCGGCGCGCTGCAGCTCCTGCTCGGCGCTCTTGCGCTCGGTGATGTCGTAGAGCACTCCGTGCCAAACCGGCGTGCCCAGTTCGTCGGGCTCGAGCACCGCCTCGTCGAGGATCCAGACGGTGCGGCCGTCGCGGGTGATCATCCGGTAGTCGACCGGCGGCGGGTTGCGGTTGCCGATCGTCTTGCGCGTCTCCTGCGAGAGCGCCCGCTCGCGATCGTCCGGATGCAGCAGCTTCGCCCAGAGCTCCGGATCGGCGATCCATTCCTCCGGCGCGTAGCCGAGGACCTCCTCGATCTGTGGGCTGACGTAGCGCCAGCGGCCGTTCTCGCCGAGCTCGGAGGCGTAGACGACCGCCGGCAGGCGCTCGACCAGGCGGCGGTAGTCCTCTCCGCCCGCCGAGATCTGGTCGAGAAACTCGTTGACTCTCTTGTCGGGCCAGCTACCGCCCCCAATCGGCTCCATTGTGGCCTTATCGACGGATCGAGGCCACGCTTGAGCTGGGCGCGAACCGCGCGTCTCGGGGGCGCCTCAGATGCCGGTCGTCCAGGCCGCCGCGAGGCCGCGAAAAGGCGCGTAGGGAGCGTAGAACTCCTCCACCTCCTCGACCGTGGCACGACGGCCGAGACGGGCGAGGCGACCGACCAGCTTCAGGTACATCAGGTCGCCGGCGGGCAGCGAGTCGGGGTCGCCGCGGCCGAAGAGCCCGAGGCACTGAACGGTCCAGGGGCCGATCTCGCGCACGGCGAGAAGGCGACGATCGGCCGTCGCCTCGGACGGGTCGCAGCGGCCGGCCGCGATGTCGCCGGCGATCGCCCGCAGGGCGATCGCGCGGCGCAGCGCCAGCCCCATCGACTCGAGCTCGACCGGCGCCCGGCCGGCGATCAGGTCCGGGGTGGGCACGTCGCGCAGTCCATCGCGGCCCTCGCCGAGGCGCAGGCCCCAGCGGCCGACCATGCGGCGCTGGATGCGAGCCGCCCGCCCGCTCTCGATCAGCTGCTTGACCACCGCCCAGGCGAGCGCCTCCCAGGGCCAGGGGCGGCGGCGAGGGCGCAGGTAGGGCCGGCGGCGCAGCGGCGGCCCGAGCAGCGGGTCGCTGCGGAAGCGGCGGTAGAACTCGCCGAGGTCGTCGTCGACGCCGAGCGCGAAGCGCATCCGCGCCAGCGCCAGCGCCAGCTCGGGCTCTCCGGCCTCGCGAACCGGAACGCCCGCGGCCGGGCCGGGGGCGGCGATCGAACGCGGGTCCAGCGGCTCGGCTCGCAGGACGATCCGGCCCTTCGCCGGCTCCCAGGCCCTGGTCAGCACCGGGCAGCCGTCGACGTGCAGGAGCCGCGTCGCGACGCCGCGATCGACCCGCATCACCCCGTCCTCGCTGCCGTGGCGCGGCAGCCGGTAAGGCGAAGGCGGGGCGACCTCTACCTCGAGGCTCACCGGCCGAGCAGGTGGACGTCGACCAGGAAGGAGCGGCTGGCAATCACATTGGGGCGCTCACGCCGGGAGAGGCTTCGCCGCGGAGATCGTTTGCGGCCGGCAACAGCGCCAACCGCGCGCACGGCCGCCACAGTGGCGGCGCCGGCCAGGACGCCCCCGGCCGCGGCAATCGCCGCGGTCCGCGCCTCGTTGCGCACCGCAAGCGCACCGGCATTCTCTCGAGGCAGAACCCGGACGGGAACCGGTTCTAGCTCCATATTGCTCACCCAGCCGACTGTAGCGATGCCCGCGGCGGGCGAAAGAGCACAACCCGCACCTTGCGCAGATCGAGGACCGTGAGCGCGATCCCGGTAGGGATGGAACGTCTTGTACTTTTTCGGGCGTCCACCCTGCGGCGACAGCAGGCGCCGCTCCACCGAAAAAGTTAAGTGGAACCCCTGCCGGGATGGGCCTCCAGCGCCTTCTCGTAGATCCGGTATTTCTTGACCACCTTGCCGCCCATGCCTTCCATGGCGCGGTTCATCGGCCCGTTGGACTCGAGGATCCAGCCCATCTCGCCGCCTCCGATCTTGCCGGGGGCGGCCGCGGTCTCCAGGTGCTTGAGGTAGAGGCCGGCGGCGACGCCGCTGTGGCGGTAGTCGTGCTTGACGCCGAGGGCGAAGACGCGCAGCTGGTCAACCTTGCCCTTGCCGAGCAGGAAGCGCAGCCAGCCGAAGGGCAGCAGGCGGCCGTTGAGCTTGGCGAGGACCTGGTTGATGTCCGGCAGGGTCAGCGCCGCGCCGACCACCTCGCCGTCCTTCTCGGCCATGAAGGCCCAGTCCTCGTCGATCACCTGCTTGAGGTTCTTGGCCTGGAACTCGACCTCGGCGTCGGTGATCGGGACGAAGCCCCAGTTGTCCCCCCAGGCCTCGTTGTAGACGTCCATGAAGCGGCGCACCTCGCCCGCCATGTCGCGCTTGCGCATGTTGCGGATCGCGATCCCTTCGTCGTGCAGCGCCTTCTCCGCGGCGGCGTGGATCGCCGGGTCGAAGCGCTCGCCCTCCTTGAGGTCGCCGAACTGCAGTTCCCACATCTGCACGTCCATCGCCTTCCCAAAGCCCTCCGCCTCGATCAGCTCGCGGTAGTGCGGCGGGTGCCACGGCTCGAGGATCATCGGCCGCCGCTCGTATCCCTCGATTAGGACGCCGATCTCGTCGTTGGTGGTGAAGTCCATCGGGCCGAGGATGCGACCGCGGCCCTTCTCCCGCGCCCACTCGGCGGCCGCGCCGAGCAGAGCGGCCGCGACCTCGGGATCGTTCGCCGTCTCGAAGAAGCCGAACATCGCGTCGCTGCCGCCCTGGAACTCGTCCCAGCGATGGTCGACCTGGACGGTGATGCGCCCGACGGCCTCGCCGTCGCGCTCGGCGAGGAAGTACTCGGCCTCGGCGTGCTCGAAGTAGGGGTTCTTCTTGCGGTTGAGGAACTCCATCCGCTCGAAGATCAGCGGCGCGACCCACTGCGGCTGGTCGCGGTGCAGCCGGAAAGGCACCTTGACGAAGCGCTTCAGATCGCCTCGCGTGCGAACCGGGCGGATGGTCACGCTTGCCATGGGAGCCGGAACCTACACTCTGGGCGATGAGCGAGACAGCCAAGTCCCCCGTCGACGTCTTCGCGAAGGCGCGCAGCCACGATCGCCTCGAGCAGCTCGAAGCAGCCAAGCAGCATGACCTCCTCCCCTACTTCCGCCTGATCGAGTCCGAGGCCGGTCCGGTGATGGAGATGGAGGGGCGGGAGGTCATCATGCTCGGCTCCAACAACTATCTCGGGCTGACCGGCGATCCCCGCGTCAAGCAGGCCGCCCGGGACGCCCTGGAGACTTACGGCACCGCCCTGACCGGCTCGCGCTTCATGAACGGCACGACGCCTCTGCACGTCCAGCTGGAGCGCGAGATCGCCGAGTGGATGCGGACCGAGGACGCGCTCGTCTTCACGACCGGCTACCAGGCGAACGTCGGCTGCCTCGGCACGATCCTCGAGCCGGGCGACACGGTGATCTGCGATTCCGGCGACCACGCCTCGATCCTCGACGGCTGCCGGCTCTCGGGCGCCAAGCTGCGGCCCTTCCGCCACAACCGCATGGACAAGCTGGAGAAGATGCTGCAGCGGGCGGGGGAAGACGACGGGGGCGTCCTGGTCGTCGTCGACGGGGTCTTCTCGATGGAGGGCGACGTCTGCGACCTGCCGCGGATCGTCGAGCTCTGCAAGGCCCACGGGGCGAGGCTGCTGGTCGACGAGGCCCACGGAGTCGGCGTGCTCGGCGCCCGCGGCGCCGGCGCCTGTGAGCTCTTCGGGCTCGAGGACGAGGTCGACCTGCGGATGGGGACCTTCTCCAAGAGCCTCGCCTCCTGCGGCGGCTTCATCGCCGGGCCCACCGACGTGATCGAGTACCTGAAGATCTCCGCGCGCTCGTTCATGTTCAGCGCGTCCAGCGTCCCGGCCGCGATCGGCGCCGCGCTGGGCGCCCTGCAGGTGATTCGCGACGAGGGGCCGGCGCTCTTCGAGAAGCTCCTCGACAACGCCGATTACCTGCGCGAGGGACTGCGCCACCTCGGCCTCAGGGTGATCGAGCCGGGGACGCTCCCCGACGGCGCCGTCGCGACCACCCCGGTGGTGCCGGTCGTCGTCGGCGACGACTGGCAGGCCGTGCTGCTCTGGAAGGCGCTCTTCGACGCCGGCCTCTACACCAACGTCGCGATCCATCCAGCCGTCCCGCCCGGGGGCGCCCTGCTGCGCACCAGCCTGATGGCGACCCACGAGCGCGAACATCTCGACGGCGCGCTGGGGACGATCGCCCGCACGATCGAGGACTTCCCCGAACTACCCCGAGCGGGGTAGTTTCGCCCCTGGCCAAAACGAGGCGAGGCGTCAGCCGATCCGAAAAACATGCTCTTAGCGACCGCGCCGCCGCGCCGCGGGTGACTTCGGGTTGACGCTCGGCAGCCCTAGCGCATAGCTTGCCTCCGCGCCGCTCGCATCCCGGGGCAGGGAAGCGAAGGGCGGAGCACTCAATCCAAGCCAGGCCGAGCTTCCATGGCTCGCGCCTGACGCGCAGAGCCATTCCAGTTAATTGACCCAGAGGGAGGAGTTCCAGTGGACGCAGCCTCAATCGCCCCTGCTCAGACGACCGTTTCCGCAATTCAGGCCCCGCAGCACATGCAGGCGCTTGCTCGCGCCAACCGTGTGCGGCTCGCGAGGGCGGAGCTGAAGCGCTCGATCGCGCGGGGAGATCTCGAGGCCGCCAACGTGGTCCGGGACTGCCCCTGGGAGACCGAGAGCATGACGATCGCCGAGCTGCTGACCAGCCAGCGGCGCTGGGGGCGCACCCGCGCCCGCAAGTTCCTGCTCGGCCTGGCGCTGAACGAGAACAAGCGCCTCGGCACGCTCACCTCCCGCCAGCGCGCCCTGCTCGCGACCGAGCTGGCCGCGCACGAACCGAGCGAGCGCCCGGTCGTCCTCGTCTAGCGCTCAGCCCAGGCGGCCGACCTTGAAGGAGAGGCCGCCGGACGCTTTTTGGAAGGCTCGGCGCAGGAGGAAGAACGTGGCCACGAAGGCGATCGCTCCCACGCCCAGGCAGACCGCGAGGATCAACCCGGTGAGGTAGAAGAGGCCGCCGACGACGAGGACGAAGACGGTGCCGGCCAGCAGGGTCGTGTGAGAGCGGTAGCCGGCGAGGTGCTCGCGGACGGCCACCTCGAGGCCGCCGAGGCCGGCAAGGACGACGCCGACGCCGAGCGCCGTCGGGCTGCTGCCGACGACGCCGATCACCAGCATCACGATGCCGGCGAGCACGGTCAGCTCGGCAAGGGGGAAGTTGCCCCACGGCGCCGGCGGCCGCTCCTCTGTCCCCCGCCTATCGCTCAACGGCCGCAAGCCGTCCGGATAACGGACATCCGGATGAGACCTTGACGCGCCACCAACCCATCAGCATCCCCAGCGGCCCCAGCCGCGGCCGCGAGTGCCAGTGCCCGCAGCCGGGCTCGCCGATGTCGGCGCGTGAGATCCGCACCCACTTGTGCTCGGCCGGAGCGGCGAGCATGTCCGCGAGCAGGTCGCGGTTGCTGGTCTCCAGCTCGTCCTGCTTGACCAGGGCGACGCGGGCGTCGGCGACCCGGTCGGCGAGCGCGTCTCGCACCTGCTCGAGCTCGTCGAGGCCGGCGACCCGTGGCTCCTGGAAATGCCCGGGAACGGCGGTGTCGATCTCGAGCCGGCGGAACGCCTCGGCGGCGAGGCTGGAAAGCTGGTGCTCAAGTCGCCCGATCTGGCGCCGCAACTCGGCGCGCGCGAGGGTCTCGTCGCCTCCCACTCGAAGCGTCGTGAGCGTGTCTCGTTCGAGCAGATCCCGCATAGGCTCAAGGTCGAGTGTAGATCACCGGCCTTCCCCTGAAAACGAGAAACTGGTTAAGGCGTGGGCGCCGCTCAGGCGTCGATCGCCGCGCTGGCGATCCACAGGGCCTCGTCGACCGCAGCCTGCGGCACGCCCTTGACCTGCACTGCGACGAGCGCCATGCGGCTCGCCCCGGGCTCCGCTGCGGCCGCCGAGCCATCGCCGCCGAAGAGGAGCTCGAGAGGCCCCCGGCGATCGGCAATCGTCAGCGTCCCCTGCGCGAGCATGCCGAGCTTGCCGGGCAGCGACTCGCCTGGGGCCGAGTCGCGGATGCAGAGATCCCCGCCGAGCCGCGCGACGTCGAAGGCGCGCAGGGCGACGCCGGTCTCGACCGTGGCGATTGTGAGCGCGTCCGCCGGCATGCCACGAGTCGCGAAGGCGCCGTCATGAAGCCGGTCGAGGGCAAGCTGCTCGACGGGGGTGCGGGTGCGGTCGGGGTCGAGGCCGATCTGGCGAAAGAAGACTCGGTAGGCCCAGGGGATGGGCCGCTCGCGCATGTGGATCGCGTGCGAGCCGTAGAAGCGGTCGGAGAGGTCGCGCAGGCGCCGCAGGACCGGCTCCCGGCTGTGTGCCGGGCAGCCGTCGACCTCGACCCAGGCAATCCCGAGGCCGGGGAACTCGGCGGCGATGTGGGGAGCGACCCAACCCTGCTCGGGCGCCGGCTCCGAGTCCGGCTCAGGTTCGGGCGCCCCCGCGCCGGACATCTCAGCCGGCCTCCGTGGCGCGGGTCGCGCGCAGCAGCTCGTCGACGTGGGCTTCGAGCTGCGGCACGGTCAGCTCGCCGATGCTGGCGTCCTGGAGGGTGCCGCCCGGATAGGCGTAGGCGAAGGTGGGGCAGCCGCCGATCCTGTAAAGGCCCGCCACGGCGCCGTCGCGGTCATAGCCGACCGGCATCCTCCAGCCGTTGCGGCGGATCAATTCGCGAACGGTGTCGCGATCATCGCGAACGTCCAGGGAGAGGAAGCTCACCCGTCCACGGTAGCGCGCGTAGACCTTGCTGACCACGTCCTGCTGTTCGCTGCAATTGCCGCCGTGGGAGAACCAGAACGACAGCACCAGCGGCAGGTTGAAGAAGTCGCAGACCCCCAGGGCGCCCGGAGTGCGGATGCGGCATGCGGGGGTGCGGCTGGCGCTGGAGGGGCACGGCGTCTGGGCGGTTTCGCAGTTGTCCTGGGCGACGTTGGCATCGCCTTCGAGCGGACCCGCGGCACGAGGCACAGCGAACTCGGGGAAGGGCCAGCGGGGCGCCACTTTGTCGAGCCCGAGCGTGCCTTCGTCCTTGCTCTCGAGGGTGTGGATCACAGCGATCACGATGACCGCAGCGAAGATCAGGCCGACGACGAGCGAGTAGCGGTCCCTCATGCTCCCTCCGTCCAAACCAGGGCCGCCGGCAGCGCGATCATCACTCCCAGCAGAGCGACGGCAAGGTCGATCACCGTGACGAAGCCGAAATCACGCAGCATCGGCACGTTGCTCGCGATCAGCACCGCGAAGCCGGCGGTCACCGTTATCGCGGAAGCCAGGACAGCAGGACCGGTGCGGGCATAGGCAGCACGCAACGCGTCGGCGACGCCGAGCCCCCCACCCCGCTCCTCGTCGAAGCGGGCGGAAAGAATGACGCTGAACTCGGTGGCGATCGCAATCGTCAGAGCCCCCAGGGCCGCCGACATCGGATTGAGCGGAATTCGAGTCAGCCAGAGGACAAGCGCCGACCAGCCCGTCGCCAGGGCCACGGGAACAATCGGAACCAGCGAGCGTCGCCACGACCGGTAGACGAGGAGAAGCACCAACGCCACGGCCCCCAGGCCGGCCAGGGTGAGCCAGTAGCGGCTGGACGAGAGGTCGGAGGCGGCGGCAGCGGCAATCACCGGCAGCCCGGCGAAGCGCACCTTTACCCCCGCCGGCGGCCCATTGGGCGTGCCCGGCCTACCAACCTCCGAGCGCACCCTGGCAATAAGCGCCTGCTGGTCCTCCAGCGACTGAGCGCGAATCCCGAAGCTCAGGAGCGCAAGGCACCCCGGCAGGCCCGTCTTCGGATCGACCGGAGCCACCTGCTCGAGGTCATAGGCGGGCATTTCACGCAGAGTCGCACGGATTTCACTCTGCCTCAGATGTTCCTTCTTGTTGTCGCTGACCAAAAAGTCGGAAAGGGCCGGGCCGGGACAAACTTCGGCCTTGAGGCAACTTGGCCGCGCACCCGAGAATCCATTTTCGTCGAGCACCCGTCGCTTGAAGTCCGCCATCCAGCGAATCGTCGCGGGGTCGGAAAGGTCGGGGGCTTCCACGGCGACTTGCAGCTGTCCGGAAACGCCGGTCGCGTCCTGAACCGCATTCAGGTCGCGCACCTCCCGAAGTCCCTGCGGCGCCAGGTCCCGGATATCGGTAACCGTGCCGATCTGGGTGCCAAGGCCCCAGCCGAGCACAGCCAGTGCCGCTCCAATGGCTAGGACGCGCCTCGGATGACCCAGCGCGAAGCCAACGAGGCGTCCAGGCGGGAGGGGGGGGTGCCCTGGAAGCGCGCGGCGTCCTGTTTTTCGCCCCGACCGCTCAGCGAATGCCGGAAACGCTGCGGCGAAAAACCCAGCAAGCGGAGGGGCACCCCCTCCTCCCGCCCGCGCTCCGATCCCCAGAGCCGCGAACCCTCCCGTAAGCGCCAACCCGAAGCCAATCGCGATCCCCGCAACGAGCAGCAGGCCAAAGCTGCGGACCATGGGAACAGGCGAGAGCTGCAGGGCCAGGAACCCCGCGGCCGTGGCCAGGCAGGCGATGCCAATCGTGGGCCCCCCCCGGCTTGCCGCCCAGCGCGCTGCGTCGACCGCTGCGTTTCCTCGAGCGGTCGCCTCGTCGAAGCGCGCTTGGAACTGGATCGCGTAGTCGACCACCAGGCCGATCAGGATCGGCATCGTCGCGATCGAGGCGATCGTCAGCGAGCCGCCGAAGAGATCGAGCAAGCCGAAGGCGAGAGCGGCTGCAGCGAGGGCTATCGCCAGTGGGAGAAGCCGCAGGCGCGAGCGGAAGGCCAAGAGCAGGGTCAGTGCCATGACCAGGATGGCAACGCCGAAGAGGATCAGCAGGGCGCTCTTGAGGGCGCCGGCCAGGCCCTCGATCACGATCGGGGCACCGGAGATCGCGTAGGTGCCGCGATGCAGAGCGAAGCAGGCCTCGGGCTTGCCCTTGAAGGCGCAGTCCTGGCGGGGGGTCGTTTCGTAGACCGCTTCTCGGATCAATCCCAGAGCGCGGCTGCGTTCTGCTTCGCTGAGGTCCGGGCGCAGCCGCAGGACGATCTGCGTCGTGTGGTCGTTGGGGAAGAGGTAGGCGAGCTTCGACTTCGGCGTGCCGCGCGAGCGGCGCAGGTCGAAGACGACCGCGGCGAGGAAGTCGGGGTTGCCGAGGCTGGGGGCGCTGGTGATGTCATAGCGAGCAGCGACCTGGAGCAGGAATTCGCGCAGCTGATCGGGCGGCACGGTCGCGGCAAGCCGTTCCAGCTGTTCGTCGATCTGGATCACCGCCTCGTTGAGGAAGGTGGCCGGCCCGGCGAGGAACTGCACGGGATGCATTTCGGCCAGCTCCGCGCACGGCCCCGGAATCGGCTTCGCCCCCTTAGGCACCTTGCCGGAGAGGCACCCCTCGAGCCGCAGCAGCCGCTCCAGGTTCGAGGTCAGAATCAGTTCCTGCAGGTCCCCCTGCGCCACCACGACCACCGGTTCTTCCCCAAACGCCTCCCGAACTCGCTGAGTAGCTCGATAGCTCTCAGTGTTCGTATCGACAAGGGTGTTCGTCCCCGCATTCGTCGATAGCTGCGTTGCCGCCACCCCAGCTCCGACGGCGAGGATTGCCGATACGGCCAACACCGCTCGTGCATGTCGAACAGCCCAGCCCGCGACTCCGCTGAACAGCGTGCTCACTCAGCCGCTCCTCGCGCGGGTGGCGCGGGGGAAGCGCCCGTCGAGCGCCTCAATCCATCGAAAGCGGACCGGTCACGTCCGCATTCAGGAACTGGCTGACGAACCGGTTCTCCGAGTCGAACAGCTCCTCCTTGGGCCCCGACTCGACGATCTTGCCATTCCAGAGCACGGCGATGAAGTCGGAGATCCGCCGCGCCGTGTTGAGGTCGTGGCTGATCACCAAGTAGCAGCCGCCGTTCTCCTCGTGGACCTCGCGGACCAGCTCGCAGAGCAGCGCGGTGCGCACCGGGTCGAGGCCAGAGTCGGGCTCGTCGAACATCACGATCGCCGGGTCCAGGACCAGCGCCCGGGCGAAGCCGGCGCGCTTGCGCATCCCGCCGGAGAGCTCGTTGGGCATCTTGTAGATCGCCTCGCTCAGCCCGACCTCCTTGAGGCGGCGGTTGCAGATCTCGCCGATCTCCTCCTCGCTCTTGTCGGTGTGCTGGCGCAGCGGGAAGGCGGTGTTGTCGTAGATGTTCATCGAGCCGAAGAGGGCGCCGTCCTGGAAGAGCAGGCCGAACTTCTTGCGCACCTCG
>DASXKW010000045.1:0-4050 GCA_036496625.1 Solirubrobacterales bacterium | reverse complement strand
GGAGCCCCAGTCCGGTTTCCGGCCCGTCGACCCCGGTCTCGCGACGCCGAGGAAGGCGAATGGGGCCGCGATCAATGCCGATGCCTTGATTGCGCTCGCGGCTACGAGCGCCGCCCCGGCTGAGGCCTCGCGTGCCTTCAGCACGCCGGCCACGCCGAGCATCGTCAGCAGGACGGCGAGGGCGTCGTTGTGGGGACCGCCCACCACATGGACCAGGACCAGGGGGTTGAGGGCCACGAAGGCGGCGGCACGCAGGGGATCGATGCCGCGGGCGGGGGCCAGGCGGGCGACCAGGGCGGCGAGGGCGAAGACCGCGGCTGCGGAGATCGCCTTCAGGACGTAGACCGCGACGCCGATGGGGAGCCAGGCGAGGGGGTAGGTCGCCAGGGTGAAGAGGGGCCCGTAGGCGCTCGTCGTGTGGGGCCAGGTGACATGGGCGAAGGCGGGGTCGCCCGGCGCCGCGGCCGGGCCCCGCAGGTAGGGGTCGATGCTGTGCAGGGCGCCGAGGCGGGCGTAGTCGACGTAGCTGTAGACGTCGTGGGAGAGCAGCGGCGGCAGGCAGGCGAAGGCGACGACGAGAACGGCGATCGCGCTCCAGACGATCCGCCGGCCGAGCCGCGGCGCCCACGCCAGAGCGCCGAGGTAAGCGACGAAGCCGGCCCAGATGAGGGCATAGGCTGCCCCTGGCGCGATGCTCAGCTATTCGCTCCCGGCTTCGCCCGCGGCACCGCCCCCGCCGACGCCCGTGGACGGCAGGGGCGGTGGGACCGGCGTCGGTTCCTGCCCGGCGCCCGGGGCGTATGCGTCGGGGTTGTAGCCGCCGGTCGCTTCTTCGCCCAGCTTCCGTGCCCGTTCGGATTCTTTGCTCGCGGCGCCGTAGATGCCGCCGTGCGCCCGCCGCGCTTCGGCCGTGAAATGGCCGAAGTAGGGCGCCCACCGGATCGCCGTCTTCGGCTTTCCGAATTCCTCGCAGGGGACTTCGGCGCCCGAGTAGAGCGAGTGCCAGATTTCCGCCGGGAAGGTGCCGCCGAAGACGGTGATGCCGTGGACGTCGGTCATTTCGATCGCGTTGGACTGCGGGTAGCCGACCCAGACCACGCTGGTCAGGTTGGGCTGATAGCCGGCGAACCAGGCGTCGGTCTCGCGGTCTGTCGTGCCGGTCTTGCCCGCTTGCCCGGGGCAGCCGGTGAAGGCGGCGGTGCCGGTGCCTTCGACGATGTTGTCGTGCAGCAGCCGCGTCACCTCGTAGGCGACGGCTTCGGAGATCACCCGCCGCGGCGCCGTGCGGTCGGGCCGCTCGACTCGGCCGCTCGGGAAGGCGACGCGGCGGATAGCGATCGGGTCGTGGCGGATGCCGCCCGAGGCGAGGGTCGCGTAGGCGTCGGCCAGTTCCAGCGGCGAGACCCCGACCCGCAGGCCGCCGATCCCCTCGGCGGGGATCCCGTCGAGGGGGCTGGTGATCCCCATCGAGTGCGCCGTTTCGGCGACGCGCTGCGGTCCGACGTCGAGGTCCAGCTGGGCGAAGACGGTGTTGTCGGAGGCCACCGTCGCCTGCTGCAGGTTGATCCGGCCGAGGTAGCCCTCGTCGGCGGTGTGCACTTCCCAATGCCCCCACTTGGGCAGGTTCAGGTCGAGCGGTTTCGAGACGTAGTAGGTCGAGTAGGGGTCGATGCCCTGCTTGATCGCGGTCGTCAGCACGAAGGCCTTGAAGGTCGAGCCCGGCTGGCGATGGCCCTGGGCGGCGAGGTTGAACTGGCTCTGGTCGTAGCTCGTGCTGGAGGCCATCGCCTCGATTTCCCCGTTGTGCGGGTCGATCGAGACCAGTGCCGAGGACGGGTCGGTCGGGTAGGGAAGGGCGGAGCGCATCGCTTCCTGCCCGACCTCCTGCAGGCGGGGCTGGATCGTCGTGTAGACCCTGAGGCCGCCCTTGCGCACCGCATCGACTCCGTAGCGTTCGATCAGCTCGTTTTCGACGTAGTCGAAGAAGAGGGGTTCGCGGTGGGCGAAGTAGGAGCCGGAGACGTCGAGGCCGAGGCCGCTCCGTTCCGCCGCGGCCGCCCGCGCCGAGGAGATGTAGCCGAGGCGGCCCATCTTCGCCAGCACCTCGTTGCGCCGCTGCCGGGCTGCGCGGGGGTTGAGGATCGGGTTGTAGTCCGAGGGCGCCTGCGGCAGCCCGGCCAGCATCGCCGCCTGCTCCAGGCGCAGCTTCCAGACCGGCTTGGAGAAGTAGATCTTCGCGGCCGCCTGGACGCCGATCGCGGTGGCGCCTTCGATCGTTCCGTAGGAGGCGGTGTTGAGGTACTGGTCGAGGATTTCCTTCCTGGTGTGGCGTTCGGCGTACTCGATCGCCAGCTTCGCCTCGATGATCTTGCGTTCGAGGGTTCGCTTCGGGTTGTGGATGCAGAGGTTGCGGACCAGTTGCTGGGTGATCGTCGAGCCGCCCTCGACCGTCTTGCCGGCTTCGAGGTTCTTCAGCTCGGCGCGGGCGATCCCCTCGAGGTCGATGCCGCCGTGTTCGTAGAAGCGCTGGTCCTCGATCGCGACCGTCGCCAGCTGCAGCTGCTTCGGAATGCGCCCGATCGAGACCGGCGCCCGTGCTTCTTCGGAGTCGATCAGGCCCAGCTTGCTGCCGTCGCCGGCGTAGATCACCGAGTTGCCGGTCCGGTCGACGGTCTTGCAGGCCGCCAGCGAGGGCGCCTCGGCGGCGACGTCGAGCACCCAGGAGGCGATCGCGATCCCGGCCAGGACGATCGCGACGAGCAGGCCCGCGCCGATGAAGAGCAGCTTGCTCGGCGCCCCCCCGCGCCGCCGCTGACGTCGCCGATTGCGCTTCGCCATGGGCAGAGGGTACTTCGGCCCGGCGCCCGCTCAGGCCTGGGTGTCCTCGGTCGAGAGATTGTGGACCACGCCCTCGACCAGGAGCTGGTTCGGGATCACGACCGAGGTGCCATCGCCGGGGTTGACGTAGGTGTAGGAGAGGGTGATGTCGGTCACCCGCCCGTTGACTTCTTCGAAGGCGATGCGGTCGCCGATCTTGATCGGCTGCGAGACCGCGAGCTGAACGCCGGCGATCATGTTGGCGATCGTGTGCTGCGCGGCGAAGCCGATGATCGCCGCCAGCACCGCCGTCGAGGCGAGGATCCCGGTCGCCAGTCGCTTCAGCTCGGTGAACTGGCTGAGCGCGATCGCGACGAGGACGAGGAAGACGATCAGGAAGACGAGGCGACGCAGGAAGCGCAGCCGCGTCTTGGTGGACCTCGAGACCTGTGAGACTGCCGGCGTCATGGATGCCACGGTATCCCGAAAGCCGGTCTTCCCCTACTCCAACTGGGGCCCGCTCGTCGCAGTTCTCGGGGTGCTCCTCGCCCTGGGAGTTGGAGTGGTGCTCGCGATCCCGGCGGTCATCGCAGGGCGCGAGCCGAACGGGGACCTGACCGATGTCGCGAGCGCGATCGTCCAGTTCATCACCGAGCTGAGCTTCCTGCTGGTCCCGATCGCGATCGCCTGCTGGAAAGGGGCATCGCTCAGGGAGGCGCTGCGGTGGCTGGGCTGGCGGCGCTTCCGACCCTCGGCGGTGAAGTGGATGTTCGCGGCGATCGGCGCCTACCTGCTCTTTTCGGTCGCCTACATCGCGATCTTCGGGGCGCCCCACCAGAAGGACATCGCCGAAGACTTCGGCGCCGTGCCCTTGCAGGTGCTGCTGATCGCCGTCGCCGCGCCGATCTGCGAGGAGACCTGCTTCCGCGGCATGCTCTTCGGCGGCCTGCGCGAGCGGCTGCCGCGACTCGCCGCCGCCCTGATCAGCGCTTTGATCTTCGGCGGCCTGCATGCGACGACCGGCGTCGGCGCCGTGCCGGTCCTGGTCGCCTTCGGCTTCATTCTCGCCTTGCTCTACGAGAAGACCGGCTCGATCGTTCCCGGGATCCTGCTGCACATGCTGAACAACTCCGTCGCCCTGCTCGGGCATTAGCGGTGGGCGTGGCGGGTCCTGTCGTGGGGCAGGGGGGCCTGCGGGCAGTCCACGGGCTGTCCTCGACCCCCTGCCCCACG
>DASXKW010000044.1:0-58161 GCA_036496625.1 Solirubrobacterales bacterium | reverse complement strand
CGGCGGGCGACACAACCGATGGTGGTCAGACCTCCGGGTCGACACCCAGGCTAGGAGTCAGCCCGTCGCCTTCCCGAGAACCAACCGGCCCGGTCGGACACCAGCCGCCGACCGTGGGCCGACGATGACAGTGAGGCCAGGGTAGCGGCGGCGCAAATCGGGTAGTCAGGTGACAGCACAGTTCCCGTGTCCCGGGCGGGACAGGCCCGGCCGGAGCGGGCGACCCAAAGGAGCGGACCATGGAGTCAGGATCGATCCGTGCACATGAACCGGCCGTCGGGGACGCAGGTCAGCAGCGGACCGGCGCGGCACAGGCGCGTGAAGGCTGGACTCCCGCCGATCCGGCGCCGCTGGGCCTTGCCGCCTTCGCCCTCACCACCTTCGTGCTCAGCATGTTCAACGCCGGCCTGGTCAGCAAAGCCGGCGAGCCGGTGGTGCTCGGCCTCGCGCTCGGCTACGGCGGCATCGCCCAGATCCTCGCCGGGATGTGGGAGTTCCGCACCGGCAACACGTTCGGCGCGGTCGCCTTCACCTCGTTCGGGGCCTTCTGGCTCTCCTACTGGGCGTTGGTGACCTTCTTCGCCGGCGACATACCCGCCCCTCACGTCGCCGCCTCGGTTGGGCTCTACCTGATCGCCTGGGGCATATTCACCACCTACATGTTCGTCGCCTCGCTGCGCACCACCGCGGCGGTCGCCACCGTCTTCTTCCTTCTTGCCGTGACCTTCTTCCTGCTCGGGATCGGCAACGCGAACGAAACCAACGGCTTGGTCGAAGCCGGCGGCTGGTTCGGGCTGGCCACGGCGGTGGCTGCCTGGTATGCATCGTTTGCGGCAGTCGTCAACTCGACCTTCGGACGGACCGTCCTTCCGGTCCGTCCGCTGAGTCACTGAGAGAGGAGGGGCAATGGCAGCGGAGCCACAGTCAGCGGGCCTGGAGCAGGAGCTCAGCACCCTGCTGGAGGTCGATCGCTTCGAGCCGTCCGCGGAGTTCCGCGAGGGCGCGCTCTGGAGCGATCCCGGGATCTACGAGGAGGCTGCGGCCGATCCCGAGGCCTGGTGGAAGCGCCAGGCGACCGAGCTGCTCGACTGGGACGAGGTGCCGGGCGAAGGGCTCGACGCCTCCAATCCGCCCTTCTACAAATGGTTCGCCGACGGCAGGATCAACGCCTCCTACAACTGCCTCGACCGCCACGTCGAGGCGGGTCGCGGCGAGCGCGTCGCCTACCACTGGCGCGGGGAGGAGGGCGAGGAGCGCGACGTCACCTACGCCGAGCTGCTGGCGGATACGCAGCTCTTCGCCAACGCGCTGAAGGGCCTCGGCGTCGGCAAGGGCGACGTGGTCGGGATCTACCTGCCGATGATCCCCGAGGTCGTCGTCGCGATGCTGGCCTGCGCGCGGATCGGGGCGATGCACAACGTCGTCTTCGGCGGCTTCTCGGCCGAGGCGGTGCGCGAGCGGATGGAGTTCTCCGAGGCGAAGGCGCTGGTCACCGTCGACGGCGCCCGCCGCAAGGGCAAGGTGGCGCCGATCAAGCCGCAGGTGGACGAGCAGCTGGGCGACCTGGAGACGCTGGAGGCGATCGTCGTCGTCCGCCACACTGGCATCGAGTGCCCGATGCGCGAGGGGCGCGACCGCTTCTACGACGAGCTGCTCGAGGCCGCCGATCCCGAGTGCCCGGCAGAGTCGCTCGATGCCGAGCATCCCCTCTACATCCTCTACACCTCCGGCTCGACCGCGAAGCCGAAGGGGATCCTGCACACAACAGGGGGCTACCTGACCGGCGTCGCCGCCACTCATCGCTACGTCTTCGACTTGAAGCCAGAGGAGGATGTCTACTGGTGCGCGGCCGACGTCGGTTGGGTAACCGGCCACTCCTACATCGTCTATGGGCCGCTGCTAAACGGCGCGACGAGCGTGATGTGGGAGGGGGCGCCCGACTACCCGAGCCAGGGCATCTGGTGGGAGCTGGTCGAGCGCTACGGGGTGACGATCCTCTACACGGCGCCGACCGCGATCCGCACCTTCATCAAGTGGGGGGCGGACATTCCGGCCAAGTCCGATCTCTCCTCGCTGCGGCTGCTCGGCTCGGTCGGCGAGCCGATCAACCCGAAGGCTTGGCTCTGGTACCAAAAGGTGATCGGCGCGGAGAGGTGCCCGATCGTCGACACCTGGTGGCAGACCGAGACCGGCGCGATCATGATCACGCCGCTGCCGGGGATCGTCGCCACCAAGCCCGGCTCGGCGACGCTGCCCTTCCCCGGCGTCGCGGCCGAGGTCGTCGACGAGAGCGACGGCGAGCCGGTCGAGCAGGGCCAGGGGCTGCTGACCCTGACCAAGCCCTGGCCCTCGATGCTGCGCACCCTCTACAAGGAGGAGGACCGCTTCGTCGAGACCTACTTCTCGCGCTTCGGCAAGGAGACCTACCTGGTCGGCGACGCGGCGCGAAAGGACGAGGACGGTTACTTCTGGGTGATCGGGCGGATCGACGACGTCGTCAACGTCTCCGGCCACCGTCTCTCGACCGCGGAAGTCGAGTCGGCGATCGTCGCCCATCCCAAGGTCGCCGAGGCTGCCGTGATCGGCCAGTCCGACGAGCAGACGGGACAGGCGATCTGCGCCTTCGTAACCCTGCGCGGCGACACCGAGCCGAGCGACGATCTGATCGAGGGGATCCGCGAGGTCGTCGCCGAGCGGATCGGCAAGTTCGCCCGCCCGAAGCGGATCGTCTGGGCCGACGAACTGCCGAAGACCCGCTCCGGCAAGATCATGCGCCGGCTGCTGCGCGACATCGCCGAGGGCCGGGCTCTGGGCGACGTGACGACGCTGCGCGATGCCGGCGTGATGGAGGAGCTCGAGGGGAAGATGGCGGACTACGACGACGAGGACTGAGGCGGGCGGGCGTCGCTGGCGCGTTCGTCGACCATCCGCTCGACCGCGACCTCGAGCGCCTGCAGCTGTTCCCGGACCCCTTTCAGCTCGCGCAGGGCGAGCGCCTCGGCGCTGACCTGCTCGGCCTCCAGCTCTTCCTCGACGATGGCGATTTCGGGACTGAGGAAGCGCTGGGCGAAGGCGCCGGTGAGCAGGGCGACGAAGCCTATGCCGATGATCAGGATCACGACCGAGATCACCTCTCCGCCGGTCGTCGTCGGGTAGACGTTGGAGCCGAGCGTGGTCATCGTCGTCACCGCCCAGTAGATCCCGTCCCAGGCGTCGAGGTGCTGGCTGTGCTTCTCGAAGGCGACGAAGAGAGCGCCGCCGCCGACCGCGGTCAACACCGAGAGCAGCATCGCGTAGCGCAGGCCCTCCAGCGAGAAGACCTCGCGCGAAAGCTGGGCGAGGCGCAGCAGCCTGACCAAGCGCAGCAGCCGCAGCACCCGCAGGCTCTGCAGCCCGGCCGGCAGGACCGGCGGCGTGAAGATGACGATGAAGGGGTCGAGCGGGTGATGGCGCAGCCACAGCCGCCGGTTGGGGACCACCGCGAGCATCACCGCCAGCTCGATTGCAAAGGCGATCCAGGTGACCCAGTTGAGCGTCCTCGCAACGACCTCGAGCACACCGCCCGGGTGCGACTCGCTGATCGCCACCATCGGCAGCGTCAACGCCGCCGCAATCATCATCGGCGTGTTCAGCCGTTCGGCGACGCGTGTGCTGTGAGCGTCCATCCCGGGCGCGTAGCGCGCCAAATCCTCTGTTGCCTCAGGTGCCATCTGAGCTTGGTTCGACGTGGCCGCGTAGGTGCCTACCCGCGCGAAATCAAATCGCTGCCGGCCGGATCAAGTACTAATTTCACCCGAGTATTCACATGTCCTTAAGAAGATGCACCGATTTCGGTGATCGGTCTTCTCGATAACTCAGTACAAACGCCGAGTTCATCGACCACAGGTCGTTGACATGGCGCCGGCCGCCTAAGACGATGCCCGCGCACATTCAATCGAGGAGAGTGGAATATGACAACTACTTCAGAGCAGGCTGCGGCGCTGAGCCAAATGGCGCCGGCGGTCAAGGAACTTCACCCTGACGCTCAGGTCAAGGCAGTAGAAGGGCTGATCGGCAAACCCGACTCGGCTACCACCAACCTTCTCTGGACGATCCTCGTGCCGGGGCTGGTGGTGCTGGTCGGCGTCTCGATCGTCGCTGTGGTCGTCCTGCTTCTCGACGGCAAGAGCGCCGATCAGGCTGTGACCGCCTTCTCCGCTCTCCTCGCCGGCCTTCTCGGCCTTTTCACCCCGAGCCCCGCCTCCCAAAAAGAAGGTCAGTGACGATCTCGGGCCGTTCGGGTGCGCTGGGTTGGACCATCCGGGACTGGTTCGACGCCTGCGCCCCGGTGCCTACCCGGGCTGAATTTGCGACGAACGCCCGGTCCGGTCTATGCTGATCAACCGATGCCGTCGATGCTGAAGTCCGGTTGGCGCGCTTTCCCGCTCGGGGCCTTGGCTGCGATCTGGGTGCTGATCGCAGCTTCGGGCGCCCAGGCCTCCACCGTGACGATCGGTAGTCCGCTGACCGCGGCGTTCGCGTCAAACCAGCTTTGCAACCCCCTCTGCACCAGGGCCCAGACAGCGCTCCCGGGGGCGGTGGTCGCATCGCCAACCGATGGCACGATCGTTCGCTGGCGAGTCAGCTTCGTGACCGGGCCCGGGGGGTTCGAGCTGCAGGTGCTGCATCCGGCCGGCTTCGGTACGTACACCGGGACCGGAACGAGCGCCGTGGGCACGCCGATCAGCTTTGGCACGCAGGTGTTCGCGACCGACCTGCCGATCCGCGCCGGAGACCTGATCGGTCTCGACAACACCGACATCAACGAGACGATCGGGACAGCCTCGACCGCCGGCTCCATGGCGGCCTTCTGGAACAAACCGTTCCCTGACGGTTCGACCCTCGGGCCTGATTTCGAAAGCGGCCCGTACGAGATCGCCTTCAACGCCGACATCCAGCCTTTGCCCGGGGTCTCATCGCTGGCCCCCTCGTCCGGTCCCGTTGCCGGCGGAACCTCGGTGACGATAGGCGGACACGACTTCACCGGGGCCAGCGCGGTCAGCTTCGGCGGCATTCCAGCCGCCGGCTTCACGGTCAACGCCGATGGTCAGATCACCGCCGTTTCGCCTCCCGGATCGCCGGGCACGGTTGACGTCAGCGTCAAGAATCCCGGGCAAAGCCCGGCGGTCGGCAGCGACAAATTTACGTACACGACGGCATCTTGCATCGTTCCAAGCCTGAAGCACAAGACGCTGAAAAAGGCAAAGGAAGCTCTCAGGAAGGCCGGCTGCAGCCTTGGGAAAGTAAAGAGAGCAAAAGGCAAAAAGCACGGCAAGGTGGTTAAGAAGCAGAAGCCCAAAGCCGGCGCCGTCCTGCCCGTGGGCAGCGCGGTGAACGTCAAGCTCGGTTAGAGGGCTTCAGGCCGTTCTGGTGCGTCGGGTTGGACGCATTGCGGCCTCGATTGCCCTCGCCAGCTGATCGGCCTCGCCCTCTTTCAGCCTGCTGATCGTGACCCGGATCGCGCGCTCGCTGCGCAGGCGATAGGGGGTGCCGGGAGAGACGGCCCAGCCTTTGCCGAGCAGGGCCTGCACGACTGGGGCCTCCTCGGGCACTGGAATCCAGGTCGTGATCCCGGCCGAAGTCTCGACCTCGATTCCTCGCTCGGCCAGAGCGGTGACGAAGTCCTCACGTCGTTCGCCGTACACATCGGCGGCGTGTTGAAGTGACGCGGTCACGTCCGGGTCCGACCAGAGCATCGTCACCAGGCGCTGGAGCAGATGGCTGACCCACTGTGGGCCGACTGACTGCCTGCCCTGTACGCGGCTGATCGTCTGGGCGTCCCCCGCCATCACCGCGAGGCGAAGGTCAGGGCCGAGCGACTTGGCCACCGAGCGCGCCGCGGCCCAGCTTCGGCGGCCGGCAGTCAGGGTGAGGCGCGACGAGCCGGCGATCGGCCCGAGGTGGTCGTCCTCGAGGACCATGATGCCGGGCGCTCGATCGAGGGCCTTTCGCAGCTCGTCTATCCGTTGTTCGTCGAGCGACGCCCCAGTGGGGTTCTGTCCGCGCGGGTTGACGATCACGGCGGCGATGCCCTCGTCTACTGCAGCGGCGAGCTGGCCGGGGACCATTCCCCTCGCATCGACGGCGACGGGCCGCAGCGCCAGGCCGAGCGCCCGCAGCAGGTCGAAGAGCCCGGCGTAGCCGGGGTCCTCGACGGCGACGACGTCGCCGGGACGCAGGCACGCCTGCAGGGCGCGCTCGACTCCATCGAGAGCGCCGCTGACGACGGTGATCTCCCCGCCGGCGATCCCTGCTTCGGCGAACTCGACGGCGGCGAGCTCGCGCAGCTCGGGGAGGACCGGCTCGCCACCATAAAGCTGGCGGGGGGGCTCGATCCGGCGCAGGAACGGCGCCAGGTCGGGGAGCAGCTCGGGGTCGGGGTTGCCGCTGGCCAGATCGCGCGCTCCGGGGGGGACGACCGGGCCAAACCAGGCTCCTGCAATCGGCGGGCGCCAGCTGACGTGGGTGCGGCTGCGCGCCCTGGTCACGACGAGGCCGCGCGAGCGCAGGTCCGCGAGCGCCGCGGACACCGTCGTCGGGCTGACCTTCAAGTCCGCCGCCAGAGAGCGCACGGAGGGGAGGGGATCGCCTGGCTCGAGCGCGCCCTCTCCTATGCCCCGCTCGATGCTGGCGACGATCGCCCCCTTGCCTCGGCCAGAGATTCGATACTGTGTCAGCTCAGACAAGTAATCTGTACTGTAACAAATGACGAAGAGACGAAGAACGAGGGTGCGCCGGGTGCCGAAGCGGGCCGTCTATGACCGCGGCGTGATCGAGGCGATACTCGACGAGGCGATCGTCTCCCACCTCGGCGTGATCGACGAGGGGGGCTTTCCGGTCGTGACCCCGACCCTCCACGCTCGCGTCGACTCGTTCCTCTACGTCCATGGCTCCGCGGCTAGCCGCACGCTGTGCGCGGCGGGCCGCTCGGAGGTCTGCCTGACCGCGACCCTGCTCGACGGCCTCGTCCTTGCCCGCTCCGCCTTCCACCACTCGGTCAACTATCGCTCCGCGATCCTCTTCGGCAGCGCCGATCAGATCGTCGCGGAGGACGACAAGCGCCGCGCGCTGGAGGCGTTCACCGAGAAGCTCGTGCCGGGACGTTGGGCCGACGTGCGCCATCCGAGCGCGCAGGAGCTGCGCGGCACCTCGGTCCTCCGCATCCCACTCGACGAAGTCTCGGCAAAGGTTCGAACCGGCCCGCCGGTCGAGGAGGAGGCCGATTACGCCCTGCCGGCATGGGCTGGGACGGTGGGCCTGCATCTGGTCGCCGGCGAGCCTGAGCCGGACGCGCGCCTGGCGGCCGGGACGGAGTACCCCGGCTATGGGCTCCCTGTCCCGCCGCTCGGCCCCGGGTGCCGCTGAGGGCCTCCCGGCGCTTTCGCCGGCGGCTTCGTACCATGGCCTGGCAAGCAATCGACCAGGAGACGCCCACCCGATGACCGTCAGCACCCCCACACAGGACTGCAAAGTCGCCGACATCGGCCTCGCCGAGCTCGGCCGCAAAGAGATCGCCCTGGCGGAGGTCGAGATGCCGGGCCTGATGCAGACCCGCGAGGAGTTTGGCGCGGCTCAACCGCTGCAGGGCGCCCGCATCACCGGCTCGCTGCACATGACCGTGCAGACGGCGGTGCTGATCGAGACGCTGGTCGCGCTCGGCGCCGAGGTGCGCTGGGCCAGCTGCAACATCTTCTCGACCCAGGACCACGCCGCCGCCGCGATCGCAGTCTCCGGCGTGCCGGTCTACGCCTGGAAGGGCGAGACGCTGGAGGAGTACTGGTGGTGCACCGAGCAGGCGCTGCTCTGGCCTGACGGCGAGGGCCCGAACATGATCCTCGACGACGGCGGCGACGCGACGCTGCTCGTCCACAAGGGCGTTGAGTTCGAGAAGGCCGGCGCCGTCCCCGACCCCGAGACGGCGGAGTCGGGCGAGTTCAAGATCATTCTTGAGACGCTGCGGCGCTCGCTTGGCGAGGACCCGCAGCGCTGGACGCGCGTCGCCGCGGCGATCCAGGGCGTCACCGAGGAGACCACGACCGGCGTCCACCGCCTCTATCAGCTCGCGGAGACAGACGACCTGCTCTTCCCGGCGATCAACGTCAACGACTCGGTCACCAAGTCGAAGTTCGACAACCTCTATGGCTGCCGCCACTCGCTGGTCGACGGCATCAACCGCGCCACCGACGTGATGATCGGCGGCAAGGTCGCGGTGATCTGCGGCTACGGCGACGTCGGCAAGGGCTGCGCCACCTCGCTGCGCGGCCAGGGCGCCCGCGTGATCGTCACTGAGATCGACCCGATCTGCGCCCTGCAGGCGGCGATGGAGGGCTACGAGGTGCGCCGGCTCGAGGACGTCGTTTCGACGGCCGACATCTTCGTCACCGCCACCGGCAACAAGGACATCATCACCGCCGAGGACATGGCGCGGATGAAGCACAACGCGATCGTCGGCAACATCGGCCACTTCGACAACGAGATCGACGTCGCCGGCCTCGAGCGGCGCGCCGACGTGGAGCGGATCAACATCAAGCCGCAGGTCGACGAGTGGCGCTTCGCCGACGGACACTCGATCGTCCTCCTCTCCGAGGGCCGCCTGCTCAACCTCGGCAACGCGACCGGTCACCCCAGCTTCGTGATGTCGAACTCGTTCACCAACCAGGTGATCGCCCAGGTCGAGCTCTTCAGCAAGCCCGGCGAGTACGAGGCCAAGCAGGTCTACGTGCTGCCCAAGCACCTCGACGAGAAGGTCGCCCGGCTGCACCTCGCCGCCCTCGGCGTGGGTCTGACCGAGCTGAGCGCCGATCAGGCCGCCTACCTGGGAATCCCGGTAGAGGGCCCCTACAAGCCCGACCACTATCGCTACTAACCAGGCCCCCGCGGGGATTCAGTGCGCCCAGTCAAATAGCCGTGCATCGATTTACGCCGATGGGCAATGCCTTCATCGTCGTTCCAGCCGTCCCTGACTATGAGTCAGCTCGTGCCGGCCTGTGGCTCCCAGCGGAAGCGGCGGCTGGCGACCCTTGCTCCGGCCAGGGCCCAGAGGGCGAGGATTAGGACGTTTTCGAGCTCGAAGCCGCTGCCCTTGGCGTCGGGTGACAGGGCGGTCTGCAGGCCGAGGGCGAGGTGGTAGAGGGGGAAGACCTTGCCGATCGTTTCGAGCCAGTGGGGGAGCTGTTCGACCGGGATCCAGACGCCGGAGATGAAGGCGAGCGTGACGACGCTGAACGGAGCGATCGTCGAGGCGGCGTCGGGGGTAGGGGTGAAGGCGCTGAGGGCGATGCCGAGCGAGCAGAGCGTGGCCGTGCCCAGCGCCACATAGAGGATGAAGGCGGGGAAGGTCGAGCCCGGAACCGGCACTCCGTATGCGACCGCGCCGACGAGGAGCAGCAGCGCGGTCATCGCCAGGGCCTGGACGGTGGCGCGAACGATCTGGGCGGCGATGAAGGTCCAGGGCGGCATCGGTGTGCCGCGGTAGCGCTTCAACTGCCCGTTCTCGCGCTGGGTCGTGAGCGAGACGGCGAGGGTCGTGAAGGTGGAAAGCGCCACGGCGTAGGCAACGATGCCGGCGGTGAAGTAGGCCTGGGCGCTGAGCTTGAGGTCGTTGGGCAGGGTCGCCGTGTTTTCGCCGCCGTTGATGAAGATCGAGTTGAAGAGGACGAGGAAGACGAGCGGGAAGGCGACGGTGAAGACGATCGTGCGCGGGGTGCGCAGCGCCACCGCGATCGCCATCCGCGCCTGGGCGAGGACGATGCCACGGTCGTTCACGTTTGCTCCTCCCGGGTCAGCTCGAGGAAGATGTCCTCGAGGCTGGGCCGCCGCACCTCGAGCTCTTCCAGCGCCGCGCCGCGTTCGTCGGCGAGGCCGAGCAGGCTGTAGAGGTCGGCCTGGGCGTGTTCGGTCTCGACCTCGATCTGGTTGCCGGAGGCATCGACCGGGGCGGAGACCCGCGAGCGCACCTCCTCGACGCCGAGGCCGCCGTTCAGCGTGAAGGCGATCACCGTGCGCCGGCCGATGTTCTCGCCGAGCTCCTCGGGTCTCCCCTGGGCGACGATGCGGCCTGCGCGGAGGATCGCGACGCGGTCGGCGAGGTGCTGGGCCTCGTCCATGTAGTGGGTGGTGAGGAAGACGGTCTTGCCGAGCGCCTTGAGGCCCTCGATCATGTTCCAGGCGTCGCGGCGGGCGGTCGGGTCGAAGCCGGTGGTCGGCTCGTCGAGGAAGATCAGATCCGGGTCGCCGACGATCCCGATCGCCACGTCGGCCCGTCGTTTCTGGCCGCCGGAGAGGGTCGCCACCCGGGCGTCGCGCTTGTCGCCGAGCCCGACCAGCTCGATCGTCTCGTCGACCGGGCGCGGCGCCTCGTAGAAGCGGGCGAAGAGGGCGATCGCCTCGCGCACGGTCCAGAGCGGGTCGAGCTCGCACTCCTGGAGGACCAGGCCGACGCGATTGCGCCAGGCACGGGTCGGCCGCCCGGGGTCGACGCCGAAGACGGCCACCTCCCCGCCGCTGCGCTCGCGGTAGCCCTCGAGGATCTCGATCGTGGTCGTCTTGCCGGCGCCGTTGGGGCCGAGGAAGCCGAAGACTTCGCCCTCGGCCACCTCGAAGTCGATCCCGGCCACGGCTTCGTGCTCGCCGTAGGACTTGCGCAGGCCCCCGACGCTGATCGCTGCATCGCTCACCAACCGCAGGCTATCTAATGGTTGTAAGCCGGAAACTAGTTTGCTAAACTAATTACCAACGCTAATCAATGACTCACAAAGCCACGGACATCCCCCTCACCGACTCGGCCGCGAGGCTGCGGATGGGGATCGTGCGGACCGCGCGCCGCCTGCGCCAGGAGGCGGCCGCCGAGGCAACGGGCCTGACCCCGACTTCGACGGCGGCGCTGGCGACGATCGAGCGCCACGGCCCGCTGACCCCAAGCGAGCTGGCCAGGCTGGAGCGGGTCAAGCGACCGACGGTCACCCGCACCCTTGGCTGTCTCGACCGCGAGGGTCTGATCGAGCGCACTCCCGATCCGGCAGACGGCCGCAGCGCTCTGGTCAGCGTCAACGCCGCCGGCCGCGAGCGGCTGCGCCGCCTGCGCGGCCGCAAGAACGCCTATCTGGCTCGCCGCATGCGAGACCTGCCCGCGGACGACGTCGAGGCGCTGGAACGGGCGGCGCAGATCCTCGAGCGCATGCTGGAGGATGAGGCTCTGTGAGCGCCAAAATCGTCCCGGTGACTTCCGGGTATTCGAACCCGGGGCGATTTTGGCGTGAGACCGATGTGCTTGGCGCCGGCCTGCGGCGCAGCTTCAGCTCCCTCTCCGTCCCCAACTACCGGCGCTACTTCGCCGGGCAGCTGGTCTCGCTCTCGGGCAACTGGATGCAGACGGTCGCGGCGCTCTGGCTGATCCTCACCCTGACCGGCAGCGGGGTCGCGGTTGGGCTGACCACGGCGCTGCAGTTCCTGCCGATGCTGCTCTTCGGCGCCTGGGGCGGGCTGCTCGCCGATCGCTTCCCGAAGCGGAAGCTGCTGATGGTGACCCAGGTTTTGATGGCGCTGCCCGCGATCGGCCTCTTCGCGGTGACCGAGGCCGGCGTCGTCGCCCCCTGGATGGTCTTCCTGGCCGTCTTCGCGATGGGCTCGGTCAACGCGGTCGACAACCCGACCAGGCAGAGCTTCGTGATCGAGATGGTCGGCTCGGATCGCGTCGTCAACGCGGTCAGCCTCAATAGCGTCATCGTCCAGTCGGCGCGGATCGTCGGTCCTGCCTTCGCCGGCCTGCTGATCGCCGGGCTCGGCGTCGGCCCGTGTTTCGCGATCAACTCCCTCACCTTCGGCGCGATGGTCTTCGCCCTCTGGGGGATGGATGCGGCGAGGCTGCAGAGCGGGCCGCGGGCGAGGCGAGAACGCGGCGCGATCCGCGCCGGCCTGCGCTACGTGCGGGCGACGCCCGAGCTGGCAATCCCGCTGGCGCTGATGGCCTTGGTCGGCACCTTCGGCTTCAACTTCCAGGTGATCCTGCCGCTGCTGGCGAGGTTCAGCTTCGACGGCGGCGCCGGCGTCTACGCCGCGCTGGTCTCGGCGATGGCGGTCGGCTCGCTGGCCGGCGCCCTGGTGACCGGCTCCCACGGCCGCACCGGCCCGCGGCTGATCGCCGGCGCGGCGCTCGCCTTCGGCACCTTCGCCCTGCTCGCCGCCGCTGCACCGGGCCTGATCGTCGAGGTCGCGGCGCTGATCGCGCTCGGCGCCGCTGCGGTCACCTTCGCGGCGACGATCAACTCCTCGCTGCAGCTCGCCGTCGCCCCCCACATGCGGGGCCGGGTGATGGCCCTTTACTCGGTCGTCTTCCTCGGTTCGACCCCGATCGGTGGGCCGCTGACCGGCTGGCTCTCGCAAGCCTACGATCCGCGCGTCGCCCTGCTCCTCGCGGCGATCTCAGGCCTCTCGGCCGCCTGGGCGGCCCGCGTCTGCTTCGCTCGGATGCAGGCACGGGCCGCGCTCCCCACGCGCCGCCTCGCCTAGCCGGCGTACCCCGCCGGCTGGCCGTGGGCCGGGCACGGTGAGGCGTCGGCCCGCCTGCTCAGCCAGAAGAGCGCTGCGAAGATCGCCGACCCGAGCAGGTTGAGCACCAGCTTGTAGTCGAGCTGCACCGAGCCGAAGATGTCGTTGCGGCTGGGTCGCGTTGCCGGCACCAGCCCGGCGGCGCTGAAGAGGCCGTCGACGGCGAGGGCAGCGACGATCATCGTGACCAGCATCAAGGCGACGATTCGCACCGTGAACGGCCAGCCGTAGTACTTGCGGTAGATGGCGACGATCGGCAGCACGATCAGGTCGGCGAAGATGAAGGCCATCACCCCGGCGAAGCTGATCCCGCCGGACCAGAGCACCGCCGCGAGGGGGATGTTGCCGACCGAGCAGACGAAGCTGAGCACGGCGATCAGCGGGCCGACGAGCACGTTCTCGAGCGCGTTGACCCAGCCCGGCGCGCTGCTGAGGAAGAGACTGTTGAAGAAGTCGTTGCCGAGCAGGCCGATGAAGCCGGCAAGCAGGAACCCGACCGCGATCTCCTTCCAGAGCATCTGCCAGTCGCCGCGGAAGTTGTGGGCAACAGCGGTCCAGCCTCGATCGTGGTCGTGCCGGTGGCCGGCGTCGGCGGCTTGCGCGTGGGCGCGTGCCTGCTCCTCCAATCGCGGTGAGACGAAGGCACGGAGCAGCGCCGTCATCAGCACGATCATGACGATGCCGCCGACGTACTCGGCGAGCGTGAACTGCCAGCCGATCAGCACCCAGAGCACCAGCCCCAGCTCCCAGACGAGGTTGGTCGAGGCGAACTGGAAAGCGAGGGCGGAGGAGGCCGAGGCGCCCTTCTGGAAGAGGCTCTTGGCGATTGCGATCGCCGCGTATGAGCAGGAGGACGAGGCGGCGCCGAGACCGGTGGCCCAGGCGACCGGCCTGGCGCCACCGCCCGAGAGCGTCGCCTCGATCCGCTCGCGCGGCACCCGGGCCTGGACGATCGCCGAGATCGCGAAGCCGAGGACGAGCGCCCACCAGACCTCGTACGCCATCAGGAAGGACTGCTTGAGGCCTTCGGCCATCGTGCTCAGGGCATCGGCCATGAAGGCACCGTAGCAAATACCCCCTGGGGGTATCTGGATCAGCCGATGCCGAGTCGGCGCGAGCGCTCGACGGCTCGGGCGACGACTTCCTCGATGCCGGGAACTTCGCCGTTGCGCATCAACACTCTGCCGGCGACCACAGTCGTGTCGACGACAGAGCCGCTGGCTGCATAGACCAGATCGGAGTACAGGTCGCCGAGGCTGAGCTCGGGAGAGCGCGCCCGCAGCAGCAGGAAGTCGGCCGGCCCTCCAACCCCGAGCGCACCACGCCGCCCACCGTCCGGTGAAACGTTTTTTCGTTCCATATCGCCGAAAAAACGTTTCACCGCCGGCTCGTTTGCGGTGAGCAGCGGCGCGGCGTCGCCGGTGGCGATTTGCCACGCCTCCTCGGCGGGCAGCACGGTCGGGTCACCCGAGGTATGGCGCTGTGCCAGCGCGAACGCCTTCAGGTCGGAGAGCAGGTCGAGCGAGTCGTTCGATCCGGCGCCGTCGGTGCCCAGGCCGACCGCGACCCCCGCCTGCCGTGCGGCCGGGTAGGGGAACACGCCGCCGACCGCCAGCTTCATGTTGGCGACAGGGTTGGCCACCACGGCGCAGCCGCGCTCGGCGATCAGCCCCAGCTCCGCCCGATCGAGCCAGACGCCGTGGGCGAGGACGGTGCGCTTGTTCAGCACCCCGAGCCGGTCGAGGTAGGCGGCCGGGCGCAGCCCGTGAGACTCGAGGCATTCGCTTACCTCCTGTTCAGTCTCGGAGAGGTGGATGTGGACCGGCACCTCGCGTTCGGCCGCCAGCTCAGCCGTCCAGCGCAGCAGCTCTTCGCTGACCGTGTAGATCGCGTGCGGGGCCAACGCCGCGCCGACCGTCGGGCCGAACGTCGCCAGCTCCTCGAGGTCGGCCAGCGCAGTCCCCCGCATCGCCTCGGTCTGGCCGTCGGCGTCGAAGAGCGGGCCGCCGATCGTCGCCCGCAGCCCCGCGTCGCGCACCGCCCGGGCGGTGGCGCCCGGCTGCCAGTACATGTCCCAGAAGCGGGTCGTGCCGGTGCGGATCATCTCGGCGCAGGCGAGGCGCGCGCCCCAGTAGACGTCTTCGGCCTCGAGCTTCTCCTCGATTGGCCAGACCACCTCCTGCAGCCAGCGCATCAGCGGCAGGTCGCCGCCGTAGCCGCGGAAGAGCGTCATCGCCGCATGGGTATGGCCGTTGACCAGCGGCGCGACGAGGGGAGCGCCGGCCGCGTCGATCGCCTCGTCGCCGGGCTCGGCGACGATTTCGGGGCCGAGCGCGGCGATCGTCCCGTCCACGCAGCGCAGCCCGACCGCCTCGCCGTCGAGGACGGCGCCGGTGACGGCAAGCGGCTTGGCGCTCACCGCCCCACCGCGCCCAGCCGCGGCAGGACCGCCGCCAGGCCGTCGTGCAGCTGCAGGGCGTTGGCGGCGCGAGCAGCCTCGAGCTCGAGGATCTGCAGCGGTCGGGGGCCGATTCCGTTGGCGAGGTTGTCGACGACGCAGACCGCCGCGTAGGCAAGGCCCAGCTCGGCCGCGACGACGCACTCCGCGGCGATCGTCATCCCGACGACATCAGCGTGCGCGGCCATCAGGCGGATCTCAGCCGGGGTCTCGAAGCGCGGCCCGACCGCCTGCCAGTAGACGCCGCCGTCGCGCAGCGCGCCGCCGCTGGCCCGCCAGGCGGAGAGGACTTCTCCGCGCCAAGCGGGGTCGAATCCGGGGGCTCGGTGGGAGCGCTCGTCGGCGAAGATCGAGAGGCCTAGGTGGAGAGCGATGAAGTCGTCCGGGCAGAGCATGCCGCCGACCGGCAGCTCGGCGCTGAGCGAGCCGACCGAGCCGACCGCGAGGACGCGGTCGCAGCCCTGCTCGACCAGGGCCCGAAGGTTGGCCTCGTGGTCGATTTCGTGTGGCAGCCGATAGGCGTCCTCGCCGTGTCGCTGCACGATCGCGGCACCGTGCTCGGCCGCGGCCGCAGCGATCGTCTCCCCACCGGGGCCGAGCGCGCTGCTGCCGAGCACAACTGCCATGCGTCCCATCGAGCCCGATCCTACGCGTGGCCCGGGAAGCGGGATAGGACGAGGCCGGCGCTCCCGTCGCTTATGGTGAGGGCGTGACGGAACGGCCGTCAGGACGGGACGAGAGCGAGGACGCGCGCCTCGACCGCAACCACGGCGAGCTGCTCCAGGAGCTGCGGGTGGCGCTGCCCGGCGTCCAGGTCCTCTTCGCCTTCCTGCTCGCCGTGCCGTTCCAGCGCAACTTCAGCGAGATCACCCCCTTCGAGAAGAAGGTCTACTTCGTCACCCTGCTCTGCACGGCGATGTCGGCAGCGCTGCTGATCGCGCCCTCGGCGTATCACCGGATCACCTTCCACCTGCAGCAGAAGCACGAGCTGATCTTCCTCGCCAACCGCTTCACGATCGCCGGCCTCTCATTTCTCGCCCTGGCGATGACGGGTGCGATCGTCCTGATCACCGACGTGCTGTTCAGCAGCACCGCGACCACGGTTGTCACCGGGGTCGCGGCCGCCACCGTCTTCGCGGTCCTCTGGTACGTGCTGCCGCTGCGGCGCCGCTTCAGTCTGGAGAGGAATCGACGGCCTTGAAGCGGTCGCCCCAGAGGCCGACCATCTCGTCGGCGAATTCGTCGGTGAGCGCCGTCTGGGTGGCTGCGTCGAATAGCATTTCCAGGTCGGCCTCCCAGACGTAGATCTTCAGGTCCAGCGAGACCGCGAGTTCGTCGCTGACGCCCTCGCCGATCAGCGCGTAGGCCTCGCGCAGCATTGCCACGTTGGTCTGTTTGTCGGCGGCGAAGATCGCCAGGGCCGCCGGGTCGGCCGCGGCGACGCGTCGCCGGTGCTCCTCCTTGCGATCCTCATAGGAGTCGATCGTCTCGTCTTCGGTCATCGTCTCGACCAGGCCGGCGACGACCTCGCCGAAGCGCTCGCGCAGCTCGGGGATTTCGATCTCGCTCTTCTCGACCACGTCGTGCAGCAGCGCCGCGGCCAGCACCTCGTCGGGATAGCGGTGCTTGACCAGGATCTCGGCCACCGCCACGGGGTGGTCGATGAAGGGATGTCCGTCGCTGCCGCGGCGCAATTGGCCCGCATGCGCCCGTCGCGCCGTATCCAGCGCGTCCCTGACCAGATCGGATCTCTCGACTGCAGCGTCGATTCCAGAGCTCGACGACATCCCGTGCCAGCGTACCGGGACGCGGCGCCCCGAGTGAACCACCGCCTTTGCGGGGTACCTAACTTGCAGTCGCGGCGCTTGCCGCATGTGCCGGCAGCTCGTACTCGCTGCGCTCCATCGCCAGCTCGATCTCCGCCTCGCCGCCGCCGAGATCGAGCCAGCGCTGCCGCGCCTCGGCGCCGAGCTGGTCGAGCTGCTCGTCGGAGTGCATCGGGTCGTGGTGGAAGAGCACGGTGCGCTCGGCATTGGCGCGGCGGGAGAAGGAGATCGCGTGCGACAGCGATGAATGGCCCCAGCCGATGTGGTCGGGGTACTCGGCGTCGGAGTACTGGCCGTCGTGGATCAGCAGCGATGCGTCGCGGGCCAGGCCGAGGCCGGAGATCCAGGCCTCCTCGAGCGCGTCGAGGTCGGCGCCGAGGGCGGGCTCGTGGTCGGGGATGTAGGCCAGCGAGGAGTCGCCGTCGTCGATCCGGTAGCCGAGCGTCGGTCCGCGGTGGGCGACCGAGGCGGCGCTGATCCGCGCCGGGCCGATCTCCCACTCGGTCTGAGGGCAGTGGCGGAACGAGACGTCGCAGGGCAGCTCGCGAACCTCGACCGGAGAGAGCGGCGCCGAGATGTAGCGGGCGATGCGGTCGCGCAGCGAGGCCTCCGGCGAGGCCGGGCCCCAGATCACGATCTCGGTCTGGGCGCGGAAGGCCGGCGCGAAGAAGACCAGGCCCTGGATGTGGTCGAGGTGGAGGTGGGTGAGGAGGATGTGCAGGCGGGCCGGCTCGGCGGCGAGTGCCAGCCCGAGGCTGCGGATGCCTGTGCCCGCGTCGAGCGCCAGCATCGAGCCGTCGGAGAGGGTGACGCCGACGCAGGAGGTGTTGCCGCCGTAGCGGATCGTCTCCGGCCCGGGAGAGGGGATCGAGCCGCGCGTGCCCCAGAGCTTGACCTTCACCTCAGTGCCCCGCCCCGTTGCTCGAGCCGGCCGGCCAGAAGACCGCGATCGCCCCCTGCGAGCCGTGCGCGGTGAGGATCGGGAATGCCGAGGCCTCGATCTGGTGGCGAGCGCCGTCGACGGAGCTGATCGCGAAGTTGGCATGGGCGGGACGACCCTCGCGCACCGCAATCACCAGCGGCAGCTCGTCGTAGGGGATCGGCTCGCCGCGATCGTCGAAGGGGCCGAAGAGCGATCCCCACTCCTCGGCGCCGACCGTGCCCAGCTCCTCGAAGCGCTTGCCGAGCAGGACGCCGGCCGCCTCGTTGTAGAAGACGAGGACGCCGCCCTCGTCGACCAGGAAGGCCGGAGTCGAGAGCGCAGACATCAGGTTGCGAGCCAGGATCAGCTCGAGCGGCTTCTGCGTCACAGATGACACTTTAGATAGTTGGGATTGGTACAGCCGGTGGGAACGAAAGGTCGCTGTTTGCAAAAGCGAGACGAGTACCTTCGATCCCCGGGAGCGGCGAATACGTGATTTTCATCACTTAGACCCCTCGCAGTTGCAGGCCGGCTCGGATCGATTACGGTCCCTTTCCCGATGGAGGCAGCGACGAAACCGCACGACGACACCCCCCTCGCCGAGCCAGCCAAGGAGCCGAGCCCGATGTACAGGACGGCGATGGCGGTCTGCAGGCCTGTGGCGGCCTGGGGCCGGCTGCAGGCGGAGGGTCTCGAGTCGATTCCCGAGAGCGGTCCGGCGCTGGTCGTCGGCAACCACGACAGTCACTGGGATCCGTTGATGGTCGGGATCGCGGCGATCCGCCGGCGCCAGATCAAGGCTCTGGCCAAGGCGGAACTCTGGGACGTGCGGGGTCTCGCCCCGATCCTCAACGGCATGGGCCAGATCCCGATCGAGCGGGGCGCCGGCGATGCCGGGGCGCTGGCTCGGGCGATCGAGGAGTTGCGCCGCGGCGCCTGCATCGGCGTCTTCCCCGAAGGCACCCGCTCGCGTGGCAAAGTGCTGCGGGCGCGCAGCGGCGTCGGCCGGCTGGCGCTGGAGGTTCCGGAGGCGAAGCTCGTCTGCGTCGCGATCGAGGGGACATCGGACCTGACCGGCTTCCCCCGCCGTCCGCGGCTGCGGATCCGCTTCTTCGAGCCGGCGGCCGGGCAGGCCCAGCCCGGCGAAGAGGCGGGAGAGCTCGCGGCTCGGCTGCTCGCCGAGATCCGCCAGCTCGTCCCGCCTTCGATCTCCGCCCGCAAGCGCTCCTAGTGCCCGGCCTTTTCGCCGTTCGGGTGTAGCGGGTACCAGGAGGCGCCGAAGGCCTTGCTGTCGGTGCCGTTGTCTTCGCCGGGCTTTTTGTCCTCGACGAAGGTGTAGAGGGGCCATCCGGCATAGGTGACCTGGGTGGTCCCGTCGCTGCGTTCGATCGTGCCCAGTTTCGAGGACATGGCGCCTTCGCCGGCCTGCGGAGCGCCTTCGGTGATCGCCGGCGGCCAGCCTTGTTCGCAGGCTCCATAGCAGGCCGATTTGCCGCTGCCTTTCTTGTCTTTCTGGAAGTAGTAGAGGGTCAGGCCTTTCGAGTCGACGAGCACCTTGCCGACCCCCGTGGCGGTGCCGACCGTGATCGGAGCGCCTTCGCTGGTCGCGGCGGCGGGCTTGGTGGCCGATTTGCCGCCCGAGCCGTAGGCGCCGCCGGAGCTCGAGCTGCTCGTGCTGCTGCTGTTGCCGCTGCTTCCGCAGCCGGCGATGACCACCATTGCGGCAAGCGCCAGCAGCGCGAACGCGGGGAAGGTCTTCTTCACGTCTGTTCCTCCTTGTCGGATTGGATGTTCAGGGCTGTCTTGGCGCCGCCGATCGGCGCGACGAAGGTCCGGCCGCCGGCATGGACGACGATCGCCTTGGCGCGGGAGAGGTCGAGCGCGGCGCTGAGCACGGCCGAGGCGTCGCCGCCCCAGCGGTAGCGGAAGGTGCCGGCCGAGACGTTCGCGCCGGCCGGTCCGCGCATGTAGACGCGGCAGAGGGTCCCGGAGCGGATCCCGCTCACGTACATGCGGATCTCGGTGCCAAACGCCTGCGGCTCGAGGGTGGCGGAGATTGTCACCCCGGCCGGCACGGAACGGAATGAGACGCGCTGTTCGGGGCCGCTTCCGTCGCCGCTGGAAAGCACGAAGATCGCCAGCACCGCCGCGGCCGCCGCTGCGGTGGCGCCACTAAGGCCGAGCCCGAGGCGCAGGCGGCGGTGGCGCTGCTTCGAGCGCCGCTCGGAATCGATCGTCGCCGCGATCCGCCTGCCCAGCTCGGCCGGCGGCGCCGGCGCCGGGCCGAAGTGCGCGGGGTCGGCGTGGGGCAGGAGGGCGGCGACCGTGAGCAGCGAATCGACCTCTCTGCGGCAGCCGGGACAGCCCTCGAGGTGTGCCTCCAGGCTGACCCGCTCCTCCTTGCCGAGGTGTCCGAGCGCGTAGGCGCCCAGCGCCTCGCGCCATTCCCGGCAGCTCTCAGTCTTCATAGCCCATCTCCTCGAGCACGACCCGCAGCGCCCGCAGGCCGTAGTAGACGCGGCTCTTCACCGTGCCCTCGGGGACGCCGAGCTCCTCGGCGACCTCGGCGTATGGGCGGCCGCGGTAGTAGGTCTCGACCAGGACGCGGCGGTGATCGTCGCCGATCCTGCGCATCGCCTCCTCGATCTGCCAGGCGAGCAGCGCCTCGTCGAAGGGCTCGACCGAGGGCTCGATGCCGCCCTCGGCGACCCCGGGGCGCACCGAGCGGGCGCGGCCGAGGTCGATCACGACGTTGCGCAGGATCGCGAACAGCCAGGTGCGCAGCGAGCCGATCTGCGGATCGAAGCGCTCGCCGGCCCGCCAGGCCCGCAGGAATGTCTCCTGTACGGCCTCTTCGGCGAGGCCCGGGTCGGCGAGCGAGCGAACCGCGAAGCCATACAGCTCTGCCGCATGCGCCGCGTAGGCCTCGCGCACGTCCCGCTCGCGGGTCAGAGCACCGGAAGCCATCTCAGGCCGATCTTGGAGCAGGTATGCAGATCACGACTGTCCCGTCATACGAGCAGCCGCCGGTGCGGGTTCAGGCCAGAGGCGGGCCTTGCTACTCCATTTTTCCGATCTTGAAGATTTTCGTGCCGCAATCCGGACACGTTCCCTGGATCGCCGGGCGACCGTTCTTCATGGTCACCTGCTTGGCGTCTTTGATCTCGACCTTCTTTCGCTCCTTGACGCAGTAACCCTCGGGCATCGGGGGCCCTCCTTTCACTGCCTAAGCGGCAGAGCTCGCGGTTGCTCGCGAGATCGAATTGCGGCGAATGTAACGCAGGAAGGGGACGATGAGGCCGAAGTTCGTGCTGTTTGGCACGAACGGCTATTTAGGCTTGCCCGCGGATTCGAGGCTTTCGACCCGCGTTTCGAGCGCTTCGATCCTCGCCGTCTGGCCTTCCTGAAGCGTCTGCACGTCGCCTTCGGTGACCTGGCCGTTCCGCGCTTCGACCGCGAGGTAGATGCCGGCCCCGGCGCCGCCGACCGCGATCGCGACCAGGACGAGGAAGACGCGCGTGCGCATCTTCAGCTTGCGCTCCACCTCCCCGATCCACGCCCGCAGTCCGTCCAGTGACATCGCCCTAACCTAGAGCCTGCGCCGGTCCCAATCCACTACCCTGCTGCCCGCACTTCCCGCCCCCAGCTTCCAAGGAGACCGCATGCCCGAGGCAGTAATCGTCGACACCATCCGCACCCCGATCGGCCGCGCCTTCAAGGGCTCGCTGGCCCAGCTCCGTCCCGACGAGATGGGCGCCTACGCCGTCGACCAGCTGCTCGAGCGCAACCCCGGCCTCGATCCTGCCCTGGTCGAGGACGTCTTCTGCGGCTGTGGCATGCCGCAGGGCCTGCAGGCTTTCAACATCGGCCGGATCGTCTCGCTGCTCTCCGAGAAGCTGCCGCCGACTGTCAACGGCGTCACCGTCTCGCGCTACTGCTCCTCCAGCCTCGACGCGATCCGCCACGCCGGCAACGCGATCAAGGCCGGCGAGGGCGACGTCTACATCGCCGCCGGGGTCGAGTGGGTGAGCCGTTACAACGAGCGCACCGAGCCGGCCGGCGCCGACGATCAGAACACCAACCTGCAGGGCAATGACGGCCAGCCTGACGCCTACATCGAGATGGGCAAGACGGCCGTCAACGTCGCCGAACGCTACGAGGTCAGCCGCGCCGACATGGACAAGATCGCCCAACGCTCCCAGGAATTGGCCGTCCAGTCTCAGGAGGACGGCTTCTTCGACCGCGAGATCGTCCCGGTGACGCTCCCCGACGGGACCGAGGTGGCCAAGGACGACGGCCCCCGTGCCTCCTCGACCCTGGAGAAGCTGAGCCAGCTGCCCGAATCCTTTGGCGGCGGCGGCGTCACCGCCGGCAACTCCTGCCCGCTCAACGACGGCGCCGCGGCGGTGCTTCTGATGAGCGACGCCAAGGCCAAGGAGCTGGGCCTCGCCCCGCGCGCCCGCATCGTCACCGCCGCCACCTGGGGCAATGAGCCCGAGTACATGGGCGTGGCCCCGATCGGCGCGATCAAGAAGGTGCTCGAGCGGACCGGGATGACCATGGACGACGTCGACGCGGTCGAGCTCAACGAGGCCTTCGCCGCCCAGGTGATCCCGATCATGGACGAGTGCGACATCCCCCTGGAGAAGCTCAACACCCACGGGGGCGCGATCGCCCTCGGCCACCCCTTCGGGATGACCGGCGCCCGCATGATGGGCACCCTGCTCAACGTGATGGAGACCGACGACCACCAGGTCGGCATCGAGACCATGTGCGTCGCGGGCGGCCAGGGGAAGGCGATGATCGTTGAACGAGTCTGAGGCGTAGAGCCTGGCCCGGTAGGGGTTCCGCTTAACTTTTTCGAGAGTCGCTTCCCGGCTGTCGCTCAAAGGAAGCTCGCGAAAAAGTACAAGACGCTCCACCCCTACCGGGCCAGGCTCTAAGGTCCGGCCCTTGGAGACGATTACCTACGAGACCGCCGGTCGGATTGCGCGCATAACGCTTAATAGGCCGGAGCGTGGCAATGGAATAACGCCCCGCATGCCGGCCGAGATTGCGGCTTGCGTCGAGCGGGCTAACCTCGACCCGGAGGTTCATGTGATCGCCCTGGCTGGCAATGGGACGGGCTTCTGCGGAGGCTACGACCTTGTTGCTTCAGCCGAGGGAGATATGAGCGGCCTGGGTAGCGCTGAGGCGCCGGCTGGATCTCCGTTGGACCCGGCGACGATCGGAGCCAACCACATGCCGGAGTCCAACTGGGACCCGGTCACCGACTTCCAGTTCATGTCACGCAACGTGCGCGGCTTCATGAGCCTCTTCCACTCCGAGAAGCCGGTGCTCTGCAAGGTCCACGGCTACTGCGTCGCCGGCGGCACCGACATGGCGCTCTGCTCGGATCTGCTGGTGATCGCAGCGGAGGCCAAGATCGGCTATCCGCCGGCGCGCGTCTGGGGCTCGCCGACGACGGCGCTGTGGGCCGCCCGGCTCGGGCCGATGCGGGCCAAGCGGCTGCTGCTCACCGGAGACTCGCTGACCGGCGCCCAGGCGGAGGAGTGGGGCCTGGCGACCGAGGCGCCGCCGGCCGCTGAGCTGGACGAGCGCTTCGAGGCGCTGCTGGAGCGCGTCGCCCGGATGCCGATCAACCAGCTGGTGATGATGAAGATGCTGGTCAACCAGAGCCTCTACGCGCAGGGCCTGCACCAGACTCAGCTGCTCGGCACCTTCTTCGACGGCATCGCCCGCCATACCGAGGAGGGTCACGGCTTCGTCCGCCGCGCCGCCGAGTCAGGCTTCAAGGAGGCTGTGCGCATGCGCGACGAGCCCTTCGGCGACTTCGGCATGGAGGGGTTCGGCCTGTGAGCCCACCAATCGTCACGGCGATCTCCGGATGTCCGAGTCCGTGGCGATTGGCGGGCGAACGCGAGGTGGTTCTGTGAGGGGGCGGCCATCGGTTGCGGTCGTCGGCGGCGGCTTCGGCGGGGTCGGCGCGGCGGCGATGCTGAGCCGCGAGGGCTACGAGGACGTCACCGTCTTCGAGAAGGCCGAGCGGGTCGGTGGCGTCTGGCACCACAACACCTACCCCGGCGCCGCCTGCGACGTGCCATCGCACCTCTACGAGTTCTCCTTCGCGCCCAATCGCTGGTCGCGCCGCTACGCGCCTCAGGCCGAGATCCAGGCCTACGTGGAGGGCTTGGCGCGGCACTTCGGCGTGCTCGACAAGGTTCGCACCGGCACCGAGGTGAAGAGCGCCGGCTGGGACGAGGAGCGCGGCAAGTGGCAGCTGGAGACCAGTGCCGGGCCGCACGAGGCCGATCTGCTGCTCACCGCCTGCGGGCAGCTCTCGGTCCCGAAGGCGCCGGCGATCCCCGGGCTGGAGAGCTTCGATGGCCCTGCTTTTCACACCGCGGAATGGCGGCACGACGTCGATCTGTCAGGCAAGCGCGTGGCGATGATCGGGACCGGCTGCAGCGCGATCCAGGCCGTGCCCGCGATCCAGCCGATCGTCGGGCGCGTCGACGTCTACCAGCGCTCTGCCGGCTGGACGATCCCGAGGATGGATTACGCCTACCCCGACTGGGCGCACGCGCTCTTCAAGCGCTTCCCGGCCCTGCGCCGCCTCGACCGCGCTTCGATCTTCGCCTTCATGGAGCTGGGCGCGGCGGCGATGACCCACCAGCGCTGGCTGCTGCCGGCCTTCCGAGCCGCCGGGCGGCGCCAGGTCCGCTCGGCGATCTCGGACCCGGAGCTGCGCCGCAGGGCCGAACCGACGGACGAGGTCGGCTGCAAGCGGATCATGGTCACCGACGATTGGTATCCCGCTCTGGCCGAGCCCAACGTGGATCTGGTCACCGAGCGGATCGAGGCAGTGACGCCGGCCGGCATCCGCGACGCCAGCGGGCAGGAGCGGCCAGCCGACGTGCTCATCCTTGCCACCGGCTTCGCCACCCACGGCTTCGTGGCGCCGCTGGAGGTCGTCGGCCGTGAGGGCCGCACGCTGGCTGGCGAGTGGAGGGAGGTTCCGCGCGCCTACCTCGGCCTCAGCGTGCCGAGCTTTCCCAACATGTTCCTGCTCTATGGGCCGAACACCAACGGTGGCACCGGCTCGGTCATCCACACGCTCGAGTGCGGGGTCGGGCATGCGCTTGCCGCCCTGCGTGAGATGGAGCGCGCCGAAGCGAGTCGAATCGAGGTGCGCCGCGAGGCATTGGACCGGTTCGATCGCGAGCTGCGAACCGCTCTGGCGGGGACGGTCTGGCACAGCGGCTGCACCAACTGGTACGTCGATGAGAACGGCAACGACCCCAGCCAGTGGCCTTGGCTGTGGAGCGCCTATCGGCGCCGCACGAAGCGGCTCGAACCTGGCGCCTATGCTCTCAGCGGAGCGGCAGCGCCGGTCGCCTCGAGCGCTCTTGGATAGGGTCCCGCCGCGATGAGCGACCCCCGGGCAAGCGAGGCGTTCACCGCCGAGAACATCCGCGCCTTCATCGGCGATAGCTTCCCCGGAGACCTCGGGATCGAGCCGCTGGAGATCGAGGACGACTTCGCCAGCGGCCGCATCGTCGTCGACCGCCGCCACCTGCATCCCGGCGGCTACGTCCACGGTGGCGTCTGGACCGCGCTCGGCGACACCGTCGCCGCCTGGGCGACCTTCCGCAACATCCCCGCCGGCCACAACTTCACCACGATCGAGCTGAAGCTCAACGTCTTCTCCGCCGGTCTGTTGGATGACGAGATCATCGCCACCGGCATGCCCCTGCACGCCGGCAAGAGCACGGTCGTGATCGAGGTCAAGATCGAGCGTCTGCGCGAGGGTTCCGAGCCGCGCCTGGCGGCAAATCTAATCGTCTCGCAGTTCGTCCTACCGCCGCAGTAGGGCCCGCCCGGGGTCCCTCCCCAGGCCGCTTCGCGGGAGTTCCTGGGGAGGGACCCCGGGCGGGGCCTCAGGCGTCCGCCGGCGCTTCGAGAGCTTCGATTTGCGGCAGTCGCCAGAGCACGCTGGCGATCGTCAGGCCCACTGCCGCTGAAAAGAGTGCGAGGAACCACTGGGCGGAGCTGAGCAGCTCCATTTCGAAGAAGCTGCGCAGGGGCCCGATCGCGAGGATCCCCGCGTAGAGGGCGCCGAGGCCGGCGACGAGGGCGAGCATGTAGCTCTGGATCGCAATGTGCTCGCGGCCCGGGCCTCGCTCGAGCAGCAGCACGAAGCTGAGCCCGAGCACGATCAGCGTCGTCGTCGCCGCGGTGCGACCCGCTTCCAGGCTGCCTCCGAAGACGGTGTCGACGAGGAAGAAGGAGAGGATCGAGCCGAGCGCGGTCGCCAGCCCCGCCGGCACCGCGAAGGCGAAGAGAGCGCGCAGCAGCCGGCCCCGGTAAAGCGGCCCGTCCGATGGCGCCAGGGCAAGCACGAAGGAGGGGATGCCGATCGTCAGGAAGGCAGCCAGGGTCAGGTGGCGGGGCAGGAAGGGGAAGGCGAAGCCGGGGATCGCGACGAGCAGGATCAGCGCCGCTGCGTAGACCGTCTTGGTCATGTAGAGCCGGCCGAGGCGGTGGATGTTGCGGGCGATCCGCCGACCCTCGCCGACGGCTTGCGGCAGGCGGGCGAATTCGTCTTTGAGCAGGACCACGTCGGCGACCCCCTTGGTCACCTGCGCCCCCGAGCCCATCGCCACCGCCATCCGCGCCCGCTTCAGCGCCGGCACGTCGTTTACCCCGTCGCCGATCATCGCCGCGTAGCGGCCCGAGGCGGCGAGCGCAGCGACCAGGTCGCGCTTCTGCTCCGGCTTGATCCGGCAGAAGACGGTGTTGGCCAGCGCCGCCTTCGCCAGGCCCTCCTCGTCATCGGGGAGCTCGGAGCCCTCGATCACGCCGGCGTCCGACGGCACCCCGACCGCGTTGGCGACCGCGGTCACCGTCGCCCGGGCATCGCCGGAGATCAGCTTCAGGTCGACGTTCTGCTCCCGCATCGTGGCGACGGTTTCGGCGGCGTCGGGCCGCAGCGTCTCCTCGAGGATCACCAGGGCGACCGGCGCCAGCCGCGGCGCCGCCCCCTCGGCGGGCTCGGCCGGCAGCGGCTCGCTCGATTCTCCGAAGGCGACGACGCGCCGGCCGGCGGCGGTCTCCCGTTCGAGCACCCGGGCGAGGCCGGGGGGGAGGGTCAGCGCGCCTGCCGCGCTGAGCACGTCCGGCGCCCCGAGCACGTAGGAGGTGGAGCCGATCCGCATGCCGCTCCACTTCCACTCCGAGGAGAACGGCACCTCGCCGGCGACCCGTCCCGCCTCGCCTGGGTAGCGCTCGGCGATCGCTTCCAGGGTGCGGTTGCGGTCGCCGGCGCTGGCGGCGAAGCGCCCCAGCGCGGCGTGGGCCGCCGCCGGGTCGAGTCCCTCCGCGACCTCGGCGCCGAGCAGTCGCAGCTCGCCGTCGGTCAGCGTCCCGGTCTTGTCGACGCAGATCGTGTCGACCGCGGCGAGGCTCTCGGTCGCGCTCATCTGCTGGACCAGGGTGTCTTTGCGGGCCAGCCGCACCGCGGCGACCGCGAAGGTGACGCTCATCAGCAGAACCAGGCCCTCGGGGACCAGGGTGACCAGGCCGGCGGTGGCGGTCTGGGCGGCTTCGTCGATCCCGGTGTGGCGCAGCTTCAGGGTGAGGATCAGCAGCGCCGCCAGCGGCAGCATCGCGTAGACGCAGGCGACGATCACGCGGTTGACCTCGCCCTGCAGCGGCGAGGGAGGATGGCGGAAGGCGCGCGCCTCGCCGGCCAGCCGTCCGGCATAGCTCTGCTCGCGCACGGCGTCGACCGCGTAGCAGCCGGAGCCGCTGATGCAGAAGGAGCCCGAGAGCGCCCGCTCGCCGAGGGCCTTGCGCACGCCGTCGGCCTCGCCGGTCAGCATCGACTCGTCGAGCGTCATCGCCCGTGTGCGCAGCACCTCGCCGTCGGCGACCAGCTGGTCGCCGGGCTCGACCGCGATCACGTCGCCGGGGACGATCTCCTCGGCGAGCAGGCTGACGACCGCGCCGTCGCGGATCGCCCTGGCGTGGGGGGCGACCAGGACCGCCAGCTCGTCCAGCGTTCGCTTCGCCTTCAGCTCCTGGCGGATGCCGATGTAGGAGTTGATCACCGCGACCAGGCCGAAGATCGAGTCGGCGTAGAGGCCGAGGCTGAGGTCGAGCACGAAGAAGGCGCCGATCACCGCGTTGAAGAGCGTGAAGACGTTGCCGGCGACGATGCTGGAGACCGAGCGCGAGGAATCCTCCGCCGCCGGGCCCAGCTCGCGCAGCCGCTTCGCGGCCGTGGCGCTGGTGAGGCCTCGCTCGATTGCCGCGTCAGTCATTGGGGCTATTCAATAGGGTGCGAGCCGGATGGCTTTGAAGCTCGGACTCAACCTCGGCTACTGGGGCATCGGCCCTGCCGGAGAGGACGCCCTCGAGGTGGTGCGGGCCGCCGAGGCCGCCGGCTTCGAGTCGGTCTGGGCGGCCGAGTCCTACGGCTCCGACGTGGTCAGCGTGCTCGCCTGGCTGGCGCCGCAGACGACGACGATCAAGCTCGGCGCCGCGATCATGCAGGTGCCGGCCCGCCCCCCAGCCGCTGCGGCGATGGCCGGCGCGACGATCGACAAGCTCTCCGGCGGTCGCTTCCTCTTCGGCTTCGGTCCCTCGGGGCCACAGGTCTCCGAAGGCTGGTACGGCATCCCGTACTCGAAGCCCTGGGGCCGCACCCGCGAGTACATCGAAGTCGTCCGCGAGATCGTCGCCCGCGAGGAGAAGGTCGATCACCAGGGCGAGCATTACCAGCTGCCTCTACCCGGAGGAGAGGGAAAGCCGCTGAAGCTCAACTTCCACCCCGTGCGCAATCAGATCCCGGTCTTCGTCGGGGCGATCGGGCGCAAGTCGGTCGAGATGGCGGCCGAGATCGCCGATGGCTGGATCCCGATCTTCTTCAGCGTCGACGCCTTCGAGCAGACCTGGGGGGAGCACCTCGAGGCCGGCTTTGCAAAGGGCGGTCGGCAGCGCTCCGACCTCGAGGTCTCACCCTCGCTGCAGGTTGCGATCGACGGCGATCTCGACGCCGCCAAGGCCGTGGTCAAGGCTGGGCTGGTTCTCTACTTTGGCGGCATGGGCAGCCGCAAAACCAATTTCTACGTCGACCTCGCCCACCGCTTCGGCTTCGGCGACGTCGCCGACGAGGTCCAGAAGCGCTTCCAGGACGGCGATCGCGCCGGCGCCTTCGAGGCGGTTCCCGACGAGGTCGTCGAGGCGACCTCGCTGGTCGGCACCGAGGCCGAGGTCGCCGAGCGGGTCGAGCGCTTCCGCGGCGCCGGCATCGATCGCCTGATCGTCTCACCGGTCCACGCCGAGCCCAGCGAGCAACTGCACACATTGCAGCGCCTCGCGGCGCTCATCGGATGACGCCCACGGCACTTCGCATCTCTGCGTCCTCGGTCGCCCGCGTGCAGAGCACGCCACGCTCCCTGCGTCCTTGATCTGCTCGGCCATGCGCGCCATCCGATCCCGTGATCCCATAACCTTCCGCGCCGCGTGAAGATCGGAGTGCCGAAAGAGACCGCCGATGGGGAGCGCCGGGTCGCGCTGGTCCCTGACGTGGCCAAGTCCCTCGCCGCCAGCGAGAGGGTCTCGGTGGCGGTCGAGTCCGGCGCCGGCGAGGCCGCCGGCCACCCCGACTCCCAGTACGCCGAGGCCGGCGCCGAAGTCGTCGAAGGCGAGGTTACGTGGGGCGCCGACGTGGTCCTTCGCGTCGCCGCCCCTTCGGCCGCCGAGATCGCTCGCCTCAACTCCAGCCAGGTCCTGATCGGCCACCTCTCGCCGTGGACCGCGGCCGAGACCAACAACGCTCTGGCCCAGGCTGGAGTGACCAGCTTCGCGATGGAGGCGATCCCGCGCACGACGCGCGCTCAGGCGATGGATGCGCTCTCCTCTCAGGCAGCCGCCGCGGGCTACGCCGCCAGCCTGATCGCCGCCCGTGAGTCGGGTCGCTTCTACGGGATGATGACCACCGCCGCCGGCACGGTGCCGCCGGCCAAGGTCCTCGTCCTCGGCGCCGGCGTCGCCGGCCTGCAGGCGGTTGCCACCGCCAAGCGGCTGGGCGCGATCGTCACTGGCTTCGACATCCGCCGCGCCGCCTGGGAGCAGATCGCCTCGCTCGGCGGCCGCCCGCTGGAGCTCGACTTCATCCCCGACGCGGAGGGCGAGGGCGGCTACGCGCGCCCGCTCACCGACGAGGAGAACGCGCAGGTTCGCGACGCCCTCGGCGAGAACGCCGCCAAGCAGGACGTGATCGTCACCACCGCCGCGATCCCCGGCCGCCCGGCGCCGCTGCTGATCACCGCCGATGCGGTGCGGGGCATGGCTCCGGGCTCGGTGATCCTCGACCTCGCCGCCGAGACCGGCGGCAACTGCGAGCTGACCGAGGCGGGCCAAACGGTGGTCGAGAACGGCGTCAAGGTGATCGGCCCGCGCAACCTGGCCAGCGAGATGCCGCGGCCGGCCTCTCAGCTCTACGCCAAGAACCTGGAGAACCTGCTTGGCCTGCTGATTACCGACGAGGGCGAGCTCAACGTCGACTTCGAGGACGACATCGTCGCTGCGGCCTGCATTACCCACGGCGGCGAGATCCGCAATGAGAGGGCGGCAGGGAGGGATTCGGCATGAGCGTGATGACCGAGGTGACGATCTTCGTCCTCGCCGCTTTCGTCGGCTTCGAGGTGATCTCGAAGGTGCCGACGACCCTGCACACGCCGCTGATGTCGCAGACCAACGCGATCCACGGCATCGTCATGCTCGGCGGGCTGATCGTCGTCGGCTACGCCAACGACCCACTCGAGTACGTGATCGGCACGATCGCGATCGCCTTCGGCACGATCAACGTCGTCGGCGGCTTCATGGTCACCGACCGCATGCTCGGCATGTTCTCGAAAAAACCGAAACCCAAGGCCGAGGACGTTGACGGCAATGGTGGAGGCGGGGGCGGCAAATGATCGCCGAAGCCGTGCTCAAGCCGGGCGGCGACGCAGCCACCGCGCTCTACATCGTCGCCTTCTCGCTCTTCATCCTCGGCGTAAAACGCGGCACCCACCCGACCACGGCAAAGCAGGGCAACATGGTCGCCGCCGCCGGCATGGCGGTTGCGGTCATAACCACCCTCCTGCTCGACGGGATCGGCAACTGGGGCCTGATCGCGGTCGGTCTCGCGATCGGCACCGCCGTCGGCGTGACCGCCTCGATCCGGGTGCAGATGACCGAGATGCCGCAGATGGTCGCCCTCTACAACGGCGTCGGCGGTGGCGCTGTGGCGCTGATCGCCTGGTCGGAGATCCGCCACGGCATCTCGCTCGGCGGCGACATCCCGCTCGAAGAGCTGATCCCGACCCTGTTCGCCGCCGTCGTCGGCTCGGTCTCCTTCTGGGGCTCGAACATCGCCTTCGCCAAGCTCCAGGACCTGATCCCGACCAAGCCGCTCTCGGTTCCCGGCCAGCAGGTGATCAACGCCGTCCTGCTGATCGGCATCCTCGCCGCCTGCATCGACATCGCAGCCAACAACGGCGATCCCTCGCAGGCGCTCTTCATCGGCATCCTGATCGCCGCGGCGATCCTCGGCAACCTCGTCGTGCTGCCGATCGGCGGCGCCGACATGCCGGTCGTGATCTCGCTGCTCAACGCCTTCACCGGGCTCTCCGCCGCCGCCGCCGGCTTCGCCCTGCACAACGTCGCGCTGATCGTCGCCGGCACCCTGGTCGGCTCCTCGGGAACGATCCTGACGATGGAGATGGCGACGGCGATGAACCGCTCGGTCGGCAACGTCCTCTTCGCCGGCTTCGGCGGCGCGCCCGCAGGCGGCGCGGCCGGCAGCACCGAGGAACGGCCGCACACCTCGATCGGCGCCCAGGACGCGGCGATCAAGCTCGCCTACGCCGACTCCGTCGTGATCGTGCCTGGCTACGGCCTCGCCGTGGCCCAGGCCCAGCACGCGATCAAGGAGGTGGCGGACGAGCTGGAGAAGCGCGGCGTCACGGTCGGCTACGCGATCCATCCCGTCGCCGGCCGCATGCCCGGCCACATGAACGTCCTGCTCGCCGAGGCCGACGTGCCCTACGAGCAGCTCAAGGAGATGGACGAGATCAACCCCGAGATGCCGCGCACCGACGTCGCGGTCGTGGTCGGAGCCAACGACGTCACCAACCCGGCGGCCAAGAACGACCCCGACAGCCCGATTGCCGGGATGCCGATCATCGAGGTCGACCAGGCCCAGCAGGTGATCGTGATCAAGCGCTCGCTCAGCCCCGGCTTCGCCGGCATCGACAACGACCTCTTCTACGAGCCCAACACCTCGATGCTCTTCGACGACGCCAAGAAGGCCGCCGCCGACATTGCGGCCGAGATCCAAAACCTTTAAGCGCCTCCCGCGTGCCTTCTGGCGCGCTTGACACACACCTGTAGCGGCGACGCGCCTAGCGTCGGCTCATGCGAGGCGAGCGGGGGCAGTCGACGGTCGAGTGGGTTGGAATGCTGCTGCTTGTCGCCTCGCTGATGGCGGTTCTGGTGGCCGTTGGGGTCCGGGTTCCCGGCACGACGCTGGCGCGCGCAGTTGCCTCACGGGTCCTCTGCGCCGCGTCGCTGGCCGATAGCTGTGGGGGCGACGAACCGGCGCTGATCGCGGCGTACGGGACCGAAGTGGGGGAGCTGATCCGCCGGCACATGCCATCGCTGCTCTTCGAGCGGGGGTCGAGCGCGGTTCCAGTCGACTTTCGGCGTTGCCGCAGCATCGATTGCGGCGACGGCGCCGAGCAAGGCTACGTGCGCCGCACCGACGTCGGCCTTCCCGTTTCCGCATTCGTCCACGTCGTCGACTGCCGACCGGAAGCGATTGCTTCAACCGAAGCCGAAGGGACACGCTGCACGGGGTCGCGCGCCGGCAACCTCTACCTCCAGTACTGGCTCTACTACGCCGATTCGGCCACCCTTCGCAGTCTCCCGATCATCGGCGTCGAGGGCTACCACCATGACGACTGGGAAAGCGTCCAGTTCCGCATCAAGCCGGACGGAAGCGTCGATGAGCGTGCCTCGTCCCACGAGGGCTACAACCATGGCCAGAGTGTCGCCAACTGGGCCTCCGACGCCGGCATCGGGCCACTCAGGCACATCGCCGAAGCGGTCGGCCTGCGCCCCGAAAACGGCTGGGGACCGGAGACCCACATCCTGCTGATCTCCGGCGGAAGCCATGCCGGCAACGCCGACGGCATCCCCCGCATCGAACGGATGACGCCCCGCAACCGCGTCCACCTGATCCCCCTCGAGCCGATCGCCGCGACCAGCACTGCCCGCTTCACCATCCACCCGCCCTGGCATAAGAAAGTCTGGCGCGATCCGGAGGCCGAGGGAACAGACTGAGCGCAGCAATGCGGTGCGCCGCTCCTTTGTGTGCCCTATAGGCCCTTAACGGAGCACGCGTCGCGCTATCTAGGCGGCATCCGCAGGGCGCCGTCGAGGCGAATCGTCTCGCCGTTGAGCATCGGGTTGGCGACGATCTGTCCGACCAGCCGGGCGTACTCCTCGGGCCGGCCGAGGCGGGAGGGGAAGGGGATGCCGGCGCCGAGCGCCGTGCGCGCATCCTCCGGCAGCGCGGCCAGCAGCGGCGTGTCGAAGAGGCCCGGGGCGATCGTGACGACCCGGACGCCGCGCGAGGCCATGTCGCGCGCCGCCGGCAGGGTCATGCCGACGATCCCGCCCTTCGAGGCCGCGTAGGCGATCTGGCCGATCTGGCCGTCGTAGGCGGCGATCGAGGCGGTGTTGACGCAGACGCCGCGCTCGCCCTCCGCGTCGAGCTCGTTCTCGCTCATCGCGGCCGCCGCCAGGCGCAGCGCGTTGAAGGTGCCGATCAGGTTGACCTTGATGACGTTGGAGAAGAACTCGAGGTTGTGGGGACCGCGCTTGTGAGCGACCCGCTCGGCCCAGCCGATCCCGGCGCAGCAGACCGAGATGCGCAGGCCGCCGTCGTGGCTCGCCGCTCGGTCCACCGCGGCCGACATCGCCGCCTCGTCGGTCACATCGGCCTGGACAAACGTGGCGCTGGGCCCAAGCTCGGCGGCCAGCGCCGCGCCCTTCTCGGCGTTGAGGTCGGCGATCGTCACCGCGGCGCCCGCCGCGACCAGCGCCCGGGCCGTCGCCTCGCCGAGCCCAGATGCTCCGCCGGCAACCACCGCGCTCTTGCCCTTGACCTCCATCGAGGCGCCACCCTACCGCTCCAGTTCACACGCCGGTAATCCGCCCTCGCTAGGGTTTCTTGATCGCGACCGAGGTCATGTCGAGCTTCAAGAGTGCGATCGCGGAGCGTCTCAGCGAGGCGCGCACACGCACGTTGGAGCTGATCCAACCGCTCGACGACGAGCAGCTCAACCGCGTCTACTCGCCGATCCTCAGCCCGCTGGCCTGGGACCTCGGCCACATCGCCAACTTCGAGGAGCTCTGGCTGGTGCAGACGATCGGCGGACGCGAGCCGCTGCACGGCGAGCTCGGCCGCCTCTACGACGCGATCGAGAACCCGCGCAAGACCCGCGGCGAGCTGCCGATCCTGCGCGACGCCGAGCTGCGCTCCTACCTCGCCGACGTGCGCGAGCGCACGCTCGAAGTGCTGGACGAGGTCGACCTCGGCTCCGAGGTCGAGGACCCGCTGCTGCGGGAAGGCTTCGTCTACGAGATGCTGCTCGCCCACGAGCTTCAGCACAACGAGACGATGCTGCAGCTCTTGCAGCTGGTCGAGGGCTATGAGCCCGCCGGCCTCGACCTCGGCCCAGTCGCCCTCTCGGCTCCCGGCCCCGAGATGGTCGCGGTGCAGGGCGGGAGATGCGAGATCGGCGCTCCCGCGCGCGGTTTCGCCTACGACAACGAGCGAACCCGGCACGCGGTCGAGCTCGATCCCTTCGAAATCGATCGAACTCCAGCGAGCAATGGCGCGTATATCCAGTTCATGGAGGAGACCGGCGCCGGGCCCCCGCTGTACTGGGAGCGCGACGGCGGGGGATGGGTTTCGACGGTGAGAGGGGGTCGCGACCCAGTCGATCCGGCCCATCCCGTCCTCCATGTCTCCTGGCACGAGGCCGATGCCCACGCCCGCTGGGCCGGCAAGCGGCTGCCGAGCGAGCAGGAGTGGGAGGCCGCCGGCACCGTCCTGCAAGCGGTTGGCCAGGCCTGGGAGTGGACGTCGTCGGACTTCCTCGCCTACCCGGGATTCGAGGCGTTCCCCTACGGCGAGTACTCGGAGCCCTTCTTCGGCGACGCCTACAAGGTCCTCCGGGGCGGCTCCTGGGCGACCCACCCGAGCGTGATGCGACCCAGCTTCCGCAACTGGGACCTGCCGGAGCGCCGCCAGATCTTCAGCGGCATCCGCTGCGCGAGGGACGCATGATCGCGATAGAGGTCCACCTCGACGCCGATGCCGCGGCGATGATGGAGCGCGACGTCCGCGCCGGCCTCTCGACCGATCCCAAGGAGCTGGCGCCGAAGTACTTCTACGACGAGCGCGGCTCGCAGCTCTTCGAGCAGATCACCGAGCTGCCCGAGTACTACCCGACCCGGGCCGAGCGCTCGATCCTCGCCGAGCGCTCTGCCGAGATCGTTGCCGCGGCCGGCAAGCCGCGGACTCTGGTCGAGCTCGGCTCCGGCTCGGCCGCCAAGACCCGTCACCTGCTCAGCGCGATGCGCGACGCAGGTTGCCTGGGCACCTACGTCCCGGTCGACATCTCCGAGGAGATCACCCACGAGACGGCCGAGTCCCTGGTGCGGGAGTACCCGGGCCTCGCGGTGCGCGGCCTCGTCTGCGATTTCGAGCACCATCTGGAGCGCATCCCCGACGGCGACGACGGCCGCCTCGTCGCCTTCCTCGGCGGCACGATCGGCAACCTCTACCCGGAGGCACGCCGCGACTTCCTCACCAGGCTCGCCGGCCTGATGGGCGCCGACGACCGCCTCCTGCTGGGCACCGACCTGGTCAAGGGGCGCGACCGGCTCGAGGCTGCCTACGACGACGCCAGCGGCGTCACCGCGAGGTTCAACAAGAACGTGCTCAGCGTGCTCAACCGCGAGCTCGGCGCGGACTTCGACCTCGATGCATTCGAGCACGTCGCGCGCTACGACGCCGAAGAGGCCCGCATGGACATCCGCCTGCGCTCGCTGGCCGCCCAGACGATCCGCCTCGACGACCTCGACCTCTCGGTCGAGTTCGCCGCCGGCGAGGAGATGCGGACCGAGATCTCCTCGAAGTTCACCTACGAGCAGCTTGCCGGCGTCTACGCGGAGGCCGGCTTGGCGATCGGCGGCTGGTTCACCGACGCCGACTGCGACTACGCGCTCTCGCTCGCTCGCCCGGCCTAGGGCGCCAGCGCCTCGATCAGCTCGCCCAACTTGTCGGGGGTCGTCAGCGGGGTCAGGATCGGCAGCGTCACGCCGCCCTCGACGAAGGCGCCGATCCGCTCCTTCATCTGCTCCGGCGAGCCGAAGATGAACATCGACTCGATCAGCTCCCAGGGCGCCGCCGCTGCGGCAGCCTGCCGATCGCCGCCCTCCCAGGCGGCGATCATCGCGTCGATCTCGTCGCCGTAGCCGAGCCAGCGGTAGAAGGCGGCGTAGACGGGGACGGTGATGTAGGAGGAGAACATGAAGCGGGCCAGCGGCTCGACCGCCTCGCGCTCGCCCGGCAGGCAGAAGAAGCGGCAGAGCAGCTCGAAGCCCGCGGGCGCGGCGTCCAGCTGAGCCGTCACCTTGGGCAGCCCGCCCAGCGGCAGGAAGTTGGTGAAGGCGCCGTCGGCGCGCTGGACGGCCAACTCGAGCATCTTGCCGCGCAGCGCCGCCAGCACGATCGGCACCCGCTGGGCAGGCGCGCTCTCCAGCTTGAAGCCGCTCGCCGTGCGCTCGCCTGCGAGCGCGGTGCTGAGGAAGTCGAGCGTCTCGCGCACCCTGCTCAAGGGCTTCTCGAAGGGAATGCCGTTCCAGCCTTCGACGATCCGGTCAGAGGATGAGCCGATGCCGAGCACGAAGCGGCTGCCGGAAGCGTCGGCGAGCGCCGCCGCCTCCTGCGCGAGCAGCGCCGGCCCGCGCTGGAAGACCCCGACGATCCCGGTCCCCAGCCGCGCCCGCTCGGTCCAGGTCGCGCTCAGCGACAGCGGCGTGAACCCATCCGGCCCGTTCGTCTCGCCGCTCCAGAAGTCCGTGTAGCCGGCTGCCTCGGCCCGCCTGACGAGATCCTCGTGAGCCGCTAGCGAGAGCCCAGGCAGCGGCAATGTCAGTCCCCAGCGTTGAGCCACCGGCCGACCTTATAGCCTGCTGCGCCCATGGGTGACGCTTCTCCGACCAAGCCGGACCGCAACCTCGCGCTGGAGCTCGTTCGCGTTACGGAGGCGGCCGCCCTGGCCGCCGCCCGCTGGGTCGGCCGCGGCGACAAGATCGCCGCCGATCAGGCTGCTGTCGACGCGATGCGCTACGTTCTCGACTCAGTCTCGATGGACGGCGTCGTCGTGATTGGCGAGGGCGAGAAGGACGAGGCGCCGATGCTCTACAACGGCGAGCATATCGGCGACGGCAGCCCGCCCGTGGTCGACATCGCCGTCGACCCGCTCGAGGGGACGCGGCTCTGCGCCCTCGGCATGCCCAGCGCTCTCGCCGTGATCGCGCTGGCGGAGCGCGGCACGATGTTCGATCCCGGCCCCTGCGTCTACATGGAAAAGATGGCCGGCGGCGAGGAGATCGCCGACCTGCTCGACCTCGATCGCCCCCTTCCCGAGACGCTGAGGCTGATCGCCCAGCGCAAGGGGGGCAGCGTCGGCGACGTCACCGTGGTGATGCTCGACCGGCCCCGCCACGAGGACGCGATGCGCGAGGTTCGCGAGGCGGGCGGCCGCATCCGCCTGATCACCGACGGCGACGTCTCCGCCGCCCTGCTCGCGGTCAGCGATCGCTCTCCGGTCGACCTGCTCTGGGGCATCGGCGGCACGCCCGAGGGCGTGCTCTCGGCGGCGGCGCTGAAGTCGATGGGCGGCCAGCTGCTCGGCCGCCTCTGGCCGCGCAACGACGAGGAGCGCAGCGCTGCCGTCGACGCCGGCTACGACCTCGACCTGATCCTCGCCGCCAACGACCTCTGCTCCGGCGAGGACGTCTTCTTCTCCGCGACCGGCGTCACCGACGGCGACGTGCTGCAGGGGGTCCGCTACCGAGGTCCCGGCGCCAGCACCGAGTCGCTGGTGATGCGCTCGCGCTCCGGCACCGTCCGCCGCGTCCACGCTCGCCACGATCGCGCCAAGCTGCGCGCGGTCACCGGCGAGCGCTATGGATGACAGCTATCAATACCAAGGCGTCCCACTACTAAACTCTTTTGTTCTAAGATAGAACGCGTCCGTTCCCGAGGAGAGGCAGGAGACGTGCTCGACGCCGGTGTCCGCGATGGCCAATTGCCGCAGATGGTGCGGGATGTTGGAGATGCGGACTACGCGACCGGGCATCAGTTCAGGGCCGGTGGCTACGCCCTCTCGCTATTTTCCAGAGCGCTCCGCAGGCTCGTCCTCAGGGCCCTTGCCGACGGGCCGCGGCGGCTCGCCGAGCTGCGCAGGGACGTCGGCGGTCCCGCCCAGACCACGCTGCGCGGAAATCTCGACACCCTGATCGAAGTCGGGGCCCTGGAGAAATGCCAGAATGATGGCAAAGCTGGCGCCCCCGGCAACGCGCTGACTCCGATCGGGCGAGAGCTGCTGGCCGTCACCGACGCGATCGAGGCCTGGCTTCGCCGCGCTCCGGAGGGCCCCGTTCGACTCGAAAGCGAAACCGGCAAAGCGGCGGTCAAGGCGTTGGCGGGCGGTTGGGGATCGACCATGCTGCGTGCCCTCGCTGCCCAGCCCTTCTCGCTCACCGAGCTGGACAACCTGATCAGCGCCTTCAGCTATCCGGCGCTCGAGCGCCGGCTCGCAGCGATGCGTCTCGCCGGCTGCGTGGCGCCGGTGCAGGGCAACGGCGGGGGCACGCCGTACGCCGTGACCGAATGGCTGCGCCAGGGGATGGCGCCGCTGCTGGCGGCAGTGCGCTGCGAGCGCCGCCACCTGGCCCGGGACACCGCGCCGCTGACCCGCATCGATGTCGAGGCGATCCTGTTGCTGATCGTGCCGCTGGCGGCCTTCGAGCCGCACGCCGACGGAGTCGTCGAGCTCGCCGTCGGCGGCGGCGAGGAGTCGGACGGCCGCTCGGCCGGGATCCGGCTCACCGTTCGGGATGGGCTGCCGATCCGGACCACCTCGAAGCTCGAGCCCGGTCCCGAGAGCTGGGTCCGCGGGTCGGCGTCAGCTTGGCTCGACGCCCTGGTGGACGGCGACTCCGATCAACTCGAATCCTCTGGCGATCAGGCGCTCACGCTCGACTTCGTCGACGGCCTTCACCGGGCCCTGTTCATCTCTTAGCGCGGATCCGCGGCACACGGTTCCGCTCATGCCAGTGTTTCCCAATACTGCGATTTGCAGGTAAAAGCCACTTCTCCTCGCGCGCGCCGGCACCCCTGAGCCACTCCTATCTCGGGTCCTGCGTGACGCTCACTGGGCCATTCCCTCCGCCACTTCACGCTCCTTTGCAGCAGCCTCTTCGCCGATGTAAGGCAAAAGCACCTCGAAAGTCAGTTGCGGCAGCAGTTGCGGCAGGCTGGTTGTATTGCGAAGCGCCACCTGTTCGTAGATGCGGGCGTAGACAGCGCCGCCGGCGATGTTGGAGAGGTTTGGCAGGTCGAGAGCGCTCTCGATGAAATCCCGGCCCTCGTCGAGCTGCTTCGTGAAGCGGCGGAGCGTATCTCGGAAACGGGTCCCGGCGATCGGTCCCACGGTTCCCAGCTCGATCATCATCACGCGCGCGGCTTCAGGGCTCGAGGCGAACCAGTCCAGCACTGCGGCAAGGCCGAAGCGCACGCGCTCCGGCCAGGCCCCCGGCTGTTCGTAGGCCTTCCCGACGTGTGCTTCGAGGTTGTCGACCAGCGCATCGTTTGCGGCGATGAAGCAGTCTTCCTTGTCATTGAAGTGTTTGTAGAAGGTCTCCCTGCCGACGCCGGCCTCCTTGAGAATGTCGGCGACCGAGCTCGCCCGGTAGCCGTTGGCCGCGGTGACGCGCACGACCGCCGCCAGCAGCCGCTCGCGCTGAGATCGCGCGACCAGCTCGCGCGGCAGGCCGTGACGCCCGCGGGGCAGCTTCCAGAGATGGAGATCCGTCGGGGGATCGCCGCCGTCCGAAGCGATCCTCGGCAGTTCGGCGTCCGCTGGGCAGCTCATCGACCGAGTCGTGCCTGCGCGAGCGCCATGTCCTGCCCGGCATAGGGAAGCAGAGCGATGTAGATCAGCTCGGGCAGCAACGAGGCGAGGCCTTTTGCCTGGCCGGAGCCAAGGTGGCCGGCGACCAGCACCATCGCGCTTCCGAATGCCATCTGCGGGTCGGCGCAGACTCGATCCGTCTCCTTGGCGGTTTTTTGCCGCGGTTTCAGCGCCCTCAGGACAAGCTTTCGGTAGCGCCCCACAATCTCGGGATCGACGACGATTGCCTCGACCAGCAGCAGCTTTGCACGGTCGGGCTCGGCGTCCAGGCGCTCGACAATTGCTGTTATCACCTTGCGAACCGAGTCCGAGTGCGATCCGTCGCTCGTTGCACGAGCATCGGCCGCATCCCCCTGTAGTTCACTCAAGAAGGCTTCGACCGTTGCGTAGAAGCACTCCCGCTTATTGGGGAAATGCTTGTAAAAGGTGGCGCGTGAGATGCTCGCATGCCCGACTATGTCGGCGATTGTCGTCCCCGAGAAGGTCTTCTCGGCACAGCTCTTCGCCATCGCCTCGAAGATTCGCTGCTGCTGGGTTCGGGCGCCGATATCCCACGGGATGCTTGGCGTGAGAACGCCAGCCTCGGCCACTAATTCGAGATCCTGGTCCATCTCACGCTCTTTTCCGGTGTTTCCAAGATTGCGGTCCTACCGGAATAGCAATGGAGCCTCGGGCTCTACCGGCAGACAACCGTCATCACCCACACCAAAGGGCGGCCGCCGGCCGTGAGGATCAAAGCCCATCGCGATCAGCTGCCTCGCACTTCCCACATCGCGGCCTGCCAGAGGCGCCCTTCCTAGAACGTAGAACGCTGGCATTCCTGGCGATGCTGGAGGCTGGGCTGCACAATTTTGTAGCACAGAACTCTTTTGTTCTTTGTTAGGATTCTATCGTACCAATACTCGTGCCAGCCGTAGAAGCTTCCCAATCGCCAGCAAGATCGCCGCTTCCCCGCGGGCCGTACGCGATATCGGCCGATGCGATCGCAGTGGACCAGCGCCGGCGGCTGCTCGAGGCGCTGCCGCGTGCCGTCGCCGAGAACGGCTTCGAGGGGACGACCGTGGAGCACATCGTCAAGCTGGCGCAGGTTCGCCGCAACGCCTTCTACGAGCAGTTCGGGGATAAGGGGGAGTGCTTCGCCGCGGCCTACGAGATCGCCCAGGAGCGTCTGCTCGGCGTCCTCACCTTCCAGTGCTACACCCGGACGGCCCTGACCGATCGGATTGGCTCTGCCCTGCGGGCTGGCCTCGACCTGCTTGGCGCCGATCCGGTTCTCGCCAATCTGATCGTCATCGAGGCGCCCGCGGCCGGGGCGGCGATCGCCGCCCGCCATCATGACTGGCTGGACCGCTACGGACGCATGCTTCGCTTCGCCGCGATCGGCGACGCCGACGTGGCCACGCCCCGCCCGGCGCTCGAGCCGGCAATCGTCGGCGGGATCGTCTCGCGCGCAAAGCAGTTGGTCCTGGCGGGAGAGTCCCGGCGGCTGCCGGGAATCCATGCCGAGCTGGTCGAGTTCGCGCTCTCTTTCTACGGCTCGCCCGAGCCCCCGCGCGAGCCGCTCCCCGTCTCGCCTCAGCCCGACGGGGAGGAGTCGGCGCAGCCGCAGTCGCCTGAACGGCCCGTGCTGGAGACCGTGTAGGGCATCTCACCGGTGGCGTGCAGCTGGTGGCGCAGCGAGTTGATCACCGCGCCCGCCAAAAGCGCCAGACTGAGCACGTAGAACCAGAGCAGGGCGATCAGGATGAAGCCCAGGGTCGAGCCGAAGCGCGAAAGGCTCGAGACGTTGGAGAGGTAGATCGGGAAGAGCCAGTTGGCGATGCCGGCGCTGAGGGTGACGAAGGCGGCCCCCGGCCAGACCGCGCGCCAGGGCATGTGGCCCTTCGGCACCGCCCAGAAGATCACGCAGCAGATCAGGAAGGTGGTGAGGATCGCGGCGCCGAGCAGCAGCGCCGTGTCGATCGCCTTGATGTCGGAGAGGCCGAAGGGCAGCCGGTCGGTGCTGGAGACCAGGGCGCTCTCCATCGCCGGCAGGAAGATGCTGGCGGCGATGAAGAGCAGGACGACGGCCAGCATCGTGAAGGAGAAGCGCTTCTGCTCGACCCAGCCACGGCACTCGACGTGGTAGATCCGGCAGAAGGCGGTGTCCATCGCCCCCCAGAACGAGGCGCCGATCCAAAGCGAGCCGAAGAAGGCGGCGATCCCGATCGTGGTCGAGTTTTCCTGGATTCGGTTCAGCGCGTCGCTCAGCGTGTGCTGCTCGACGTTGGGGAAGAGGCGCTGCAGGTCGTTGATCACGCTCGTCTCGACGCCGCCGATCTTCAACACCTGGCCGAAGATGAAGAGGACCAGCAGGGCGAAGGGGAAGACCGCCAGCATCAGGTTGTAGGCGACCATCGCCGAGAGCCCGGTGACGTTCTCGCGGTAGGCGCGCTGCCAGAAGGCGCTCAGCCAGGGACGGGTATTGCGGACGGGTTTGGGCATTGACTTCAGAAACTGAAGCGATTATCATGCGAACAGACGTTTGACGCCCGTCCAGGGGCAACGCAGCGCAGACTAGTTAGCAACGCGGACCGGATCGCCGGTCCGTTTTTTCGCGACTTTTCGGGCGCGGCTGCATTTACATGGGCACGACTTAACCATCTAGCGCAAGGAAACGAGTAGATAGACGATGCTGGTAGCTGAGCTTCAGGAGCTTGAGGAGGTCAAAGGCCTCATTACGAGAGGGCAGCAGCTTGGCGTGCTGACCTTCGGCGACGTTTCCTCCGCGGTCTCGGAGGTCGATCTCGACGAGTCCGACGTCGAGGACCTTTACGGGCACCTCGAGAAGTCGGGCATCGAGCTCGTCGAGGACATGGACCCGGCCCAGAAAGCGGCCGCAGACGCCCTGCCAATGGACACCGGGAAAAAAGGCCGGCGCCGCCAGAAAGCCGCGCTCGACCTGAAACCGGACATGACCACGGACTCCCTGCAGCTGTTCCTCAAGGACATCGGCAAGGTCCGCCTGCTGACCGCCGCGGAGGAGGTCGAACTCGCCAAGCGGATCGAGCGCGGCGACCTCGACGCGAAGCAGAAAATGGTCGAGTCGAACCTGCGCCTGGTCGTCTCGATCGCCAAGAACTACCGCAACCAGGGCCTGCCGTTCCTCGACCTGATCCAGGAGGGGACGCTGGGCCTGGTCCGCGCGGCGGAGAAGTTCGACTACCGCAAGGGGTTCAAGTTCTCGACCTACGCGACCTGGTGGATTCGCCAGGCGATCGCCCGCGCGCTCGCCGACAAGGCGCGGACGATCCGCATCCCGGTCCATGTGGTCGAGAAGCTGAACAAGATCGGCCGCGCCGAGCGCAAGCTGGTCACCGAGCTGGGCCGCGAGCCCACCCCGGAGGAGATCGCCGAGGTGACCGGGATCGATCCCGAGGAGGTCGACTCGATCAAGCGCTCCGCCCAGGCCCCGGTCTCGCTGGAGAAGCCGGTCGGCGACGAGGAGGAGTCGGAGTTCGGCCAGTTCATCGCCGATGAGAAGGCCGAGTCCCCCTTCGACCGGGCGGCCGACCTGCTGACCAAAGAGGCGCTCAAGGAGGCGCTGGAGAACCTCTCCTACCGCGAGCGGCGCGTCTTGGAGCTGCGCTACGGCCTCGGCGGCGAGCACCCGCGCACGCTCGACGAGGTGGGGCGGACCTTCAACGTCACCCGCGAGCGCATCCGCCAGATCGAGAACCAGAGCCTCAAGAAGCTGCAGCAGCTCGGCGAAGCCCAGAAGCTGCGCGAGGTGACTTGACCGCTGTTCGTTGAAGGATTGTGGGGGCTAGGGCGCCCACAATCCTTCATTCAGGTGGTTAAGGCATCGAGGCATCCCGGCCGATACAGGTCGGGATGTTCGACATCGACACAGCGCTGCGCACGCTGATCGAGCGTGAGGGGTCCGATCTCCACGTCAAGGTCAATTCGGCTCCGATCATCCGCCAGCACGGCGAGCTCGTTCCGCTCGAGGGCTACGAGAAGCTCACGTCCGAGGACACCGAGAAAGCGTTCCATGACATCGCAGAGGTGCGGTCGCTGACGGAGTTCGAGGAGGCCGGCGAGGCCGACTTCTCCTACTCGATTCCCGGACTCTCCCGCTACCGCGTCAATACCTTCAAGCAGCGCGGCTCGATCTCGATCGTCTGCCGCGCGATCCCCTTCGAGATCCGCTCGGTCGAAGACCTAGGCCTGCCCCAGGTTGTCACCACCCTCGCCGAGGAGCAGCGCGGGATCATCCTCGTCACCGGGACCACCGGCTCGGGCAAGAGCACCACGTTGGCGGCGATGATCGACCACATCAATCGCACTCGCCCGCATCACATCATCACGCTCGAGGACCCGATCGAGTACCTGCACGAAGACAAGCAGTCGATCGTCAACCAGCGTGAAATCGGCTCCGACACAGAGAGCTTCGGCCGCGCGATGCGGCGCGTCCTGCGCCAGGATCCCGATGTGATCCTGGTTGGCGAGATGCGCGACGAGGAGACGGTGCGCACGGCGCTCTCCGCCGCCGAGACCGGGCACCTCGTCCTCTCCACGGTCCACACCCTCGATGCGACCGAGACGATCAACCGCATCATCGACTTCTTTCCGCCCCACCTCCAGCACCAGGCCCGCGTGATGCTCTCGGCGACCTTGAGGGGAGCGATCGCCCAGCGCCTCGTCCCAGACATCACCGGCGGAGGCCGGGTTCCGGCCTCCGAGGTGATGGTCGTCACGGGCAGAGTCCAGGACTTGATCATGAGTCCAGAGGAGACGGGCAAGATCTCCGAAGTGATCGCCGAGGGCGAGTACTACGGCATGCGCACCTTCGATCAGTCCCTGCTTGGCTACGTGATGGAGGGCAAGATCTCCGAGCAGGTCGCGCTCGACTACGCGTCGAGCCCCCACGACTTCAAATTGATGCTCGCCGCAGGTGGCCAGCGCGCCAGCGGCATCGAGCAGCTGGCAGCTTCCAGTACCGACTAGTACGAGTACGAGCGTCCGGCCGCGAGGGTGCCGAGCCTTCAAGGCTCAAGCGCGATGTCCGTAGCGTCGATCAACTTACGATGCGGATTTCTGCTCCGATCCAGCGGCGCATTGCCGAGCTGATCCACAGCGAGCGCGGCATGGCCCTGCCGATCGCGCTCTTCGCGATGATCGCCGGCATGGCTCTCGCCAGCGCCGCGGTGGTGGCTACGGTGAACGTGCAGGAGGGCTCGCATCGAGACTCGTCGACGAAGAGCGCGATCGCGGTTGCCGACGCGGGGGCGAACATTGCCCGCATGCGGATCGATCGCTATGCGGTCGTGCTGGCGACGAAACCGTGCCTGAGGCTGGGCGCCGCCGGCGTGCTCGAAGGCGCCGTCGCCGAAGGCGATGGCTGGTGCCCCGCAGTTGCCGGCACAGTGGGGGGCGGCAACTACTCCTATCGGGTCAGCCCAGCGGGTTCGACGTGCGGCGAATACAGGCTCTGCGTGGTCGCCACCGGCGCCGTTGGCGAAGTGAGTCGCCGGATTGAGGTCGCTTACAACGAATCGGCTGTGCAGGAAACCAAAGAAGAAACGATCCCCGAAGAAAAAAGCACAAGCGAAGAAAGCAGCGGCACGACTCAGACCAGTGGCTCGACCGGGTTCGAAGGCCTGATCGGCCAGGAAGGCATCGAACTCAGCGGCAACGCCGATGTGCGCGTCGGGGTCGGGACCAACGGCAACATCACCGCCACCGGCAATGCCGACATCTGCGGCGATGCCCGCCATGGCATCGGCAAGAAATTCGAAAAGACCGGCAACGCCAAACAGTGCCCCGGATACAAAGAATCCGAAGGCAGCAAGGCGCTGCCACCGGTCTCCAGCTTCATGCCCAGCAACATCTCCACGAGCAACTCCGACTACCGCCTGGTCAAGTGCGCCAAGACGAACCCGACCCGCGAACCGACCGGGTGCGAACTCGACGCGTACAGCGGCAACAGGAACACGACCAAGCCCTGGAACGCGAGCACTCGCTCTATCACGCTTGACGCCAACGACACGCTGACCGTGAGCGGCGGCGACTACTGGGTCTGCTCGATCAGCTTGAGCGGAAACTCCCAGCTGATCATGGCCTCGGGCGTTCAGGTCCGCTTCTTCTTCGACACCCCGGAGAACTGCAACCTTTCTTCGGGGGCGGCCCAGATCTCACTGAGCGGCAACACCCGAATCGCGTCGACGAGCAAGACGGTGATGCCGGCGTTCTACCTGCTCGGCTCCACCACGGTGCCAACGAGCGCAAATCTCAGCGGGAACGCCCAGACCGAAGACGAATTCGTCGTCTACGGACCGAACACTTCGATCAACCTCTCGGGCAACGCCACCTACAAGGGCGTGATCGCCGGCAAGAAAATCGTCATGAGCGGCAACGGCAAGGTGGAAGACTCCGCCTCCTACAAACCGCCGGCAGAAATCACTCCGGTGACGGAAACGAGCGAAAAAAAAGAACCCACCGGTGGCGGCGGCCAGGTCAAAAAAACGACCGTCACCACCGCCCGCTACTACTCGCCTCAGTTCTACGTCGAATGCGCCGGGGCCACTGCCCAAGGCGCGGCGCCGAACGCCAGCTGCTAGGCCTCTCCCGGCGCCGTAAGCCGGCTCTCAGCGCTCAAGCTCGGGCGCGATTCTGCCGAGTTAGTAAGCGGACGTATGAGGCAGAAGCTCAACGAAAACCCCCTGATGCAGCTTGCCGTGATCGGCGTCCTGCTGGTCGTCGTCGGCATCTTCGTGATGTCATCGATGGGCGGCGGCAGCGGCGGCGAAGAATCCGAATCGAGCGAAGCCTCTTCGGCCAGCGTCAGCACCGAAGCCGCCGGCGAAGCGCCGGCCGGGCTTTCGGCTGCGCTGACGATGGTGAGCCAGGCCTCGGCGGGCAGCGCGCGCCCGTTGCCGCGCCCGGTGATCGCCGCCTGGAACAACGACAAGACCGTCGTCCTGCTCTTCGTCCACGACGGCGGGATTGACGACAGATTGGTCAAGGGGGCGACCGAACGGCTGGCCGCCCTGCCCGAAGCAGCCACCTTCGTCGTTCCGGCCAGCGAGATCTCGCGCTATGCGGCAATCACCGAGGGAGTGGGCGTCAATCGCGTTCCGGCGCTTGTGGTCGTGCGGCCCAAGCGCCTGCATCAGACGATTCCGACCGCTTCGGTCAACTACGGCTTCCAGAGCGGTCAGAGCGTCGTCCAGGCCGTAATCGACGCCGGCTACAGGGGCCCCACGCTCGACTACCACCCGTGAGCATGGACTCGCGGGACTACCCCAGCCACCTGCGGCCGGTCCCGGAATCCGGCGACTCGACCGCGCCGGCGCTGGATCCGACCGCCGGCGCAACCCCGGGCCTGACGCCACCGGTTGCGCGGAGTCGCTCGACCGGCTTCGTCACGGACGTGCTCGTCGATCTCCGCTTCGCCCCTGAAGACAGGGCCCGCCAGGCGATCGAAGAAGCTCGCGCCGTGGGCCGCACGCCGGAGAGCCTGCTGCTCGAGCAGGGCGTGATCGATGCCGATCAGCTCTCCCGCGCAGTGGCCGAGCGCTACGGCCTCGAACACGTCGATCTCGCGGTCTACCAGGTGGACATGGCGGCCGCGAATCTGATCTCGGTCAACACGGCCCGCCGCTACATGGCCCTGCCCATCGGCTTTGCCGACAAGCAGACGCTGATCGTGGCGATGGCAGACCCGACAAACATCCTTGCCGTCGACGACATCCAGATCGCCACAGGGTTGGATTGCCGCGTAGCGGTCGCGGCCGAGGAGGACATCGAGGCGCTGATCGGCCGGCTCAACACGCTGCAGAGCGCGGTCAGCGAGGCGGTGACCGAAGGCGAGGCGGAAGGCGAGGACGAGCTCGCCGCCGTCGCGAACATGGAAGTCAGCGCCGAAGACGCGCCAGTGATCAAGCTGGTCTACAGCATCCTCGGCCAAGCCGTGGGGGAGGGGGCCTCGGACGTGCATTTCGAGCCGGGCGAGGCGGAGATGCGCGTGCGCTTCCGCATCGACGGCGTACTGCGCGAGGCGGCCCATGTGCCGAAGCGAATGATCAACGCGGTCGTCTCGAGGATCAAGATCATGAGCGACCTCAACATCGCCGAGAAGCGCGTGCCGCAGGACGGCCGCGTCGGCGTCACGGTCGAGGACCGCCGCGTCGACCTGCGCATCACGACGCTGCCGACGCAGCGCGGCGAGGGGGCGACAATCCGCATCCTCGACAAGGACAATGCCCAGCGCTCGCTCGACGACCTTGGCATGGGAGGCACCGCGCGCAGCCGTTTCGAGGACTCCTTCCACCAGGCCTACGGCGCCGTCCTCGTCACCGGCCCGACCGGCTCGGGCAAGTCGACCACCCTTTACGCGGCGCTGCAGGAGATCAACGACGTCGAGAAGAACATCATCACCATCGAGGATCCGGTCGAGTACCGACTCGACGGGATCAACCAGATCAACGTCAACCGCAAGGCGGGCCTCGACTTCGCCACCGGCCTGCGATCGATCCTGCGTGCCGACCCAGACGTCGTGATGGTCGGCGAGATCCGCGACGGCGAGACCGCTCGGATCGCGATCGAGGCGGCGCTGACGGGCCACATGATGCTGACCACGTTGCACACCAACGACGCCCCAGGGGCGATCACCCGTCTGACCAAGATGGGCATCGAGGCCTTTCTCATCGCGTCGTCGGTCGATTGCGTGGTCGCTCAGCGCCTGGCCCGCAAGCTCTGCAGCCACTGCAAGAAGCGCGCCGTCGTGCCCCCTCAGGCCCTGGCCGATGCCGACGTCCGGGTCGGCGGGGAGATCGAGGCCTACGAGCCGGTCGGCTGCAGTCGCTGCAATCAAAGCGGCTACCGAGGTCGGGTCGGGCTCTACTCGGTGATGCGGATGAGCGATCTGATCAAGGAAATGACCGTCTCGCAGGCGCCGGAGGCCGAGATTGCCGCGACCGCCCGTCACGAGGGGATGCTCACCCTTCGCGAAGACGGGGTCGCCAAGGTTCGCAGCGGCCTGACCAGCCTCGAGGAGGTCATCCGTGTCACCGCCTAATCGATTCCGGGTATCGAGCAATCCGGCCGAAAGGACGATCTAGCACTCATGGAATTCGACTTCTCAGAGGTCCTGGCCCACATGGTCCGAGTCAAAGCCTCCGACGTGCATCTGACCGCGGGCTCGCCACCGGCGATCCGTGAAAAGGGCAAGATCGAGCCGATGCAGGGTTTCCCGGCGCTCTCCGGGCAGGAGACTCGCGAGGTCGTCTACTCGATCCTCAACGACGACCAGCGCAAGCGTTTCGAGAACCAGAAGCAGCTCGACTTCGCCTACGCGATTCCCAACGTCGCGCGCTTCCGCGTCAACTGCTTCTTCCAGCGTGGCGCGGTCAGCGCCGCCTTCCGCCTCGTGCCACAGGAGATTCCGGCGCTCGACTCGCTCGGGGTGCCGCAGGTGCTGCGCGATCTCGCCGCCAAACCTCGCGGCTTCGTGCTCGTCACCGGCCCGACCGGCTCGGGCAAGAGCACGACGCTGGCGGCGATGATCGACGTGATCAACTCCGAGCGCCAGGACCACATCCTCACGATCGAGGACCCGATCGAGTTCCTCCACAACCACAAGCGCTCGATCGTCAACCAGCGCGAGGTCGGCGCCGACGCGGTCGACTTCTCGCTGGGCCTGCGCGCCGCCCTGCGAGAGGACCCCGACGTCATCCTCGTCGGCGAGATGCGCGACCTGGAGACGATCTCCACGGCGCTGACCGCGGCCGAGACCGGCCACCTCGTCTTCGCCACCCTGCACACCCAGTCGACCGCGCAGACCGTCGACCGCATCATCGACGTCTTCCCGCCCCAGCAGCAGGGCCAGGTGCGCACCCAGCTCTCGATTGCCCTGCAGGGCATCGTCACCCAGCAGCTGCTGGCGACCGCTGACGGCATGGGGCGCGCGGTCGCCTGCGAGGTGCTGGTGCCGACGCCGGCGATCCGCAACCTCATCCGCGAGGGAAAGACGCACCAGATCTATGCCGCGGTGCAGACCTCCGGCGCGGTTGGGATGCAGACGATGGACGCGGACCTCGCCCGGCTCGTCCGTGCCGGCAAGATCACTCGCGCGCTGGCTGAACAGCGGGCCTCGGTCCCCGAGGAGCTCAAGCGCCTGCTCGGCGGCGCCATCGCGCAACCCCAATACGCTCCGGTGGCCTAGCCGATGGCGGGCGCGACCACCTTCGCCTTCCGCGCGATGGACCTCGCCGGCGCCGCCACGGCGGGCGAGGTCGAGGCCGAATCCAAGGCCCAGGTCACCGATCAGCTGCGCCAGCGCGGCCTGATCGTCCTCGACGTCAGCGAGAAGAGCGAGCCGTTCAAGCTCGAGAACATCTTTCGCCAATGGCAGGGCGTCGACATGCGCGAGCTCTCGGTCTACTCGCGCCAGTTCGCCACCCTCGTCGCTTCCGGGATGCCGATGCTGCGCACCCTGCACTCGCTCGAAGAGCAGACGCTCGACGAAGAGATCCGCGAGGCGACGGCCGGCATCCGCGCCGACGTCGAGGCGGGCAGCACGCTGGAGCAGGCGATGGGCCGCTATCCGCGCGTCTTCGACCGCCTCTTCCGGGCGATGGTGCGCTCCGGCGAGCAGTCCGGGCGGCTCGAAGACGCGCTCGACCGGATCGCCTTCCAGGTCGAGAAAACCGACGCCCTGCGCCGTCAGGTCAAATCGGCGCTGATGTACCCAGCGCTGGTCTTCGGCTTCGCCGTCGTCGTGCTGGTCGCGATCGTCGTCTTCGTGATCCCGGTCTTCGTCAACGTCTTCAAAGAAATCGCCGAAGAACACCCCGGCGAAAGCTCGTCCCTGCCGGCGCCGACGCAGCTCTGCGTCGGCGCCTCCAACGCCCTCACCAGCTACTGGTTCGCGATCATCCCCGGGATTGCGCTGCTCGCCATCCTCTTCTTCCGCTGGAAGCGGACCGAGCGCGGCAAAGAGAGCTGGGATCGCTTCACCCTGCGCATCCCCTTCAAGATCGGCGACGTGATCCAGAAGGTGGCGCTGGCGCGCTGGTCGCGAACATTCTCCGGCTCGGTCTCCTCCGGCGTGCCGATGCTGCAGGCGATCAAACTGACCGGCGAGACCGCGGGCAACATCGTGATCGAGCAGGCGATGGACGACGTCTACGCCTCGGTCAAGCGCGGCGGCTCGCTGGCGGCGCCGATCGAGCAGAATCCGATCTTCCCGCCGATGGTCGGCCACATGGTCGCCGTCGGCGAGGAAACCGGCCAGCTCGAGCACATGATGAGCAAGATCGCCGACTTCTACGAGGCCGAGGTCGACGCCAAGGTCAAGGCCCTCACCGCCCTGATCGAGCCGCTGATGATCGTCTTCGTCGGCAGCATGGTCGGCTTCATCGTGATCTCGATGTACCTGCCGCTGCTCAGCCTCTACGAAAAGATCCGCTGAGCCGTCCGTTTGGGCGAGTGACAGCTGTCCATTTGGTATATCAATAGCCGTCCATTTGGTATATTAGCCAGGGTGGAACCGGTCGCCTACCTGCCCCGAATCGTCGATGACGAGCTCGATGAGCTCGCGGTAGGCCTGGCCGCGATCGCGATCGAGGGTCCAAAGGGCGTTGGCAAGACCGCTACCGCTTCGCGGCGCGCTACTACGATCCATGCCCTGGACGATCCGGGTCAACGAAGCCTTGCGCTGGGAGATCCGGCGCGGCTGCTCGACGATCCGCCACCGATCCTGATCGACGAGTGGCAACGCGTGCCCGAGATCTGGGACCTCGTCCGCCGTCGCGTCGACGAGGGAGCGCCTCCGGGCCAATTCCTGCTGGCCGGCTCTGCGGTCCCCGTAAATCCGCCGACCCATTCGGGCGCTGGGCGGATCGTCACCCTGCGGATGCGCCCGCTCTCCCTTGCCGAGCGCATCGGGGGCGAGGTGGGCGTGAGCCTCCGCGATCTGCTGAGCGGCAGGCGGGAGCAGCTCAACGGCCGCAGTGGGCTCACGCTCGAGGACTATGTCGAGGAGATCCTCCGCTCGGGCTTCCCCGGTATTCGCGACCTGGCAGATCGGCCACGGAGGGCCCAGCTGGATGGCTATTTGCGCCGCGTGGTCGATCGCGACTTCCCGGACGAGGTCGGGCGCGAGGTGCGCAGCCCCGACGGCCTTCGCCGCTGGATGGCCGCATACGCGGCAGCGTCCTCGACCGCGACCTCCTTCGAGAAGATTCGCGACGCGGCGACTGCGGGCCACGGAGACAAGCCGACCAAAGCCACGGCCGGCCCCTACAGAAACGCGCTGGAAAGGCTCTGGATCCTCGACCCGCTGCCGGCCTGGGCGCCGACGCGCAGCCATATACGTCGCCTCGCGCTCCCGCCGAAGCACCAGCTCGCCGATCCAGCCCTGGCCACCCGCCTGCTCGGGGCGGGCGCCGACGCATTGCTGCGCGGTGGGGAATCGGAGCCCCCGGCGCCCCGCGACGGCACGCTGCTCGGAGCGCTGTTCGAGTCTCTGGTCACGCTTTCGATCAGGGTCTACGCGCAGGCGGTCGAGGCAGGTTCCGTGGGTCATCTTCGAACCCGCGGGGGGGAGCATGAGGTCGACCTGATCGTCGACAGAGGCGATGGACGCATCGTCGCCCTAGAGGTGAAGCTGACGCGCACGGTCGAGGACAGCCACACGCGCCATCTACGCTGGCTCGCCGAGCGCCTGGGCGATGACCTGCTCGACGCGGTGATCGTGACGACGGGGCCGGAGGCGTACCGCCGTGCGGATGGCATTGCCGTAGTGCCCGCCGCCCTTCTGGGTCCGTGATTGGCGAAGACGGCACCATCTGCGCGCCACGCGTGCGCAGATGGTGCCCTACGGTCGGCTGCGTCGAGTCAAAGGGCGGAGCGTATGATGCTTCGTATGAAAGAGAGGGTGACGATCTCCGTGGAGCCAGAGGTAATCCAGATCGCGCGGGACGATGTCGAGGCAGGGAGGGCGGCTAACGTCTCGGCTGCGATCGAAGATGCCGTTATCGCGCGCAAGCGCTCGCGGGGACTGCGCGAAGCGGTGGAGCTATGGGAGGCAGAGTTTGGCCCGATCAGTGAGGAGGCGAGGCAATGGGCAGGGAGCGAACTGAAGCGAGCGTTCGGCGAGAAATAGTTCTCGATGCAGGGGGCCTGATCGCTCTCGAGCGCGCGAACGAGGCCGTGGCGGCTCTGATCGAGGGCGCCGCGAGGCTCCAGATAAAAATCGTAATCCCCGCCACTGCCCTCGCGCAGGTTTGGCGTGGCGGACCTCGCTCGGCATACTCGGCGCGCGTGATCGCGAATGGCGAGGCCGATCCTCTTGACGAGGCACGCGCCAAGGAGGTCGGCGAGCGGCTTGGCGATCGTGCGAAGACGGACATCGCCGATGCCCATGTCGTCTGCTGCGCCCTCGAGCGCAACGCCGTCGTCGTTGCGTCGGACCGCGACGACATCGAAGCTCTCACCCGGCCAGGCGAGAATCTCACCCTCGTCTCCGTTTAGGCCGAGAGCTATCGATCTGAACCGACGACTTTGTTAGTTTACGAGTTAAACTTACAAACCTTCACACCCTCTGAAAGGAAAGTTTGGAGGAGACTGGCTCACAGCAGATCACGATGGGGAGCTATGAGGAGCACCTCTGGCCGGCGAATCTAGCCGGCTACGGGCGGGCGACTCGGCGCGGCGGTCGGTATCGGACCTTCGTTCCAGCCCCGATCTCCGAACGCTCGTACCTCTTCGACGGCGACGCTGGCGCGTCATTGCACGAGGCCACAAAAGCACTCGGCCGGCTGGAGCACTCCGCTCGGCGGGTGGCGACTCTCGGCGCAATTGCGCAGAATCTGCTCCGTTCCGAGAGCGTCGCCTCGTCGCGCATCGAGGGAGTGGTCATCTCACAAAAGCGGTTGGCGCGCGCCGCGCACGAGGACAAGGGAAGGCGACGCGGCGACTTCCGGGCAGCTGCGGTATTGGGAAATGTCGATGCGATGAAGCGCGCGATCGACATCGGAGCCGCAAGCCAGTCGTTCGCCGTCAGCGATCTTCTCGACGTGCACAGCCGGCTGCTTCGCTTCACCGAGGACCGCGACATCGCTGGGGTGATCCGCAAGGCGCAGAACTGGATCGGGGGCAATGACTACAACCCGGTCGGCGCCGCCTATGTTCCCCCTCCGCCCGAGCATGTGCCGGGGCTCTTGGAGGATCTCTGTCGATTCATCGAACGAAACGACCTTCCGCCCGTTGCCCAAGCGGCGATCGCACACGCTCAGTTCGAGACGATCCATCCCTTCGCCGATGGCAACGGTCGAGCGGGACGGGCGCTGATCTACGCGATCTTGCGTCGGCGCGGCGAGATTGCCGGCTACATCCCGCCGATCAGCCTCGTCCTCGGGAGCACGCCCAGGACCTACATCGGAGGGCTGACCGCCTATCGAGACGGGGATGTCAGCGATTGGTGTGAGCTCTTCGCGGGGACGACCGCACGAGCGGCTCTGGAGGCGGATGGCCTCGCCCACGAGATCGAAGCGCTTCAGGACGACTGGCTGGATCGCCTTGGTCGGCCGCGTAGGGACTCCTCTGCCAGCCGGCTGGCTTCCGCCCTGCCTGAGCAGCCCGTGATAGACGTCCCGGCGGCTCAGCGACTGAGCGGCAGGTCGCACGTGGCTGTCGGCGCCGCGATGCGGCAGCTGGAAGATGCGGGGATTCTTCGCCGGCTCAACGAGCGGAAGTGGGGTCGCGTCTGGGAGTGCGACGAGCTGCTCGAGCTGGTCGAAGCTTTTGAGAAGCGGGTCAATAGCTTCGAGGTGGCGGCTCTGGACCCACGCGGAACACGCATTGCTTCCGCCTGAGGAAGGTGCGCTGACCTCGGCCCTTCGCTAAAGGGTTCGCGGTGCTCGCCGATACGGTGCGGGTGGAGGCGTCACAGCTCGGCGATGGAGCAAGCGCGAACGAGGGGCGGATCAGCCGCGGTTGGCGGCTGACAGGGGCTGCCTGGCGGCTGATGCGGCGCGATCCAACGATGATCGCGATTGCCCTGCTCGGCGCCGGCTGCGCGATCGGCGGCGCCGCGATCGTCCTCTACCTCAGCGGGTCCTTCTCCTCCTCGCAGCATTCGCGCGCCTCGCTCGCCCTGGTCTGGCTGATCGCGCTCTACCCGCTCACCTTCGTCAGCGTCTTCTTCAACGTCGCTCTCGCCTCGGCTGCCGCGGCGCACTTCGACGGCGGCCGGCTCAGCGTCGGCGAGGCGCTCGGCGCCGCCTACGAGCGGATCGACCGCATCGCGGGCTGGGCGCTGCTCTCCGCCGTCGTCGGCCTGCTGCTCGGCGAGGTCGCCCGTCGCCTGCCGGGAGGGGGGAGGATCGTCACCTGGCTCGTCGGCGCCGCCTGGGGGCTGGGCACGATCTTCGCCGTGCCGCTGATGACGCTCGAGGACGCGGGCCCGGTAGAGGCGATGCGCGGCTCGATGCACCTCCTCAAAAGCCGCTGGGGCGAGGGCCTCAGCGGCGTCGTCGGGATCACCGCCTGGACCGTCCTGGTGGCATTTCCCGCCGGCGTCCTGATCGCGATCGGAGCCGCGGAGAATCAGGCAAACCCCGGCGCCGGCATCGCGATGATCGCGATCGGCCTGATCGCGCTGGTCGTCGTGGCGGCGCTGGCCACCGCGACGAGGCAGGTCTTCGCGGTGGCGCTCTTCCGCTACGCGACCGACGCCCCGACCGCCGGCTTTGCCGGCGCCGACCTCGAACACCCCTTCGCCTTCAAGAAGCAGGGCCGCCGCACCCACCCGATCGCCTGGGTCGCGCTCGGCCTGATCGTCGCCCTGATCGGCCTCGCCGCCATCCTTCACCCGAAGGGCGCCGTGCGCGGGGGAGCCGAAGGCTATTCCCACGTCTCTTTCGCCGCGAACCCCCGGAACGAGGCCGAGATCCAGGACGGGATGCCGGTCCTCTACCTCGGCCGGCGGGTCGGCTACGTGGTCGAACACCGCCTCGAAGGCTCAGAGATCTTCATCGTCTATTACGTCGACCCCGGCAACCTCGAAGTCCCCGCCAGCGGGCTGACGGAACTGAGCTACGCTCAGCCAACCCGCCCCTATATCCGCCTGCTGCCCAGCGGTGCGTCCTCTTAGCTCTCCGAGGCGATGAGGTCCCCGGCGGCCACGGCGCCGCCGACCAAATCTATTATGTAGACGTATACCCTTGTATATCAAGATCCAATATACTTGGGAATACATGGTTAGAGCATCTGCGCCTCGCAATCCGTATACCCCCGATATGGGGGCACGGCCACCCTTTTTGGCAGGGCGCGATGCCGAGCTCGCGTACTTCGAGGAGATGCTTGCCCAGCTTGGCGCCGGCGGAACTCAGAAGCATCTGATCCTCACCGGCCTTCGCGGCGTCGGCAAGACGGTCCTCCTGAATGAGTTCGAGGCGAAATGCGATGCCGCGGACTGGTCGGGAGAGACCCGCGAGCTTGCCGAGGGCTCCCGCATCGATCATCTGGTAGCGAAGGCAGCGCGGAAGGCGCTGATGGAGATGAGCGCCACGAAGCGGGCCGGAGACGCGGTGCGACGTGGCCTCGAAGCTCTGAAGGCGTTCACGCTGACCTTGGGCGACATCGACTTCAGGTTCGATGTCAGCGCATTGGAGGGCGTTGCCGATTCGGGTGATCTCGCCGAGGACCTGCGTGATCTCTTGGTCGAGGTTGGCGCCGCCGCGCAGGCCAACGGCACTGGTTTCGCCCTGGTCCTCGATGAGCTGCAGAACCTGTCGAAGGCAGATCTCGAAGCGCTCATCGTCGGGCTTCACCGGGCCAAGCAGAAGGCTCTTCCGGTAGCACTCGTCGGCGGCGGCCTGCCGCTGTTGCCGGATCTGGCCGGGGAGGCCAAGAGCTACGCCGAGCGTGGCTTCGAGTTCCGCGAAGTCGGCGCCCTGGACCGCCTGGCGGCCGCTGCGGCGCTGGCGGAGCCTGCCCGCAGCCAGAACGTGGAATGGGAGCCGGCGGCGGTTGAGAGGATCGTCGACCTCACCGAGGGCTACCCGTATTTCCTGCAGGAGTACGGACGCGAGATCTGGAAGATCCATCGTGGCCAGGTCATCGATCGGAGCCAGGTGAACGCTGCCGAGCCCATCGTTCTCGAGTACCTGGACGACAACTTCTTCAGCCAGCGCATAGGCAAGCTGCCGGATGCCGATCGTCGCTACATGTCCACGATCGCCGCGCTTGGAGACGGACCGCAGCGCAGTGGCGAGGTTGCAGCGGCAATGGGGAAGGAGCTCCAGGATGTATCGGTCGTGCGTGATCGCCTGATCAAGGCCAGCCTTCTCTATGCACCGGCTCGGGGTGAGGTCGACTTCACAGTGCCACTGTGCGCCGACTACCTTCGCCGGCAGCCGGTTAGCGGATAACGCCGCCAGTTCCAGGCTGGTGATGCCGAGAATGCTGAAAATATTTTCACTTAAGAATTGCTGAGGCAAACCGTAGGCCAATCGTCCAGCGGTTTCCCCGCCACTTGACGGCAGGCCCTCCGGTCAAGTATCGATAGATACCGAAACAGAGTCTCATCAATTCCCGAGAGGCTCGACCGCGCCAGTCTTCAAACGCAGGGAGGGTCTTCGTGCTCAACGTCTCGTGTCGTCGGTCGCTTGCCGGAACGCGCTTCCGGCACTCCGCGAACAGGATCTGCCCCGCCATCATCGGCGCACTGGCCATTGCGCTTCTGCTCGCTCCGGATAGCGCCTCCGCCACAGCCCTTCCCGCGACGATCAAAGAAAACATGACGTTGATGGCAGCCGGCGACCCCTACACGGGTGGCGCTGTAACGATCGAATCTGGCGTGACCGTGATGATGAAACCTGACGTCATCGTTGAAGTTTCGTCACTGACCGTCAACGGTACCCTCAAAGCCGAAGGCACCGCCGGGGAACCTGTCCTCTTCTCCAAGGGCGAAAAAGCCGGCTCCTGGACCGGCATCGTCTTCAACACCGGCAGCGGCGAATCGGTGCTCAACTGCGCCGAAGTGCGCTA
>DASXKW010000043.1:0-2357 GCA_036496625.1 Solirubrobacterales bacterium | reverse complement strand
CATCAGCGCATACGCGAGGGTCGACTTGCCGGAGCCGTTCGGCCCCATGACCGCGTGCACCTCGTTCGTGTCCACCTCGAGGTCGACGCCCTTGACGATCTCGGTGCCGTCCTCGAGCGCGACGTGCAGGTTCTCCAACTTGAGCAATGCCACTCGATACGCCTCTTTTCCCCAAAATAGCGGGGCTTTCGCCCCGCCCGGACCAACCGAGACCAGTCTAGCTAGACCTCCTCTGTTCCCGCCCGCCTGACGGCAAACGCGCTACGCTGGACGCATGGGATGGACCCAGCCCTCGCACATCGCCATCATCCTCGTGATCGCGCTGCTGCTCTTCGGCGGCAAGCGGCTCCCGGAGATCGGGCGCTCGCTCGGGCACGGGATGCGAGAGTTCAAGGACGCAGTGACCGGCAACTCCTCTCCGGAGCAGGTCGAGCCGCCGCCGGAGCTCCCGCCCGCCGAGCCCACGGTCACCGCGACGACTGCCACGCCGTCCGAGCGCGAGACCACCTAGAACGGCGATGAGCAAGCTTCCCCGCCGCCTCCACCACGGCGAGGAGGCGACGTTGGACGAGCACCTTGAGGAGCTGCGACAGCGGCTCTTCGTGATAATCGGCGCCGTCGTAGTCGGCACGGCCGTCGCCTACGCGTTCCACAACCGGCTGCTCACCTGGCTGAACCAGCCTCTGCCGCCGGACCACAGGAAGCTGCTCGCCATCGGGGTCGCCGAGCCGTTCACGGTTTCGGTCACCGTGAGCATCTACGCCGGCCTCGTGCTCGCGTCGCCGGTGATCCTCTGGCAGCTGTGGGGATTCTTCGCCCCCGCGTTCGAGAGCGGCGTCGAGCGCAAGATCCTCGGGCTCGTCGCTGCGGCCGCCGTTCTGGCGGCCGGCGGGATCGCGTTCGGCTACTGGGTGCTGCTGCCGCGCGCGCTCCACTGGCTCACGAACTACGACAGTGCCCACTTCGTCCACCTGATTCAGGCGAAGGCGTACTACTCGTTTGTCGTGACGGTGCTCGTCGGGATGGTCGTGATCTTCCAGACCCCTCTCGTGATCGTCGGGCTCGTCTCCATCGGTGTCCTGAGCTCGCGGACGCTGCGTCGGAACCGCCGCTACGGGTACTTCATCACCGCATTGGTGGCGCTCGCCCTTCCCGGGCCGGACCTGTTGACGACGTTCCTCGAGCTGCTGCCGATGTGGGCGCTGTTCGAAGCATCGATCTGGCTCGCGGTGCTCATCGAGCGGCGCAGGGCAAAGATCGCCCCGGCCTCGGCTACTCTGGGCGGCTGATGGCCAGGGCAGCGGTCAAGGCGAAGCAGCAGGCGAAGGCGAAGGCGCAGCCGCCGAAGGCGCGCGCGCGCGGGCGGCGGCGGCACAGCGGCGGCGGCAACCCGAATCAGCAGCTTTTCTTCGTCCGCCTCCGGCGGCACCAGAAGTGGCTGTACGCCCTCCTCGCAGTCGTCTTCGGGCTGAGCTTCGTGGGCCTCGGGGTGGGCTCCGGTAACGGCGGCGGCCTGCAGCAGCTCTACAACGGCATCTTCGGCGGCAGCGGCGGCAGCTCCGTCTCCAAGGCCCAGGACGAGATCCAGAAGGATCCCGCCAAGGGGTATCGCGACCTCGCCACCGCGTATGAACAGCAGGGCCATCCCGCCCTGGCCATGCAGGCGCTTACGAGCTACCTCGCCGTGAAGAAGGACGACGCGACCAGGTGGGGCGAGCTCGGCGGCCTCGAGCTGACAGCCGGCAGCAAGTACGCGACGCAGTACCAACAGGCGCAACAGGCGGCGCAGGCCGCAGACCCGAGCGCCCCGTTCCTGCCCAGCGGCACGCTGGGGTCGGCGGTGGGCCAGAACCCGACCTACGCGGACGCGTCGCAGAAGGCGTCGGCCAGGACCTCGCTGCTGTATCAGAAGGCCGTCGGCGCCTACGGGCTCGCCGTGAAGGACTACCAGCAGGCGTCGAGGCGCCAACCCCGTAACCCGCTGTTCCTCCAGCAGCTCGCGACGGCGGCGGAGAACGCCGGCAACAACAAGGTCGCCGGCCATGCGCTGCAGCGGTATCTGAGGGTCTATCCGAACGCTCCGCAGAAGAAGCAGATCGAGCATCTGATCAACACGCTCCTTCAGGGCGCGCCGTCGGTCAGCTCTGGCAACGGCGGGTAGCCGGTAGAAGATTGCGGCTTCGGTCGCGCGGATAGACTCACGCCCGAGCGGCCCGCCAGACGGCCGGCGAACGATTCGGGGGATCTGGGCATGAATTTCGACATCAAGACCGAGCAGCTCAGCGGCGACGCGTACGTGATCTCGCTCACCGGCGAGGTCGACCTGTACACGGCGCCCGAGTTCAAGCAGCAGCTGC
>DASXKW010000042.1:0-3574 GCA_036496625.1 Solirubrobacterales bacterium | reverse complement strand
CTTGGCCTGTACCAACCGGGGCACCAGCGTCTCTCCCTCGCGCAGGGCGATCTCGGCCTCGCGGGGATCGGCGTCAAGCGCCCGCTCCAGGGCGGCCTCGGACGCCTCGCTGCCGTCGCTGTCGATCAGGCAGAAGCGGCCGGGGTGCTCGGTGGCGGCGGAGCGGACGAGGCCGGCGAGCGAGGCGGCGGCGATGTTCGGCGCCTCTGCCTCGGTGGCGGCCAGCGCTTTTTCGGTGAGGATCACCAGGCGTGAGCCCTCCGCGTCCTCGGCGAGGTGCCTTTGCATGCGCTCGAGAACACGGGTGGCAAGGGCCTTGGAGACCTCAACCGGATCGCCCTTCTCGGCGGCGCGGAGGTCTTCGACCACCGGCTCCTCGAGCGGCGCATCCGTGGACGGGGGCAGTGGGCGCCAATCGAGCCGGTAGAGCGAGTGCCCGCCCGAAGTGGCGGCCCGCAGCTGCCCGGGATCCAGCGGGCGGCCCACCACCGAGCCGACGCTCAGCGCCGGAGTGCCGTTCTCGTCAGTGGCGAGGAGGGTGAGCCGATCCTCGCCGGCCTGGATCTGGACGCGCAGCGACGTGGCAGCGGCCGTATTGAGGCTTACGCCGCTCCAGGCAAAGGGCAGCGACAGCAGCTCATCCGCCTTGCGATCGAGCAGGATGGAGCCCATGCCCGCCTGCGCGGCCGCATCCAACAGCGCCGGGTGCACCCCGAAGCCCTCGGCCCCCCCGGCACCCTCGGGCAGCTCGACCTCGGCATAGACGTCGGAGCCGTCGCGCCAGGCGGCGACGAGGCCCTCGAAGGCGGGGCCGTATTCGAAGCCGACCTCTGAGAGACGGGCGCGCAGGTGGTCGAGCTCGATCGGCTCGGCAGCGGCGGGCGGCCACTCGGGGACGGGCTCGGGCAGCGCCGCAGCCTTGGCGCTGAGTGTGCCGGCGGCGTTGCGGGTCCACTGCGCCTCCTCACCCTCGGGGCGGGAGTGGATCAAGACCCCGCGGCGACCTTCTTGGTCGGGCGCCGCCACCGAGACGCGCAGTTGAACGCCGCCCTCCTCGGTGAGGATCAATGGTGCCTGCAGGGTCAGCTCCTCGACCGTCGGGGTTCCCGCCTGCTCGCCGGCGAAGAGCGCCGCCTCCAAGAAGGCGGTGCCGGGCAAGAGCACCGAGCCGAGCACGCCGTGATCGGCCAGCCAGGGGTGCTCGGCCACGGAGATGCGGCCGCTGAAGGCGAGGGCCTCGCCCTCGGGGTCCTCTATGGCGGCGGCGAGAAAGGGGTGCTCGACCGCCTGCTGGCCCAGCGATGCTGGATCAGAAGCTCCGCCCTTGGGCGCCAGCCAGAAGCGCTTGCGCTGGAAGGGGTAGGTGGGAAGAGGGACGACTTGGCTGGCGGAGCCCTTGAAGAAGGTGCCCCACTCGATCGAGATGCCCGCGGCGTGAGCCTGGGCAAGGGCGCCGATCAGGGTCTCGGGCTCGGAGCGTCCCTGGCGCAGCGCCGGGACACAGGGAGCGTCGTCTTCATCCCCCAGGAACTCTCGGGCCATCGCGCAGAGGACCGGGTCGGGGCCGAGCTCGATGTAAGTGGTGGCGCCTTCGCCGGCGAGGGCCCCGACCGCCGAGGCAAAGCGCACCGGCTCCCTGACGTGGGAGGTCCAGAAGGCGGGGTCGGTTGCCTGCTCGGCGCTGAGCTGCTCGCCGGTGAGGCAGGAGAGAATCGGGATCTGGGGCGCCTGCAAAGAAAGGCCCCTCGCCACCGCTTCGAACTCGGCCAGCATCGGCTCCATCAGCGGCGAGTGAAAGGCGTGGGAGACGGCAAGGCGCTTGGTCTTTCGCCCCTGCTCTTGCCAGTGGGACTCGGCCCGGGCAACTGCCTCCTCGGCTCCTGAGACAACGCAGGAGCGCGGTGAGTTGACCGCCGCCAGGGAGAGCTCCCGCTCTTGGCCCGAGATCGACTCCAGGGCCTCTTGCTCGCTTGCCTCGATCGCCACCATCGCCCCGCCCTCGGGCAGGGCCCCCATCAGGGCGCCCCTGGTGCAGACCAGCTTTGCCGCATCGGGGAGGTCAAGGACGCCGGCGAGGTGGGCGGCGCTGATCTCCCCCACCGAGTGGCCTGCCAGCAGCTCGGGGATAAGGCCCTTGTCCTCCAACAGGCGGTAGAGCGCTACCTCGGTGGCGAAGAGGGCGGGCTGGGCGCAGGCGGTGTGCCCGAGCAGCTTGCCCTCGGGTGAATCGGGCTCGCAGAAGACCAAGTCCTTGAGTGAACGTCCGAGGTGGGTGTCGATCTGCTCGCAGGCAGCATCGAAGGCGTTCTTGTAGGCGGGGTAGGCCTCGTAGAGCTCGCGGCCCATGCCGGGGCGCTGGGAGCCCTGGCCGCTGAAGAGGTAGGCCAGCCTTGGGGTGGGCTTGGCCTTCGAGAGGATCGCCGCCGCGGGGCGCTCGCCCCGGGCGAGGGCATCGAGAGCTCCCAGCAGCTCCTCGCGCTCGCCTGCCACGACAACAGCCCGCTGCTCGAGCCCGGCCCTGGTCGTGGCCAGGGAGAAGCAGAGGTCCCGGTCCTCCAGCTCCGGGTTCTCGCGCAGGTGCCCGGCGAGGCGCTCGGCTTGGACCGCCAGGGCATCCTCGCCCCTGGCCGACAGCGCGAAGGGCAGCGGACCTTTGAGGGGAGCGGACGGCTCCTCACCCTCGAGGTCCTTGGCAGAGGCGCCCGGGCCGGGGTCCCGTCCGGCCACGGGCGCCTCCTCCAAGATCAGATGGGCATTGGTGCCCGAGATGCCAAAGGAAGAGACGGCGGCCCGACGGGGGCGCTCTGTCTTTGGCCAGGGCATTGCCTCACTCAAGAGCTCGACCTTGCCCTCGGACCACTCGACCCGTGAGGAGGGTGAGTCGAGGTGAAGCGTCTTCGGCATCAGCCCCTTGCGCATCGCCAGCACGGCCTTGATCACCCCGCCCACCCCCGCTGCGGCCTGGGCGTGGCCGATGTTGGACTTCAGCGAGCCGAGCCTCACCGGCTGCTCGCGTTCTTGGCCGTAGGTGGCGATCAGGGCGCCCGCCTCGATCGGATCGCCCAGGGGCGTGCCGGTGCCGTGGGCCTCGACCAGGTCGACGTCGGCGGGCCCGAGGCCGGCGTTGGCCAGGGCCTGGCGGATCACCCGCTCCTGGGAGGGGCCGTTGGGGGCGGTGAGGCCGTTGGAGGCGCCGTCCTGGTTTACCGCCGAGCCGCGGATCGTCGCCAGCACCCGCCGGCCGTTGGCCTCGGCGTCGGCGAGGCGCTCCAAGACGAGCATGCCCACGCCCTCCGACCAGGCGGTGCCGTCGGCCGCCTCGGCGAATGGCTTGCAGCGCCCGTCCGGTGCAAGTCCGCGCTGGCGGGAGAAGAGGACGAAGGCATCGGGGGTCCACATCACCGTCGCCCCGCCGGCCAGGGCGAGGTCGCACTCGCCGCCGCGCAGCGCCCCCGCCGCCAGGTGCATCGCCACCAGCGAGGAGGAGCAGGCGGTGTCGATCGTCATCGCCGGGCCCTCGAGGCCGAGGGTGTAGGAGATGCGGCCGGAGGCGACGCTCGAGGCGCTGCCGGTG